>CASFXY010000014.1 GCA_949298805.1 uncultured bacterium
GAAAGGTAATTAAAATAAAATGTCTCCTTCAGAAGAAAAAATGTATGATTTAATAGACAGGCTAAATCAGCTCTGGGAAACAGGTTTTCATATTCTGCCCCCTCTGATTGTAGTTAAAAGTCAGGAATTATCAAGAATTATTTCAAGTTTTCCCGATGCTATTTCAAATGAAATCAGAGATGCTCATGTTATTTTAAGAAAAAAAGAAGACATAATCCAAGATGCGAAAATGAAAGCAGAGCGTATTATAGCAGATGCGGAAAATGAAAGACACAGATTTTTAAACGAATCAAGCTTAAATAAAGCAGTTGAAGAACGCGCAAGAGAAATTAGAGAACAAGTTATTGAAGAATGCGAAGCAATAAAAATGAAAGCGTTCAACGAAGCAGAAAGTGCACGCTTGGCAGCACAAGAAGAAGCAATAAAAATTAAAGAAGGCGCACAGCAATATGCACAAGAGGTTTTAAATAAACTTGAAAATGATTTAAAACAGCTTTATCAAGTTGTTATGAACGGGCAGCAATATTTACAGGATATGCAATACCAAAATTCTCAAGCGGTAAGCTCGAATAACAGACAGGATTAAAAAAAGCCGCTTAAAGCGGCTTTTATTTTATTTAGCATTTAAAAACTTTTGCACATTAGTACCCATTGATTCTTCTTTAATTTTATATCCCGACGAAGTTTTTGTAATTATAAAATATGCCTCAAGCCCTGTTTTATCATTCCTTGGAATTCTTATTGCACTCAATTTATAATCATTTCCTATTTTTACAATTTTTTGGTTTATATACCTGTTTTTATATCCCACTGTTTTTGCAACAACGGCGCCTTTTTTCAACTCCTGCAAATATCTGTCAAAAGGTATTACTACAGCTTTTGTTGTACCGTCAGGTTTATGCACAACTCTTACAATCTTTGCATTTGGCACATAATAATTAGGTAAACTTGTAGAATAAGTATTCGAAGCATTCACAAAATTATTAAAAAATGTTTGTACATCACTCATTTCATCTGCAAATGTACTAAGAACAAACGAAAAAGCAACAATAAAACTCAATATAATTTTTTTTAGCATAATTACTCCCAAAAAATTTACGTCATTATTTTAGCATTAAAAATAATTATGTAAAATAAACTTTTTGGTAATTAAAAATTATATATCCTTGGCAAATTATCCGATATTTTTTGATAATCAAATTCAATACCGCTCTTTAGGGCATGTTCGACAGTTTCTCGAACTGCTTGTTCCAATTGGGGCATCTCTTTCCTTGCAACATTATATGCTACATTTTTTGCCTGCTCACCAATTTGCGCCTGAGTAATTAATTGAGAATTTTCATATAAAGAAAAAATTACATATTTATTCTTATCATCACAAAGTTTTCCGACAGGAATTTGTATAAATACTTCCCTTAAAGTACCGTCAGGCATTGTTATTTCATCGGCAAGTATATGGCTTTTTCCTTTAAATTTTGCCTCAATTGTTCTATAAGGAGAATTGGAGAAAAGTTCGTAAAATCTTGCTATTTTTGGTTTTACCGGCTTGTATGAAGTTGCCGGTGTACCAACTATATCATACAAAATATGCGAACCTACTTGTGTTTTTGAACCGTCAGGATTAAACTTTGTTATAAAAGTAAGGGGACCTTCACTATGAACTCTTGAAATAACATCACCACTCTCATCAAAAATTAAAGAACGAAGATTTAAATGTTTAAATTGAGACATCGCAACAATTCTGCCATTTTGTATATCAAGCATATTATATATTCCGTCTGAATTTTGCATTACATTTCTTGTGACCTTACCATCACTATCATAAACATGCATAAAAATTTTAGAAAGACCGTTTTTATCAAAAAGATTTACTCTTACACCTTCATCTCGAGAGTATTTTGCAACATTTTTTTCGATATATGCCGGAATATTTTTTAATTCCTCATAAGTTTTATAAAGCACCCCATTTATGGATGACTCTTGCATAAAACCGTCTTTGTATTTTATTGCAATACTATCACCTTTTTTATTTACGGTTTCCATTAATCCGCTAAAAAAGGAACCATCGGGCAAAACAGCTTTGCCCTTTTGGAGTATAACATTTTGCACATCTTGATTATTTTCATCAGTAAATTTTTTAATAATACCTGCTACATCTTTTGCGCCTTGCGACAAATCCTGAATATCTGTCTTTTTACCTTTCTTTAAATTTAGAGTAACAATGCCAAAAGTAGCTAATGCTGCAAGAGCCAGACCAATTCCCGCCATTGTTTTTCTTTTTAGGGGTTCTGAAAATTTACCTGAGGAAGTATTATTTTCTGCAGAAGTAAAATTAACTCGTTCTTTAGGATAAGCAGTATAGTAATTGCTTTTTGTTATATTCATATACCAACCTTCTTTTTTTCTTGTACAGATATAAAACCGAAAATAATAAAAAATTGCCACCTAATCTTAGGTGGCAATTTTTATTTATTGTGCTTATTATTCGATTGTAAAATCAGGCGCGCCAAACATACCTTCGATTTCTTCTAAAATTGCAGAAGGTTTTCTTGCTTGATTTTTCTGTTGAGCACGTCTTAGCGCTTCTTTTTCTTTTTCTTCATTAGCGTTGATTAAGTGGTAATAGCCTGTACCAGCAGGAATTAAACGACCTATGATAACGTTTTCTTTTAAACCTCTCAACAAGTCTTTTTTACCTTCAACCGCAGCTTCTGTAAGTATTCTTGTTGTTTCTTGGAAAGAAGCGGCAGAAATAAAGCTTTCTGTGTTCAATGAAGCTTTTGTAATACCGAGTAAAAGTGCTTCATAGGTAGCTTTTTCACCGCCTTGTTTTTCAACTTCAGCGTTTTGTGCTTCAATTTCCTTAAGTTCAACAAGCTCACCGGGAAGAAGCTTGGTTGTACCCGAATCAACAACTCTTACTTTTTTAATCATCTGACGAACAATAACTTCAACGTGTTTATCTGCAATTTCAACACCTTGAGAACGATATACTCTTTGTACCTCATCCACCAGATATTGTTGTGCAGCAAACGTACCTCTTAATCTGATTACGTCGTGCGGATTTAAAGGTCCTGAAGTTAGTGCTTGGCCTTTTGTAATTTTTTGTTTATCCATAACAATAACACTTGATTCTATAGGATATTTAATCTCTGTTCTGCCGTTTTCATTTACGATAAACAATCTTGCAACATCATCTTCATATTCAATTTCAGCCACACCATCTTCTTCTGCAACAATGGCGCAATCTTTCGGCTTTCTTGCTTCAAGAAGTTCTTCGACACGAGGAAGACCTTGAACAATATCGCCTGTTTTTTGTCTTTCAAATACAAGTGTTGCAAGCAAGTCACCCCTTAGGATTAGAGCAGAATTTTCAACCTGCAATAGCGTACCGGGGCTGATTAAGTGAGGACGTCCTATCCTAACCGTAACTGATTTAGGAGTTACATCAACAACACGACCTGAGCAAGTGGAAGTTTCACCGGAAGATGAAATCACGCTGTCAGGCTTAATAAATTCACCGACTTTAACTGTTGGTTTAGATTTAATTTCAATTGTATTTTCGTAAGCATCCGAAACAAGCAATAATCTTCTTAATTCTTTATCCGCCGATTTAATACTTGCAACAGAATCGTTTACCGACAGAACTTGAGTTTTTGTAACAGGTGTTCTTGGTTCGATAACTTGTCCGTTTTCTACAAGAAGTTCTGTTTGTGTTGAAGATAACATTCTTGAGCCATCTTCTTGCTCACGACGGACAATTAGAGTTTCAAGTACAACTATTTTTAAACTTCCTTCTTTATCAAGCTCAACAAGACCTTTCAAATGGCTTAAATATCCGCCCATCGAAAGAACCAATGAAGTTCTTGTAAGAACTGCGCCGTCTAAATTGCGAACCCTTGCACCATCTTTAAATTGCAATTGAGTTAAAGGAACAATTTCTATAGCTTCATCGGTTGTGTCAAATTCAATTGAAACATCTTTTGGCTTAATTTCGAATCTTTGGATTGGTCTTATTAAAATTTGAACCGATTTATTTTCAATATTGTCGTCTTCAACAATATCTTCCGTTATTTCTTCATCGAGATCATCAATTTCAAGAACATCAGATTCATTTTCGACTATTGTAACAATTGAATCGACTTTTGCTTTAATACCTGCCGCAACAATAGTGCCTGCTTTAACAACTTCACCTTCATCAACTTTTAAGTCGTTAATTGAATCTAAAGTATGTAATTCACCAGGGCGAATAACAACTTCATGGATAATATCATTAAATTCTTTAATTTCAACAATACCGTCAATGTGAGTATATAAGTCTTTTACAACTTCAGTACCCGCTTCAACATAAGTGCCGGATTCGACAAGTTTTAAAGATGAATCTTTAGAAATTTGATGTATTTCTTCAGGAATAAAGATAGCTTCTCCGGCTTTTGTTACAACTTGATTTTCATCAACTTCGACACCGTTGTAACGAATTTCACCGGAAGATTCAACTTTATGTTCTTCATCAATTAATTCTGCAATAATCATGCCATTTTCAACAGTTGTATCGATTGGACATTTAACAATATATTTTTCACCTGTTTTATCAACAGTCCAGAACTGTTCTTTTTTAGTTTGTTCAAAAGCGGCATTTGAAGGCTGCAGGGAGGCAATAACAATTGTTAATTCTTTACCTGCAACAATCTTTTTAATTTTTTTACCTTCAAATTTAACTTCTTCAATTTGAAGCGAGTTTCCAACGCGAACTTCACCGCCATGCTCTGAAACAATCAATGTCTCAGCAAGTTTTTCGCCCTTTTTAACTTTTTGACCATCAGAAACTAGAACTTTTGAGCCTGAGGGAAGTGTATATACATCTCCGCCCAAGACCCAAACAATGCCTTGTTTGTTTGAGGTTCTTGAAATATTGCCTTGTCTGTCTTTCTTTTCATCGGCAACAAAATCTTCAAAAACTACTTCGCCCGAAATATCGGAAGTAATATCTTTTGTAGCTTTTTCAGTCAAACGAGAACCGTCACCTTTTGATGCAGGTTCGTATTCTGCAATTTCTTGACCTTTTTTAACTTCCATACCTTCATTTACATATATTTTTGCACCTGAAGGAACATGGGCTTTTGAAACATTACCTTTTTTATCAACAATTTCAATGTCAACTTCTTTAATTGCAACTTGAACAACATCCCCATGGCGAGTTCTTAATTCACGAGTTTTTACAGCAGTCTTAACAGTACCATCAGCAGGTGATTCAACATGTTTCATGGCACCTGAACCTTTAAATACACCACCGGTGTGGAATGTTCTCATTGTAAGCTGTGTACCGGGCTCACCAATTGATTGTGCAGCTATAATACCAATTGCCTCACCAATGTCAACAAGTTTTTGCGTGGTCATAGCCCAACCATAACATTTCTGACAAATACCATATTCAAGCTCGCATGTAAGAGTTGAACGCACATCAAGCTCTTTTAATTTTAATTCCTTAATTTTTGCCAAATCTTCACGGTTAACGGTTGTATTTTTAGTAACAATAACATTTCCGTCTTTATCTAAAATATCTTGCGCAACCGTTCTGCCCAGCAATCTGTCTTCAAGAGGAACGATTATTTCATCACCATCCATAATAGCTGTTAATTTGATTGATTTATTTGTATGACAATCTTCTTCGCGAATAATTACGTCTTGAGCAACATCAACCAAACGACGTGTAAATAATATACTCGGTAACAGACAAGCCTTCTTTAAAGTTAGATTTAATAGGCAAGTCAATGATTTGACCTTGCGCATCTGCCATTAATCCGCGCATACCAACAAGTTGTGATACCTGTGATAAATTACCTCTTGCACCGGAGAATGCCATCATATAAACAGGATTTAATTTATCAAAGTTTTCAACAACCTGCTCGGTTAATTTAGCAGTTGTTTCCGACCATGTGTCGATAACTTTTGTATATCTTTCAACTTCTGTGATTTCACCTTTTAAGTATCTGTTTGTGGATTCTTCAATTTGATTTTGAGCTTCTTCAAGCAATTGTTTTTTAACCTTTGGAACGCTTAAATCATGAATTGAAATTGTTGTACCTGCTTTTGTTGCATATTTAAAACCTAAATTTTTAAGGTTGTTTGCAAGCTCAGCAGTCTTTGCACCACCCCATTCAAGATAAATTTGAGAAAGAAGTTTTCTAAGACCGCCTTTATCAACAATTCTGTTAATAAATTCAATTGTATGTTTTTTCTTTTTACTCTGCGGAGTTAATGTAGTCATTTTTTATTATTTCCTCATCATTTTTAAAATTACGTCAAATTATGCAAGAATTGATTTTCTTACAACTTCATTAAAAACAATTCTGCCCGGAGTTGTCTCAATTCTTTTACCGTTGTCATCTCTTACAACGATTTTGTCATGAAGCTTCACAATTCCTGATTCAAGAGCAGAAATTGCATCCATATAATCATGGAAGTAACCCCTAACAGGTGCACTTTCATCTTTTAATATAGTCAGGTAGTAAATTCCTAATACCATATCTTGAGATGGAGTAATGATAGGTTTACCTGTAGCAGGTGCCAAGATATTATTAGTAGCAAGCATTAACATTCTGGCTTCTGCTTGCGCTTCAATAGACAAAGGAACGTGTACAGCCATTTGGTCACCGTCGAAGTCAGCGTTAAATGCTGTACAAACAAGCGGGTGAAGTTGAATAGCGCGACCTTCTACAAGAATAGGTTCAAATGCTTGAATACCCAATCTGTGCAAGGTGGGTGCACGGTTTAACATAACAGGGTGCCCGTCAACCACTTCTTCCAAAATATCCCAAACAATGGGTTCAGAACGTTCAATTTTCTTTTTGGCCGATTTGATGTTTTGAACCAAGCCACGTTCAATTAATTTATTAACAACGAAAGGTTTAAACAATTCAATTGCCATTTCTTTTGGCAAACCGCATTGATTTAAACTCAACTGAGGACCTACAACAATAACCGAACGGCCTGAGTAGTCAACACGTTTACCCAATAAGTTTTGTCTGAAACGACCTTGTTTACCTTCGATAATATTTGATAGAGATTTAAGAGGTCTTGAATTTGGACCGACAACTGTTCTTCCACGTCTGCCATTGTCAATAAGTGCATCAACCGCTTCTTGTAACATACGTTTTTCGTTACGTACGATAATTTCCGGCGCGCCCATTTCAAGAAGTCTTAAAAGACGATTATTACGATTAATAACACGTCTGTATAAGTCATTTAAGTCTGATGTTGCAAAACGTCCGCCATCTAATTGCACCATTGGACGCAAATCCGGAGGAGTTATTGGAAGAACATCCATAATAAACCAAGTAGGCTCTGTTCCTGATTCAATTAAAGATTCAACAAGTCTTAATCTTTTAATTAATTTTGCCCTCTTTTGAACAGAACCACCTGCAGCATCTAAATCACTTCTGATTTCATTAGCAAGTTCTTCAAGTTTTATTTCAGATAATAAATCCTTAATAACCTCAGCGCCTATACCAACTTTAAGTGTGGTATCTTCGTTTTCAAGGATATAATCCTCATATTCTTCTTCTGTTAAAAGTTGGAACTTTTTAAAAGGGCTTTCGCCTCCATCAACTACAACATAGTTGTTAAAGTAAATAATTTGTTCCAAATCTTTTAAAGTCATATCAAGAAGTAAGCCAAGGTATGAAGGAATACCTTTTAAAAACCAGATATGCGAAACGGGCGCTGCAAGTTTAATGTGTCCCATACGATGACGACGTACTTTGGAATCTGTAACTTCCACACCGCAACGTTCACAGATAATACCTTTATGACGTACTCTTTTATACTTACCGCAATAACATTCCCAGTCTTTTGAAGGTCCAAAGATTCTTTCACAGAAAAGACCGTCACGTTCAGGTTTTAGGGTACGGTAGTTAATTGTTTCAGGCTTTGTAACCTCGCCGTATGACCATTTCAATATACGCTCGGGAGAGGCTATTGAAATTCTTATATAATCAAAATAATCAATAAATACTAGTAGACAACTTTTATTCTCCTTAACTGTTGTTTATATCATTACTAATCTTTAAAGCTTGTAGGTGTTTCAAAGAAATTAATATTCAGCAATTCGCTATCCATGTCAGACAGCACTCTTTTTGGTGCAGACTTTCTCAAATCATCTGTATCTGACATTAAATCAACTTCTTCGCCGCCTTTTTTCGAAACAGCAATATCCAATCCGATACTTTGCAGTTCTCGAACAAGTACTTTAAAGGACTCGGGAATACCCGGACGAGGTATGTTATCACCTTTGACGATAGCTTCGTAAGCTCTGCTTCTTCCGTTAACATCATCTGATTTGATTGTCAACATTTCTTGAAGTGTATAAGCTGCACCATAAGCCTCCAGCGCCCAAACTTCCATTTCACCAAACCTTTGACCGCCGAATTGAGCTTTACCGCCCAAAGGTTGTTGTGTAACAAGTGAATATGGACCGGTTGAACGAGCATGGATTTTATCATCAACCAAGTGAACAAGTTTCAAGATATATGAAAGACCGACTGCAACAGGCTCATCAAAAGGTTCACCTGTTCTACCGTCATACAATGTAACTTTTCCGTCTTCTCTTACCCAATCACAGCCTGATGCTTTAATACCTTTTAAAAGTTCTTGACGCGTAGCAATTTCAGACTGATTTGCACCGTACATTTCATCAAATGAAGGTGCTTCGTAATGATTTCCCGTCAGATAAGCAGCCAAACCAAGCAATAGCTCGTAAGTTTGACCAACGTTCATACGAGAAGGAACACCAAGAGGGTTCAAGACTATATCAACAGGAGTACCATCAGGCAAGAAAGGCATATCTTCCTTGGGTAATATTCTTGAAACAATACCTTTGTTACCATGGCGACCTGATAATTTATCACCAACGGATATCTTACGTTTTTGTGCGATATAAACACGAATTACAGTATTTGCACCGGGCGGAAGTTCATCTCCTTTTTCTCTGTCAAATACTTTAACGTCAACTACTCTACCGCCTTCACCATGTGGTACACGAAGTGAATTATCTTTAACATCACGTGCTTTTTCGGCAAATATTGCACGCAATAATTTTTCTTCCGGCGGATGTTCAGATTCGCCCTTAGGTGTAATTTTACCGACCAAAATATCATCAGCATATACTCTTGCACCGATTCTTACAATACCGCGTTCATCAAGATGTCTGATTGAATCTTCAGATACATTTGGAACTTCACGTGTAATTTCCTCCGGTCCGAGTTTTGTTTGACGCGCATCTATTTCAAGTTTTTCTATGTGAACAGATGTAAATACATCATCATAAACTAATCTTTCGCTCAATAAGATAGCATCCTCGAAATTATAGCCTTCCCAAGGCATATAAGCGACAAGAACATTTTTACCAAGCGCCAACTCTCCTTGGTGAGTTGAAGCACCGTCAGCAATTACATCACCGGCTTTAACTTTATCGCCCGCACGGACAATAGGTCTTTGGTTAATACAAGTATCTTGGTTAGAACGGACATATTTAAGTAATTGGTATTGATACATTTTACCGTCATCGCCCTTGATATGAATTTCTTCGCCGACAACTCTTACAACTTCACCGTCCACCTCGCTGCATGTTACCATACAAGAGTCTTTTGCGGCACGTTTTTCAAGACCCGTACCTACAACAGGACGTTGAGTTACAAGTAAAGGTACCGCTTGACGTTGCATGTTTGAACCCATCAGTGCACGGTTAGCATCATCGTGCTCGATAAACGGAATTAATGACGTTGCAACAGAAATTATCTGAATTGGGCAAACACCGACATAGTCAACTTTTTTGGATTCGCCCATTGTAAATTCGGACCTGTAACGAACGGGAACATATTCTTCTTTTATGCTTCTATCAGGATTTAATTGAATATCGGCAGGTGCTACGCGGTAGTTTTCATCTTCATCTGCCGTTAAGTAGTGAACTTCATCGGTTACAACACCGTCTTTTACAACAAAGAAAGGTGTTTCAATAAAACCGTAATCGTTAACACGAGCATGCGTTGCAAGTGAACCGATTAGACCTGCGTTAGGACCTTCAGGTGTTTCAACGGGGCAAATACGTCCGTAGTGAGAAGGGTGAATATCACGAACGGCAAAACCTGCACGCTCTCTCATTAAACCACCTGGTCCAAGAGCTGAAATACGTCTTTTGTGAGTAAGTTCAGCCAATGGGTTTGTTTGATCCATAAACTGTGATAACTGTGAAGAACCAAAAAACTCTTTTAAAGATGCCACGAGAGGCTTTGTATTTAAAAGGTTTAAGGGTGTCAAAGTTTCACTGTCTTGCAGTGTCATTCTTTCTTTAACAATTCTTTCTATACGGCTTAAACCGACTCTAAATTGATTTTGCAACAATTCACCGACCGAACGGATACGACGATTACCCAAATGGTCAATATCATCAAGAGTTCCTTCGTCATAAGTTAAATTAATTAAGTACTCAATACCTGCAACGATATCTTGAACAGTTATTGTTCTTTGAGTTTCAGGCAAGTTAAGACCTAATTTTTTGTTTAATTTATAACGACCGACCTTGCCGATGTCGTATTTTTTCTCATCAAAGAAACGAGCTTCTAAGATAGAACGACCGCCGGCAGCTGAAGCAGGATCGCCGGGACGAAGCTTTTTATACACTTCAATAAGTGCTTCATCGGTTGAGTTTGTTGTATCTTTTTCTAAAGTTTTCTTTAAGAATTCAAAGTGAGTAAATAGAGTTTCCATTTCAACAGGAGTGATGCCCAATGCTTTAAGTAAAGTTGTAGCAAGGATTTTCCTGTTTTTATCAATTTTTACATAAACAAGGTCATTTGAATCCGTTTCAATTTTTAACCATGCGCCACGGTTAGGAATTAAAGTAGCATTGTACAAACGTTTACCTGTAGGCGAAACCTCTTTTTTATAATAAATACCGGGGGAACGAACTATCTGAGAAACAATAACACGTTCAGCACCATTAACAATAAATGTACCTTTATCGGTCATTGTAGGAATATCACCGATATAAACTTCTTGTTCTTTAATTTCACCGCTATCACGGTTAACAAGTCGCATCATAACACGAAGTTGTTTTGCATAAGTTGCATCATGAATACGTGCTTCTTCTATTGTATATTTGGGGTTATCGAATGTATAATTCGGCAAGAAATGCAATTCCAGTCTGCCTGTGTAGTCCTTAATAGGTGAAAAAGAAAGAAATTCTTCTTTCAAACCTTCTTTTAAAAACCACTCAAACGACTTTTTCTGAATTTCAATCAAGTCGGGTAAATCCTTAAGGCGTGTTTCGGGTATGCCCATAGGAGTAACTNNNCCATAGGAGTAACTCGGTTCGCATATTTTGTTGTTGACATCTAAGTACCTCTAATATATGTAATTACAATTAAATTTTAAAACAGCTGTTAATGGTATATCTTCTTTCTTGAGCTTATAAGTTTGCAAAAAATGATTTTATCCCATCCTGCAATATCTTAGTCAGACTTATAAAATCATATCTGCTAAAAGACACCAGTCAAGAGTAAAATTTTACATATCTTTACATTTTATGGTAAAATCTTAAAATCAGAATAAGGAAATTTTATGAAAAAGATAATATTAACAATTTTATTTTTACTTATTTTCTCACTTAAATCAAATGCCGATGTTACTCCTCAATACCTTTCATCCGTTGGGCATTTTGGGATAGGTATCGCACAAAATGAAAAAAATATAAAAATATATGAAAATCCAAATATCAGCTCAAAAATAAAAGCGCATATAATCTGGAATGAAAAAGGTGACTTATGGTGTAAAAATACAAAAATGCAATGTGAGGCAAAAGATATATTTTTAGGTTTTGCACCTTCAAACAATATTGCACTCTTTAGCGTTGAGGACGAAAACGATAATTGGATTTATGTTTGTTACAACCAAAGATACGGACTTTTTGGTTGGATTAAAAAAAGTGAATACACAAAATATTTGAGCTGGAGTGAATTTTTAATAAGTTACGGCAAAAAATATGGCATGTATTTATTTAGAGATGTACCCAAAGAATACAAAAGGCTTTATGCTTCGCCTGACAACCAAAGTGCTTGCGTAGACAGTTTTTTCTTGGCTACGCATATTGAACCTTGGCTTATGAGAGGCAATTGGATTTTAGTAAAAGTTGAAAATTATGATGACAAACAAAAAACCGGCTGGCTTCGCTTCAGAAGCGATGACGGCAGGTTTTTCGGTTTTGTTAATTTAAAATAATTATTTATAAACATGGAAAAGTTGCATAATGTCCTGATGAGAAACTTTACTTTCCACAAGCGGCTTATAAAATGTTGTAACGGTATCATTTAAAACAATATTTTTACCGTCTTCGCGTCTTAATTTTCCGTCTGTAACAACATATTTAACCGGATTTCCGTTAGAATCAAGTTCATCAACAAATTTCGCCTTTGTTTCATCGTATACTTTTCTTTTAAGGTAAGTATCTTTTCCTTGCGAATCTTTAATCCTATATTGAACACCGTTTGAATCTTCTATTTTAACGTATGGAATTTCGCAAGTCATATCATACATTCCCTGATAAGGATCAGCCGTAATACCTTTATTTGAAAACACGTGTATAACATTTGAGCCTTTTTTATCATATTTAAGAATTGCATACAAATCATGCGAGTTTTTCTGAGGCATTGATATTGGTGTACCGCTTGCAATTGCTGATAACCCATATTCTTTATATAATGCACAACTTGCTTGAAATCTGTCAAAATATTTTCGTATTTCAGGTTTGTATTCTTTTGAATTTTTATCAATCCATTCACGTCTTAAAAGATTTCTATTTTGTTGTGTCACGTTTTTTGAAGCATATTCATAACCGCTCAAACCCATATTATTACCTGCATAGAAAAAAGGAGTGCCGGTAACCGAATTAAGAAAATCAGTCATAGCAATCATCTTTGTCAATGCAGGTTTTAAGATTTCAGCAAAAGTTTTGTCTGTTATCTCTTTTGTCTGAGTACGATTAAACCAGATTTTACCTTCTTTTCTGGCAATATATTGCGCCTGTTCCATAATATCATTTATTGAAATTTCGAATGCAGTTTGCCCAAAAGCCTCTGCGCGTATAAAATCAGGGTTTGTTTTATCTTTAAATTTACCTGATGCCAAATCTGAAATTGCTTGATAAATAATATCCAGTTTTTCCTTATCATGACCGAGGACTTTTTCAAAACCGTTTCTGAACATATCACCTGCAGCGACAGCTTTTGAGCTTATCAAGTCATAACTCATTTTATCTTGAGTTATTTCTTTGCCCAAAACTCTGTATGCCGCTTCTTTTGCGCGTTTAACATCATCAGAATTTATAGGTGTACCTTCAATATTAATTCCAAATCTTGACAAAAATACACCCATATCAAGCGCCAGACCATGCAGCCCGCGCGGTTTATCATGGTTATCCCAGAAAATATGGCTGTGTGTTATGCTCAATAAAGGTCCGGATGTCAAAAAACCTTCTATATTGGATTTAAGAGAATCCATGTTTGCCAAATCGCCTTTTTTGTCACCTGTTTCAAAGTTTCTGGCAAACAAGTTATTTGAAAGTCCGAAAAATTTAGAATACTGAGAACCTGTAGTTGCGCCTGTTTTTTCATATAACATACGTTCTGCAGTGTCAGGCTCAATATATTTACCCCAATCCATTTTTCTTAACATTTTTGCTCTGTTTTCAATTTCTTCATTTGTTGCACCTTCGCCAAGGTCATTTTTTGCTTCAAACCTGTAAATGCCCATATTATTATACAAAGGCCACAAATCGGTAACTTCGGCTACAACATAAGCAGAAGGATTAATTTCTCTTACATTTTCAACGAACTTACCCCAAAATTCAATAACATCATCCCAAGAATCTTCAAAATTTCTCAGACCGTTTCTGGTAGCAGTCAAATCGGCAACATCTTTTGCCGCATCAAAACGCCAATTCAAACCACCGCGAGTTTTTTGGACAAATTCACGAGCAAATTTTATACCCTTGTGTGAATATTTATCCATATCAATTGCCTCAAGAGCATTGGCAAATTCCCATTCTTTGGCATTGAATAATTGTTTATTGGACAAGTTTTTAACTATGTTTGATACAAGAGTTTTTGCATCATCATTTGTATATCCCAAACTCACTACTCCGGCTTGATATAAAGAAGCATTTTTAAGAGATTGAGAATTTTTAAGAGTACCTTGTTTAGAATCAATCGACAATATTTCATCAGGATAAATAGCTTTTGTAAGGGCATACCCGATAATAGTCGGTGCCAAAAGTTCTATTACAGTTTTTCCATACTCTGTAAGCTTTGTGGTTTCAGCTAAGCTTGACAGGTCAGAGTCGATATTTTTTACTCTTTGTTTGGCAGAACTTTGCCCGTATATTCTTTCCATATCTTCCGATGAGATAACATCACTTGCTTCATTTGTCGATGTAAGAATTTCTTCAACATAATTATCTTCCATCTTCATCAAAGCACCCACTATAAATTCTGCAAGCAAACCTTTGACTTCAGGGTTATTCATATATTTTCTAAATGCAGGTGTCGAAACAACAGCCTGAAGTTGAGGTGAAAGATCCAAGCTTTCGTATCTGAAATCATCTATTAATCTCATTATTGAATATTTAGCATTTTCATCGGTATCATTTTCATTGGGGTTTTCTTCTTCAGCATTTTTGAATATCTGGGCAACTTCTTCCATTGGCAAATCGTTTGCCTGTGCAATTTGCGCAATTTCATTTAAACTTTGTTCATCGCCTTTTGTATAGCATTTCGCAATATAAGAAACAAGAGCATTATTTGCAAATTGGGTCCAATATGTAGCCGTATTATAAAGATAATCTCTTGCATCATAATAACCTTCAACGTTAGACCTTCTTGAATTTGGATTAGAAAGATTCATTTTTACAAGGTCGACATTACCATCCCAAAAATCTGCGCCTGCAGCTCTACCTTTTCTTACTAAATCGTAATTTGGGAAAGAAAAGAAATTTTCAAGATTATCAATAATTCTGCTATGCTGATCGCCAAATTCTTTCTCATAAATTTTGTGTCTGTCTGTGAGCATTTTGCAATCATAACCGCTAAATCTGTCCCTTACGCCTTTATCGGAATAATCAAGCTCAAAAAAGAAAGGTTGTATTGAATCTTGATGAGTTGTGATATCGTAATGGTCATTACTGCGAGGTATATCATAATTTGTTATAAGATTTTTTGTATCTCTTTGTTGCTTAGTGCTTGCAAGTCTGTTATCGAAAAATTGTATATAACTTGGTTTATTATGGTCATAACCGGCCATGCCCATAGGGTTTATAATCTTGAAGCCTATATGTTGATAAGGATCAGTATGTTCTGCATTCGAACTGTGGATTTTATCGGGAAAAATACCTATTTTTAAATCACCCTTAATTTTAAACCAATCATAATAAGGTGATTTTCTGCCATTCTTTAGAACATCTTGGAAAAAGGGGCTTTGAATACTTTGCGAAGTAAATGCGCCGTCTGCAATGTACCCTTTGCCTTCCTTATAAAGATTAACAAGGACCTTTTTAAACACTGCCAAAGACGGAACTCGGAAGAAATTTTCTCCCCAATATTTATGTGAAGATTTTGAATCGGCACCAATATAAGGATTTGACATAACATAACGGTATGGGGAAAGTTCTTCATGTTTATTTGTAAATATACCGTCTAAATCCCCCAATGCCTTGTTAAAATGATTTCTTATAAATTTTGAACGATCAATGCCTCGTCCGCTTGTATAAGAATCATAAAATACATGTATTGCAGAGCCTGATTTTGGTGTGACTCCCATTTTATTGGATATTATTGTAAAATCACCAAATTTTTCATCATGAAACCTTGTTCCGGGATCAAAAATGTATTTTTTTGTTTCTATATCACCGAAAACATTATTTTGATTTTCCGCATCAAGGTTTTTATAAGCTTTTTTTGCATCTTCTTTATCTACGAGTCTGAATCTGTAACCCATGTATTCACTTAAATAAGGATTACTGATAACTGTACTTCTGGGATACTCGGTAACACCGTATGCCCTGAAATCATTATAGGATTTATTTATTGTTACAGGAGTGCTTACACTCTCATCAAGTTTAAAACCTCCTTTGCCATCTTCGACAACAGGACAAACTTCAAGCAAAATATCATATTTATCTTTATCGTATGGAGGAACATAAAAGCTGTATTTATCATCAATTGTATGTTCTAAGCCTTTAAAAGATGTTTTATTAATGTTTTTTTTGTCGTTTTGTATCTCTATTGCAGAAATTTTCACAGTAATTACCCTTGTTATTCCCTTCAATTTTATTAAAACATCTGAATTTATAAAATTGCCTTTTATGTATAAAGTTATTTTACAGATGTTAATTTATTTAAGCCGCTTTTGTTTGAAAATTTTGCCTCATTACATTTTGAGGTTTGGAATAATACTCAATATCAGGAGTACTAATCTCAAAAACATGAGCCTTTAAAGGTCCTAAATCAACGGTTAAAACATTATTTTCTTTTTGGAAATAACTTGGTTGAGAATAAAAAGGTAAAAGATTATTAAGCTCTTGAGTTGCTTTAAATCCGGGGATTTGTATCTTTGCGCTTCTTCTCAAGTTTGCATTCCTATTACCCACAAAAAGTAATGTTTTCCCGTCTTTGTGTCTGGCATAAGCAATTATTTCGGGGTCATTTGTTTCAAGTTTTATAAATGAACCGTACTGAATTATATCTTTATATTCAGGTTTAATATTGCCGCTTCTGATATTGTGAGCAGCTTTTATAAATTCCTGAATTTGCGGAAAATCTCCGCCTGGTTTTCTTGAGAAATTAAATATATCAAGTCTGCCCGTATGCACCGTACATTCATTGTTATCAGTTTGAGAATTAGGTGCTTGAGCATGGTCATAAGGATATAAGAAATAATCACCGGTTTGAACACCGTCTATATAATACGGATTAACCATAGGAAGTGTATTTTGCAGAGCAGTTGTAAACATTACCCAAGGCGCACCGCCATAATACATAGGGCTTTGGTCATCATGGGTTGTCATTGAACCTATTAAAGATTTTGGCTCATGCAACCTGTTAGACATATCAATATTTTCTTTCATATAACCAAAAAGGTCGTCTGCTTTTGTCCATTGATTAAGTATATGGAATTGACCGTAATAAGAATTGAAACCGCCTCTTAATTGATCTTCAGGTCTATCATAGGGCATATTAAGCTGAGGCGAAGCATCTTCATGCGTATAAGATTCTGCCAACCAACCGAATTGGGGATCTAATGTATGTGAATACGGGATAATAACATTCCAAAATTCAATTGGTTTTGCACGTGAAACATCAGCCCTTATACCATCTATTCCAAGTTCAACACATGCTTCTACATATTTTTTATGCATATCAAGAAGTTTAGGGTTTAATTTTCTTTCACCTTCATTGTCCCAAACTCTAAACATTCTTATATCTTGCCAACCTTGGGGGGTTTTGTCCTGTCCGTCTTTTTCTTTTGCCATTAAATCAGGATTTCTTTTTGCAAAATCAAGACTTGCACAGGAAGGTAAATCAAGCATAACGGAAATACCGCGCTTATGACATTCGTCAATAAATATTTTAAAATGATCCCAAGCACTTCCCGGTGTATTGGGGTCTTTTAGATTTGGATCAACCGCAAGTTTGCCGTTATCTTCAACAAATTTATCCGGCGCATAAAGTGAGCCAGCAAGGCCCATTGCAAGAGTTTTGCCTGTGGGGTGGATAGGGAGAATATGCAATGTATTTATGCCCATATCCTTAATCTCGTCAAGCCTGTCTATTGCGTTTATAAAATTGCCTGATTCTTCGCCTATTTGAATAAGACCATTGCCGTCCAAATCCTTGGCATTCATTGTTCTTGGAACAACTCCCAAGATTGTTGCCTCATTGTTTTTCAGCATGTCCCTAAAATGATTTTGCCATGTTATATTTTGCGCATTTGCATTATTATTAACCGCCTGTGTTTTTGCAACAGGAAGAATTTGACTTGTTTGTTTAATTATATACTTGCTAAGCATTGGATTATAGGGTAAATTTTGAGCATTATCAACCTGTTGAGGTTGTGTTTGCTGATTTTTCACAAGTGTCTTTTGAGGATAAACAAGATATTTATTTTGAGTAATATTATTTACTTGCATTTACTCCTCCATTTTCTTTTTTGACTTTATACAAATGTTCATTCTTTGCTTTTCCAAAGAAAAATTGAGCAAATAAAGTAACGCCTATAACAATGCCTGTTAAAGTACCGAATATTCTCATCCAATGTTTATCGTTAAACATTTTACTTGCGGTGTCCATAAACAATTCTGTTCCGGATTTACCCAACATTGAATATTGAGTTTTTTGCAAAGCTTGCGTGCCGACACCGTCAATTTTATGACCCGCCCTTGCAAAATCAGCCATTTGAGCATATATTTTGTAGAAATTTTCTCTTGTTGCTACAAGTTTTTGTATAAGAGATTTGTCACAGCTTTCATAAGTCAACTTGGAAAGTCCGCTGCGCATTGCATCTTCACCTTGAGCACCCGGTTCTCCGAACAGAAGTTTTATAATTTTAACTGCAAATTCTCCGTTTCCGTCAGCATAAAATTTATTTGCAAGATCATTCATTGAGCTGTCATAAATTATACTGCGACAAATTTTAAGAACTTCTTCGCTTATTTCATCTTCGCCCGATAAATATTTCCAATAATTTTTAAGCTCGCCAGTTTGAATGCGTCTTTCAAAATCAGCCTCTAGCAAATATCTGTGACCTGTCGCCCTTATGCCGGCACCTTTTTCTTCTATAAACAAATTGATAATTCTCTTAAACATAGGCGCCCTTCTTAGTGAATCAACATCGGCACCTTTTGCCTTAAGCAATTCTGCTAATTTTTCCGCAGTGACATTTTCTGCCCCGTATTCTTTAATAAATGTGTCATAGGAAACACCAAAAGTTTTTTCAATTAAGCCTTTTAAAACTTCAATATCAATGCCGGACTGAGCCTTTAAAACTGCAAGAGGGGAATCTTCAGGCACATTATTAAATGCTGAAATAAGACCCTTATATACTTTTTCTTTTATCGAAGAAAGGAGTTTATCAACAGTACTTGCTTCAAATTTTGCCTGTCTTGAAGAAATATCGGAAATAAAATTAGCATAATTTGTTTCATCACTTGCAATTTGCGTAAAGCGACCTTGCAAAATGCCTCTTGCAGAATCAAGAGAATTTCTTGCAATATTAAGTTCATCGTATGGAATTTTAAGTGTTTGCATAAGTGCATTAACCGAATTTAAGTGTATGCTTGTATGCAAAGATTCATATTTTTGCCCCGCAAGAGCGTTAATAAAATCAGCATAAGTCGCAACTTTTGCACTTATAGGTCTTGTTTGTTCGCTATAAATCTGCTGCAATGTTTTACATAATTTTTCCACAATTTCAGGTGTCGCAAATTGTCCTGCCAGCGTTTCTTCATAAGCCTTGGTAAGTCTTTCGATTTGTTTTGGTTTTGCACCTTTAATTGCTTCTTGGAACATATTATCAAATTGTTCAACCGTTATATATTTAATTTTATTTTGTTCACCTCTTGCAGCACGCAATTTTCTTGTAATCTTAACTATGAAATCATTTAATTCGGTATTACCCTGTATATCGCTAATTCCATTTGATGAATATTTTTTCATAACAGGAATAATTTTATCTATCTCAAGCATGCCTGAAACACCTTCTTGAGATTTAAGAGCCCCATAACCTTGTTCTATTTGTTTTCTTATTTTAGGACCAATACCGCCAAGTTCACCTATAAGATTTGCATCGTCGACATCTTTTGCATTATTTAGGGCACTAAAGGGATCAAGAATGCTTACAACCTTTCTGTAGAAGCTTTCATCAGGTTCTGTTACCCTTGTTTCAAGAATATGTTTGAGTTCTTTAGCTTCTGCAAGATTAAAACCTTTTTCTAATTGTCTTCTTGTTGCTATTTCTTCAAGTCCATCTGCTTGTTTTAATATTTTATTATACTGAGAGTTAACAATATATTTTGTAACACCTCTTTCTGCAAGATTACATATCATTGAAGTTAAAAGCGGGCTAAAACCAGCGCTTAACATCCAAAGAGTATTACCCTGAAGCGCAATTGTACGCATTTTTTCTTTAGTTAATTCGCGGTACTCGGGATTTTTCTTGTCAATTCCCATTTTATCCGCAATTTTGTCAATTTCTTCATTGGAATATAAATCCGGAACAAATTGGTTATCAAGATATAATCTTTTTTTACGTCCTTGAGCATCTATATATTGTTGGCGAATATCAAAACCAAAACGCATTTTCAACGGTTCAGAAATTAAGAGCCTTGGCCATGCCGCCATTGTTGCAAAAAATGCACCTGCGCCCAAAAACTCCATTATACCCTTTGTTCCTGTGCCACGCTTAGTAAAAAGATAAGATGCAATTCCCAAACCGCCAAGTTTCATGCCTAAATCGTTAAATCTGCCAAGTTGATTGTCGTTAGATTTTCCTGTAACCAGAGCCTTTCCCAACTCAACAATATCTTTACCGGTATCAGCAGTAGCAATTATGAAACTTGAAACAGGATTACGTGTTTTAAGCAGATACGCTCTGTGCTCTTGAGGTGCAATAGAATTCGCATTAAGGACAAATGCTCTATACACATCTTGTTGTGCAATTTCTTTTCTTAGTTGCTGTTCTAAGTATCTGCTTTGAATTGAGGTATTAATATTATTGTTCATTATTGCACCTCATATTCTTTCTTCAGATTTATTTGTGTGTCAGGTTGATTATCCGCAACTCTAAAACCGCGCGTTGCATTATATATACCCAAAATTGTAGAAGCCAAAGCACCAAAAATAATTGTTCTGCCGACTATTTTTGAACCATAGGTAAATTTCAAATTATTTCCGTTATACAAATCAACAAAACTGTTGCCTAAAGTTGTTGCAAATTGTTTAGCCAAGCTCAATGCTTTTTCTTTTCTTGTACCGCTTATCGGAATTGAAATTTTCCTTTCAAAAGGCTCTTGTGCGGCAAGCGCTACACCTAAAGCAGCCCATATAAAAGAGCTTATTGATTTTGCAGAGCTTGATTTTACTACAACCTCTTTTACCTTTTCTTGCACTGTTTGTTCGGGGGAATTAAGAGGGTCTTTAAAGCCCATTTTTTTAGCTATTTTATCCCACCACAAATGCCTGTTGCCTTGTTGCTCTCCCATTTTATTTATTAAATCAAAACGCGGAAAATCAGCACTTTCAAAAACTCTATGGTATTCAATCCTTGTTAAATCTTTATCCCCCGGGTGATCCGGCAATTCCGTAACTACTTTTTTATATGGCATTTCAAGGTCTACACCGGTTTTTAGCTGAACTCCTTTATTAATTAATTTTGAACCGAGCCACTTACCTATCGCGTAGAATACAACTCCATAAGCCATTTTTCTTCCGGAAATTGAAGCAAAAGCTCTATCGGGGCTTTTAAAGTTTTTATTTGCAGCGTTGAATAAAGCTATAAGCATAGCTGAACCGGTAATGTTAGGTATTAGTCCCATTGACAAAAATTCATAAAAATTTGAATTTCGAGAACCCTGCATACCTTTAGGTGCATAAATAAAAAGGCTGTTAACAAGCTTATCTGCAACAATTCTTGCGCCGGTAAGGGGTGTTTTTTTAATTATTCTGTCCGAAGTGCTGGATAACTTCTTATGCGCATCTCCTGAAGCGTAATAAGCATTTTTAGGTATATTTGCTGAATTAACCTTACCTGTTTGCACTGTAGTTTCGGGACTCCAAAATAACTAACACACATATTAAACAAAAAGCCTGAATGAAAATATTTGATATGGTATTTTAAAAAAATTTACATTGGTTAACAAATATTTTAATTTTGACCTACAACAACACTAAATGTAGATAAATCCTTAAAAATTATGTAAAATAATTATATGGAAACATCTGATTTTCAATTTAGTATTGAGATTATAGACAAAATTTATAATTTCTACAACTCGACAGATGAGCTATTGCTTTTGTGCGGTTTTTCAGGTTGTGCAAAAAGTGAAATTGTAAACAAAACTTTAGAAAATCCTGATGAAGATACTCTTATCTTCAGACATTTATGTTTTGAAAACACGACTATAGATGATTTTTTACTGAATTTTTACGACTCTTTTCGCAAGTATTCTCTTGAAAAAAAAGTCAGTCTTAAAAAAAGCATGGGCGAAAGTTTTAAAAACAAAGTAAGTTTTTATTTTAAAAATATTGATAAAAAATGCATTATAGCAGTAGATAACTTTGAACTTGTAAAAGATAATATTGAAATTTTAAATTTTTTACACCATATTGCAAGTTTTGAAAATACAAAGCTTGTATTAATTTCTAAAGAAAATAATATAGACTTTTTTATAAATCGGGAATTACCCTCACAAATCATTGAAATTACACCATATACCAAAGAAGCATTCAAAGAAAAAATTAAAAATGAAAATGTTGATATTGACGAACAAACACAAGATAAGCTCTTTGAATGCACGCAAGGACACAGACTTTATTTTAGAATGATTTCAAGATATTGCGAAATAACAGGAATAAAAATACCGGAATTACTTTTAGAATACGAAAAGCGCGAAAATGATTTTGAAAATTTTATTACCTTAAAACTTATTTCACTTATACCAAGTGTTTATTTTCAATTCTTAAAAAATCTCAGCAGCATAAATCATGTGGTCAGTACTGATTTTATTAAATACTATAATCTTGGTGACATAAAGCAAATTGAATACCTCGAAAGAAACTATTTAATTTCTAAATATGACAACAATATTATTTTGAGAAACTATTTTAAGCAATATTTTGCACAAACCCTTTCATTGCAGGAAAAATATGAAATTTTTTCAAATCTGGTTAACATTTATGAAGAAGAACTCACAAAAAGCCCGCGCGATAGGCTTCTAAGACTCTCCAGAGAAAGCATAAGAAAACAAATTGAAGTTCTTGAGAAAAATATACCTGCAATAAAAAAACAGTCAAATATTTCAAATAATAATTTTTCATACATCTCCCTTTCTCAAGAAGGTTCCAACCCTTGGTTTGATAAAAAAGAAATGGACAGAAAACAAAAATATCTTGATAAAAAAAGAGAATTGCAAAATAAAAAACTCACACCCAAAAAAATTACTCTCAGCGAAGAAGATGCCATTATGCTTAAAGAATACAGGCAGAAAAAATATGAAGAAGAACGAATTGAAAAAATTAAAAATGAAGAATTTAATTTTTTGGAAGAATTTAAAAAGGCTGATGAACTTGAACAAAATTATCAATACGTACAAGCTAATGAAATTTTATCAAACCTAAAAAGCAAAACCGATGACACTCAAACAAAAATAGAAATCCTTGAACACCTTGCGCGCAACAGTGAAAAATTGAACAATTACGAGCATGCCCTTGATTATTATACACAAGTAAGTTCTTTACACCTTTTATTAAAGGATTACGAAAAATATTTCAAAACAGTTCTTGAAGTTGCTGATTTATATAAAAATTTATACAGATTTTCAAGTGCAAAAGACGAATATTTTAAAATTATAAATTCCGAACAAGTAATAAATAATTCATTAAAAGCACTGGCATACTTGGGTCTTGGTGATGTTTTCGAAAGTGAAAATTCTATAGAAAAAGCTCTTGAATACTACCATCTTGCAGGAAATTTTGCAAATCCTCAAAATGCAAGTACACTGTGCGAAATTTATTTTAAAACTGCAATTTTATACGATGATATGCACGACTTTGATAATGCAAAAGAATTTTATACGAAAAATATAAACACAAGTTATGACACGACACAAAACAAATGGCTTTCGCAAAGCTACATTAATTTAGGCCTTATATATTCGTATGAAAACAATATCAACGAAGCAAAAAATTATATTAAGCTTGCCCTTGAAACTGATAAAAAAGACAAAAATCAGGCAGGAATATATTTTGCAGCACGCGAACTTTCAAAAATTTATGAAGTTGAAAATCTTGAGCTTGCAATTGATTATCTGAAAGAAGCTCTTGAATGCGCAAAACAAATACATGATGAATTTAAAGAGGCATTTGCATATCTTGAATTAGGCGATTTATATTATAATTTTAATCAGGACGAACTTGCCCTTATAAGTTTTTTTGAAGCAAAAAAAGCTTTGGGAGAAAATATTCTTGAAGAAAATAAACAAATAATAGAACAAAGAATAAATGATATGAAAATAAAAATGCTGCCTTCGGAATTTCAAAGAATAGAGGCAAATTATGTTTAAAGAAGAAAATTTTAACCTCATAAAAAAAGAATTTAATATAGAAACAAACAAAAAGACCATTGAAAAATTAAACCTCTGGCACAATCTTTTTATTGAATACAACTCTCATACAAACCTTATGAGCGCAGGTGATGTTAAAGTTCTTTTTGAAAAACATGTTTTTGATTCACTTGCAATTTTAAAATGGGATGAATTTAATCCCAATAAAAAACAAAAAATTCTTGATGTGGGTACAGGAGGAGGATTTCCATCGATTATTCTGGCACTTTTTTTCCCTGAACTGGAAATTGTTGCAAATGATTCAAGAATAAAAAAAATTAATTTTATTATCGATATAAAAGATAAACTCGACATTGAAAATTTAAAAATATCATACGCAAGGGTTGAAGATTTAGAACCGCTTAATTGTGATATTGTCATTTCTCGCGCAGTGGGCACAATCAAAAATATTTTAAGGCTTTCAAAAAAACATATAAAAGAAGGCGGACATTTTGTAATTTATAAATCTAAAACACTCAAAGAAGAACTTGATGAAATTAAAGAAGCAAATGCAAAAATAGTTAGCTACAACTTACCCTTAAAAGAAAATTTTGAAAGACACCTTGCAATTATTAAACAATAGTCTATAAGGAACATATATTATAATCGTTCGTCTATCCCTCCAAAAGACAATTAAAAAGTTGGAGGAGTAATATTTTGAGTATTAGCGTTTGCGAGTATAAAGAAGATGTATTATTTGAAAATTTTTTAGAAGATGAAGAACAACAAGAAGAAATAAAAACCTTTTCAACAATTGCAAATAAAGACGAAGTTTTGCAAATGTATTTAAAAGACATAGGCAGAATTAAACTCTTAAATAAAAAATCAGAAATGTCACTTGGCAAAGCAATTAAAGAAGGAAGCAAAAAAGAAGCTCAAATTGCCAAAAAGAAACTGGTACAAGCAAATTTAAGGCTTGTTGTATCAATTGCCAAAAAATATACCGGACAAGGAATTTTATTTATGGATTTAGTTCAAGAAGGCTCTTTAGGGCTTATTAAAGCAGCACAGAGATTTGACTACACAAAAGGTTTTAAATTTTCCACTTATGCAACCTGGTGGATAAAACAAACCATAATCCGTGCTATTGCAAATTCTTCGCGCTCTATCAGGATACCTGTTCATATGAGTGATAAAATAAGAATGTTAAAAAAAGCAATTGTAAAATTGAGTGTGCAAAAGGGGGCAGAGCCGACAGATGAGGAATTGAGCGATTATCTGAAAATTGATGAAAAAAAAGTTAAATCAATCAAAAGGGCAATGATAAAAGAACCTGTTAGCCTTGATACACCTGTAGCGCAAGATTTATGCCTTGAAGATTACATATCCGATGATGAAAATAAATTACCTGAAATAAATACAGAAAAAGAATTTTTAAATAAAGATATTTTAAACATTTTAGATATTTTAAATCAGAAAGAGAGATTTATTATAATAAATCGCTTTGGCATAGGAGGGCGTAAAACAAGAACTTTGGAGGAGTTGGGGAAAATTTTAGGATTTTCAAAAGAAAGAATTCGTCAAATTGAATTTGAAGCATTAAAAAAACTAAGACGTTCACAAGAAGCAAAAAGCCTAAAAGACTACTTACATTAGCAATGTGTTAAGTTAAAAAATATGCTACAATCATTTTTGTGGAAAATTTAATTGAAATAAAAAATCTTTATAAAACTTACAGCGAAAACAACGGGCTCTTTGGCAAAAAAAAAGAGCCGGTTGTTGCACTTAAAGGGATTAATCTTGAAATTAAAAAAGGTGAAATACTTGCCCTTGTAGGAGAATCCGGTTGCGGCAAATCAACTTTGGGAAATTGTATTTTAAAACTTTTAGATGTTACCTCAGGTGAAATTTTTTTCAAAGGAGAAAATATTTTAAATTATAATAAAAAACAAACAAAATCCTTTAGAAAATCAGCACAAATGATTTTTCAAAATCCTTATTCCAGTTTAAATCCGAAAATGAAAATAAAAGAAATACTTGAAGAACCGCTTAAAATTCATAAAGAGAAAAAAATAAAAGAAAGAGTGCACGAAACGATTTCATTGTGCGGACTTAACCAAAATGACCTTAAAAAATATCCCCATGAATTTTCCGGAGGACAAAGGCAAAGAATTGCAATAGCACGGGCACTTGTTTTAAAACCCGAATTTATTGTGGCAGATGAAGCAATCTCGGCACTTGATGTAAGTATTGCAGCACAAATAATTAATTTACTTATCGAATTGAAAGACAAACTCAATCTAACCTTTTTATTTATCTCGCATGATTTGAATATTGTAAAATATATAAGTAATAGGATTGCAATATTAAATCGCGGAATAATTGTAGAAGAAGGTTTAACCGATAAAATTTTTGAAAATCCAAAAGATGATTATACAAAATTGCTTTTAAGTTCAATACCTAAAATCAATATTTAACGTACATTTAAAAACTTGTGGACCTGCGGAATAAGGCGAATATTTTTATATTTTGAGTAAAATTTTTCAAAGATTTCATCCAAGTTTAAAGCAGTGCTCATTGGCATTTTTGGCTGTAAAATAAGTAGTATTGAATGTTTTTTGGCCAAAGTCGCCGCTTCGATAATTTCGTATTCACTAATATTTTCATCAAAAACTATTTTTGCGAAAACTTCTTTTTGTTTGGCAACAGATAAAAATTCATCAAAGGTTATTAGACTAAATTGCAATCCTGTAGCGCTTTTAAGCTTAATATCCATAGAAATTATGTCAACATAATCAATAATTTTACTTAAACTGCCCGCATGTGTCCCGTTTGTTTCAAGATAAATCTTTTTGTTGAGTCTGTTTTTATACTTTTTAAAAAATTCGGATAAAAAATTTGCCTCTAAAAGCGGCTCTCCGCCTGTAAAACTTACCGTTTGAGCATTACTTGCTCTTAAAATTTCAAAAAAATCGTCAAAATTATAAGTTTTTGAATTTTCATCACAAATAAAATCAGTATCACAATATTTGCAATTTAGATTACATTTTGTCGTACGAATGAAAAGTTGTTTTTCGCCAACATAAGGACCTTCGCCCTGTATTGATTCAAAAATCTCTTTAACAGTAATTTTGTCTGCCATAAAAATCTTCTCTTAAGGTATCACAATGCTCGCTTGAAATAATACGATACATTTCAATTTCTTTATCTCTCATACAAGGCGATATGTCAATAAATACTTTTACTATAAGAGGGTCGCGTTTGTTTGTTTGGGCATTCAAAAAACCGCTTTCCAAGAGTTTGAATGTAGTATTTGTTCTTGTTTTGGGAGGAATTTTTAAAATTTTTGTTCTGCAATCAGGTGCAGGAATTTTGATTTGCGTACCCAGTACCGCTTCGTAAGGATTGATAGGAACTTCAAGATAAGCAAAACCGTCCAAACTTTTAAAAGCGGCATTTTTTTCAATATGAATTATAAGATATAAATCACCGTTTTTACCGCCAAATTTTCCTTCTTCTCCTTCATTTTTCACTCTTATTTTAGCCGAATCTTTAATCCCCGAAGGAATTTTTACATTAATCTTTTTATAATTTGTTTTTTCTCCCTTGCCATCGCAAAATGTGCATTTTGAGCCATTTATGAATTTTGCGCCAAAACACTTAGGACACTTTTCGCTTTGTAATATATTTACTTTTCTGTTAGTACCATTAATCGCCTCATTGTAAGTTATGGTAACATTTGTAATTATATCCTCGCCGTCAAATTTTTTAGGGGTTTTAGTGGTTTTTTGGGTTTCTTTGAAAAAATCATAAAAGTTTTTTACAAAATCATTTTGCTTTTTATACGTTTCTTTTGCTTTTGCATAAGTATAGCCCGCGTTTTCGAATTTATTTTGCTTATTTTGTTTTGTCTTTTTATTAAATCCGTAAGCAAAATCATATTGCGAGCGCATATTATCATCAAGCAATGTTTTTGCAGCAAGGTTAATTTGTTTAAAAATTATTTCCGCTTCAATAGTATGATTAACATCAGGATGGTATTTACGCGCTTTTGTACGAAAGGCGGATTTAATTTCTTCCTTTGTTGCGCTTGGCAAAATTTCTAAAATATCATAGTAGTTTTTCATTTGATTAGATTTTAATGAAGATTTTAAAAAAATCCAATTGCACAACTAATTAAAAAAAGCGGTCGTTTTTAAAAACGACCGCTTTGTATTTGTATTTTAAGAATTATTTACCTGCAACAAAAATATTACCGCAAACAGATTTTACACCATATTTCATAGCAAAATCTCTAAGCGCATATTGTGCTTCTTTTGAATCAAATACAATGCCACGCTCTAAATCAGTGTTGTTTGCAAAGTCCTGAAGTACAAATTCAGGCATACCATAGTATTTGTTTTCAACAGATGTGCCATGTAATCTTACTTCATTTGCAACATCTTTAATTAATTTTAAATATGCTTCTGCCGTACCGATATCATCCCAAACAGCAGGTCTGCCGCCTTTTGCTTCAAGCGGAACTGTATATACCTTCATTTTGTTGCCTTTTTCATCAAGCAATTTGCCTTCATTTGCCAATTGAACTATTTTAGGCATTACATTTCCACCAAGACCGGTAGCTTCAGGCGTCAAAATGCCTTGAGCCATTAATATTTTTTGCGCTTCTTTGCTCAAGAAATACAAGCCGGGGTTAGCCAAAAATTTATTTTCATCGTTCGGATCAATTGCAGATTGGACTTTTCTAAACTCATCCATAGCTTTATCGTAGTCACCACGTTGAGTAAAATCGTTAGGCATTGGCGCATCCGATGTATATTTAGGTTTTTCCAAAAATTCCTTAATTTGCAAATTTCCTCTTTCATCTTGTTCAATACCCAATAACCCGAAGGATTTTGCTCTTTGAGGATTGACAGGATAATAAGGAATAACAAGAGCAGCATCAGGCAGCGTTTTTAGCGCATTATAAACGCGGCTTATATCGGCATTTGTAAAAATATCCGCATTTAAAATAATAGAATCGCGGTCGTTTCTGATAATATCACGTCTTAATCCCTCAGCTATCGCACCGCCATCTGTTTTATATCTTGAAACATAATAAACATCTTCGCCTTCTTCAATCTCATGATTTTGACTCAAATATTTAACATCATCACTGCCGTCACCTTTTAAAATCCCTGCAGATGCAGCAAGATTCAATGTAGTTCCTATTATGCGATATCTGTCATCTGTAGGTAATTTACCCGAAGGTTTATTTTCATGTTCTCTTGTAATATTAAAAAATCTTTCACCAAAACCACCTGCAGGAATAATAATTGTCGGATCATTTTCTTCAACAACATCAACAAAGTCACCCCTTATTGCTTCCTTTTGCAGACCTGACTCAACATAAGAATTTACCGCGTTGAGCGTTCTTGGTTCTTTATTCAATGTTGTAATTACCGTTCTTCCTTTAAAAGATACATCTTTATGTCCTCCGGTTAAAAGTGTTTCATATTGACCCGGCATTTTAAATTCAAATCCATTGCCGATTAACTCAGAACCTGCGAACATTTTAATTGCCTTGCCATCTAAAGAAGCATCTTTAATAGTAATTTCAGGCATAAATTTACCTTGTTTATATGTGACAACAGGCATTTCAGCCCTAGATGCATTAACCTTGCCTATAAAAATGACATTTCCTTTATCGTTTGTAACGGTATACTTATTTATATTGCCTATTGATTTTTTTGTAACATTTAATCCCGCAGCATTAAATTTTTCATAACCTTCAGGCATTTTCCTTAAAGGCAAATTTATATCCTCAGGAATTGCAAGTAGGTTAGGGATTCTTATTTCCTTGGGAGTAATAATTGATTTTTCAAAATCGCTAAGTTCGATTGAGCCTGCAAAATTAACAGTTTTTGCCACTTTTATGCCATTGAGTGCTTGATAGGCACTTGCTAAACTTGAAGCCTGTACCTTTGTACCTTCAAAATTAACATTTTGACTTTTAACCGGTGCGGTTACACCATTTGAACGAGTTGCCCAATTTTTAACATTTACGGGGCTTAAAGTTACTTTTTGTATCATTAGAGTTTTCCTTTCAACTACCCTCTCACAACTAACAATCTTTTTCTGCGAATAATAACGCATGATAATAAAAACACGTAAATATATTTTTTGTCTTACAATTTACATTTTTTTACAATTTATTTAACAATGCCCAAATCAAGAACTTCTTTAAGTTTATTTTTTATTGTTCTATGTATTTCTTCTTTAGTTTTTATGCCGTCAAGTTCAATAAAACCGTATTCTTTTTCAAGTTTTTTATATTCATCAAGACATCTTTTTTGATATATTTCAAAACTCTTATAAATATCTGTCGAAAGTCCTATGTCCCTGCCGGATTCAAAATAATCAAGCCCGCCTGAAGCAATCAGCCTTTTAATTAATATATCCGGAGGCATCTTAAGATAAAAAACCAAATCAGGCTCAGGTGCAAATTCATAAAGCTTTTTTACCCAGTTTATATCATGACCTCGAACAGAATCTCGCACATAGGCTGTATAAACATATCTGTCCAAAAGAACAACAAAACCGGCTTTAAGAGCAGGGATTATAACATTTTCCAATCTGTCGGCATAATCTGCCGCATACAAAAGTGAAAAAGTCGTCGTATTAAGCAAATTTTTCTCTTTCGCTTCGTTAATAAGACCTGAAATAAGTCTTGATGTTTTCCACTCAGACACAACGCAACCATAGCTTAAACCTTCAACAAAGCCTTTTAACATATTGACCTGAGTTGATTTTCCTGCACCGTCAGTTCCTTCTATTACAACCAAAAGCCCGTCATAGCCATGTTTTTTATATGTCATTTTCAACCTCATTAATTTCTATGCCGCGCTTTTTAAGCACATCCGCCACAAGTTTTCTGAAATATTGTTGCTTTTGATGTATTGTTTCATTGGCATCTATTTGCACAAGCGAATATTCATCAATCATATTTTTATACTGCTCAATAACTCTGTTTTGAAAAATTACATAACTTTTATAAGGGTTATTTGATAATTTTAAATCCATGCCCGCTTCGTAAAATTTAGGCTGGCGATTTGTGCAAATTCTATCAAGCGAAACTTTTGCACTGACATCAAAATAAACGGTTAAATCAGGCTTTATTGCAAACCCATACATATTTCTGACCCACTTTGGGTCAACCTCGCGAGCAACATCTCGAGCAAAAGCAGTATATACATATCTGTCGGCAAGCACTATAAAACCTGCTTTAAGAGCAGGTATAATTGTGCGCTCAAGCCTGTCTGCAAAATCAACCGCATGTAATATGGAAAAAGTTCTGCCCGAAAGCAGATTTTTCTTTTTTGCACGTTTTGTTGTTTGTGAAATTAACTCTGAAGAATTCCACTGAGTTAAAATCACATCAAGATTTTTTGATTTTAACCAACTGTATAACAAATCAAGTTGAGTACTCTTACCCGAACCGTCAATACCTTCAACACAAATCAACACACCTTGCAGTTTATGGTCTTTTGAAAATCTTAACATTTCCTACCTTGTTTTTTTTATCGTTTAACAATAATATCTATATAGTAAAACATAAATTTTAAAAGAGAGCAATAAATGTATAGTGCAATTAAAAAAAGTATTTCAATTATAATTGATAATCCGATTTTAACCTTGAGTTTTGTAATTTATTTAATTTTTCTGACTTTTATAATTCCAAAAATGTTTTTAGGACAGAACATTATTTTATTCATATTAATTTTAGGTCTTTTGCTTGTTTTTACCTCTGCTTTTTTTGCAGGATGGCTTCAAATGGTAAAAACCGCAATTGCAAATTCCAAAAAAGAAAAACGTAATGACGAAGAAAAAATAAAAGAATTTACAGGTATGAAAAATGATTTTTTTGCAGCAATTCCTGTTTATATTTTACCGCTTTTAGGGGGAATTATTTTATATCTGATTATGTTTTTCTTATTAATAACTTTTAATATAAAATTTGCAAATCATTTTATTGGCAGTCTTGATTTTCTTGTTGAGAAAATAAATTCAATTCCTCAAGACTCGCAAGGGCTACATGCATTTTTTGCCTCTATGCCGCAGGATAAAATTTTGATTTTATGGTATTGGCAAATATTATTTTTATTCACAATAGGACTTTTTAACTTTTTTATGATGTTTTGGGCATCAGCTCTTTATTTCCCTGAAAAATGTACAACAAACCCCCTAAGTGCCCTTAAAAATTCGCTCTTTGCAATTTTTAAACATCCTGTGAAATCTTTTACGCTTTATATGTTTATATTGATTTTAGGGTTAATTTTTAGAATTACAAGCACACTTTTTGCAACAAATATGGTTTTTTACTTTATTTTTATGATTTTGGCCATATATTTCTGGGTATTTGTGTTTGTGCTAATATTTGACTATTATGAGTCAAGATTTTACAATCACGGTGATAACGGGTGCGACCTGCTCGGGAAAAACAAGCCTTGCAATTGATTTAGCAAAAAAAAATAATGCCGAAATTATTTGCGCAGATTCACGGAGTGTATACAAAAATCTTGATATTGTAAGTGCAAAACCAACAATAGAGGAAATGCAAGGCATTAAACACCATTTAATTGACATTATTGAACCTAATCAAAACTTTAGCGCGGGAGATTTTGTAAAATATGCTAAAATTGCGCTTGAAGATATTAAAAAAAGGGGGAAAAATGTTATTATTGCAGGAGGTACCTGGTTTTATATAAAATCTTTTCTGGATGAAAAAGAACTGCCTCAAGTAGGAATAAATAAAGATTTAAGAGAAAAATTAAATACAAAAAATAATGATGAACTTTGGCAAATTTTATATCAGCTTGACCCTGCGCGTGCCAAGCTGATACACAAAAACAACAAGGATAAAGTTATACGCTCAATTGAAATGTGCAAAGGCTTAAATATGCCGATTTCGCAGTATCAACGAGAGCAAAAAGAGCCTGTTTGCGCCTTATGGTACATGCCAAAAATAGAACGTGATAAACTTTATGAAAGAATTAACAAAAGAGTTGATTTTATGCTTGAAATAGGGCTTTTTGAGGAATGGCAAAGAAACAAAATGCGCTATCCTAATTCTAAAATACTTGAAAACACAATCGGTTACAGAGAATTCTTTGAGCTTGAATGCGGCATTTGGCAAGATTTTAATCAAGCAGTTGATAAAATTAAACAAAGAACAAGAAACTTTGCAAAAAGACAACTTACATATTTTCGCTCAAATCCCGACATAAAAGAGATTTAAAAAGCCCTCTTAAAGAGGGCTTTAGTTTTATTATTATTTAAACTGTTTCCTCATCAGCAATAGTTTCCGTTCTGATGGAAGGTGAACCGCTTTTTGCTTTTAAGTATTTTTCTTTGTACTTTCTTACCTGTCTGTCCAATTTGTCACAAACAAGGTCAATTGAAGCATACATTGATTCAGCCTTTTCTTCAACCCTTACGGTATCTCCGAGGACTTTGCAGTTAATTTCCGCAACGTGAGAATCAGCAACGGACGGATTTTTAATAACTGTCAAAACAACGTCAATAGCCTGAATTTGATCATAATGTGCAGCAACTTTTCCCGCTTTTTCTTTAACGTAGGCTTTAATAGCGTCTGTGATTTCTACGTTTCGTCCGTTAACATGAATATGCATAGTGTCTCCGTTTCTAGCTGCGCCACCTTCTGCGCAACTTTTCCATTATACAACATCAAACCATGTTTTTAAAGACACAAGAGGTAAAAAATTAAACTTTTGTAGTATAATAAATTTCAGACGCATTAACAAGAGGAAAAAATATGCAAAATTTCAACAGTTACATGGGTACACTTGAAACTTATATCATGTTTCAAATTAAAGCAAAAATGATTGCTATGACCGAAGAATTAACAAAAAAAGGTCGAAAGCCCATTGCACTTTCTATGGGTGCGCCTGTTGATATGGTTCCTGACTTTGTAATTAATCGTACGAAAGAACTTTTAAACAACCCCAAAAATCACACATATTCAACACCAAAAGGTGAAGCACCTTTTCTTGATGCAGTTGCAAAAAGGATGAAAAAACGCTTTGGAGTTGAACTTGACCCAAAAACCGAGGTATTTTCACTAATCGGTTCAAAAGAGGGTATTGCAAACTTTGTACGTGCAGTAATTAATCCGACAATGGATAAAAAAGAACAGGAAATAATTTTAATTCCTGACCCCGGATATGCTTCATACACTGAAATGATAAAAGTTTCGGGCGGAAAGGCTTATGGCATACCATTAACAAAAGAAAATAATTATATGCCAAATTTAGATGAAGTTTGGGAGAAATTTTTAAAAGAAGGAAACGACCCTAAAAAAGTTAAAGCTTTAATCATTAACTACCCAAATAATCCGCTTGGCTGCACTTGCACAAAAGAATATTTACAACACTGTGTAGATTTTTGCAAAAAACACAATATAATTTTAATGTCGGATAATGCATACTGCGACATTTATTTCGATGAGAAAGACAAACCATGCTCGGTTCTTGAGTGCAAAGGTGCAAAGGATATTGCTGTAGAATTTTACAGTTTTTCAAAACCTTATGCCATGACAGGTTGGCGTCTTGGATGGGTTTGCGGAAACAAAGATTTAGTAGGCACTTTCGGCAAATTAAAATCGAGTCTTGACACAGGTGTATTCAAAGTAATACAACTTGCAGGCGCAGAACTTTTAAATTCTCAGGAAGGCGATGAGTATATTAAATGTGCAAATGAAAAATTTAAGAAAAAAATCGGCGATTTTGTTCAAGGTTTACGCGAACTTGGCTGGACAATTGAGATGCCAAAAGCCACATTTTACCTCTGGATTGATCTCCCGCCAAGATACGCTTGCGCAAAAGATTTTTGTGATGAATTAATTGAAAAATCAGGCATTGTTGCGGTTCCGGGAGATGCGTTCGGTGATGAAGGCAAACGTTATTTAAGGCTTTCAATAGTTGCCGATGAAAATGAACTAAAAGAAGTTATAAGACGTATGAAAGAGGACGGGCATACATTTGTCAAATAAAATTGTAATAATTGACTATGGTGCCGGAAATGTCAAAAGCTTGGGCAATATGCTTGAATTTCTGGGACGTCAATATGAAATTACCAATAATAAAGATAAAATTCTTGCGGCAGATAAAATAATTTTCCCCGGTCAAGGGCATTTTGAGCAGGCAATGAATAAACTAAATGCCCAAAATTTACCGCAAACAATAAAAAAAGCTATTAAAAATGGGGCAGATTTTTTGGGAATCTGCCTCGGATTACAGGTTTTATTTGAAAAAAGTGAAGAAGCACCAAACATAGAGGGACTTGGAATTTTTGAAGGTGAAGTTAAAAAATTTCAAACAGGAAAAATACCTCAAATAGGATGGAATGAAATTAAAACAACTCAAGCAAATACATACTTAAAAGATGATTATTTTTATTTCGTAAATTCTTATTACGTTAATCCAAAAGATAAAAATATTATAAGTTCAATAACAAATTACCATATTGACTTCTGTTCGTCCGTTCAAAAAGATAACATCTGCGCAGTACAATTTCACCCCGAAAAAAGTTCAAAAGCAGGTATTGAATTCTTTGAAAAATGGCTTATTTAATATTATAAAACTCGTCTAAAGCAAGAATAAATTCGTTTGTCAGTTCTTCAGAATATTTTTTACCTGCCTGACGTTTAATTTCTTCAATTGCTTCTTCTTGAGTGTAGGCGCGCCTGTAGGGTCTGTCTGAAATCATTGCAAAATATGAATCAACAATTAAAATAATTTGCGAGGTTATAGGTATCTTTTCACCCTTAACCTGATTGGGATAACCGCTACCGTCCCAATTTTCATGGTGGTGTTCAATAATTGGAATAATATCAGATATATTTGTGATGGGTTTTAAAATTTCACGCGCAGCTAAAAGCGGGTGCTCAACAATTTTATCTTTTTCTTCTTTTGTTAAAGGTGCAGGCTTTTTAAGTATCTCATCAGGTAACATTGTATTGCCTATGTCATAGAGCAAAATCGCAATTTTAAGTTTATCAATTTCCGATTTTGAAAGCTTAAATTTCTTTGCAACAAGTGTCGCAAGGGACATTTTTGACTTAGTAATCCCTTCCTGATTAGAAGTGGTATAAGTTTGTGAAATTGTGTCAACAACCGAGTATAAAAGCTCTTGAGCCGAATTGCCCTTAACATTTTCCTGACGGGTTTGTAATTTATGAGAAAGTTCAAGCGCAAGCTTATTATTAAAAGGTATACGATGCTTTTCAAGTATTTCAACAAAAGCATTAACCGCAACATCTTGCCAAGAAATGTTTTTTTGCGGTTGTGCCAAACACACCCTGTTTCTGCCCTGCTCTTTTGCATCATACATAGCCTTATCCGACATTTCGATTAAATCATCCAAGTCAAGCGTATGCTCAATAAAAGTTGCAACACCAATACTTGCCGTAACATTGCCCAGACCTTCAACAGGCTCATTTTCAATTGACACTCTCAATCTTTCTGCTGCGGCAAGCCCGCCTTGAGCATCAATACCGGGTAAAATTATCGAGAATTCTTCACCGCCGATACGAGATGCAATATCCACCGAACGCGCATTTCTCAAAATTACACGCGCTATGGTCGAGATAGCTCTATCGCCCATAGAATGCCCGTAAGTGTCATTAATTTCTTTTAAGTGGTCTAAATCAAGTCCTATCAATGTAAACGGTTGATTTAAACGCAATGCACGATTCGCTTCACGCTCGATAGCATCATCAAAAAATCTTCTGTTAAACAATTCCGTAAGAGGATCGGTAACCGCTTGTTTTTTAACTGTTTCGAAAAGGTTTGCTATTGTAATTGCAAGCTCAATTTGACGTGCGAATAAATTTAAGAAATTAAGTTCGTCATCTTTTGCCTCCTCTCTTGGAGAAAAGACTGCCAAAAAGCCTGTGAATTCTTTTGAAGCAATAAGCGGCAGAATTATAACAGATTTCGTAAATGTTTTTTTAGCTATTTCATGCGCTTGTTCATCACTCAACTCGGGGAAAACTTCTGTCAGAATTTCAAATAAATCCGTATAATGAACAGCTGTTTTATTTTCAATTGCCTCTTGTATTTTACCGTTTTTCTTAATTTTTAATTTAACATCAAAAATAGATTTTCCTAAAAATTTTTCAAGCCTTTGCGAAAATTCATTTTTTAGATAAGTCCTAAGCGAATAAAATACACCGTCTTTATCAAGCTGTTTTTGAACAATACAACTGTATAGATAACCAAATTCGCCATGCAAAGAAGAAACAATGGTTTCAAGAACATTGGATAACGGGCGTGACGAATTCATCATATCCCAAACATGCTCAAGTGTAAGCAAAGTTTGGTTTGCCTTGTGCAATTCTTCGGTACGTTGTGCAATCTCACGCTCTAATGCCTGATTTCGCTGATATACTTCAAGATAATCTTTCTTGTGCTCGTATATTCTGCTCTCGACACGTTTCAGATTTTCATTTGATGTTTTAATCCAGTCAAAAAAACCCATATCAACTATTATACAACTTTAATTATATATTTTTCAATACCTTGTTTTGTTGAAAAGTTAATCTTTTACCCAATATTTATCAAGCCATTTTGTCGGTTTAATATACCTAAAGCCCATTTTACCAAAATACCCTTTATAAGCTTGTTTTGGATTTGGTTTGCCATGGAATATAACAATTTTTGCCTCATCGGGGTCTTTTGGAACTTTAAACCAGCACATTGGAAATTTATGTAAACAACATCTTTTAAAACTTACGCACCAATTTTTATCCCAATATTTTAAAATACCTTTTTCATACATTTCATAAGTTAAAAAAGCCTGTTCATTTTTAAAATGTTTTCTTATTGCAGTACCCAAACCGTAAAAATGTTCCAAAACTTCAGGATGTTTGCCTATCTCAAAACGAAAAACGGAAGAATTGCCTATAATATCATCAGGAAAATCCCAATCTTTTATAATTAAAAAATCACCTTCTTCTTCAAAAAAAGCATCAATGTTTTGTCTTATAACAATATCTAAATCCAAAAACAAAGCTGTTCCTTTTAAATCATATAATTCTTTATTAAATACAGTAAGCTTTTTCCACATCCTATCGGGTATTCCGTCCTCTTTTAGCGCAGGTATAGGAAAAGTTTCAACATTTTCATCAATCCCCTGAGGATTATCCGTAAAACAAATAAATCTGTGAGGTACGGTTATGTTTTTTTGTACCATTTTATACAAGCGATTTACATAGGATGAATCAAATTTTTCGCCCCATTTCATGCAAATTATATTTTTGTCCATATTACTCCCTTGCAACAAATAAACAGGCAAAATTATATTACTGCCTGTTTATTGTTAAATTTCTTCATCATCCAGACCGCCCATTGCTTCAAGTTGTTTCTTTTTTAAATTATGAACAACAGCATCAACAAGCAACTCATAAGATTTTGCATCTTTAATTTTTGGTGAAAATTCTTTTGCAAGAGTTTCTCTCACCATTTTTTCTAATTTATCATTATCATATCCCGGTGCTTTTTGCTCATCGGGAATAAGATAATCGATATACTTTGAACCTATTTTGTAGTCTTGAATACTTTTAAACATAAACCACTTTAATTTTGGACTAAGGTTTGCAAGTTTTCTGACTATTTTAAAATTTTTAAAATTCATCCTAACCTCAGATGTTGTGCCTTCTTCTTTTTTAAGTGCCCTAAATAAAAAAAGTGTCAAATTTTAAAATTTTATTAACAAAAATTTACTTAATTGTATAACATTTTTTCAAGTTTGAAAAGAGATGTATTTTTGTAAATTTTCTTTACAACTAAAGAAAAATCATTAAAGTTTTACAGTAAATATTTCGATGATATTAACACAAGGATAGACCCCCTTAAGGAGACAAAGAATTATATGTCTACAAATTTTAACGTAAAATCTTTCGGCTTAAATGTAATTCCTGATTTAAAACAGGGCAAACAAGCGGCCCATACAGTTGAAAAAGCAATAGGGGATATGTGGGAGCCGGTTCTTGACTATCTTGCTTCAAACGAGAATGTTTTCAGCGGAGATGTCGCACGCGAAATTAACAAAATCAATATACAGACAATGCAGCTTGGCACAATTGTAAACGGCGACAAAGAAACAAGAAATCTGGACACACAATTTTAAATTATTTCCGTTCTTTCAACTAGCTGACAGCCGTCTTTTGAGTATATTGAAACAATATTTTTGCCATTGTTCTTGGAATTATAAAGAGCAGTATCTGCTGCATTTATAAGAGTTTTTGGGTCAATACCGTCATAGGGATATTGAGCAACACCAATACTTGTTGTAGGGGAAATTGTCGTAACTTCGTTTGCCTCAACACAAATTTTTGAAATGTTCTTTCTTAAGCGTTCGGCGATAATTACTGCATCTTCTTTTGTAGTTTCAGGTAAAATTACAACAAATTCTTCGCCGCCGTAACGCGCAGGAATATCAATTTTTCTTACAGTTTCAGATATTACATGGGAAAGTTCTCTTAAAATTTGATCGCCTATTAAATGACCGTATGTATCATTTACATTTTTAAAATTATCTATATCAAGCATTAAAAGTGACATATCACGCTTATAGCGGGCACATCTACGTATTTCATTTTCCAACAATGTATAAAAATGACGATATATATATAACTTTGTAAGTCCATCTTTAGTTGCAAGTTCATATAATTTAGCATTATCAATTGCTATTGCAGCTTGGTTTGCAAGAGATGTCATAAACTCTAAATCTTTTTGATTAAACAATTTTCCGTTCTTTTTATTTGTAATATTTATAACACCTATTGCTTCACCTTTTGCAATTAAAGGAACACACAAAAGAGAATGTGTATTTGTTAAAATATCTTTTACAATAAAACGGGGATCAGCAGAACCGAGATTTGTAATAATCGGCTTTCTTTCCAAAAATACCATGCCGGCTACACCTTCGCCTGCTTTAATTTTAGAACATTGAATAATGCCGTTATTAATTCCTTCTTCTATTTTTTTATCCTGCAAACCATATACAACCCGAACTTGCAATGAGTTTTGAGAATAATCATAAAGCATAAGAGAGCCTTTTTCGGCTTCGATTGTATCTATTGCTTTAGATAAAATCACTTGCAACAAGCGTTTTAAATCGTCGATAAAATTAACTGCCTGAGAAATATTATAAAGTATTGAAATATTATAAAGAGATTTTTGAAGTTGGACAATTTCATGTTCTTTTTTAAGGTCATTCAAATATTTACCTATAATTGGTTCAACATAATCAAACGCTATATTAAGCATTTCTCTTTGCTCACAAGTAAGCCCTTCAAAACCCTCACTTTCACCTATAAAACAAAAACATACGGGAACACCGTTTGAAAAAAAAGCTCTCAGATATTTTGTTTTTAGCTTTTCAAGTCCGTTTTTTTCCCAAAAAGAACCGTAAAGAACATCGCCATGCTCATTTTTGGCATCTATGATTTTACTTTCATTAATTGCGCTTAAAAAAGCCTCATTATCCTGCTCAGATTCAAAGCACTCGTCTGCGCGGGCATTTTGAGCAGTAACAACACTTTTAAAAATTTGTCCTTCCAAAATATAAAAAGAAATATTTTTATTATTTATAAGTTTAACAATATAATCGGACAACTTTTTTAAAAGTTCATAAACACTACCTGCCTGATTGGCAATAGTGCTGATATTAAACATTCTGTTAAGATAATCTACGTTATTTTCAATATTTGAAATTTCGTTTTCGTTTGACATCGTTGCCTAAATTTGAACTCTTGTAACATTATAAAATAATATATGGTAAAATACAATTTTAGAATACACCAAAATACATAATTCGGAGGATATATTGAGCGATATTTGCAAAAATTGGACACAATGGCTGAGTGAAACTCGATTTGCACACATGGATAAAATTCAAATACAGCAAACATTTAATTGGCTTTTTGCTCTAAGAGATATTGTTATTTCAAAAGCTGGCATACAAACCGGCGATAAAATAATAGATATTGGATGCGGAAGCGGGCTTTTGGCTTTTGGAGTAATTGAAAAATTTTCAGACAATGTTGAAGTCATATTTTCTGATAAATTTAGCGACTGCCTTGATGAATGCAAAAAACTTCTTAGTGAATGCAAAGTTCCAAATAAAGCAACTTTTTTGCAAAGCGACTGCCTTGATATTAAATTACCGAATTGCGCAGTGGATAAAGCACTCACCCGCTCTGTTTTAGTACACATTGTTGACAAACAAAAAGCAATAAATGAAATATACAGAATCTTAAAAAAAGGTGGAACATACAGTGCATTTGAACCCATAATAAAATCAAACACAAGATATCATCAGCTCACCAATCCTGATGAAATAACAGATTGGCAAGCTTTTAAAGAAGCGGAGGATGATTTTATGACAGATATAAACGACCCTCTTACAAATTTTGATGCCCAATCAATTGCGCAAAATCTGGATATTGCAGGATTTTGCGATGGAGATATTGATGTTCAGGATACGCCTTCAACATATATTGCACAAAAAGATTCCATTATAAAATGGTTTGAAAGTGCACCGAGTCCGGACAGACCAACATCAAAAGAAAGATTTTTAAAATATTTTGATGAAAAAAAAGTCGACAACTACATAAAAGAAGTACAAGAGGCACTTGGCGGAAAAACAATAACAGTAAGTTCAAAAACAATTTTTATAAGAGCAACAAAATGAAACAAAGAAAATGTCAAGGATGCAAACAGATAAAAAATGCCGATTTAATGTACAAAATAACACGCGAACATAAAAGCGGCAAAATTTTTTTAAACCCGAGCTCAAAAATTTTGGGCAGAAGTGCTTATGTTTGCAAAAATAAAGACTGTATAAAGGCGCTGCTTAAAAAGAAAGTCCTCAAAAATGCTTTAAAAACAAATGAAATTTGCAATATTGAACAAGAACTTTTAAACATCATTGTTGAGAGCTAAAAGCACATCCTGAGGGTAAACTTCATTCATAACTTCGCCTGTTGCACTTACAACACAAAATTCAACAGGGGTATTTTGGTCAAGCCCCAAATCTTTGTATGAAATTTTAAGCTCAATAACATCCTTATAGGCATATTCATCATGTTTCATAAGCACCATTTGCCACAAACCACCTTGAATAGCAACGCTTAAAACGGGAGGCAAAAGGTCATCTTTATTAAAAGCAAACATAATCTCATGAGAAAAACCGTTTTTTGCACTGGGGTATATATTGCTTGTTCTTGATATTACTCGCATAGGAGAAAGAGCACTTTGTAAAAGGCTTCTTAAATAAATATGTATTTGATTTTTCAAAAAATGATTTGTCTTTGAAACAGTTTGACGATTAACCTCAAATTTGAAATATAAATTTTCACTGTCACATCCGTAATAAATACCTTTTATAGATTTCATTTTAGAAAATGTCGGAGAATCAGGCAGGAATATGTAACCTGCATTTTCCCATTCATCAAACATTTCATCATTATTTCCGTTAATATTAGGACTGATATGACCTATTGATTGTCTTATAGGTTTTCCTACCATAGAAATTAAAGGTATATTAAGATATTCCGGAATGTCTTTAGAAAATATTCTATATACGTTTCTTAATCTTTCGCGGAAAAGATAATCGAAAATAATATCACTGCCCGACTCATTAGGTTCACCATACCACCAAAACCAATCCGAGCCTTCGGCAATAAATATTTCTTCTTTTGCTTCATGTATTGTCTTATTCGCGCTTGCCTTTTGAATATTTGTTTTTGCCTTTGAAATAATTTCCTTAGAAAATTTTTCAAAATCTTCTTTTGTTTTATTTAAATAACGCCAAGCAACATTTTTTGTAGGCTCGCCTATCCACAGTTCAAAACTTCTGTTAATCCAAGAACCCGATGCAATTTTAGGCAAATCTTCAGGCTTAGATTTATCTATAAAATCACTCACAAGTGTAGTGCATAATGTTTCATCCGCCTCAATAAGGCCATAAAGGGTATTTAAAAATTCTTCACCGTCATTTTGATAACTTTCCCAACAGTTTTCACCATCCATGGCAATTGTTAATATATGGTGGTCTTTGGGCGAATTTTGCAACTTATTTTGAATTGTCTTTATTTTTTCATACAAATCATTTGCAGCAATTTCCCCATCATAACTTCCATATCCAAAGCCCACAAGGTTTGCGAAAAGAGAATCAGCAAAGATTATGTTTGTCTTATTTTTATCTTTCTTGAAGGCATAATTTACGCAAAGCGCAAAAGGATCTTCTAAATTTCCTTCAAAATCACGCGCAAATTCTTTCCCTATGCTTTCAGATAATATTCCTTCATCCAAAACCGTCCAATCAATATTAAAATAAGAGAGTAAATTCATTGTTTTTTTACTTACGCATTGCTCTGAAAGCCACATACCCCTTGGGCGTTTAGCGAATATTTTTTCAAATTTATCCAAAGCGCGTGCAACTTGCTCTTTTGCATCTTTCACACCGCTCAAAAGTGCATCGGGCAAGTTTTCATCATAAGGATAATTGCTTTCCCTTAAATTAATCAACAAAGGTAAAATCGGATGGTAATAAGGATTGGTAGAAATTTCTATTTTGCCTTCATCTTGGTATTTTTTATATGTGGGTAAAATATCTTTTATTATTTGCAGTTGTATTTCATATATTTTCTGTCTGTCCTCAAGTGTAAAATCTTTTTCTTTATCTAAGAGATAATCCAAACCTTTATAACGATATTTAAATCTTTTATCAATCCAACACAAAGTAAAATTTGCCATAATATCGGCATAATCTTGATTGCTAAAACTATCGATGAGGGAGGTCTTTGTATCACAATGAACCCTTCTATCGTTTAATTGCGAATAATAAGGACGAGAAAGCAACATATTGGAGTAATTTACATCAAAAAAGTTTTCCAAAATAAAAAGTTTATCATCCCTGTCTAAATCTTTTATGTCACATAAAAGAAGTTTTAAATGAATATCTTTTGCACCATTTATATACTTTTCAATTGAATCGATTAAAACCGGAGATATGTTAAAATTTAATTTTATATTTTTAAAACCATCAAGTCTGGTTAACATATCCAAATAGTCTTTTGTAGCATGGAGTCTGACCCATGGCATTAAAAAATCACCCTGCATATTTTCCTGATATGAAGGTTGATGAAAATGCCAAACAAAGGCTATATTTAATTTTTTAACCATAGAACAGCTCTTTTAATAAACCTTAACGCAATATTTATTATACTAACTAAAAAGCCCACAGGTAATGGGCTTTTTAGTTGATTTATTTTTATTTGATAATTTTATCTTTCAGGGTTTGATTTTGTAGCAATATCATAAACTTCTTTTATCGCAAATCCGCCTGCAACAATAGCAGTAAGGGCGGTAGCAACAAGTTTTACACCCTTTGTACCTTTATGGTTTGCAATAAAATTAGCAACATTTTGTTTGCCTTTTTTAAAGCCTCTGACTGCCGCCTCAGAGAATACACCTGCACCTTTTTTAACCTCAGCTGCAATAAATTTTGCAGTGTTTCCAATTGTTTCACCTGTTTTTTTAGCAACATTTGAAACTGTTTCCCCTGCATTTTTAATATGTTGATTTTTTATTTCCATTTTCTTACCGAAAGAAACATTGTTTCTTGGAACTTGGCGTCTGCCCAAAACAGGACTTGCATTTATCGCTTGAATGTTCATTTTATTTCCTTTCGATTATTGTATTTCCGGTATTACTTCAACACCCGGCAATACACTCATTACCTTTGTAATATCACCTAACGCATCTCTTAAAGTATGCTCTTTTTGCGCACCGTCCGCAATATCCCCTGCTTCACGGCCCGCAAGAACAGCAGCACCAATTGCAATTGCCGTATCTGCAACATCACCGCCTGTTTCAATTCCTATACGTTTAAGACTTTCCAGAGCTTTTGTACCATTTTTTTCACCCAAAACTTTCATGGTGGCTTTTCTTAAAAGAGTGCCGTCGCCTTTTTGAGCTATTTTTGAAGACTCTTTGAGCATTTCATCAGCTACCTGATTAATGTTACCGTTATTGACTTGTTTTCCAAATGAAGCGAATTGAGAAGCAATTTTTCCGGTAGCACTTGCTATTCCATGTCTTAATTTCGGTGCAACTTTTTTAAATGACATTGTAGCAGCGGCAAAACTTGCACCTGAGACCATCATATTGACAATTTTTCTGCCTGCTTGAGTTTTTTTGAGTTTACCGTCAAGCACATCCGCAACATATTCGGGTTTAATACCAAAATCTGAACTTTGCTCATTTTCCAGAGCTGTTGCACGGGCTTCGAGAGCTTCCGGAGTTAATCTGCCTGACGAAAAATTAATGTTTTTAACACCTTGTATTTGCATTTTTTATTCCTAACCTTGCAATAATCGAAAGTCTGTAAATATTTTTTATTGCTATTTTATCAAAAAATTTTACAAAACTTTACACACCTGCCAACCAAGTACAAGAATTATACTACATTTTAGATTTATGTAAAATACTTTTTATCGGCTATTTCATCAGGCAAAAATTGCTGATAAACATCAGGCGCATCATGAGTGTATACATAATCTACTCCAAAGCCGTATTTTGCAGCATCTTTATAATGTGCATCCCTTAGATGCAGTGGTGGTTTATAATCAAGCCCGTTTTTAATATCAGAAATAGCCGCATCGACAGCACAAATAGCGCGATTAGATTTTTTCGCACGAGCAACAAATTCGGTTGCTTGTGCAAGGGCAATTCTGCCTTCAGGCATTCCAAGGTGTTCAACCGCTCTTAATGCTGCTTCCGCTACAAGAAGTGCACGAAAATCTGCATTCCCGACATCTTCCGATGCCACAACCAAAAGTCTGCGCGCAATAAAACGAGGGTCTTCGCCGGATACAATCATTTTGGCAAGGTAATAAATTGCAGCATTTGCATCTGAGCCTCTTAGAGATTTTTGATAAGCGGAAGCTAAATCATAATGTTCATCAATTCCATACTTTGCAGTCCTTTTTTGCAAAAGAGCTTCTATTATTTCTTTTGTAATCTCACCTTTTGTTGCAAAATAAGAATTCTCGACCGTATTAAGCGCAAATCTGGCATCTCCGCGGGCCAACTTAACTATTGTTTCTACAGCTTCATTTGTAACTTCTGCACCCTGAGAAGAATAATGTTTTAAAAGATAATCAAATCCTTTTTGAGTAATTTTTTTTATGCTTAAATCGTCGACAGGATTTAAAATTACAACCTGTGCGCGTGATAAAAGTGCAGGTATAACCTGAAAAGAAGGATTTTCGGTAGTTGAGCCCATAAAGTGAAAAGTTCCGTTTTCAATATGTGGCAAAAGTGCATCCTGCTGAGTTTTTGAATAACGATGAATTTCATCGATAAAGACAATTGTGCGTATGCCTGACCTCAATGCCTCCTTAGCTGATGTAACAGCATCTTTTACATCTTTTACGCCGGATGTGACTGCGGAAAGTTCAATAAAATTTGCATTATGATGATTGGCAATGAGCCTTGCAAGAGTTGTTTTTCCGCAACCCGGCGGTCCCCAGAGAATAAAAGAAAACAATCTTTTTGCTTTTATTAAATTATAAATCGGAGAATTTTGCGAAATAACATTTGTCTGCCCCAAATATTCATCAAGGGTTTTTGGACGCAACAGCTCTGCAAGGGGCATTTGTTTATTATTATTTTCTAGCGAATCAAATAAATTCATAGTATAATTCTACCATGGTTAAAAAGTTTTTATTTATTATTATTTTAATAGTCTTTATTTGTGGCATTTTTTTATTTTATAAATCAGAAGGCAAAAAAAATACAAACGAATTTACCATTTGGACAATTCAACTAAAACCGGTTGCTCAAGAAATAATTGAAGAAAATATTTCTTTCTTCAAACAAATACATCCCGGAATAAAAGTAATCTGGGTAGATATACCTATAGCCGAAGCTCAAAAAAGAACTTTGGCAGCTGTTTTAGGAGGAAATCCGCCTGATTTAATAAATCTAAATCCTGATTTTTCGGTAATTTTAGCTCAAAGAGGTGCTCTTGATTACTTCAGCGAAGAAGAAGGAGGAAAATTTATACCTTCTGCCCTAAGCCATTTTAGGTATAATAACAAAATATTTGCCCTACCTTTTTATGCAACAAGTTCAATTACTCTGTACAATAAAAAACTTTTTGAATCATGCGGATATAAAAATCCTCCTCAAACATACGAAGAACTTGCTTCTATGGCACCAAATTTAAAAAATTGTACAGGAATTTATCCTCTTGCAATCAATTTAAATGAAAATGATTCTCTTGCAAAAATTTTAAACAAATACAATATAAACACTTTTGAAAATGATGAAGAAATGCAAAAAGCTATTTTTGTGTATTCGTTATTTAATAATTTGTATAAGCAAAACCTTATTTCAAAAGATACTCTTACCATAAATCACCGTGAAATGGCAGAAAAATATATGTCAGGCAATGCTCTTTTTGTGGTATTGGGGTCAAACTTTTTAAACATGGTAAAAGAAAATGCCCCTCAAATATATAATTCATCAGACATTTCAACGCAACTTACCGGTAGCAACGGAAAATATGATATTGCTCTTATGAATCTTGTTATACCGAAACATGCAAAAAATAAAGCCCTAGCCCATGAATTTGCAAACCTTTTGACGGGAGAAGATACTCAGATTAAGCTTGCCAAGCTTACGAATGTAATTCCCGTAAATAAAGAAGCGCTAAAAAATGAATATTTTAACAACTGTACTTCCGATTTAACGGCAAAAGCAAGATGCGAAAGTATAAAACAACTTCAAAATTCTGATAATAAAGATTTTGGAATAAAAAACAAAAAAGAAATAAATGATTCCATCAATAAAACTGCAGAAACAATATTACTTAATAACACAATTACAAAAAAACAAATTGAAAAAGAAGTAAGAAAGCTTGCAAATCAAATAAAAACTTTTAGACAGTAGCTTTCTTACCGCTTTTAATTTTATCGAGTGTTTTTTTTGAACCTTCTTGCTCTTTTGAAAGTTCAAGAACAAAATCAATTGCATCCAAATCACGTCTTAGGGCTTCTTTTAGCGCCATAATATCACTGTAGGAAAGTTCTTTGACTTTGTCGGCATCTGCAAATTCAAAAACTCTTTTAAAATTTTCTTGCGCAGTTTCATCATAACCCGGTAACCTCATTTTATAAGAATACCATTTATGAAACTGATGTGACATAACATAAATATTTAAAGGTAAATCTCTCAAAACAAACATTTCCGAAGTTTTAAAAGATATTTTTTTATTTAATACAAGATTTAGATAAAATGCCTCAAAACCGCTTTTGGGAGTAATAAAACCTTCCTCCTCATTTACAAAGGATAAAATTTTATCCGCATAAGGAACTTTTATTACTTTTGTACCAGCATTTTCCACATATTCAAGTAATTTTTCAGGTGTTTTAATATTCTTTTTAACAATTTCTTTTACTTTAATTTTTATTTTTTGCACCTTTTCACGCATTTTTAAGTCAAAAGAAACGGTTGCAAAAGAAGTAATATGCGAACTTGATGTGCCATTTGAATAAGAATAAAGATTATTCTGCGGCAATTCAATTTTTTTTTGCATACTCTGCTCTTGCATTTTTAATATTAAATTTAAAATATTTTTTATAAACTTCCTCAT
>CASFXY010000015.1:0-5490 GCA_949298805.1 uncultured bacterium
AGGGCGAACTGGACTAAAAAGCAGCTCGAGGCGGTGTTTACACCAGCCGAGAGCAAGCGAGTCTTGAGAATGTGAAGCCCGTGACGGCTGCGATGAGCAAAAGGCAGGTTAAAATTCGCACCATGTCATACGCTTGTTTTTAGTAAATTATCTAAAATTTGCAAAAGTTACAAACAAATCTATTGAAGAATTAATTTCAGATGATTAAAATAGTTTTATGGCAAAAATAAAAACAAAATGGGTGTGTCAATCTTGCGGGTATGAAACTTTTTCTTACCTTGGCAGGTGTCCTGATTGCGGAAATTTTTCAACTTTTTGCGAACAGAGTGTGCAGGATATCCCGCAATTAAAATCAAATAGCGCACCAAGCCTTGTTTTAAATTCCGAGCTTAAAGCTCAAAGGATAAATGACGTCAAAAATGATGAAAAAATTCGTTTAAAAACAGGTATGCAAGAGTTGGACAGAGTTTTGGGAGGCGGTTTTGTGGCAGGTTCGCTTGTGCTCTTAGCCGGTGACCCCGGAATTGGTAAATCTACGCTTATTTTACAAACTTGTAAAAATTTATGTTCAAAAAATATTGCAAAAAATCCTGTTTGCGCTCTTTACATCTGTGCGGAAGAATCGCCGGAACAAGTTAAAATTCGTGCGTTAAGGCTTGGAGTAGACAGTGATTGTCTTTATGTTACAAATCAAAATTGTCTTGAGGAAGTTATAAAACAGATTGATGAAATCAAGCCCGAGTTTTTGGTGGTCGATTCTATTCAAGCTGTTTTTTCTTCTCAAATAACTTCTTCATCTGGTTCGGTTTCTCAAATTCGCGAGTGCACAAATATTTTAATGCATATTGCAAAACAAAAAAATATAACAACGGTTATAATAGGTCATGTTACAAAAGAGGGAAATATTGCAGGGCCAAAGGTTTTAGAGCACATGGTTGACTGTGTTATAAATTTTGAAGGTGACAGGTACAAAAGTTATAGAATTTTGCGCTCAATTAAAAATCGTTTTGGTACAACTTCTGAAGTTGGCGTTTTTAATATGGAAGATGACGGTTTAAGTGAGGTTTTAAATCCTTCAGAGTTGTTTTTAAATCCTTCAGAAAGTGCAAATTGCGGCTGTAGCGTTATTGCAACTTTAGAGGGCACAAGAGTCTTGTTGCTTGAAATTCAATCTTTGACAGGCTCTACCCCTTATCCTAATCCAAGGCGTGTTGCAAGGGGAATTGAATACAACAGATTATTGCAAATCCTTGCCGTGCTTGAAAAAAGAGTCGGATTAAATCTTTCAAAACAGGATGTTTATATAAATGTCATTGGTGGAATTGATATTATTGAACCTGCTGCGGATTTAGGCGTAGCACTTGCTGTTTTAAGTTGTGCGCGAGATATACCGTTAAAAGAAAAAACGGTAATTATAGGCGAGTTAGGTTTATCGGGTGAAATTCGTGCGGTTGATAATCTTGAAAAGCGTTTAAAAGAGGCACAGAAACTGGGTTTTGAGTGCGCGATTGTTCCTTGTGTCAGCAAAAATATTTCTCAAAAAATTGATAAACTTGATATTAAGGTAATTCAAGTATCAAAACTAACTGAGGCGATAATTCAAGCTTTTAAGCAAAATTAAATCTCATTTAATTCTTCAAGAATGCCTCTTAGTGCAATTTTGACATGTGCATAATTTAATCCGCCCTGCATATAAACAGCATAAGGAGGTCGAACAGGTCCGTCTGCTGATAATTCAAGTGTTGAGCCTTCTATAAAACTACCACCTGCCATAATTAATTTGTCCTCATATCCAGGGACTCCGTCAGGAATTGGAGTTAAATAACTTTCAACGGGTGAGTATTTTTGCAGTGCTCTGCAAAATGCCGCTTGGGCTTGCGGGTTTTCAAATTTTATTGTTTGAATTAAATCTGTTCTATCCTCTCTTGAGCGCGGATGAGTTTTAAAACCGATTGTTTCAAAGACTTTTGCAGCAAGCCTTGCGCCTTTGTGTGCTTCAGATACTACTGATGGTGCCATAAAAAAGCCTTGCAACATAACACGTGTTTGATTAAACATCGCGCCGCCCTGCATACCAATTCCGGGGGCAGTTAAGCGATTTGCGCACATTTCAACTAAATCTGCTCTGCCTGCAATGTAGCCGCCTGCTTCAACAATTCCGCCGCCTGGGTTTTTAATTAAACTGCCTGCAATAATGTCTGCACCTACTTCAAGCGGCTCTCTATCTTCTACAAATTCACCGTAACAGTTATCTACAAAGCAAATTGTATTTGGATTTTTTTCTTTAATTGTTAAAACAATTTGCTCTATTTCATTTATTGAAATAGAGTGCCTTAAGCTGTAACCGCGTGAGCGCTGAATTAATGCCATTTTGGTGTTGGGTGTTATTCTTCTTGAAATTGCGCCAAAATCAACAAGGGTGTCATCAATTAAAGGTACTTCGATGTAATCAATACCATGACCTTTTAGCGAGCTTTCAGGATGTTCGCCTTCTCTTGAGTGCCCTATTATTTCATCAAGTGTATCATAAGGTTTTCCTGCAACAGACATAAGGGTGTCTTGATATCTTAAAATACCAAAAAGCACACAGGCAAGAGTGTGAGTTCCGGATACAAAATGCGGACGGACAATTGCTTTTTGAGCTTTAAAAACATCAGCAAAAACATTATCAAGGGCTTCTCTGCCCATATCGTCATGACCGTAGCCTGTAACAGTGTAAAAATGTTCTTCGCCGATTTTATTTTTTTGGAAAGCACACAAAACCTTTTCTTGGTTAAAATCGCGAATCTTGTCTATTTTTTCAAAATATTTTGCTACTTCTTTTTCAGCTTCTTCTATAATTTGCGCAGGTGGCAGTTTTAATTTTTTCATTTTATTTTGCGCCTATTTCCTTGTGTTTTTGAGCTATTGTGTGCGCTAAAGCATCTATGCGTTCTAAATCTTCTTGTTTTGCTCTGCCTTTAACCGTTATGTAGTCAAGTTTTTCAACTTGTAAAAGGTTTGTATTTTCCTCAATTTTACCGATTAAATTTCCACCCCAGCCATAAGAACCTATAATTGACATAAATTTTACATTAGGTCGTAGTGCATTTGTTAAATAAACTCCAAAAAATGCATAAGGATGAGGCATTGCAAGAACCATCGATGCGCCAAAAACAACTGTTGCAGCATCAACCAATTCAACAGCTAAATCGCCGATGTCATCTGATATTAAATCAAATTTGTGCGCTTCAATGCCTTCTTCTTTGAGTTTTTCAGTGAGCCTGTCTACCATACGCTGTGTATTTTGATACATTGAAACATAAGGTATTACAACTTTATTTTTTGGTGTTTCCGCTGTCCATTCATAGTAAGCGTTAAGTATAAAATCAGGGTTTTTGTACACTCCGCCATGAGATGGGCAAATCATAGAGGGGTTAATTTCTTTTATTTTATCAAGATATTTTCTGCAATGAGGTCTAAAAGGCATCATAATTTCAGCGTAGTATCTTTTTGCGCTCAGTAAATACTCTTGAGTTTCCTGAGCGTAAAATTGTCCTTGGTTGTAAGTAATGTGCGCACCTAAAAAGTCACAAGTAAATAAAATATTATCTTCAACAAGGTGAGTAAACATTGTATCCGGCCAATGTACCCAAGGGGCAAGATGAAATCTCAAGGTTTTATTTCCAAGTGAAATTTCGTCCCCATCATTAATTATTTGAAACTTATTTTCAGGAATGGCATATTGGTCAATTAACAAATCCATACATTTTTTATTTGTGATAACCTTAGCATTTGGATTTAGTTGAAGTACTTTAACTAAAGCTTCAGAATGGTCCCCTTCTGCATGGTTTGCTATTACATAATCAATAAATTCACCTTTGCCGTTTAGGTTTTCAATGAATTCTTTTATGGTTTTTGAATATGATGTATCAATTAAAGCGCGTTTTTTATCACCTTCTATATAATATGAATTGTAAGTTGTTCCATGTGGCAAGGGAATTAATTGGTCAAAAATCTTTCTTCCAAAATCTTCCACACCACAGTAATATACGCCATCCTTAATAAGTTTCATAATGTTTTATCCTTTTAAATATTATAGTTCTTTTGCAAATTGGTCTTTGCCTACGCCGCAAATAGGACATAGAAAATCGTCGGGCAAATTTTCAAAAGGTGTGCCTGCTGCTATGTCATTTGAGGGATCGCCTTCTTGAGGGTCATAAATCCAACCGCAAACCGTGCAAACATATTTGTCCATAATTTTTCCTCCGTTTATTAACAGAATAATTATATAATAAAAAGCTTATATTACAATTATCCTTTTGTCACTAAACAAGGGGTAGTTTAAGAAAATCTTCAACAAAAAATGCGGCAAAACACTCCGTTAATTCCCCGCCGAAGTTAATTGAGCGGAATTTATTCAAACCTATAATGCCTGAAATTAATTTTTGGTCATTAGGGTAGTATATACCAAGCATTTGCTTTTTGGCAGTTGAAATATTTGTAATATCTGCAAAATAATCAACGTAAGAAAGAGCACAATCGCTTTCATACATAAGTATTTGCAGAGTTTTTTTGTGTTCTTTGGACTTAAGAATTTTTTTAAGATGGCTTATTATTGCTATAGTGTCACTGTTACCGTCAAAAGGATTTGGTACAAATATAAAATCAACCTCGCTTATATCAATCCTTGATATTTTTTTATATTCATCTTTTAGAGTATTTGAATTTATATCAAAAATTTTATACCCCTTAACTCTTGCATGTTTCATAACATTAAAAAATTGTTCTTTTTTAATGTTTACTGCCTCAATTTGACTTACATTTTTAATCATTGAAGAACCGTTTGTTAAAGCAAGTATTTCGAAATTTTTGGGATATTGGGCAATAAGACCCCCAAGACCTTTTGTTTCAGAACCAATGTAGGGGGCAAGAACAAGGCATTTTGTTTCAATTTTGACTTTAAAATTTACTGGCGGAAATTTTCTTTCGCTTAAAAATTTAAAGACAAATTTATTATATTTAATTTTTAATTTATTTAGAAATTTTTCCATTTTATTATTTTACATAAAAAATTTAAGCCGACAATTGTCGGCTTAAAAAGTTTTTAGCTGCAACCCGAGTAACCGCAATTAAGGCAAATAAAACAACCTTCCGCCATTTCTATTGAGTTGCCGCATTCAGGACATACAACGGTTTTAAGAGTAACACCGTTGTCATCCGTTCTCTCCCCTATAGTTTCCACTTGTTTATGTTCTTCAAAAGAAGGAATATTAATTTCTTGTGTTTGAGGTGCAATACTTGGTGCGCCTATTGCTGCAGGAGATGAACTCCAATCCGTTGGGTTTTCTGTGTTTGCTGTCGCTTGCGTAGTGTTCCATTCCGCCGGCTCAACGCCGCCGTCATTGGGAACACCGGCTGTCGCTTGCGTAGTGCTCGGGTCAAGCTCATCGCTTGCCCCAATCGCACCGGCTGTCGCTTGCGTAGTGCTCGGGTCAAGCTCATCGCTTG
>CASFXY010000015.1:5519-52361 GCA_949298805.1 uncultured bacterium
GGGTCAAGCTCATCGCTTGCCCCAATCGCACCGGCTGTCGCTTGCGTAGTGCTCGGGTCAAGCTCATCGCTTGCCCCAATCGCACCGGCTGTCGCTTGCATTTCGGCTTGTTTTTCTTCTTTTGTTTTAACTTTATCTACAACCATAGGTTGTGACCATCTTGAGTTATTACGATATACGGTTAAGCCCTTAAGACCTGCTTTAAAGCCAAGCATATATGCTTTTGCAACATCTTCAACAGTTGCGCTTTCAACAAAATTAATTGTTTTTGAAACAGCATTGTCGGTATGCAATTGAAATGCTGCTTGCATCATGATGTGTGCTTCAGGTGAAACATCATGTGCTGTTGCAAATGTTCTTTTTGTATATTCGTCAATTCCTTCAATATGTGCAATTGAGCCTGTTTTTGCTATTTCTTCCATTAATTCTTCACTGTAGAAACCATGTTCCTTTGCATAATTTTCAAATATAGGGTTAACCTCAAGAAGAATCGTACCATCCATAATATTGCGTTTAAATACCAAGCCAAACAAAGGCTCAATGCCGCCTGAGGCGCCTGCTATCATTGAAATTGTACCAGTTGGTGCAATACAAGTTGTTGTTGCATTTCTAATGCCTGATTTTGCAATTCTATTGTCCAAATCTTCCCACATTTCATCGATGATAACACCTGCGGATTTACCTTTGTATTTATTATATAAGTAGTTAGGACGCGTATATACGCTTTCTTCAAAGCCTTTAAAGCTTCCTCTTGTTTCGCTTAAATTGATACTTTGTGCCTTTGAGTGGTAATCAATAAATTCCATAACTTTAGCACCAAGGGCACAGCCTTCTTCAGAGTTATAAGGAATCCCAAGCTGCATAAGCATATCTGCAAGACCCATAACACCAAGACCGATTTTTCTTATGTTGCTTACCATTTGTGCTATTTGAGGCAACGGATAATTATTAACAACAATAACGTTATCAAGGAAATGTATTGCAAGGCGCGTAACATTGGCAAGTTTACTCCAATCTACATCCAAGCCTCCTGCAGGATTTTTCTTAATCATTTTTGCAAGGTTAATTGAGCCTAAATTGCAAGCTTCATAAGGCAAAAGCGGAACCTCGCCGCAAGGATTTGTGGATTCAATTTCGCCTAGTGCAGGTGTCGGGTTGTCTTCATTAATTCTATCGATAAAAATAATTCCCGGTTCGCCTGAAGCCCAAGCGCCTTTTGTGATTATGTCAAAAATTTCTCTTGCGTTTACTTTTTTAACACACTGTTTTGTATTCGGGTGAATAAGTTCAAAATCCCTATCTTCTTCGACTGCTCTCATAAATTCGTCAGTTACGGCAATTGAAATGTTAAAGTTATTTAATTTTGATAAATCATCTTTGCAGTGAATAAATTCTAAAATATCAGGGTGATCAATTCTTAATATACCCATATTGGCGCCACGTCTTGTACCGCCTTGTTTAACGGCTTCAGTTGCGGCATTAAATACTTCCATAAAAGAAACCGGACCTGATGAAACTCCCATAGTAGAGTGAACAACATCGTTTTTGGGTCTTAATCTTGAGAAAGAAAAACCTGTACCGCCACCTGATTTATGAATTAATGCGGTATTTTTAATAGTTTCAAAAATACCTTCAAGAGAATCTTCAACAGGAAGAACAAAGCAAGCGCTTAATTGTCCCAAATCTCTGCCTGCATTCATTAGAGTTGGTGAATTTGGCATAAAATAACATTTTGTAATCATTTCATAGAAATTTTGTGCTGTTTTTTTGACTTCTTCTTCACTTGCACCAAATTCTCTGTCTGCACTTGCAATGGTGTCAGCTACTCTGTGGAATAAATCTTCAGGGGTTTCAATAACTTCTCCGTTTAAATCTCTTTTTAAATACCTTTTTTCAAGTACTTTAATTGCGTTTTTTGATAATGACAATACTGAATCATTTGCACTCTCGCTAAGCGAATTCACTTTTTTTCCTCCAACCAAATATTTTAAAATAATTTCTATATATTATAGCTTAAACCTTTTTTAAAATTCATGCCTTAATGTAACGTTTTGTAATTTCATGTCTAACATGCACCCTGTCATGCTTTTAAGCTTTTTAAAAAAATATACTAGCCCGCAAATATAACTGTTTATACAATGAAAATAATGAGATTTAAAAAATAAAATTAATTATGCGAGTTATAAATTTTTTAGCGGAAAAGTACTATAAAATAGCCTATGACACCTTTTTTTATATAGAGGATAATTTAAAAGCGCAAAAATATCTTTCTCGTGCTCTTGAAATAGAACCAAAACATCAAAAAGCTTTAAGACTTAAAGGGAATATGCTGGTTGTACAAGATAAAATTGCCTCTGCGCTTGAAGTTTGGCATAAATTGTATGATATGGGAGAAGATGATTTTGAGGTAACTTCAAAAATTGCATATTGTTTTGCCCAAAAAGGCGATTATGCAAGGGCCCTTGAATTTTGCGAAAAAAGCGCCATGCGGGTTGCTCTGGGCGATAGCGAAAAGATGTATTCTTTGTATCGTTTAAAGATTGATTTGCTTCTTGATACAAAAAAACCTAAAAGTGCTTATAAGCTTTTTAAAAATGCACTCAAAACCTTATCTTCTTCAGATGCTTATGAACTTAAGAACAGCTATTCTTTTTTAAATTTTTATACAGGTACGGTCACAACTTTAAAAAATATAAAAAGTGCTTTTTAAAAAATGTTTTTTTGTGATAACCTTTGAACATGATTAAAAAAATTTTTGAACTTATTGAGAGTGCGAAAAAGATTTTAATTATTACCCATGTTAATCCTGATGGTGATACTTTGGGCAGTGCCTGCGCAATAAAGTCTTACATCGGGGAAAAAGCCGATATTTTGCTACAGGTTTCAAAAGGCAAAAGTTATCCTGAAATCTATTCTTTTTTGCCATATTTAAGTGAAGCAAAAACACTTGATAGTGTTCATAATATTTACGATACCGTAATTTGTATCGATATTGCTTCAATAGACAGAATTGTGGAAAATGCACGTGAGATTTTCAATAGTGCAAGAGTGACTATAAATATTGACCATCACAAAACAAATAAGGGCTTTGCGCAATATAATCATATTTTAGGTGCTCTTTCAAGTGCAGGTGAAGTTTTTTATGAAATGTTGGAAAGTCAAAATAAACAAATTACTCTTGAGATGGCAAATTGTTTGTATGTATCAATTTTAACAGATACGGGCTGCTTTAAGTATGAAACAGTAACCCCCAGAACTCTTGAGATAGCGGCGAAGTTGGCAAAAATAGGAGTTAATACTTCAAATATCGCAAGACAATGTTATGATTTAAAATCAAAAACCATGGTTATGTTTCAATCATTTTGCGTGTCAAATACACAATTTTCAAATGACGATAAAATAGCTTATACTTTAATAAGCAATGAGATTATGCAAAAATTTGGCGCAAAAGATGAACATACAGAGGGAATTTGTGAGATTTTACGTTCAATTAAGCCTGTTGAATTTGCTTTTGTTTTAAAACAAACTGACGAAAATTTTACAAAAGTTTCAATGCGTTCAAAAGAAAAAGATGTGACTTTGGTTGCTAAAAAATTTGGTGGTGGCGGGCATACAAGGGCTGCCGGTTGTACTATAAGAAAATCTCTTGAAAGTGCGCTTGAAAACCTTTTAGAGGAAACTAAAAAGTACATTTAGGAATTTTTATGATTAAACTTTTAAAAGAATATGTTGTAAATTTAAAAAATTCAATTGTTCAGGAAGATTTTCCCGGCATGGCATCTGAGATGGCCTTTATGCTTGTTTTGGGAATTTTCCCTTTTATGCTTTTTTTAATGGCTGTTTTTGGTTGGCTGGGTAAAAAATTTTTTGTAGATAAAGTAATATATTTTATTTCTGTTTTCACTCCCCATGCGGTTTCAGAGTTGTTACAAAGTGTTTTAAAAGAAGTTATACTTTTTCAAAATGGCGGCATAATGGCAATTATAGGTTTTATAGTTACCCTTGTTTTGACCTCTAATGCTATTGCGGTCATTATAAAAGGATTAAATCGTGCAAATAAAATTCAAGAGAACAGAAGTTTTGTAAAAACCAGACTTTTGTCAGTTTTAATGGTTTTTGTGAATACATTTTTCTTTTTTATATCAGTTAATTTGATTATTTTTGGAAAAGTGATTTTAAATTTTGTTGCAATACATGTTCACATGCCACAAAACCTTGTCAATACCTTGCTTATAGGTCGTTGGCCGGTTGCATTTTTAATGCTTTTCATTTTGGCAATGATAAATTATTATGTTTTACCTGCCCGAGATTTTTCGGTTAAAAGAAAAAGTGTTGTCCCGGGGACAATGTTTTTTTGTATATTTTGGTTATTGGGCTCTTGGCTCTTTTCACTTTATGTTAATGAATTAGGCACCTACAACAGGGTTTACGGTACAATTGGTACTTTTGCAATTTTAATGGTTTGGCTGTATTACACCTCAATTATTATGTTAATCGGAGGCGAAATTAATAATCAAACTCTTGAAAAATTAACCTGTAAGGTGCAGGAGAAGTAAATTTAATAAAACTTTACAAATATTAAAATTTATAATAAAATCGTAGCATGCTAGACTTAAATGCTGATTACGAAGTTTTAAATTTTATTGTCGGGGATACAAAAGCAGGTACCAAGATGGGAAAAATGCAGCTTAAAAACCTCGATGACTTATCAATTTTAAATTGTATTTTGTGGGAAGAAACACTCAATCGTATAGAAGAAAAAGTTTTTAAAACTGGCAATATTATTAAAATTTTAACTGCAAGCTATAACGAAAAATATAACAATTGTCTTGTAAATAATCTTGAGTTAGTGGAGGAAGCAATCTGCGGGCTTGAAGATTTTGAAAGAGATGAAAAATACAATGAATTAATTGCTTTTGTTGAAACTTTTAAAAACGAAAAACTTAAAAATTTTGTTTTGAACATCCTTAAAAATAACGAGCAAGCTATCAAGGCTGCGCCTGCGGCAAAATCTATGCATCACAACTATATAGGTGGTCTGCTGGTACATACTCTTGAGTGTATTGATTTTGCAAAAATAATTTATCCTAAATTAAATAACAGAGTTAATGAACAAGAACTGTATGCGGCTTGTATTTTGCATGATATAGGCAAGATTTTTGAATATAAAATAAATCTTGAAACCGGATTTATTGAATATAATGAGGAATTTAAGAAAGACTGGTTAACTCATTCTCAATACGGTTACACATTGTGCATGAAAGAAGGTTTTAAAAATATTGCTAAAATGATAGCGGCACATCATGGCAGGGCGGATTGGGGTGCTATGATTGATTTGTCGGAAAGAGATTTGGAACCTTTTTATTATATAGTGCACCATATCGATGACCTTAGTGCAAAATTTGGTAAAACTTCCGTTAAAGACTTAAAAAACAAGGAGAATGCCTGATGAAAAAAATTGTAAGCTTTCTTGCTCTTTTTGCTTTTATTGCTTTAATGCCTGCGGTAAGCGCATATCAGCTTAAAGCTGATGCTTATACTCAAAGAATTCCAAAGGGTACAAAACTTAATCTTGTTATGGCAGAGCCCCTTTCAACTGCTCAAATGCAAGCGGGAGATATGTTTAGTGCAAGATTAACAGGCGATGTTAAAATTAACGGCAAAACAATTTTGCCTTCAGGTTCGCTTGTGCGCGGAACTGTTGAAAAATATAAATCGACAGCAAGATTATCAAGAAGCGCGCTTTTGTATTTAACTTTTGACCATGTTGTAACTCCTCAGGGCAGACAGTTGCCATTAAATGCGGCAGTATGCTCAAATTTTGATATTCTTGAGGATGGTGCAATATCAGGCGGCGGAAATTATTGGAATGAACTTAAAAGAAATGCCCAAAAGAGTGGCAAAATTATCTCAAAAACTACAAAATGGGGTATAACATCGGGCGAAGAATTGTTTACGGGCGGAAGATTTTTGGTAACTCCAATAGCCGCAATTGGCGGTACTATAGGCGGCGGTGCTTATCTAATCGGTGACAGCGTGATTGACTTATTTAGAAAAGGGCACGATGTGGTTATTGATCAGGGCATAATATTTGATGTAATTCTGCTTGAACCTTTGGATGTACCTATTTCCTAGGAGTTTTATGAAAATACTTGAAGAAATTAAAGAAATTCTTATTAAAAACGATTTAAAAATCGCCTGTGCCGAATCATGCACAGGCGGTTTAGTCAGTTCTTATCTTACTGATATTTCAGGTTCAAGCGCTTATATAGAACAAAATTTTGTCACTTATTCAAATCGGGCTAAAATAAATATTTTAAATGTCAAAGAAGAAACTCTGGAGAAGTTTGGTGCGGTTAGTTTTGAAGTGGCTTATCAAATGACACTGGGGCTTTTAAATTATGCCCCATGTTCACTTGCGACAACAGGAATTTTAGGCCCTACCGGAGGTTCCAAACAAAAGCCTGTCGGGCTTTGCTATATAGGTTTTGGCATTTTGTGTAAAGGTGAACCTGTTATTAAAATTGTTAAATTTCAATCCGGAATTGTAAATTCGGATGCAAATAAAATGAGGGTGGAAATTAAGGAGGATATAGCGAGAAACGCGCTTATAAATTTGATTGGATTTTTGAAAGAAAATGTAGCAACATGTAAAGAAACTTAATGATTTTCTCAATTGCGCAAAATAATGTAAAATGTTAAGCGGAAGCTTTGTGAGTTTATGAGTATCAAAAAAAATAAAAATCAACTTATAATTTCCGTAATTGTGGGAGTTGCAATAGCAGTTGCCTCCTATCAGGTTATCGTAAAATTAAAAATCGAGAATGAAAATCTCAAAAAACTCACACAAACAAGCGCAAATGTTCCAATTAAAAAAATAATCTATGTCGTTTCTAAAACCGATATTAAGAAAGGTGATAAAATTCAAGTTGATAATCTCACAACAAAGCAATTTCCTATTGAAATCGAGGGTGCAATTACTGACCCTGCAAAAATCTCCGGACTTGTTGCAACAAAAGATATTAAAGCTGATTCGCCCATTGTAGAAAACTTTTTTAAGATTTCCGATATGGATAATGCTCAAAGCGAGCCGCAAAGAGGTTTTCGTTCCGTTGCTCTAAGGCTTGAAACATTGCCGCATTTCGTAAAATCAGGTGTGCGTACCGATATATATTTCCCAAAAAATGCAATATTCGCGCAGGATGTTAAAATTTTAAGTGTTGTGGATATCCCAGACAGCAAACAAAAATATGTTATGTTGGAAATCAAAGACAAAGATGTTCCTGTTTTTATAACCGCTTTAAATGATGACAAGGCAGTTCTTGTTCAAAGAAACAGGCATGAAAGAACAGGATATAAGTTTAGCACAGGTACAATTCAGCTTCCGAAAATATCCTCGGGGGTTCCGGATGAACTCATTGAGGTTAATGACATTCCCCAATATGATATATCTCAAAATGAAATACCTGTAACAGAAGTTAAATCAAAGCCTTCAAATCAGGTTCCTATAGTTAAGTCTGCTATAAAGAACGAAGAAGAAATAGAATTTATATCGGGAGATAAAAAAATGATTGTGGGGGCACCGCAATAATGTTTAAAAAAATTAAAAAAGTAATATTTATAATTTTTCTTGCATTCTTTTGCACTGCCGCTTTTGCTCAAAATGGTTTCAGAAGTGTAGAAAATCAAGCTGTCGGGATAGATGCACCTTGGGAAAATGATGACACATATAATTATAATGATGCAATGATTGTTAAAAATGCTCTGCGTGACAATAACCAAAAATTATATGCGGTTGTAGGTAAATCTCAAATTTTAAATTTTGACATTCCCGTAAAAAGAATTTCAATTGCAGATCCCACTGTGGCAGATATTGTTATTTTAACCTCAAAACAACTCATGGTAAACGGTAAAAAAGCCGGCAATACAAGCCTTATATTTTGGGGTAAAGATATGGCACCCGTATTTTATAATCTTGTAATTCAGCAAGATGTTGATGAATTTTTAAAAGCCGTAGATTATATTGCGCCAAATGAAGATGTTTCTATTATTTTCAACAATAATGGTGCGGTTTTGTCAGGCAAGGTGAGCACAACGGCAACAAGACAAAAAATTCTGGAACTTGCCAAGGCTTATAATATAAATCTTGTTGATATGACCGAAAGTGCTTCAAAACAAGTGCTTTTAGAGGTTAAAGTTGCTGAAGTAACAAAAAATTTCTCAAGAAATTTGGGAACAGGTTTTAGTATCGGCAATAATTCCAAGTTTCAACAGGCAGGCGGTTCTATGACAGGTGATGGCGGATTTGCAACTGATGCATTGCCTCTGGGAAAATTTTCGCGTGTACTTGTTAATAATGGGGTTAAATATTTCTTTTCAAACAAAGCGGGTGATATAGCATTTGAGTTGCAAGCAGCAGAAACAAAAGGCGATGCACAAATTTTAGCTGAGCCTAAATTGCTCGCCGTTGACGGAGAAGAAGCAAGTTTTAATGTGGGTAATGAGGTTCCGGTACCTTCTGATGTGGGGCAATACGGGCAAATTGCCTATGATTTCAAAAAGACAGGAGTAATTTTAAATTTTACGCCTACAATTATGGAAAAAACAGGCAGAATTAAACTTAAGCTTGCGCCGGAAGTAAGCGAAATAGACCGTTCTTCAGGAGTAATGGATGCTCAAAATGCCGTTGTAATTCCGGGCTTTAAAACAAGAAAAGTTGAAACAACAGTTGAATTAATGGACGGAGAAACTCTTGTTATAGCGGGTCTTTTAAATAATTCAAGTTCAAAATCAAATAATCAAGTTCCGTTTCTGGGCGATATTCCAATTATAGGAATTTTATTCAAAAAAGTTGAAGATACCAAAAATGATACTGAACTTATGATATTTATTACACCAAGAATAGTTGATGCACCGACAATAGAGGATATTTAAAATAAAATGAGCATAAAAATTGATACGGTAATAATAGATTCTGATGCAACAAGCCGCGAATTAATAAGAACATATTTGACAAAAATAGAAGATATAAATGTTGTAGGCGAATTTGAAGATGCGGTTAATTCTTGTGTTGAAATTAATGAAATGCATCCCAATCTTGTTATAGTTGATATTTCTCAGCGTACTCAATTTACACTTGATATGATTGTTAAACTTTCAAAAAATCTGAGAAATGTGAAAATTATTGTACTTTCTTATAGTACAGATTCGGAACTTGTTATAAAATCACTTCGCGCAGGCGCAAGAGAGTATCTTGTAAAACCGCTTATAGAAAATGATTTTATTCAATCGGTAGAGAAAATTAAAGATTTAATTCTGGGCAATATTAACGATACTACAAAATGCAAGGTCATTACTACTTTTTCAAATAAAGGCGGGATAGGTAAAACCTCGATAGCAACAAATCTTGCATTTGAAATTGCAAACCTCACAAATGAAAAAGTCGCTCTTGTGGATTTAAATTTTCAGATGGGCGATGTTACGACATTTTTGGACTTAAATCCGTCTTTTGATACATCCTATGTTGTAAATAATTTAGAGAGAATTGATGAAACTTTTCTGCTTTCTACTTTAGAAAAATATAAAGATACATCATTATATGTTCTTGCTGACCCTCCCGATTTGGAACAGGCAGAAATTATTACAAGCGAGAATATCACAACCCTTATAAATGTTCTACGAAGTGTTTTTTCTTATGTTGTTATAGATACTACAAGTTCTTTTGACGGCAAGACAATAACAGCACTTGATAATTCTGATTTAATATTACTTGTGTCGATATTAAATCTTCCTTCCGTTCGCAATTGTCAAAGATGCTTTGATTTATTTAAGCGATTAGGTTATCAAAAAGATAAAATTAAACTTGTGATAAACAGGTATATGGAAAATGACGAAATTAAAATTGAAGATGTTGAAGAACCAAACAATTATTTTACAATCATCAATGCGATAAATAAAGGATTGCCCGTAAGCGATATTAATCACCAGTCAAATATTGCAAAATCTTTTAAAGAACTTGCCGCGCTTTTGTCGGATAATTATACTTATTCTGCTCAAAAGCAGGCAAAACGTGAGCAAACGGGTTTTATGGGATTATTTAAAAAGAAGGAGAAAAAGTAATTGTCACTTAAAGATAGATTGAATAACGGTGCAAAAAGTCAACACAATGCCGTAAATGATAATCAATTGAGTGCATTTATGGGTGATGTTCCGTTAAGTTCGGAATTTGTAGAACTGAAAGAAAAGTTGCATGCACTATTAATTGAAAAAGTTAACACTACACCAAATTGGAGTCAATATAATGATAATGAGCAAAAAAGTCTTATAAGACAGTTTATAGAGCATCAAATTTCAACAAATTTTCGTTCTGTTCCTTTAAATAAAATTGAGCGTGACAGACTTATAAGAGAGATTATTCAGGAAGCAAAAGGTTTTGGTCCTCTTGACCCTTTGTTGTCCGACCCTTCGGTTAGTGATATTCTTGTTAATGGTGCAAAAAATGTCTATGTTGAACGTAACGGAAAACTCTATAAAACATCGATTGTTTTTAAAGATAATTATCATTTAAAAAATATTATTGAAAGAATTGTTTCAAAAGTAGGAAGAAGAATAGATGAAAAATCTCCAATGGTGGATGCCAGATTGCCTGACGGTTCAAGGGTTAATGCCATTATTCCTCCACTTGCAATAGATGGTCCTTCTTTGTCAATAAGGCGTTTTCGAGCAGATAGCGGCACTATGGAGAGTCTTTTGAAATGGGGGTCAATTTCAACTGAAATAGCCCAACTTTTGGAAGCTGCAGTTGCCGCAAGACTTAATATTATAATAAGCGGAGGAACAGGTGCAGGTAAAACAACTCTTTTAAACAGTTTGTCAGCTAAAATACCTAACGGTGAGCGTATTATAACAATTGAGGATTCTGCCGAACTTTGTTTGCAACAGGAACATATTGTACGTCTTGAAACAAGACCGCCTAATATCGAGGGGGAAGGTCAAGTAACGGCAAGGGATTTGGTTATAAACAGTTTGCGTATGCGTCCTGACAGAATAATCATCGGAGAGTGCCGCGGGGCAGAAACTCTGGATATGTTGCAAGCTATGAATACCGGCCATGACGGTTCCTTGACTACTTTGCACGCAAATTCACCGCGTGATGCATTATCAAGACTTGAAACAATGGTTATGTTCTCCGGTATTGATTTGCCGGAAAAAAATATTAAAAGCCAGATAGCTTCCGCAATAAATATAATAATTCAAGTTTCCAGACTTTCCGACGGCACTAGAAAAATTACAAAAGTATCGGAAATTCTCGGTATGGAAGGTGATGTTATCACAATGCAAGATATTTTTGTCTGGGAACAAACCGGTGCCGGTGTAAATACTGTCATGGGGATGCATTCTTCAACAGGTATAAGACCTAAATTTTTAGATAAAATTTCTGCTAAGGGAATAGAGATTAATCCGCAAATTTTTGACAGGAATTACAGACATACTTATTTATCTAAAAACGGTAATAAGTCCCAGATGCCAAGTACTCCTGCTGCTGCTGATACAAACAAAACTCGCGAGGAGATAGCAAACAAAGAAATGGTTTTAAACGTAGATTTATTAAAAAGGCTTAAAAGATGAGTGCATTTTTTGCATCCTTACTTCTTGGTTTTTTGAGTTTTTTACTGCTCGTAAATCTTTTTTCAATAAGAATTCCTAAGCAGCTAATTCTTCAAAAAAGACTCGAGGAAATAAAAGAAAGAAGCGGAAAAAAGAAGATTGCATCACTTGATGATGATGATTTTTCTTTTTTGTATAATAACTTCAGATATAAAATTTTTGCACAACGATTTAGTGATTTTAAAATTATAGATAAAATAAAAAATGATATTACACTCTCAGGTGTTGAAATGCAAGTTGATACATTTGTAATTTTGAGTTTAATGTGCATTGTGCCCTTTGCGATTATTTTACTTATAACAACTCCAAAATTATTGCCCTTAAGTATTATAGGGTTTTTTATCCCTTATAATATTTTAAAAATTAAAGCAAATTTAAGAAGTGCTGCTTTTGCTCGTCAATTGCCGGATACTCTTGATTTACTTTCAAATTCTTTGCGGGCAGGACATTCTATATACAGTGCATTTGAAGTTATTACAAAAGAAATGCCCATGCCGGTGTCAGGTGTGTTTAAAACTGCGATAGACGAATTAGCGGTAGGTTCAGATGCAAAACAGGCTATTTTGTCACTTTCTAAGACAATACCAAATAATATGGATTTGAAATTTTTTATTACTGCCGTAGTTTTACAAAGAGAAGTTGGTGGCAATCTTGCAAAAATTTTAGATGGACTTTCTTTGACAATAAGAGAGCGGTTTAAAATGGCAGGACAATTAAAAGCGCAAACTGCTCAAGCAAGGTTTTCCGGTTTTATGCTTATATGCGTACCTCCCATAATTGCCGGTATTTTGTTTGTGCTTTCGCCTGATTATATGGACCCGCTTTTAACTACTCAACAGGGAAACAGTGCATTATTACTTTCTTTGACATTTTTGATATTGGGTGTTTATATGATTAAAAAAATTGTTAGTATTGAAATTTAAGGATAAGGAGAGAAATTGCCGCCTGAAATATTGCCAATAATAATAGGTTTGTGGGCTTTTTGGATTATTAATATTTTTTATAATCCAAATGATAATTTTGTACGTGCCAGACTTAGAAAAACAGGCGGAAAATTAAAAATAAAGAATATTTATACAAATCTTTCCGAATTTTTAAAGCCTATTTCAATTAAAAATATTTCAAATAAAGTTTCAAAGAAAAAGATTCATGAACTTTTATATTCTTATGGTGTTGCCTCAAGTGATGACGATATTTTGGAATTTGAAAACAAAAGACTTTTTGCTCTTATGATTTCTGTTATTCTTTGTGCAATTATGTTGTTTTTGTTTTTTAATACTACCACAGCTGCAATTTCAATATTTATTTGTTATTTTGTCTATAAATATCCCGAATATCGCATAACAAAGTTTATACAAAAAAAACAAAAAGAGTTCATGCGCTATTTTCCCGATGCGGTTGATTTACTTTCAGTTTGTGTTGAGGCGGGTCTTGGCATAGATGGGGCTATAGAGAGGGTGGCTAATGAGTTTAGCGGACTTTCAAAGGCGGTAAGTAATGAATTTAACAGACTTTCAAAAGATGTCATGTCAGGATTGCCTCGCGAGGAAGCCCTTAAAAATATGTCAAAGAGAGTTAATACCACTGATTTACAATCTTTTACGGCAATGCTTGTTCAATCGGAAAAAATGGGTACAAGCATTGCTCAATCTTTAAGAATTTATTGTGAAAGTTTAAGAACTCGAAAAAAACAAAGGATTGAAGAACTTGTGCAAAGTGCCAGTGCAAAAATGACACTTCCTATGATATTGTTTCTTTTGCCGGCATTGTTTATAGTTATATTATATCCGGCGGTTATTAAAATTATGGAGAATATGGCAGGTTAAAATGATAAAAAAATATGAAGAACTTATGAGAATATGTTTAAAAGAAGCATCAAAATATCGTTTTGAAGTGGCACCAAACCCTATGGTGTGTGCAATTGTTTATGATGAAAATAATGACATAATAATTTCAAAAGGTATTCATAAGAAATATGGCGAAAATCACGCGGAAAGAAATGCAATCTTGGAAGCAGGCGATATTGATTTTTCGAATAAAACACTTATTGTTAATCTCGAGCCTTGTTCCCATCAGGGGAAAACTCCTCCTTGTACTGATTTAATAATTGAGAAAGGTTTTAAAAAAGTTGTTATAGGTACTTATGACCCAAATCCTCTTGTTTGTTCGCAAGGCATAATGAAATTAAAAAATTCGGGGATTGAAGTTGTGACAGGAATTTTAGAAGATGAATGTAAAGAGATTAACAAAGTTTTTATAAAAAATGTCACAAAAAAAATGCCTTATGTAGCAGTTAAAATAGCAACTACATTTGATTCTAAAATTGTAACTGCAGGCGGAGAATCAAAATGGATAACGGGGGAGGAATCAAGAGCCTATGTGCAGAAGTTAAGAGCACAACATTTTGGTATTTTAAGCGGTTCGGGCACTGTTCTTGCCGATAACCCCGCGCTTACTTGCAGAATAAAAGGTGAAAAATCACCGCAGAGAATAATAATAGACAGGCATGGTAAAATACCCTTTGACTATCAAGTTTTTAAAGATGACGGTACAAAGGTTTTCCTTGCAACAAATAATCTTGAGCGAGATTTTCCGACAAATGTTACACCTCTTGAATTTGCTAATTTTAGGGATTTGTTTTCAAAATTATATAATCAGGGAGTGTATTCAATTCTTATAGAAACAGGTAAAACAATTTTAACAGCAGTGTTAAAGCAGGAAATGGCGGATGAAATATACAAATTTGTTTCTCCTAAAATTTTTGGTAACGGTATGGATTTTGTCGGAAATTTGAATATTTTTAAAATAAATGAAGCTTATAGACTTAATTTTAAAGACATTGAAAGAGTCGGTGAAGATATTTTAATAAAAGCAAAATTTTTGTATGATGAATAAATAAGGAGAAAATTTTGAAAATTCTTGTTATAAACGGTCCAAATCTAAATATGCTTGGTATAAGAGAGCCTGAAATGTATGGTTATCTGACACTTGATAATATTCAGGAAGAATTAAAAAACTATGCAAAACAATTAGATAATTCTATTGAGCTTGAATTTTTTCAATCCAATTTTGAAGGCGAAATTGTGGATAAAATTCAAAGTGCCTTTGGTGTTTTCGATGGCATTATAATTAATCCTGCGGCTTATACTCATACAAGCGTTGCTATAGCTGATGCAATTGCTTCAGTCAATATAAAAAGCGTTGAAGTACATTTGAGCAATATTTATTCACGCGAAGAATTCAGGCATAATTCTTTTATTGCACCAAAATGTATAGGGCAGGTTGCAGGTTTTTCTAAAGATAGCTATAAAATGGCTCTTTTAGGGCTTTATGGTGTGCTTAAATAATTTATGGAAAATACCGAACTTAAATTTTTAGAAATTATAAAAAATTCTCTTTCGGATAATTCTTATCTGGGGGATGATTGTGCTTATTTGAAAGATTTAAACTTGTGCGTAAGCACTGATTTGCTTATTGAAGGTGTGCATTTTGATTTTAATTTTATATCCCCTTATCTTTTGGGTAAAAAAGCATTAAGTGTTAATATAAGTGATATTTTAGCCTCGGGTGCAAATCCTGAGTATGCGACAATTTCTTTGGGGGGTAAATTAAATAAAGAATTTATAAGCGAATTTTATAAGGGGATTAATGATTGTGCTCAAAAATTTAACATAAAAATTGCAGGCGGGGATTTGACGGGCGGAGAAAAAATTTGCATTTCAATATGTATTATGGGATGCACTAAAGGCAGAAACATTTCTTCAAGAAAAAATGCGAAATCAGGCTATATACTTGCACTGTGTGGTAATTTTGGTGCATCTGCTACAGGATTAAAAATGCTTTTGAATAATAAAAAAGAAGAAAATTGTTTTACGAAGGTACATTTGGCGCCGATTTTACAATTTGAATGCTCGGAAAAAATTGCTAAGATTGCTAAAGAGCCTTATGCTATGATGGATTCATCCGACGGGCTTGTAAATGCTCTGGAATGGATTTCAAAATCCTCGGGAGTGGGTTTTGAATTGGAATTTAATAAAATTCCTCATATTAAAGGAACAAAAAGAGAAGATGTGCTCTTTGGAGGTGAGGACTATTCTCTTGTTTGTGTTTTAAGCGAAAATGACTATAAAAGGATACAATATAACGAGCTAAAAATTGTAGGCAGAGCCATTTTAGAGAATAAAATTTTAATTGACGGTAAAGATATAAGCGAAGAAAAAAGAGAGGAGTTCTTGCATTTTGATTAGTACAATAATTACTGCAGGAGGTGTTTCTAAACGCTTTGGGGAAAACAAACTCCTTGTAAAACTTGATGATAAAACTGTTATTGAACATACAATTTTAAAATTTTTGGACTTATCTGATGAAATTATAATTCCTGCAACTGTTCAAACGCTTAATTTTATTAAATCAAGCAGTGTTTTTGATGAAAATAAGATAAAATTTGCGCCTTTCGGGCAAACAAGGCAAAAAAGCGTATATAATGCACTTTTAAAATGCGAGTTTAAGGATAAAGTGTTAATTCATGACGGTGCAAGACCATTTATTGAAAAATCAACAATAGCAAAGGTCGCAGAAGAATTAAACACGAAAGATGCTGTTTGTTGCGGAGTTTTCGCAACAGATACAATTAAAATAATCGATAATGATGGTTTGATAATAAAAACAATAGACAGAAACAATGTTTTTCAGGCTCAGACTCCGCAGGCTTTTAAATATGATTTAATAATGAAAGCACATAAAAAATTTGCCCTAAGAGATGATTTTACGGATGATTCAAGCCTTGTAGAGGCTTTAGGGGTGCGCGTTTGGACTTTTAAATGCGAAGGGGTGAACAAAAAAATCACAACACGGGCTGATCTATAAAATCTTTTGGGACTTGTTTTTCTGTTTCAGGTTTGATTTCAGACGGTATTAGCTTTATAAGTTTCTTATTGGCATCTTCAAAATCGGGTTTTAAGCTCAGACAGTTTCTTAAATTAACAATTGCAGAGTTTGTTTTGTTTTGTGCAATGTCATACAGTGCATTTAAGTAAAAATAAATATAATTTGTTCTGTTTGAAAAAGATATCATGTATAAAAATTTCTTTGCACTTTCAAGGTTTTTATTTTCCAACTCAAAATTTAAAAAAGCCACCCAACCGTTTTCATACAATGGATTTATGGCAGTTGCACGTCCAATATATTCTTTTCTTAGATTTTTATTGTCTTTTGCAATTGTTGCAGCAATTGAGTGATAAGATAAAAATGGTGCAGGGTCCATTTTTGCAAGTTTCTTTTCAAGGTTTTTTAAATCTTTTTCATATTTTATGTCATTTTTGTATATAAGAGCTAATTTTAGTGCGCTTGTTTGGTCTTGCGCATTTTGTGAAAGTGCTTTTTTATAATATTTTATTGCCCCATCCAAGTCATATTCTATAAATTTAACATCTCCAAGACCACTTAATGTAAGGTAATAATTTTTATTTATTTCATAACTTGCAAGGTAATTTCCTTTTGCACTTTCCCTATCCCCTGTTAAAAATTGTCCCATGGCAAGCAAGGTCAATATTTTATAATTTTTCTTGTCAAAGCTTAATATATTTTTGCAATCTTCAATTGTTTTGTGATAGTTACCCTCCATAAACGTTTTCATTGTGAGGTGATATTTTCTATCTTGCTCGTTTTTAGAAAGATTTGCAAGTATTATCTCTTTTTGAATCATAAAATTTTTCTTGAAAATATGTTCATTAGGCAATTTTTTTTCAATTTCTTCAATAGTTTTTAATGCTTCATTGTTTTTGTTAAGCGAAGTGAGAATTTTTATTTTAAGGTTAAGATAAGATAGATTTCCGTTATTTATGGAATTTGCTTTATTTATAAAATTAAATGCCTGTTTATACTGTTTTTGTTCATTCATCGCTTGCGCAAGTATATAATTGGCATAATCCGATTTTGCGGTTAAAGATTCGTTTTTGTTAAGTTCAAAAGATATTTCTTGTGCCGAGTTGTCATAGTGAATTGCGCTGTATGCTTTTGCAAGATAAATTTCTTCGTTTTTATCAAGTATAAAAGATGGCAAGTAACATTTTTTAAGGTCGTCAATTGTACCTTGAATAAATTTTTTGTATTTTATTTTATCAAGACTTTTTGTACCTATTGAAAAAAAGCCTATTTCATACATGCTTTTTGCAAAAACTAAAAGCGCATAGTCGCTGTTTATTGAGTTTAAAAGGTTTTCAAATTCGTCATAAGCTACAACAACATTGCCCTGATTAAATTTTTTTGTTGCATTTACAAAGGCAAGCCTTTGTTTTTCGGATTCATCCAAATTATTAATTTCACCTTGTCCCTGAATGTTTAAAAAATTGTCCATTATGGTTGTAAGGCTAAATATGCCGTCTTTTTTATTTTGAATTTTTGGCGCAAGATTACTAACGGGTACATTTGATTTTTCAAATTCAAGCAAATTATCACTTGAGGCAAATACACTTGTGCCACATAGCATAAAAATACATAAGACTGTTGATGTTATTTTTTTCATTAATTTAAAATATCATTGTAGTACTTGTTAAAAATTTGCACTAATGTTTCTTCTTGAATTTCACGTTCTTGCTTGTTTAAAATTGCATATAAGTCGCAAAACTTATATTTTTCAAGCAAAAGCTTGTCATTTTGGGAAATTTCTATATCTGAATCACAAGTCAGTACATTAATTATTTTATCACATGTAATTAATAAAAACACATCTACTATTTTTTTATCAAAATGCGAATTTGAGCCATCGATTAATATTTTTATTGCATCTTGTATTTCCATTTTAGAGCGGTAGTGTCTTTTTGAGGTTATTGCATCAAAAACATCGCAAACTGCTAAAATTCGCCCTCCCAAAGGAATTTCTTCACCTTTTAAACCTAGGAAATAACCCTTGCCGTCGTATCTTTCATGGTGAGATGAGGCAATTTGTGCAACATTTTCAAATTGTTTAGATACATAAATTTTGCCTAAAATATCATGGGTAATATTGGCATGTTGTTTAATATGGTCGTATTCTTCGCTTGTTAATTTGCCTTCTTTTTGCAAAATTGAATCTTTAATTCCTATTTTGCCAATATCATGTAAAAGGGATGCATGTTTTATGATTTCTTTTTCTTTTTCGTCCATATTGAGCTCGTCACAAATTAATGAAGCGTACATTGTGACCCGTTTGGAATGACCTGAAGTAATTTTGTCACGAGCATCAATAGAGGCTGACAGGGTATCTATAAAACTTGAAAACAGTTGCTTTTGTTCTTCAATAAGCGTTTTTTGTTTATTAAACAAATTGGCATTTTCAAGAGCTATTCCTGCTGATGAGCCTATTGCGATAAGCAAATCTTCATCTTTTTGCGTAAATTCTCCGTTTTTTTTGTTAAGAACTTGAAAAACTCCGACAATTTGATGACTAAGGTTTCGGATGGGCATACACAGGATTGTTTTTGTTTTGTAACCTGTTTGCATATCAATTTCTTTATTAAAACGTTTATCTGTATATGCATCTTTTATATTCATTGTTTCCCCTGTTGTTGCAACATGTCCTGCAAGCCCCAAGTTTGAAGCAAAACGAATTTCTTGCATTTCAAGTCCTAATGCTACTTTTGACCAAAGCTGTCCCTTTTCTTCATCCAATAAAAATACTGTGCATCTGTCGGCATTTAATGCTTGCTTGATTTCTTGTGCAATAATTGTTAAAAGGGTGTCTATGTTTGTTTCTACAGCTATTGTCCTACCTACTTTTAGCAATGCTATAAGAGGGTCTTCCTGATTGTTTTCGGGAATAAATGTAGGTGGTGCGGAAGTTATGGCTTTTTGTTTATTTGTTTTTTCGATTTGAGTTTTTGCATTTAAAATTTTTTCGTCTAAATTTCCAGTATCAGACAGTTTTATGTGTAAAGCAGCATCCATTAAGTCAAGAGATTGAGTGTAGTTTTGTTCTAAAAATTCTATTTGCCCTGTAAGATATAAGTTAATTTTCAATGCAAGCAGCGAGTTTGACGAATTTGCCAAATAATGAGCATCGTTTAATATGTTTAGGGTTTTATAATATCTTTCTTGGTACCATCTGTAACCTATGTAGCCTATAAGTGACATTGAAATAGATACCAAGTCAAAAGCTTTTAATGAAATTGCTTTTTTGTGAAATTCCTCAATTTTTGCAATTTTTGGTGCTTTTGTATCATCGGAAATTGCATTAAAAACTTTCAATAAGCAGCTGCTAATTTCTGATATTTGAGTATTTTCAACTGCATTTACGGTTTTTGTCATTTGTAACCTTAAAATTCTACCCTTGCTATAGATTATACTATTATTTTTTGTAAAAATAAATTATTTCAAATTTGAGCATTTAATCCACATTAACATGTCCATCAAGGCTCGCCCTCTGTGCGAAACTTTGCCTTTTTCATCTTGCGAAAGTTCTGCCATTGTTTTATTTTTATTTTCAACAATAAATATCGGGTCGTAACCAAAACCCCCTTCGCCGCATTGATTATGTGCTATTTTACCTTTGCAAATGCCTGTGGTTTTATTTAATACACTTCCTGTTTTATCAATTAGCACAAGCGAGCAAATAAATTTAGCATTTCTTTCATTTTCATTTGCATCTTTTAGTGCGTTTAGCAGTTTATCTATTCTTTGTTGAGCAGTGGGTGCGTATCTTGCACTTTTTAGTCCCGGTACACCGTTTAAAAAATCGACACACAAGCCTGAATCATCTGCCATAAAATAATTTCTTCCGCTTTTTTCGCATTGTGCTGCAGCAAGTGCTTTTGCGTAAGAATTTTCTTCAAAAGTTGAACCGTCTTCAATCGGGTTAAATCCTTCATCAGGCATTACAAAACATATTCCAAACTGCACAGAAACACTGTTCATTTCTTCGACTTTGTGCTTATTCGATGTTGCAAGTACTATTTTAAACATAATTATCCGCCCCAACGACGTTGTCTTTTTGCAAATTCAAGAATTGAGTTTTTAAGTGCATCTTCATCAAATTCGGGCCAGTATGTTTTTGTTATATATAGTTCCGAATATGCTATTTGCCATAGTAAGTAGTTACTTATTCTCATCTCGCCGCCTGTTCTTATAAGTAAATCAGGGTCAGGAATTGAACTTGTGTATAAAAATTTTGAAACAAGTTCTTCATTAATGTCCTCGGGTTTTACCCCTTGATACATCATTTCTTTTATGGCATTTGTAATTTCGTTTCTTGCACCGTAATTAATGGCAATTTGTAAATTTACACCTGTGTTATTTTCTGTTGTTTTAACCGCTTGTGCTAAAATTTCCTGTAAAGTCGGGTTAAGTGCTTTTAAATATCCTATAAAGCGTAATTTAACATTATTTTGGTTTAATTCTTCCAGCTGTGTTTTAATTGTATTTGCTAACAGCCCCATTAAAAAATCAACTTCTTCCTGTTTTCTGTTCCAGTTTTCTGTTGAAAAGGCATAAAGAGTTAAGTATTTAACACCAAACTTATGTGCAGCTTTTAAAGTTTTTTTAAGTGCTTCAACTCCTTTTTTATGCCCCATGGCAGAGGGTAGCATATTGTTTTTTGCCCAACGGCGATTACCGTCCATAATTATTGCAATATGTTGCAATTTTGTTTGTTCAACAATGTTTTTTATCTCATTTTTTTCAAGAGTATTTAACAAAATTTTATCCCTGTATTTTCAACTAGTTAAATTATAAATTAAATAAATTTAATAACAACAATATTTATGTTAATATTAATTTATTATGAGTGAGATTGTTATATTATACATACTTTGCCGCTACGATGCGTCAATTTACAAAATTTCAAAAATTATGCAAGAAATGTTTTTTGCATTTTTAAAACCCAGCTTGGGCACAATTAATCCTGCGGTTAAAAAGCTTATAAAAGCAGGTTGTATAGATGTTCAAGATAAAATGTCGCAAGGAGGCATGGCATCTAAAATGTGCTCTATTACGCCTGTTGGCAGAAAACATTTAAAAAATTTGCTTTTGTCTTTGGATTTAGAGGTAAATCATCCGGCGCACATATTAAATAACGCAAGGATTGCTCTTTTTTGTGCGGATATTCTTGAAGAAAAGGAGAAAGCCGAGCTTATTAAAAATATAAAGAATCATTTAATTTTATACAAGGGGCGCACCCTTGAAGCACTCAACAGTCCTTATTTAATTTTAAGTGACGAACAAAAGAAAATTTCTTTGACAAAAGTTGATGAAACAGAGAAAATCTTAGAAATGCTATGAAAATAATTATTTCTCAAGTTGAAAAAAATTCCATAGCTGATGAATTAGGACTTTGCGCGAATGATGAAATTATTTCAATCAATAATTCCGTTCCCAGAGATATTATTGATTACAGCTTTCTTATAAAAGATGAAGAAGTTATTTTACATATTAGACATAAAAACGGCGAAGAAGAAATTTTTGAAATTGAAAAAGATTTCGATGATGATTTAGGTATAAGTTTTGAAAGTGCTGTTTTTGATAGGGTTAAACCTTGCTGTAACAAATGTATATTCTGTTTTGTTGACCAACAGCCCAAAGGTTTGAGAAAAAGTCTTTACATAAAAGATGATGATTGGCGACTTTCATATTTGCAAGGAACATATATTACATTAACAAATATGAAAGAGGCAGATTGGCAAAGGCTTGAAAATTTTCATCCTTCACCTTTGTTTGTTTCAATTCATACGACAAATCCTGATTTAAGGGTAAAAATGCTTAATAATCCTAATGCTGCAAGGATTATGGACGATTTAGACCGTTTGAAAAAAAATGACATTAAAATTCATGGACAAATAGTTTTATGCCCTTCTTATAATGACAGTGAGGAACTTTTAAGGACTTTAAATGATTTGAAAAAGTATAAGAAAATTCTAAACTCTCTTGCCATTGTGCCTGTAGGGGTTTCAAAATTTCGCAAAGAAAATTTGAAAATGACCGATAAGAAAATTGCGGATTTTGTAATTGAAGCTGTTGAGAATTTTAATTCAGAGATGAAAAAAAATATTGCAATGGCATCTGATGAATTTTTCTTGATTGCAGGATGTGAAATTCCGAACAAAAAATATTATGGTAATTTTGCTCAAATTGAGGATGGAGTCGGTGCAATAAGATTGTTAAAAGATGATTTTGATAAGTGCAAAAAAAAATTGAAAAAAACACTTAGAAATCCTTGCAGATTATCGCTTTTGACAGGTTCAAGCGCGGCTTTAATATTTAATGAATTTAAAAATAAAATAGATGTTAAAGGTCTTGATTTTGAAGTTATTGATGTCAAGAATAAATTTTTTGGTGAAAAAATTAATGTCACCGGACTTATCACAGGAACAGATTTACTTGAAGCAATAAAGGCAAATAACGTACAAAATGCAATTATACCTTCTGTTATGCTAAGAGAAGGTACTGATGAGTTTTTAGACGGTATCAAAATTACGGATATTAAGAAAAGTTTGCCCGAACTTAATATTTATATCATTAAAGATTGTTACAAATTTAAAGAAATTTTAAATTTAATCAACTCATTATAGCAACAATATAAGCTTTTAGGTTTTTAAGAATGTATGAAAGTAAAGATGAAGGGTTATTATGTCCGTAAATAGTGTTCAACAAGGCAAAAGTTCCGTAGGTGCAGCCATTCAAGATACCTTAATTAATCAGGGTAAAAATGCTCTGGTTGGGGGTGCAATAGGTCTTGCAACAGGCAGAGTTGTTTCATTAGCCGCACCTGTTACCCATGAGCAGATTGCACAAAAAATTGTTGACCACTTTGTCAAAAATGATAAAACTGCTTTTGATAAAATAAAAGATTTAAATGCTCAGGCTTTGCAAAAAGAAATTACAAAAGAACAATTTGAGAGTATAAAAAATCAAATACAAGAAATTAAAAAACCGTTTTTGGAAAAGGCAAAAAATGAATTGGAAAGATTTTTTAAACTTGCAAAGAAAGAACGTGCGAAAGATGATATTGTTGCAATAGCCAAGAAAGCTGCAAAAAAATCGCAAAGTGCAAAAATCATGGGTACTGCTGCAGGTGTCGGTATTTTGGTAATGCTTTTTTCAAATTTATTCTCGGGAATTTTACCTAAGAAAAATGTTGCCAAAGAAGGCGCTGTTCAAAAGATGGCAGATAGTAAATTAGCTACTCATCAGGGTTAAATTTTACTAAAATAATTTTTATAGTAAAATTTTTTATATGTTTGATTCACTTTCGGAAAGATTACAGGAAATAATTAAAAAAACTGCGGGCAATGCGCAATTAAGTGAAGAAAATATGCAAGATGCCCTGCGTGAAATTCGCCGCGCTCTTTTAGGTGCTGATGTTTCGCTTAGTGTTGTGAAGTCTTTTATTTCAAATATTAAAGATAAAGCCTCGGGACAAGAGGTTATAAAAAGTGTCAACCCCTCTCAAATGCTTATAAAGATAGTTAATGATGAGCTTGTCGAGCTTTTGGGTAAAGAGAAAAAACCCCTTAATCTTGATACAAACCCGTCTTTTATTATGATGCTTGGTTTGCAAGGTTCAGGTAAAACCACAAGCAGTGCAAAGCTTGGTTTAAAATTTAAAAAAGAAGGCAAAAAACCATTGCTTGTGGCAGCTGATGTATATAGACCCGCCGCAATTCTGCAGTTAAAAACTTTATGTTGTGAAAATAACCTTGATTTCTTTTCTTTGGAAAATGAAAAAGACGTAAGAAAAATTGTCGATGAAGCAATAAAATATGCAAAAGAAAACCAAAATACCGTCTTAATTCTTGATACGGCAGGTCGCTTGCAGATTGATACATCAATGATGGCAGAGCTTTTGCTTATAGACAGAATGTATCCGCTTAATGAAAAATTACTCGTAATTGACTCTATGACAGGGCAAGAGGCAATTGATGTAGCCAAAAACTTTGATGAACAATTGGGAATTACGGGTATTATTTTAACTAAGCTTGACGGCGATACAAAAGGCGGTTGTGCCTTAAGTGTCGTATATTCAACACAAAAACCCATAAAACTCGTGGGTATGGGTGAAAAAATTGAACCTTTGGAAGAATTTTACCCCGATAGAATGGCATCGCGCATTTTGGGCATGGGGGATATTGTTTCTCTTGTTGAAAAGGCTCAACAAAATATTAATGTTGAAGAAGCAAAAAAACTTGAAGAAAAGTTTTTAAAGGCTCAGTTTAGTTTTGAGGATTTTCTAAAAATTCAAAAACAAATTAAAATGCTTGGGTCTTTCGAGGGGATTTTGGGCATGTTGCCGATACCGGGGTTAAACAAGGATGACAGGCAAAAAATTTCCCATGAGGGAGAAAAGCAATTTAAAAAAATGGAAGTTTTTATATCTTCAATGACGCCGGAGGAACGCAAAAACCCTGATTTATTAAATGCTTCCAGAAAAAAAAGGATAGCTCGCGGTGCGGGCATGGAATTAAATGAATTAAATGCCTTTGTTTCTCAATTTGAGCAGATGAGGAAGATGATGCAGGGCTTTGGCGCCTTAAAGAATACGTTTAAAAAGGGTGGAAAATCGGCACTCTACGGTAAAATGCCAAAGAACAGACATTTTAGATAAATTTTTTTTAAAATGTCAAGTATTTTTATGAAATTTGCTTGCAAATAAATTATGCTTGTGTTTTGATTATTCTATAATTGATTAATGACTAAGGAGATAATTAAAAGAAGTGGTTAAGATTAGACTTAAAAGATTAGGTTATAAAAAGAATCCTACATATCGTATCGTTGTTATTGACGGTCGTTGCAAGAGAGAAGGTGCGCCTATTGAAGAATTGGGTCACTATAACCCTAAGACAAAAGAAATGAAATTAAATCTTGCTTCAGCACAAGAATGGGTTAAAAAAGGTGCACAGCCTACGGCTACTGTTACTTACCTTATGAAAAATTGTGATGAAGAAGGTAAATTAATTTATAACAAAAAAGAAACAGTGAAATTATCTAAAAAAGCTCAAGCCAAACTTGAAGCTCAAAAAGCAGCTGAAGCTGAAGCGGCAGCGGCAGCGGCTGATGCTGCGGCAGCAGATGAAGCTCAAGTTGAGGCAAGTGAAGCTAACGAATAAAATCGAAAAGAACACTTTATTGAGCCTCAATCAGAGGCTCAATTTTTTTATATAAAGAGGGATAAATTGTCAAAAATTTTAATCATATCACCGATAAGTATAGCAGGAGAACTCATCATGAAAGGCTTTAAAACCGGTTTTGAAGCCTTAGGACATGATGTTTCTTTTGTTGATGTAAGAGAGTTGAATGCGCCTAAATATTTTGATTATGTTCTTTCTTATGATTACGGTTATATGGTAAATGAAAGTGCTTTTTCAATTACTAAAAAAATACTTTCAATAAATCCAAAAGCTAGTTTAATTCATTATTTTGCCGATAATCCATCCTTAAATTACGCTCATAGCGGACAATTTTATTTAAAAGAAAAGTTTTATGAATTTTGCCGACAGTATAAAAATAACATTAAACTTGTTTTTTGGGATAAAAAATTTCTTAACGATTTTAAAGACCTGAAATCTTTTTATTTTCCAATTTGCGTTGAGTGTGATATATACAAAGACTATAATCTTGAAGAAAAATATGATATCACTTTTTTAGGACGTCCTTTAGGTGATAAGAGGCAAAAAATTATAAGTGTTATTATTAAAAATTTTCCAAATAAACTTAAAATTTTTTCTTACCAAAAACATTTTGAAAACAGTATTGATGGAATGAAGCGTTTTTTAAACGAAAGTGAAATTGAAACTTATAAAAATTGTTATTGCGGTTTTGTGCAGAGTCAGGAAGAACTTTCAAAAATTTACAATTCGTCAAAAATTAATTTGAATATAAATTTGCAAGGGGATAATTCACTTAATTACAGAACCTTTGAGGTACTTGCCTCTAAAGGTTTTTTATTGTGTGACAAAAGAAGCGATATAAAATCTTTAGGGCTGGAAAGTATTGTTGTTCAGTTTGAGAATGAAGAAGATTTAATAAATAAAATCAGTCATTATTTGTCTTGTAAAAATGAAAGAAATCAAATACGAGCCCGAGCGAGAAAGCTCGTCTGTGAGCATTATGATATATCAGCGCGAGCGGGCGAGATACTTAATACGGTTGAGTGATTTTAAGGTAATTGATGATAAAATATGAATTTAAGGAGAATAAAATGGAAACTGCATATAAAATTAAACCTGCAAAAAGAATTTTAGAAATTCCAAAGTATATATTTGCCGAATTAAACGAATGGAAGGATGAGGCAAGGGCGCAAGGTATTGATTTGATTGATTTAGGCATAGGTAATCCTGACGGTGCAACGCCAAGGCCTGTTGTGGAAGCTGCATTAAAGTCTATTCAAATGCCTGAAAGTCATGGATATCCGAGTTTTCGCGGTAAGGATGATTTTCGTCGTGCAATTGCAAGTTGGATGAAAAGAAGATATAACGTTGATGTCGATCCTATACAAGAGGTCCAAACGTTAATAGGTGAAAAGGAAGGATTGGCAAATATTGCTCTTGCATATTCGGACCCTGGCGACATAAATATTGTACCTGACCCTTATTACCCTGTATTATCAAGGGGTAGTTGGGTTGCAGGGGCTCAGGTTTATCATGTTCCTCTGACAGATGAAAATGACTATTTGCCTGATTTAGATTCAATTCCTGAAGATATTGCACGTAAGGCAAAAATGTTTTTTATTAATTATCCGAACAATCCTACGGGCGCAACGGCACCAAGGGAATTTTTAGAAAAAATTGTTGCTTATTGTAAAAAATATAACATTTTGCTTGTTTCCGATATGGCTTATGGTGAGGTTTGTTATGACAATTATCGTCCTTTAAGTATTTTTAATATAGAAGGTGCAAAAGATATTGCAGTTGAATTTCATTCTTTTTCTAAAACATTTAATATGGCCGGTTGGAGAGCAGGTTTTGCTGTTGGCAACAAAGAATTCATAGATGTTTTATATGCTATGAAATCAAATATTGATTATGGCACATCTTCAATTGTTCAAGATGCTTGTATTGCAGCGCTGGAGATGGATTATAAATATGTTCAGGAGATAATGGATAAGTATAATTCACGCCGCGAGATTGTTGCACAGGGCTTCAATAAATTAGGTTGGCACATGAAAAGAAGTTCCGCTACAATGTACTTTTGGTTAAAGGTACCTGAAGGCAGGCATTCTAAGGAATTTTGTAAAGAAGTTTTATTTAAAACAGGAGTTATGTTCACTCCGGGTATTGCTTTTGGGCAATACAGTGATGACCATTTCCGGGTGTCTATTGTTCAACCTGCAGAACGTCTTTTAGAAGCATTTAAAAGATTGGATGCATCAGGTATTCGCTATATGTAAACTTATTTACATACCGAAAAAGTATGGTAAAATACATAATATAAATTATAAAAAAAGGGAAGTCTTAATGAAATTTGTTAAAAAAAGCAAAGCGCAAAGTTTAGTTGAATATGCTTTAATATTAGCACTTGTTACGGTTATTGCAATTACTGCGCTACAGTTTTTGGGACAAAAAGTTAACACTGCAGTTGAAGGTGTCGGTGATGATGTAAAAACTTCAACTGAAAATGCTGCAAAAACTTATTGCGAAGGACTTGGAACAGGCTATAGCTGGAATGCAAGCACAGGCAAATGTGAAAGCAGCTCAAGCGGTAATTAATTTTTGCTTTTTTGAATATTAATAAATTTATCTAAATCCTGTTGGGTGTCTATCCCGATGGGATTTAAGTTTGTAAGTGCAACTTTTATTTTCATGCCATTTTTAAGTGCACGAAGTTGCTCTAAGCTTTCTGCTTTTTCAAGGTCTGATTGAGCTAAAGATGTCATTTTTAACAAAGAATTTCTTTTGTAGCCGTAAATACCTATATGAGCATAATATTTAGCTTCACCTTTATTTCTTTCATAAGGTATGGGACAACGTGAAAAATAAAGGGCATTGTAATTATTATCAAATACACATTTTACACAATTAGGGTCTTGTATTTGTTCAACATCAGTTATTTGTCTTGCAAGCGTAGAGATATCACAATCGCCGTTTATTAGTGTAGAGATAGCTAAATCAATTACTTCGGGAGTTATTTGCGGTTCATCTCCCTGCATGTTTAAAATATAATCATATTCACAGTGTCGTTTTGCTACTTCGCAAATTCTATCCGAGCCTGATTTGTGTTCTGTTGATGTCATTTCAGCATTTGCGCCAAATTCTTTTGCTTTGTTTAAAATTAATTCAGAATCAGTTGCAATTATAACTTCATCTGCCAATTTAGATTTCTTTGCAGCTTCAAAAACCCACTGAATAATAGGTTTGTTGTCTACTTCCATAAGAAGTTTTCCACATAGTCTGGTGGAGGAGTACCTTGCGGGAATTATAATAACTGTCTTTTTCATAACTTTCCTTTAATAATATTTTTCGCCCAATTCGATAACTTTTTTCTCGGCTTCTTTTATCAGTTCTTCCTCTTTTGGATTTCCTGAAAGATATTTTTCATAGGCTTCCAATGCATCACGACCTGCATTTATTTTTTCATAAGCTTTTGCCATTGAATAATATCCCAAACTAAAGGCACGATTTAATTTTACTGCCATTTTATAGTCTTTTATTGCTTGCGGATACATTTGCATTGCCTCAAGGATGATACCTCTGTAATAATATACTTGGGCATCTTGCGGATAACGTTTGGCAGCCTCGTTTGCTATGTCAATTGCTTTTTCATATTGTTTTTTATCGTAATAGTTATATGCTTCATTTAAAAGGTCTGTTACAACCTGCCCCCTTAAATAATTTGAAAGTTTTATTGCTTTTACGTTTTTAGGGTCAATTTCAATTGCTTTTAAAAGCATGCTTTGTGCCAGTTTTGGACTTTTTTGTTCAAGATAAGTGAGCGCAAGCGCATAATAAGTATCTGATTGCTTGTCATCCAAGGATATTGCTTTTTTGTAATTTTCAACAGCTTTTGGGTAGTTTTTTAAATATTTATAGCAATTTGCAATTGCAACATAAATTTGACTTGTTTTGGGTTCAATTTGTTTGTATATTTTTATTGCTTTTGCCCATTCATTTTTTTTCAAGTAGCTTAAGGCTAATTCATCTTTTTTTGTGTCCGTATTTTTGTTGAGATAAAAAAAAACTTTACTTATTTCCTCATTTTTGGGCAATTCTTTGTGCGCTTTTTTAATAGTTTCAAAAGCAAGACTGTCTTCACCTTTTAGTTCATATATTTCATATAATTTCAAATATGCATTTGCATTTTTGGGATTTTTTTCAATAGCTTTTTCAAAAAGATAAATAGCATCTTTATTATTACCTTCAAGACTTGTTATAAGTTCTGCAAATTCTGCATAAAATTCGCTTGTAGGCTTGAAATTATCATTGAGCGGGTAAAAATTATCTATGATATAGTCGGGATTTTTTTTATCTTTAAAAATTTCATAAATACCATATTTAGCTTGTTTTGAATCAGGATAAATTGCCAAAATAATTTGGTATTCCTTGAGAGCTGCATTTGTTTGTCCGAGCGCAAGTAAGCTTTTGGCTTTGCCTGCTCGGATTTGCGATTCATAAAGGTTATCTCTTAAAATATTATCATATACTCTTGTTGCTTGGGGATATTGTTTTGTTTCGTAAAGCAGTCCGCCAAGACGATATTTTAAAAATATATCTTTTGGATTTAAATAAATTGCTCTTTGATAGAGTTCGTAAGTTTTTTTATAATCGCCTGTTTTTTCGTATGTTGTACCCAGAATTTCATATAAATTTGCATTTTTGGGCTTTCTTCTTACTGCCCTTGTAAATACACTTATGCCTTGTTTTAAAATTTCGGGGTCATCTGTTAAATTTATTGCCCTTGTATAGTATTCAAGTGCAAGATCAATTTTATTTATTTCATTTAAAATCGTTGCTGTCTTAAACAGTGCTGAAGCATTATTCGGATTTATTTCTATAGATTTTTTATAAAAAGGCAAGGCACAAGTTTTGTCTTTGTTTATTTTTTGTTCTATATCACCCAGATATTCATAACAAATTGCACTTTCGTAGTTTTTATCCGCAAGCTCTTCAAATTCATAGGCACTTGCATAGTAGTTTCCTTCCAAAAAAAGATTTTTTGCAATTTCAAATCTGTTTGAATCATCATTTTGAAAACCTGATTTTTCAATTAAATTATTTAATTTCTCCAGAGTTTTTTTGTATTCATCAGAGTTTTTATTTTTTCTTAAAAAATAAAGCGCGCTGCGTAAATTGTCGCAAGCTTCTATGTTGTCTTTTTTAAATATTCTAAAAAATGTAGAACGTCTTTTTTGTGTATTTACATATTTTCTAATTGTTTCAGGGTCTTCATTTTGGCGCAATTGTTGTTCCAGAGAATATATTTTCTGCGCCCCAAAGCCGCTTTTTGGCATACAAGTAGTCGCTACTTGAGCATTTGCGCTAAGTTGCAAGATAAAAGATGTACAAATTAGGGGTATTAATAGTCTTTTTTCCATTGACTGTATTATATATCAAATAATTTTTAAAATAAATACTATCATTTGTATGAGATTTTTTAATACATAAAAAACATCCTCTTTTTTAGAGAGGATGTTTTTTATATTGTTTATGAATTATATTTCAAATTCGTCTTGGTTTTGTTTTGTTGCTGTTGCGTTGTCATCAACTTCGATTCTTGCAGCTGCGTTTACTATGCCTGTTGTAGGATCTGTTGTGTTGTTAGCGATTGGTGCTATTCTTGAAGTTGGTTCTAATTGACGAGGTATACGTAATTGGTTGATTAAGCTGTCTGTTAAGTCTGTGCTGAAACCATCATCAGGTGTTGGAACAGGAGGTTCAGGGTCGCAAGCTTCAACAGGTTTTTCGTAAACAAGGAGGAATTTTTCCATTGTATTGTTATTGAATTCAATGAAGTGTTTTTTGTAAGTGTCTATTGCTGCACCTGCTTGAGGTTGATGAGTACCTTCTACGAAGTGGTCTGTGTATGTGAATGATTCAGGTTGTTTGAATTGAGTTTCATAGTCTGCCATAGGGTCTAAGTTGAATTGTCCCCAATTAGCAACTTCGATGTATGCTCTGCCTGTTGTGTCAGCTTCAACACCTTCTATATCAGAAGTTGTTAAGTCAGTAAGTGCTGCCAAGAATGAGTCATTTTTATCAAGGTTCAAATTGCCTGCTTTGATTTTAGAGATTGCCAATTGATTATCAGCTGCGTTAACTGTTACTGTTTTGTTTGAAAGTTCATCACTGTTGTATTTAGCGTTGATTTCAATACCTGCTTGTTTATTGTTGGCACCGCTTACTACGATGTTTGTATCTTTATCGGCATTTGCAATTAATTTTGTACCGTTTACTTTTAAGATTGTTTCATCTGTTGTAAAGTTGCCGCCTGCATTGACAATTGTTTTTGTATTTTGAGGTGTTGTTGAGTTTTTAGCTTTAAGCTCTGTATTTTTAAGAGTTACATTGCCTGTAGCTGTTATGTTGTTTACATTACCATTGAATGTAGTGTTATCTGTCGCAATGTTGCCTGTGATATTTAGATTGTTATTACCTGCTGCATTAAAGTCAACTCTTGTAGCATTTAAGTTACCTGTGCCTGTGATATTGTTATCTCTGCCTGCATTAAGAACTAAACGTTCGCTGTAGTTAAGGTTTGCAAAATCTGCAAGGTCTGCATTAATGTCAGCATCTGAGTTTGTGGTTGTAAGTTTAATATTTTTACCGCTTAAAGTTGAATCTTTTGTGATGTGTGTACCTGCTTTATGAGTTAATGCTTGTTTAATGTCTACATTAGCTGCTGCTGCAAGTTTTGAATTTTGAACGAATACTTCGCCATTTGTACTATCAAGTGCTTTAACTGTGATGTCGCCTTTGTTTGTTGCTATGTCAGAGTTATTTTTGATTGTTACCTTACCTTTTGTGGATTCAAGAGCGATTGAGTCATGATTTCCTACTTCAGTAACAGTTACATCCATTTCAAGAGTATCTTCGTTAGCTTTAGCACTGAAACCTTTTCTTAACAAGCTGTTGTTGTCTATTGTCAAGTTGCCGTTTGTAGTTAATTTAAGGTCGTTTGAGAAACTGTTGAAACCTGTTGCGCCTGAGATAGTTACGTTGTTAAGTACGTTTTCATCTTCAACGAAATTTAAACCGTTGTATTGAACTACAGAATCTGCAATAGTTGTGTTTTTACCATACATATTAATGTTTTTATTTGAGTGCATTGTAGAACCGTTTTTAACATCAATATTGTCTGTTTTAAGGGTTGTATCATCTGTTGATTCTGTATATGTATTATCTAAAGTTATAGCGTCTTTAGCATTTAAAGCTAATTTTTTGATAAAGTTTGCCGGAGTGGCATCTTCTTTGTCATAGTTTCTTGCTCTGAGTGTAGAGTTTGTAGCTTTAATTGAACCGTTGTTAGCGTTAACTGTTAAGTTACCTTTAGCACTGATTTTTGAATTTTCAATATTTACATCGTTGTTTTGTGCATTGATTGTAACATCGCCTGCATTAGAACCTTTTGATACGGTAGCACTGTAGTCTTTGCTTGAGTGTGCGGTTGAAATTTTTGTATCATTTGTTAAGTTAACGTTTTTGCCTGCGCTGATTAAAACTCTGCCGCCGTTTTGAGCATTTGTATTGATTTCAGGATTTTGAATCCTGTATGTGTTTTCTGTTTTAATGGTTGAATTATCTACATTAACATCGTTTTGACCGATGATTTTGATGTCGCCCATATCGCCTTTGATAAGTTTGTAACCTTTAATTACTGAGTTTTTAATCTTGACATCAGAACCGTCTTTAGCACCTGCGTTTACTATGTCAATTTTACCTGAGTTAATTGTGGAATCAGCAATTGCTATATTGTTTTGAATATTTGAATTGCTATTTTTAACTGCTTGGTAACCTTTAATATTGCCGTTTAATTCATAGTTAAAATTAACACCGTCGCCTGTAACAATTTTTACATTAGAGAATGTTTGCCAGTGATTTGAGGGGTCTTGATTTCCGCCATAGTTTGGTTCGATACTTGTTTTAATTAAAGAATCTTTATAAACTGCAACATTGTCTGCTGCTATGCCTAAAGATTTATCAATATTGAAATTTGTTCCTTCCAGTTTAACTTCTGCGCCATCTTTTGTTGTTAAAACGCCATTTCTGATGAATTTAGCGTTTGAAACCATGTCGGATAAAATAACGTTTCCGTTTTTATCTACGCCTTGAACATTGATTTTATTTTGATATGCTTGAAGTTCAGCATCTGTCATACCTTCTAAGTTTTTGGCACCTTTAAGGTCAAAAGTTGTTGCCGTAAAAGAGTTTAAGTCAACTTGAGAACCTGAACCGAACATAATGCCATTGGGGTTAATAAGAATAACCTTACCTGTGCCCATATAGCTTGAGCAGTCAGCACCTGCACAAGAGTTTGTTAATTTACCGTAGATTTGTGATAAACCACCTGAAGCAAGTACTCGGTTTAGTGATGTTTGTGAGTTATTAGTAAAACCAAAATTAACTTGTGCGTTTGAGCCAACATTAAAATGGTTCCAATCAAATTGTCCTACTGCGCCTGCACCACCTTGAACAACGACATCTAATCTGTTATCGCCGTTTGGTGTAACAGTGCCGTTAATAGAACTATTTAAATCAGGCAATGTACCTGCATCAAGAGCAAAAGCCATAGTGCTTGATAGGGGCATGTAACTTAAAAAACTGAGTAAAACCAACGCTGTAGTTAATTTCTTGTGATTAAGTTTCATTATGTTTCCTTTCTTCTAAAAAATATATACTTCTTATATAAATTCCGATTACTTATATAAAAACTTGTAAATAATAAAAATTGCATTAACAATGAAATATGTTAATAAAATTAACAATAATTTACAAAACTTTACCTTCCCTTTTCGACAGTCATTATAAGTATTTAATTATTGTACAATAAATTTATTTAAAAAAATCTCCGCAAATATTTTTATTTACATATTTTAATAACCATGTTGAAAAAGGAATGTTTTTAAAATATGTTGAAAATATCCCATAAAATAAATCATTAATATGATTTATTGTTGACATCGCCATTATATATTATTATTGAAATGTAATAAGACAACTTATTATTATCTAAATAAGTATGAAAAGGAATTTAAATGCGCAGTTTTAAATTTAAAAAGTCGGATGTATTGTCTTTAATATTGTGTTTTTTGTTGTCCGGTACTACAGCTTTTTGTGTTCCTTCCATTCCTATGGAAGGTAACCCCATTGGCGGAAGTTTTGACCCCGGTGTTGTAGACCAGACTAACTTAATTCAATTAAAAGAATACGAAAGAAGAACCCGCGAAAATATGGAAGAACACGAACGCGGTCGTGAAGTTATTGAAATGGACAAAAAAATGAGGGAGCAGGTTGATAAACTCCCTAATAAAGAAGTAAGTTTCAAACTAAATTCCATAAAGTTTACCGGTAATACTTGTTTTACCGAAGAACAGTTAATGGATATAATTTGTGAGAGAATTGGCAGCGAAGTTACTATTAATGACCTTATTACAATGGCAAATATGGTAACAGAGTATTATCAACAAAACGGTTATATTTCAACTATTGCATACCTTCCTCCTCAAAAGGTCCAAGATGGTAATGTAGAAATAGTTGTTATGGAAGGTAAATACGGTAAAGTTGAAATTGAAGGTAATAAGTGGGCAAGAGATAAATTTGTTCGCGCAACTTACTTGAAAGATAAAAATATTGAAACCGAAAAAGTTTTGAATGTTCGCGATATTCAAGAAACACTGAGGGAAATGAACGCTTCAGGTTATATGAAGGGTCAAGTTTCAATGCAAGATAATGAAGAATCCGCACAATATACGGATTTAACATTGCAAATGAAAGATAGATTTCCTATTGACTTTGACTTTCGTTTTGATAACCAAGGTCGCGATGCAATAGGCTTAAATCGTGCGGTATTCTTTGCAGGTATGTATAACCTTACGGGTTGGGGTGATAAGTTGTTATCAACAACTGCACTTGCAAGACGTTCAGTCAGTCAAGGTATTTTCTATTCGGTACCTATAGGTCGTCATGAAACTAAATTGAACTTAGGGTACAGCTATAGCGGTTTAACAATGGGCGAACAATGGAAAGACTTTGATATTAAAGGTAGTTCTCACAATTTCTTCGCAGGTCTTTCAAGAAGATTGGTAAAAACTGAAAACTATAAGTTGTATGGAGATATTTCATTAGATGTAAGAAATACTAAAACAACTTTTGGAGAACAAAAAATTGTATTAAACGAATATAAAACACGTGCATTAAGGTTAAATTTTACAAACATTAAGGATGATTTCTACGGTAAATGGTTTGGAAACGTTGGTGCAAGTGTCGGTTTGCCAATGATGGATGCATCTGATGAATATGATGATTTTCATTATGATTGGTTGCCTACAAATAAGTTTGTAAAAGTTAATGCAAATCTTGCAAGGTTGCAAATTTTACCAATGAGGTCGATGGCTATTATTCAAGCAGGCGGTCAGTGGGCAAGCCATGGCTTATATCCTTCCGAAAAAATGCAATTTGGCGGTATTTCATCAGTTCGCGGTTATGAAGAAGGTTTCTTGTTAAGCGATTACGGTGTAACAGCATCATTGGAATTCAGGTCGCACATACCTTTCTTAAACAGAATATTGCCTGAAAAACTTCAATTCATTGATGACAGTATTCAATGGGCAGCATTCTATGATGCAGGTTGGTTTGGTAATGTCGGCACAGATACATACGGACCAAGTTATGTAATGAGTGTTGGCGGCGGTCTTATTGTCAGACTTACAAGATACCTATCGGGTAACATTTATATAGGTATTCCGATTGGCGATAAGCCCGAAGGTGCTTCAAACTGTCGTGTTCACTTTACAATTACATCAAACATTCTGTAGTTTGAAAATAAAATTTAAAAGCCCTGATTTTCAGGGCTTTTTTGTTATTAATCTCCATGAGTTTGCAGAAAATAGTCATAAATTTTGTCGATTTTTTCTTTTATTTCTCCCCATTGGTTTTTCAGTTCTTTAATGTAAATAATTGAGGCAAAACGCCCTTGGCATTCATTCATTATTTCTCTGTGTTTTTTCTCAAGTGCTTCAGGTGTTATAAATATTCTTGTTTGTGCGGCAAAAAGAATAATTACTATTAAAATTGGTGCAAATTCAACGTATTTGTCTATTTCCATTTTTAGTCCTTTCTATACAATTGGGAAATAATACTCTACAAGGTAGCTTGCTGCATCAAAAGGATGGGAGAGAAATTTTAATTCTTTATTGTTTTTAATTGCCCAATATGTGGGAATATCAATTGTAGAACCACCTTCGCGATACTTTAGATTATTTAAATTGTAAATAAGTTTTTCACATTTTGGATCAATTAAAATTTTTCTTTGTCCGTCCATTGATTTTATCATAGAACAAAAAGCGGCAACCCTGTTTTTGATTGGTGGGTTAAATTGTCTTAAATGAAATTCAACATTTCTTTTCATTTTTTGTGCAAAAAAGTTGCGAATAAGCATATAATTAGTGTATTCACTTACGCAGGTGCGATTATCTCCTGAGGCATCTCCGTTAATTATTATTTTGCCTTTATGATAGGGATATTTTTTCGCAAATTCTTCACAAGTCCTGCTTGTTGTAGTATTTTCAAGCACAATTTCATCAAAAAAATAAACTTTGTGGTTATCAATATGTGCTAAAATCCAGCACATCGGGTCTACATTAAAGTCGCAAGATATATGCAAGTCGCACCAGTCAAGATAGTTAATTTTTTGAATATTTTCGTTGCCGAAATTTGGTACTACAAGCGGGCAATTATCTTCATCAAATTCGCCCAAGACATTTCTTTTATAGTAATTTTCATCATAGGCGCTTTTTAAATTTTCGCAAAAATCTTTCGGTAAATATATATTTTCCGTAGATGGTGCAAGTACAAGGCGGTAGTTTGGTTTTTTATTGTCTGCAAAATTTTTATATATCCAACCGCGCTTGCTTTGCGGGTTTGTATGTCCAAAAATTCTGTATTTAAAATCTTTCCATCCTTTTCTTTTTTTCTGACGCATACGTCCCAAAAGCATTTTAAATGTTGCCTCAGGAATGTCGGACATTTCTTCAATTTCTGCAAAACCAAGATTTAGCGATTTTAGTTTGTTTGGTTCGTCAAAATGTCTGAAAAGGATATTTGAACCATTTTTAAAGACAATTTTTTGTTGTGATTTTATAAATTGCCAGTCATTTCCCTCTTGCAGTCCAAAATTTTCAAAGTGTTCAAAATAAGCATTTAGTGTTGTATCGCGTACAAGTGAGTAGGTTTGTGCCCCGCAAAGTCCGTTTATGCCTGCAAATTTTAAACACAACAGTGTCCCCAAAAGCGAGCCGGCCCAGGTTTTGCCCGAGCCGAATCCGCCTTGATATACACATACATCTAATTCCAGATTGTGCGGAACTTCAAGAAATTTCTTTTGAGTTTTAAGGAGTTTGTATTTCATTTTTTTTGCCCTCCAAGACGTTTTGTTGTGTATTTGCCGTTTGAGAGGAAATTTGCGCATTTTTTTGTGCGGTTTGTCCTTCTGCCAAAAGAAATTTTGAGGTATTTTCAACACCAAGTGTTGCAAGAGTATATTTAAAACATTCTTCCCAGTTTATCTTTTGAGCTATATCAGGTATTTTTGAAAACTCGGAAATTGTTTTTTGTATTTCTTTGAATTTTGTATTTTTGGCGATTGAGGTTTTTCTGTCTGAATATTTGTAAATAAAACTGCCTTCCCTTATATCAGGAGTAATATCAACAGTAACGGGTTTACCTTCAACTTCAGTGCTGATTTTTGATTCGCCTATCATGAAATTTGCATTTGTAAGGGCGGTTTTTTCAAGTAATGGCATAATAACTTTTCTGTTTATCGAGTCTATAAGCCAATTAAGACGTGCATTTTGCCCGCTGGCGGTGTAATTTAGTTCGGTTGCCGTACGCTCACCTGCTTCTTGTATACTTCCTGCCATGTTGTCAAAAATTCCTGTTGCACGTTCAATTTGGCTTTTAAAAAATTTAATAAATTCCCAACCGCCAAGCATTGCACTAAAATTAAGAGGTTGTGGCATTTGAGGTAAAAGCGAAGGGTCGTATTCTATTATTTTGCCCGGTTTTACTTCTATTTCACCATGGAAAGCGCCTCTTGGTGCTAAAAAAGGCGGATTTGATACAAGCTTATGCCCTAAAATTTGAGTTTGCATAATTTCGCTTGCGGTATTTAATACTGGTACAATTGGCGCAAGGGGGCTTAGACCTCTTTTTGTGCATGGGTCTTCTATAATATTTGCATAAATATAAGGACAGCTGACGTATGGATTGGCTTCGTTTTGCACTACAGCAAGTCTGCCTGCTACAACTATCATGCGATTTTTTAAAATTTTCCCCGAGTCTAGTCTTATGTTTCCGAAGAATTTTAAAACCTCAACTAAACCGTCGGAAAAACCTGTTGTATCTTTATCTTTTTTTGAGCGTTCAAGCATAACTCCGAGTTCATCTGCCGCTTGTTTTGAAATTGTAAAATTTTCTTTATTTTCAAGAATTTCGTTAATTTCCATCCAACTGCGATGAATCTTAGGGCAACTATCCCAATTTTGTGCTCTTTGAGTATCAAATACAAAATCGTACGAGGGTATTATTTTAAGTGATGCGCCTTCATAAGTTTTTTCTTTTACGGTTTTAAAGGTTTCAAGCAGCGGATTTTGAATTTTTTCGTAAAGTGTTGTTGCAATTCTTCTTTTGCGCCATCTGGTTTCCCATCCCACAAATAAAGTTACTTCGCCGGTTTCAATCAGTTGATCAATTATTTTTTCTAATTTGTCCGGAAATTTCATTTTTTCAAGAGCATTGCATAAAAACAATTTGTGCTTATTTGCACGTTGTGTATTTGAATTATCTGCCTCGCAAACGTCAAAAAGTCCTTCCGGATAAGAGGGTATAGCTTCTAAAAGATGTGCTTTAAGTGTAGATGCTTGTTCCCAAGCATCAGGGAGATTTATTTTTTTTGTACCGGTATCGTTGTGAGAATATGTGCCAAAAATAGAATTTCTTATATTTTTTATGTGGGAGAGTTGATTTCTTCTTTCTTCATTCAGTTTGTCAAATTTTAAACAGATTTTATTTTTAATTTCTTCTGTTTCAAGCTCATTCAATTTTATCGGTTCAAAATTATTAATATTCATATTTTGCCTTTCTTAAATTTTATTCGGGTCTAACCCTTCTATATTTTCAAATATTGTTTTTTTAGTTTTTAATTCCTCGTATCTATTTTCGCCCAATTGTTTGCAAAGCCCGTCAAGTGCTCTTAGCCCGAGTTGAGGCTCTTTCAAGCCGTTTTCATCTTCAAAAAAAGCATATTCAATAATTTTTAAGTATTTTTGGACTATAAAAGCTTTTGTGATTTGAAGTTTTTTTGCGTTGTGCCTTATTATCTTATTTAATTGTTTTATCTTTTCAGGGTCATCAAGGATTTTTTTTACATTTGTAACAGAAGTTTTAGTTTTATATCCGGCAAGCTGTGCGCTTTGCTCAGGGTCTAGTGTTTTGGCATAATTTTCGAGAAATTTTTTTTGATTAATATTAATATTTTCTTTATTCATTTTTAATATTTCTTAATAAAGTCATTGATTTTTGTAGCTTAATTATGTACAATAATTGTGTTGTTAATGCTTCGGCTAGTATGCGAATGGGGTTTCGACCCCTTTTTTTTCCGCCGGTATTGGTTTGCCAAAGATTAACATTTGAATTAAAAAAAGCCCCAAAACAGCTTGCAAGCTGCTTGGGGCATGAGTTTACTAGCTGTTTTTAATGAGGTTTAATATTTGAGTATCAATTTCATCTTTGTGTTTTAAAAATTCATCAGTTGACATATTATTTATGTCTTTTGCGCTATAAAATCTTGTATTTTTTAAATTTCCTTCAAGTCCGCTTTGACTTGTATTTTCAAGTTTATTTAAAAGTTTTGAATTTTCATTTGTTAAAAATTGTGCATACTTAGGATTTTTTGCGCAAAAACGTTTAATAGCATCTTCCTCGATTTTTTTTGTAATTTGTGCTATTTTCTCAAGTTCTTCAATATCGAAATTAATATCACCGGAATTCAAATATTCAAATAAAATCTCGCGGTTGCCAAAGAAATCAGGATTTTTATTTATAAATTCTTGAAATGCTTCAGGCGTTTGTTTGCTGCAAGATGATTTATTTATTTGCGTTTGCCCGTTATTTTTTGTTTTGAAATTATTCGAATTTTTTACATTGTTAACGTTAGAAATTTGTGCATTTTGGGCATTATTTAAATACAAGGACTTTAAGAGCGACTTTAATATTTCACTCTTATCGTGCATACTATTCGATGTCATTTGATGTTGGTTATTTGCCGTTGCTGAAGTTGTGTTTGGATTTTGTTCCAAAATTGCCTTCAGTAAAAGTTCTTGGACCATATTATCTTTCATCTTATCCCTTCCTTTAACCTAGTTTTACGCATGTCCCTTCGGGGACTTTTTTTATATACTACATTTTAATACTGCTAAAGCTTTTGGATTTATGGCTACCGCACCAAATGTATAAAGTCCTCTTACAATAGTGTCAAAAGACTGTTCAGCTCTAATTTGTTCGAATTTTTTAATTTGAGATGCATAAGTAATACCTTCTGTTGTACCTGCCATAATTGTGTAGCTTCCATCTGTTTCTTTGCCTACGTTACTGCTTACAAATACGTCAAGACCAGCTATTCTTCCTATAGAACCTTCTTTTTTAGCTTTATCAGATTCGTTTGAAGCACCTGAGAATTGTTCACAAAGTAGCAGAATTTCTTCTACATCAGGGTGTACAACAACCCAACCGTTTTTTTGAGAAGTTATAGCACCGGAATTTTTAAGTAATTTAGATAAAGAAACAAACTGAGAGTAAATATTTGTTTTACTGATTACAACAGGTTCATCCGCTTCACCTTCTAAAATATTTGCACTGTCAGCCATTTCATTAATTGAGAAAATGTATTTATCAATACCTTCATCAATAGCTTTTTGTGCTTTAGTTAAAATAGCATCAGTTAATGAGATATTTGTTTGCGCTTGAGTGATATCGGGAACACTAAAAGCAAAATATAAATTTTGGTCTAATTTTAAGACTTTGCTTGACACTGTTGCAGCACTGTATGCCGGTATAGTTCCTGTATATGTACCTGTTGCAACACTTTCAGGTGTGGCAATTTTAATTTCTGATGTGCCGTTGTCCGCTTCAGCTTGATAATCGCGGTTTACACATTGCAGCATTGTACAGTTTTTGTCTAAGCCGGCATTGATTTTTTTACTCCATGTAGTAACAATTAAATTACTGTAACTTCCTGTTGTTTGTTGTGACATTTTATTTTTTCCTTTCTTTTTATGCGCCTCCCGCAAGGCTCTATATAGCGGGATTAAATTTTGTAAATATATATAGATTTTCTGCTTTATTGTTTTTAAAGCATTCTTTTTGAAGGGTTGCTTCCCATTCAAAGTTTAATTTGTTAATAAGTTTCCAAGCGTAAGAGTTTTCGCCTACAATTTCCACACTCAGCTTTCTTACTTTCATGTCTTCAAATAAAAATTTAAGTCCCTTTTTGGCTATTGCATAAGACCCAAAACCCCAATAGGGTCGACAGATACAAAATGTGACTTTTGAATCAAAAAAACCTTTTGGAACTTTTCTTGTTTCATAAAGATAAAAAAAGCCTGCAAATTTTTCATCTTTACCAAGTAGAATAAAATATATATTATCCTTGAATTTTCTTATGAAATTTAAAAATCTTTCGGGTGTCGAAAAATTCATTTGAAAAAAATCATCATCAAAGAGCCTTGAATGATATTTTAAACACAACCTAAAAAACCTTAAGAGTTCTTTATGTCTTATTTTTTTGAAATTAATATCAAATAAATCACCCAATTTATTAATTTTCATGGTTGCCTCCTGTTTAAATTTGTGCTATTTTAATGTTTGGAGATTATAGATTATGAATAATGAAGAAAAATTTCTTGTGATAGAACAATACAAAATATACTCGGAAGCAAAAGAAACTTTTATTTCGAGAAATTTCCAAACAAACAGGTTTTATCTGGTATTATCACTTGTATTGTTTTTACTTTTATATGTATTTTATGCGCTTACTCCTTCGGTAACCCCCATTGTTGTAGGTTCTATTATTGGTATGGCTGTTTGCGTTATGTGGTGGTTAAATCTTGACAGTTATCAATTTTTAATAAAAATTAAATATTCAAAGGTATTGGAAGAAATGGAAAAATTATTACCTTTTATGCCTTATAGAAAAGAATATGAAGCTTTTCAAGATGCCAAGAGGGATAAAAAAGCAATTGTTTTTTCTGATTTTCAAAAATTCCTTACAATAATTCTTTTTTGTATATACCTTGTAATATTTTCTAATGGCATAAGCACAATGTTTATAAGTTTGGTTAAAATGTATTAACCAAAAGTTATTCTCGGTGAATCTTCGTAAGATTTACTGCCTGATGTTCTTAAATTGCTTATTGCATTGTAATATAATGTCCTCCAGTAACCGAATTTTGCAAAAGATGGATTTGCTTTAACTTTTATTAATGTTCCGTAAACCAAAATCGGTTCAAGATATGGCAGTGGCAGAACACTTGTATCATTTTTATTTTGCATATTCGCTGTTTTTGTACCGTTTTCATCTTGAGCATACATATCTGACACATAGATTATGCTTAGTTTTCTTTGAAGTGAGCAAGGCAGAGTAATAATTAAATCGCCAATACTTGAATAGCAATCACTAAAACCTGTTTTGTCATTTGTAAATTGTGCGGGGTGGATGTATTTGTATTTTTTTGTTCCTTCCCAAACAGAGATTATTTTTCCTCCAAAATCTTCAAGTATTGTTGTTTGGTTTTTTTCAAGAATAATTTCTGATTTTTCAATTAGAAAATCCCAGATATACGAGCTTAAAACTTCGGAATTTGTTGAATTTATTAAGTTCAATACTCTTTTGTGTTCGCTTTTTGTTATTTCTTCAAAATCGTTTACTTCTCTCCAGCTTAATTCATTTAAAACCTTTTTAAATATATCAAAATATGTAGGTTTGATACGACTTGTATCAGTGTTGTTTTCGCTCATTTTTCCTCCTTATTTAAATGAAACCTAAAAATTCATATTTAAAACCTCGACAAATAAACCTGTCTAAGCCATCGGAATATATTTTTGTGGTTATTTTTCTGCCTCGCGTAGTGTTTTTCAAGTCCTCCAAAAGCTTGTGTGCAGGGATTTCAATTTTAAAATTTGTAAATACAGAGCTTTTAATCCAAATGGCGTGCTTGCCTAACATCTGGCTGTATTCATAGTTAGAAGTCATTTAACAATTCCTTAAATTCTATTCCGACGAGTTTAAATCCGTCACCTTCTTCTTCGCCTTCAATGTTTAGTGCGACACTTAAATTTGAATCAAAAATTTGTACGCTTATCGAACTTTGATATGAATTTGCCCAAAACGGTTCATAAGAGTTTTCAAAGCAGTTGTATTTGTCTTTTGCCTCCTCCTCTGATGCCCAGATGAGTGAACCGATTTCATAAGTATTGATGTATTCGTGGTCTGTCTTTATTTCTTTTATAAAATCTTTAGAAACGCTGAATTTAAATCTGTTTTCACCGGTTTCATCCAAAAGGAGTGCAAAATCTTCTATGATTTTTCTCTCAGACGGTTTTCCCAAATGAAAAAACGGTGTTGAAAAACTGAATTTTATAGGTTCTCCGTTGAATGTAGAGCCTATATTTTCAAGCAAGATTAGTCCTTCTTTGCTGCCTGAAAATATTTCAGAATTTATATTCGCAGCAGATGTTATATTTTGCGGCTCTATTCTTTTTGTCCAACTGTCATTGGCGAAATCATAAATCCAAATTGTACTGAAATATTTGTTATCAGCGTATGGCAGATAAAACCAAATTTGATTTTTCTTTTCATAAGGAACGCAAAATGCTTCATGCATACGGCTTCTGTCGGCATTTTTGAACGCATCTTCTACAGCTGAGGCAATATTGCCGCTCATCATAATTTGTGAAAGTTCGCCTACTTGTGATAGTGCAAAAAGCCCGTCTGCATTGAAAAAGTACTGTTTGTTGTTGCATGTGCATACAGCTTTTGAGCTTTCTGTACCTTTATCGGCAAATTTTATTATTGCAAAATTTTCCGGCGAAGTTCCTGAAAGCAGATACACTCCATCGGGCTTAAAAATTGCCAGATTTCCACAGTAAAGAGCTAATGCTGAAATTTTTGTAACAGATGAATGGAAATTTGAAATATAGCCGGCATCATTTTCGCTATCCCAATCATCAAATTTTCCAAGCGCACTGTAGTATAGTGTGGAACCTGCCCCTACCCAGAGTCTTCCGGCATAAGAACATATTGTTTCCGGTTTAACTTCTTGTCCGTCTTGCCCGATTACATTAAGAGGATTTAGCTTTGTGCTTGAATTTATATTGTAATAATAACCTTCGCAATTTGAGCCAAAGAAAACAATGCCATCTAAATAAAGAGAAAAATTAACGGAAGATATTGTTTTTTCATAGTCATAAACAAGGTTTACCTGTCGTGTCAGGTAATCATAGTATTTAATTTTTCCGTCAGATACTGCATATAAAAATCCTTCAGTGGATTTAGGATATTCGCAAAGTCCTACAATTGAACAATTATTTGTTGATTCTTCTTCTAAAAATACTTGATTACCCATCATACGCTCGACACCTTGGTTTTTAAACAATTCAATATTGTAACTGTCATCCCAATTTAGTTTTTTGGCGCCGTAGCCAAGCATTACTTTTGTTGCATTTGTATTTATGCCGCCTGAAAAATCATAAAATGCAAGTTTATTATCGCTCATAATACCACCTTACTTTGTTTCTTATATAATCTCCGACTTCATTTGCCCCAATTGCAGGCTCATAGGGTATATATGTAATATCAATTTTTCCGGCACTTGTTGAATTCGGAAAAATTTTCCCTACTTCATAATGTGTCATAATAGTGTCTTTTGAAGGTTTTAAACCGTATTTTTTTAATAAAGTTGCACTATAGGCAAATGCACTTTCTGCCTGCACTCTTGTAAAGGGAAAATTGCCTACATTTGAAGGGCTTTTGTAGCCGTACATCGAGCAAAGGGCAATGCCTATCGAACCTGTATTCAGTCCGCCGCTGTGTGCTGCGTAGTGACCGTCCTTGCAGTTTAAATTATCTTCAGGCTTGTATTTTCCCTTGCTAATATTGCCTTTGTTGTCGATTAAAAAATGGTAGTGTTCAAAATCCGTTAATGACGGAGTATAACTGCCTGCACTCCAATGTAGGATTATTCTCTTCATTTGTTTCTCCTGAAAGTAAATCAAATGCCAATTTGCCGTATATGTCTAAAAATCTTGATATGGCTTGAGTTCTGTTTTGTGCCCGAAATTTAATATAAATTCTGGAGAGGTGATTTTGCACTGTTCGAACACTTAGCCCGAGGGTATTTGCAATTGCTCTGTCCTTAAGTCCCAGACAAAGCAAAGACATTACTTGTTTTTCACGGTTGGTAAGCTTCATTTTCTATCCTCTCTTGCGACTTGATTTATTCATATCAGCAATTAGCTTTAAAAAAATAAATATATTTTCCGCGCTTAATTTTTTATTTTTTCCGTACCTGCTAAAAATCACATTAAGTAAGGCTTTTGCTATAAAAATTAAAATTTTTGATTTTGTAAATTTTTGTGAACATAAAAAACTTAGCAAAAATGCGAGAAATTTTTTCAGCATATTGCAATCCTCACTCCGTATTTGTGTGGTTTTTAAAGGGGGTTGTATAGGTTTTACAAACTATTCACATAATAGCAGACAAAATTTTTTTGAAAATCGCCAAAATTACTTGAGTAATTTTAACTATTAAACTTATAATTATATGCTTAAAATAATTATAGGGGCTGTGTTTGTACAATTTCACCCTTGCTAAACTTTTTATAATTTTTATTATAATTTTACAAAAATTAATAAAAAAAGGCGCAAATTTTCCCAAAAATTGCGCCAATGATACGAAAATATATTTGTAAACTTACTTTATTTAATATTCAGTTTAATATTCAGTCCAAT
>CASFXY010000016.1 GCA_949298805.1 uncultured bacterium
GTGCGCCAATAGTACTTTTTACTAATTTTATTTTTATTTTTTCTTCTTTTTTAGCCATTTCTTACCTGCTTCCTAACCTAACATTTTCTTCATATCAATACCGCGGGCACGAGCTACATCAGGGAAAGACCTTAAACTTTTTAGAGCATCAAGTGTAGCATTTGCAGCATTAAGAGGTGATTTTGAACCTAAAGATTTTGATAAAATGTTTTCAATACCTGATAATTCAAGAACAGCACGAACAGCGCCACCTGCAATAACACCGGTACCTTGTGAAGCCGGTTTTAATACAACAGAACCAGCACCTGAACGACCTGTAACCATGTGAGGTATTGTGGTTTTAAAAATAGGCACGCTAATAAGATTTTTTCTTGCATCGGCTACAGCCTTTTGAATAGCAATAATAACTTCTGCTGCTTTTGCAACACCCATGCCGACTTGACCTTTTTTGTTGCCCACAATAACAATGGCTCTAAAGCTCAGTTTCTTACCACCTTTTACAACTTTTGTTACACGGCGGATTTGAACAACTTGTTCTTTCCATTCGGATTCAACAGGTTCAACAGTTTCAATTTTTCTTCTTCTTTGACCTCTTTTTTGGGGCTTTAATTGTTGAACTTCAATTTCTGTTTCTTGTTCTTCCACAACAGCTTCTTCAGTTGCAGTTTCAACTTCAACGGTCTCAACAACTTCTTCAACTGTTTCGTTTTGAATTTCTTTTTCTTCCACGTTTTATACCTTTCAAATTATATAATATATACCTTTTTTATTTCCCTAAAAAGTAAAAACAGCAAAACAAACCTTTTTTAGGCTTATTTTAACTATTAGAGATGTCGGGAATTTTTCTGACATCTCTAATAATACATGTTCATATTTTTTTTGCAAGAGTTTATCTCACTTTATTTTCGTTACCTTTAATCAATCTTTTTATATTTTCCCTGTGAAGGTACACAATATATATTGCAGCAAGTGCACAATATACTACATAAGCAACGGGAGAACCCAAAAAATACATTATAAACGGAGATAAAACAAGAGCCACAATAGAACCCAATGAAACATATTTGCTTATATAAGTTATAATACCCCAAATTAAAGCAATTAACAGACCGGCAAGGGGTGAAAGAGCAAGAATTGTACCAACTCCCGAAGCCACTGACTTTCCGCCCTTAAAGTTTAAAAACAAAGGCTTTGAATGCCCAATAATTACAAAAATTGCACAAAATACCGCATAAATTCCGTAAGGGTCCAACAGCAAACCTGCCTGCAAAGACATTTTAGCCAAAATTACAGGTAAGGCGCCCTTGAGTGCATCAAGAATCATAACAATGAAAAACCACTTTTTGCCCAAAACCCTCTTAACATTTGTAGCACCGGTTGAACCCGAGCCGACTTCTCTTATATCCTTGCCTGTTTTTAATTTTACAACAATATACCCTGTCGGAATTGAACCTATTAAATAGGCAAGAATACAAAAACCTGCCAAGAATTTAAGAGATTCCATTGAATAAAACGATAAAAAGGCATTAAGTATAAACTCCATTTATTTATCTCCCTTCTGTCTGAAAGAAATTCTTATCGGAACTCCAAAAAATCCGAATGCATCTCGTAATTTCTTTAACAAATATCTTTTATAAGAATCTTTTATTAAATCTTTATTATTTATAAACAACACAAATGTCGGCGGCTTTGTTTTAGGCTGGGTAGTGTAGTAAACCCTCAACATTTTTCCTTTTACCGAAACCGGAGGATTAAGCGCAAAAGCCTCATTTACGGTCTTATTTAAAAGACCTGTCGAAATTCTTTTTGCTCTTTCAAAAGCAACTTCTCGCGCCGTATCAAAAATTTGATTCAATCTTTGCCCTGTTTTTGCACTTACAAAAAGCTTTTTGGCATAATTTAAAAACGGGGCTTCTTTTTCAATTACATTTTCATAAGTATGAGTTTGTACTCCTTTTTTTAAGTCCCATTTATTAAATGCTAAAATCAAACCACAACCTGCCTCTTGAGCAATTTGTGCAATCTTTTTATCCTGATCTGTAAGACCTTCCATACAATCAACAACCAAAAGCGCAACATCAGCTTCTCTTATTGCTCGAATTGCCCTATCGACTGCAAAAGCTTCAATACCGTAATCAACTTTTGATTTTTTTCTTATTCCCGCAGTATCAATTAAAATATACTCCTGATTTTGATATGTAATACCAGAATTGATACTGTCACGGGTTGTTCCTGAAACATCGCTTACAATAGCTCTTTGTTCATTTAAAAGATTATTTAATATTGAACTTTTACCCGCATTAGGTTTGCCTACAATTGCTATTTTAATAGTATCTTGCGTATCTTCAAGTGTTTTTTTAGGCTCAATATCTTTTACAATTTTATCCAGCAAATCTCCGACTCCGCCACAACCATGCAAGGCACTAAGAGGATGAGCTTCGCCAAAACCCAAAGCGAAAAACTCGCTTAAGTCATCTCTTTGGGCATTTGAATCAACTTTATTTGCAACAAGCAAAACTTCTTTTTTTGATTTTCTTAAAATATTAGCAATGTCATAATCGTAAGGACTCAGACCCGACTTGGCATCAACAAGAAAAATGATTACATCGGCTTCATCAACTGCTAATTTTGCCTGAATAAGTATATTATTCACAAATTCATCGTCATCATCAGTTATAATTCCGCCGGTATCAATAATTGTAAACTCTTTACCCTGCCAGCTTGCATCAAAATATATTCTGTCGCGGGTAACACCGGGCATATCATCCACTATTGATTTTCTGGCACCGACAATTCTATTGGTAAGAGTTGATTTGCCTACATTTGGACGTCCGACTATTGCTACAATTTTATCTTTCATAAGTAAATTATAAAACAAAAAATATAAAGATGATATTAAAATTTGTAAAACAGGGTTGACATGGTTGTTTTAGAGTTATAAAATAAAAATCCGTTGAAGAACGACAGCCTATAATCAGGCTGGGGAAGGGTAAGGAAAATGATAAGACCCATTCAGGCAATTGCCGCAAAAACACAATGCTCAAAACCTGTAACGTTTGGCATTGGTCAGAAGTACCAAAGCGCAATGAACCGTTTTGAGAAAGGTGAAAAATTAAACATCAATTGCTGCGGAGGACGCGAATTAAGCGTTAACGGGCAAAAACTTGATGTATTAGCTTAGTTGAAGCACTGACAACGCATTAACAACACAGAGAGCAACCCCTCTGTGTTTTTTGTTTTTATGGTAAACTGTTATTATGTTTACAGGATTAATCGAAGAAATAGGAACTGTCGAAAAAATTGAACCTAGAAGCGGCGGGAAAATATTTAAAATTGCAGCAACATTTTCACAAAAACTAAAAATTGGTGAATCAGTTGCAATAAACGGCGCATGTCAATCTGTTACAGATAAAGCTCAAAATACTTTCAATGTTTTTTGCATGCAAGAAAGTCTTGCACGCACAAACTTAGATATACTTAAAATAGGTGATTTTGTTAATCTTGAAAGAGCAATGATTTTAGGGCAAAGACTGGATGGACATATAGTGCAGGGGCACATTGATTCAAAAGCAAAATTTAAAAATTTAACCTCCATAGGAGAGGCAAAAATTTTTGAATTCGAATATAATACAAAGTACATTGTAAAAAAGGGGTCAATAGCAATAAACGGAATAAGTCTTACTATAAGTGAGGTTAAAAATAATTCTTTTTGTGTAAGCGTTATACCTCAAACTTTTGAGAGAACAAACCTGCATTTTTTAAAGGCGGGCGATTTTGTCAATATAGAAATTGATATATTTGCAAAATATGTTGAAAAATTTTTGTCAGCAAACGATAATAAAAAAGAAAATATAACCTTAGAATTCCTTGAGGAAAACGGGTTTTAAATAAAAGGGATATTTATGAATAATATTATTTTTAACGACATTGAAGATGCGGTTTTAGACTTCAAAAACGGTAAGGGTGTTATTGTTGCCGATGATGAAGACAGAGAAAATGAAGGTGATTTACTTTTTCCGGCATCTTTTGTTACGCCTGAAATCATTAATTTTATGGCAAAAGAATGCCGCGGACTTATATGCCTCGCACTTAACGATGAATTGGCAGATAAAATCGGTATAAACCCAATGGTTGAACATAACACGGATGTCAAAGGAACTAATTTTACGCAAAGTGTGGATGCTGACCCTAAATATGGTGTAACAACAGGTATTAGCGCCTATGACAGAGCCAAAACAATACAAGTTATACTTGAAGAAAATTCAAAACCTGAAGATTTAAGACGTCCCGGACATATTTTCCCGATTATTGCAAGAAAAGGCGGCGTATTAAAACGCAGCGGACACACGGAAGCAGGGGTTGACTTGGCACGTCTTGCAAATATAAAGCCGGCTGCTGTTATGTGTGAAATTATGAAAGAAGATGGCACAATGGCACGTCGAGATGACTTGGTAAAATTTGCAAAAAAACATGATTTGAAATTTATAACTGTAGCTCAACTAATTGAATATCGCCTAAAAGAAGAAAGATTTGTAAAAAGAGAGATTAAAACATCTCTACCCACTATTTTTGGCGAATTTGAAATATACGGATACATAGACGAATTAACCAAAAAAGAACACGTTGCGCTTGTGAAAGACGACGGAACAGACAAAATTCCGCTTGTCAGAATGCACTCTTGTTGCTTAACCGGCGATGTTTTTCACAGTTTAAAGTGCGATTGCAATCAGCAACTTCACTCATCGTTAACTATGATTAATGAATATGGAAAAGGTGCATTGGTTTATATCTTAGACCATGAAGGACGCGGAATTGGTCTTATAAATAAACTCAAGGCTTATGCTTTGCAAGACAAAGGGCAAGACACAATTGAGGCAAATATTTCGCTTGGTTTTAAAAGTGATATGCGAAATTACGGTGTCGGCGCACAAATTTTATATGACTTAGGCTACAAAAAAATAAAATTAATAACAAATAACCCTACAAAAATTATTGCCCTAAAGGGTTATGGAATTGAGATACTGGAAAGGGTAGCCATAGAACCTGATATCAATAAATTCAATGAACGTTACATAATGACAAAAAAAGAAAAAATGCATCATTTGATATCAGAGCATCACTGTGATATAATTGCAACAAATTAATTAAGGAAGCTTAGGGATGTACCAAACTCAGGTTTTGAGCGAAAAATATTTCAAAATTTTTGCAGGCGTTTATAACGACTTTAGATTAAAATGTGCCTCAGATTATAAATTTGAAATTGAACCCCTTGAATATAATGAATTTATAGAATATTTTAATAAAAAACTTATAAGCTGTATTATTTTGCTTGAAGATAACATTCCTACAGGGTTTCTTGCATATTCAAATGCAAATTCTAATGTCATTGAACTTTTTTTAATTCATATTTTGGGTAATGAAAATATTGACGAAAAACGCGATTCGTTAATGGAAAAGTTCATGTTGGAAACTTGCGAAAAAAGAAAACAAGCACTTGTAAGCTACCCAATGCTAGGTGTTCAAACAAATTACAAAGAAAAAGCATCAACATTCGGTTTTAAATTTGTAGAACTGGGTGTAATGGTATTTGATGTTAATGACAAAAAATTAATAAAAGAAATAGAACAACTTAACTTGTATTCATTGCCGATAGGTTATAAAATTGTTCCTTATAGCGATATATATGCTGATGAATTAGCAGGAGTTATTTTAAAAAGTTTCAATGAAGCGAGCGATATTAATTTTGATATCAGATTTGGTTCTATTGAGGGTTGTAAAGATATTGTAGAAAAAATCACAAAATCAATTTATGGCAGATTTTTGACACATTCTTCAAAAGTTTTATTACATGAAAATAAATTAATAGGTTTTTGTCTCTCAAATGTCACGGGAGAGTATATAGGCAACATTCCGCTTGTGGGAATTTTAAAAGAACACCGCGGCATGGGACTGTCTAAACTGCTTTTAAAATCGGTGGTCGGCGATGTTATTAAACTAAACCAGTCAGGGCTTGTAAATCTCACTGAAATAAATGCAAGTGTTGACCTTGACAACTCCAATGCCGTTAAGATGTACAAAGATGCGGGTTTCATACGATCGTACAGCTACCCACAGGCATATTTGCCAAAAAGTTTTGATAGTAGTTTAGCTTTATAAAGGAAGAAAAAATGAAAGACAAAGATTTTTTAATGATTCCGGGACCAACTCCGGTACCTGAAAGTGTGCTTTTGGCAATGGCAAAACACCCAATGGGACATAGAAGCAGTGAATTCTCAAAAGTTGTAAGAAGGGTTGAAGAAGGTCTAAAATGGGTCTTTCAAACAAAATATGATGTACAAATATACACATCTTCAGGCACAGGCGCTATGGAATCAGCAATATCTAACCTTGTAAATGCCGGCGATAAAGTTCTGTCACTTATAATCGGCAACTTTGGGGCACGCTGGGCTAAAATTGCTGCCATGAGGGGTGCGGATGTTCAAAAATTGGAAGTTCCTTACGGTAAAGCAATTAACCCCGATGAACTTAAAAAAATATTAGATGCTGACACAAAAAAAGAAATAAAAGTAGTTACCCTAACACACAATGAAACTTCAACAGGTGTTACAAACCCCGTTAAAGAACTTGCAAAAATTATTCGCGAACACGGTGCAATATCGGTGGTCGACGGAATAACGTCAATCGGTGCTATAGACTGCAAAATGGATGAATGGGGTATTGATGTACTTATTTCCGGTTCCCAAAAAGGTTTTATGATACCGCCCGGGCTTGCATTTTTAGTAGCAAACGATAGAGCATGGGAACTTCACAAACAATGTAAATACCCCAGTTTTTATTTTAACTGGGATGATTATAAAAAGAATTTAGATAAAGACACAACACCTTGGACACCGGCAGTAAATTTATTTATTGCTCTGGATAAAGCACTTGAGATGATGAGAGAAGAAGGTCTTGAAAATATATTTGCACGCCACAAAAATAATGCAATGCTTTTAAGAAAAGGTATAAAAGATATGGGTCTTAAGCTTTTTGTTGAGGATGAATCTATTGCAAGCTATGCAATAACATCGGTGTTACCTCCGGAAGGCATAAATGTACCTGATATCAGAAAAACTCTAAAAGAGGATTACAACATTGTTGTTGCAAACGGTCAAAATGACCTGAAAGATAAAATATTCAGAATGGGCACTTTGGGATTTGTAACCGAGCGTGATGTCTTAACGGCACTTGCAAGCCTTAAAGCTACAATAGACAAATTAAAAAAATAAGGGAATAAACATGGCAAAAGTATTAATTACGGATAAAATAAACGAAGCTGCCGTTAAAATTGTTGAAAAAGCAGCACATGTAGACAATCTTCCCACAATGGAAGAAGATGAATTATGCAAAATTATTGGTGAATATGATGCGCTTTTAGTAAGAAGTCAAACAAAAGTTACGGAAAAAATAATAGAAGCCGGAAAAAATCTTAAAATAATCGGAAGGGCAGGAGTTGGTGTAGATAATATTAATCTTGATGCGGCAACTGCAAAAGGTATTATTGTTGTAAATTCACCCGACGGTAATACAAATGCTGCTGCTGAACACACTGTCGCAATGATGTTGGCAATGGCCCGTAACATTCCCGAAGCAGTAAAATCCGTTAAAGAGGGAAAGTGGGAACGCTCGAAGTTTACCGGAGTTGAAGTTTTTGGCAAAACATTGGGCATAATAGGACTTGGCAAAATAGGTCATCACGTTGCTGAAGTTGCCCTTGCCCTTGGTATGAAAATTGTTGTATTTGACCCGTATACTTCGCGCGAAGCAGTTGAGAATATGGGTGCAAAATATATTGAACATCTTGACGATTTTTGGGGTCAATGTGATTTTATTACAATTCATACACCTAAAACAAAAGAAACAACTTCCTTAATTAATAAAAATACAATTAACAGAATGAAAAAAGGCATAAGAATAGTTAATTGTGCCAGAGGCGGTATTATTGATGAAATAGCTCTCAAAGAAGCCCTTGAATCAGGTCAAGTAGCTTCATGCGCTCTTGATGTCTATGAAGATGAAAAGAATATTCAAGACAATGTACTTTTGGAATTTGGTAAAAACGTAATACTTACTCCACACTTGGGTGCAAGTACGGATGAAGCACAAATTAATGTTGCTCTTGATGTTGCAAATCAAGTTGTATCAGTGCTTTCAGGAGGCGATGCAACAAGCGCGGTAAATATTCCATCGCTAAAACCGCAAAAACTTGAACCCGTCAAAGACTACATGCCAATAGCAGAAAATATTGCTCAAATGGCATCACAAATTTCAAAAGGAAATTTAAAATCTATTGAAATAGAGGTCAAAGGAACACTTGCGCAACTTGATACATCGCCGCTTGAAACCGCAATATTAAAGGGTGTTTTATCAAGTAATATAACAGGTGTAAATTATGTAAATGCGCCACTTCTGGCTAAAAAACGCGGAATAGATATTTTAACGAAAAAGTCGCAACAATCTACGGACTACATTGGTTCAATCTCTGTAAATTTAAATACCGACAGCGGATGTACAAGCGTTTCCGGTGCATTAATTGCAAAACATATAAAAAGAATTGTTAAGATTAACGATTACAATACTTCAATAAAACCGGAAAAACACATGTTGCTGGTACCACATGAAAATAAACCAGGCATGATTGCAGCTGTTGCAACTGTCTTAGGCGATGATGGAGTAAATATTTCACGTATGCAAGTTGCTCAAAAATCGTATGCAAAAGGCGAAGCAAGAGTGGATGAAAAGAGCATTATGATTATAAATACTGATGACAAAGTTGAGCAAAACACTCTTGATAAAATCGCCAAAATCAATGGAATATACGAATCAAACTATATAAGACTAAATGTTTAATTAATATTTCTTAATAAAATTTAAAATCCTGTCAATTTTATAGGCAGGATTTTTTTTATTAAAACATAGGTGAAGTTTACGGAAGGAAGGTTATATTTATGTCAATGAACAGTGTTTACGGATATTCTTACAATCCTTATGCGTATAATAACGCATATATGAATTCTACAAATTTTCAAGGCAGCACAACAAATTCAACTCAAAAAGAAGAAGGAAATGCACTTGGTACAATTGCTGCAATTGGTGCAGGAGTAGCCGCAGTTGGAACTGCAATTTATGCAGTTAAAAAAGGTAAGAGCATAAACGGGGCAGATTCTTCAATTTTTAAAAACTTAAAAACCGGTTTAAGCGAAATAGGCAAAACAATTACCAAAAAAATCGGAAGTATTTTTGGAAAAAAATCAAACGCAAATGAAGATTTAACAAAAGCCGCGGAAGAAATAATAAAAACCAGTAAAGCGCCATATTCAAACGAAGCTTTTAACAATGCAGTAACAAACTACAAAGATATCATCATAGAAAAAGGTAACAAAATCTGGGAAGAAATATCAAGTCCTACATATAGGGTAAATTATGACCAGTTTTTAGGCCGCTAAAAAATTAACTAAATTCAGCATAAAAACTCTCAAAATCTTTTGAGAGTTTTTATGCTATAATTAAACACAAGTTAGGTTTTAGATGTTACAATTTTATATAACTAGTTAAAATTAAATACAAAAGCGGTAGCAATTTTAATTATTTACATGATTTATAGTATCAGAAGAAAAATTGATGATATTTGGGAAGGGAAATTATATGCAAGTTAACGGTATTAAATCTTACAGTACACCACATGTAACTTTTGGCAACAACGACTCAACAGAAAAAAAACAAATTAACAAAAAAGCACTTATTGCGGCAGGTGCAGGTGCTGCAGCAATTGCAGTCGGCACAATCTATAGTGTAAAAAGAGGCAAAAAAATTAATACCGCAGGACTTACAAAAGAACTGATAAAACAAGATGATAGCTTGAAAGGGCTTAAGGGCTTATGGGGGAACCTAAAAACAGGCGTTGTATCAATCTTTACAAAAACAGGCAGAAAAGAATATAAATATTCAAAAAGTGTAGCAAAATCAATAAATGTACTTGAAGCGGCTAGTGAAAATAAATTAACCCAAGAAATGACAGAGAGATTAACACAAAACGCAGCAAAAAGCAAAGCTGTAAGGCAAATCAAAACCGGAAGAGTTGCACTTGCATCGTTATACGATGATGCAGGCAACAGATTAACAGGCGAAGCACTTGAAAATGCAAAAAAACTTCGTAAAGCGGAATTTGCAAAAGCAGTAGAAGAAGCCAAAAAAACTTTAACCGAAGAAGATATTGCGCAACAAGCAATATCAGAAGCATTTCATCCTGCCACAAAACTCGGCTTGCTCAGAGCTGCAAAATCTATGCTAGATGAAATTAAAAAAGGCAACACTCCGGACGCACAAACTATAGAAGAATTTTTTAACGGCACAAATCTTGTAAATAAAATTATAAACGATGACAAAGTGGACATGGAAACATTAAAATTCATTTTAGAAAAATTAATTTAATTAATAAAATATAAAAATATTAAATCTCCGAGCACTTCCCTCGGAGATTTTTTTATGGTAAAATAAATACGAGTTAGGTAATATTTTTATTAAGTTATGTAACAAATTAAAATAAAATATAAAAGCGGTAGCAATTTTAATTATTTACATGATTTATAGCATCAGAAGGAAAGTTGATAATACTTGGAAAGGGAAATTATATGCAAGTTAACGGTATTAAATCTTACAGCGCACCACATGTAGCTTTTGGCAACAACGATTCAACAGAAAAAAAACAAATTAACAAAAAAGCTGTTGCAGCAGGTGTTGGTATTGCAGCTGCAGCTATAGGTACAACTGCTTATGCCCTAAAACGCGGTGGCGCAGTAAGTGAAGATGGTGCAAAATTCTTCACAAAATTAAAAGAAGGCTTCAAATCATTCTTTGGTGAAAATCGCGTTAAATACTTAGAAACAGTTAAAGCAAATCTTGATGATTTAATTGCAAACGGCAAAAAAGGCAAAGATGGCGCAATTGAAGAATTAAGCAAAGAAGCTAAAGAAGCAGCAACCAAAAAATCTCAAAAAATTGCTGACAAAATAAAAGACTTAAAAGATGCAATAGCTAAAAAAGCTGAAAAGGCTGCACAAGGTGCACAAAAAGCAGGCGAACAAGCAGCTGAAACAGTTTAGAATTATACAATAAAATCAATAATAAAACCTCACTTAAAAGTGAGGTTTTATTATGCAAATTTTTGCAAAAAAAATACTGTTAATATAAAATTAAAGAATGATAAACATTAAAAAGACATTGTTCTGGCAGTTTTTAAATCTGCTTGAATATGAGTTAAAGGAGTTTTTGATTACTCTTGGCAATATTGGCAAGGATTTTGCAAGAGTAATAAAATCTATGCTGGCTTTAAAGCTGGATAAAGGTGCACTTGTACAACAGTGCTCAAGATTTTCAATAGATTCATTGCCAATAACTCTTACAATTGTAGCTATGACTTCAATTATCATTGCTATGCAAATTGCACCGGAACTTGCAAAACAAGGTGCAGGGAACTATGTAGGTTCATTATCCGCACTTGTAATGGTAAGAGAATTGTCGGCAATAATGTCAGGTTTTGCAATTATTTCAATGATAGGTTCTTCTTATGCTTCAGAAATTGCCTCAATGGCGGTAACCGAACAAATAAGCGCTATGAAAGTACTTCGGGTAGACCCTGTTGAATACTTAATAGTGCCAAGATTTTTATCAGGAATCATAATGATGCCTTTTGTGGTTGTTATTTCAACTTTTTGCGGACTTGTATGCGCTGCGGTAATCTCTAATTTAACTGCAGAAATTACATATTTGAATTTTATAACTTCCATGTGGCATGGACTTTTTATAAAAGATATTTTTGTAGCTTTGTTAAAATCATCTTTTTTTGGTGGCACAATAGCAATAATCAGTTGTTCATGCGGATATTCAACACGCGGAGGTGCGCTTGAAGTAGGCACTTCTACCACACGTGCCGTCGTATGGTCATTTGTTGCTATAGCAATATGGGACTATATTTTTGCGTCGATATTTTATCTGTAAGGTATAAAAATGGGTATAGAAGTTAGAAATTTAACAAAAGAATTTAATGATAAAAAGGTTTTAAATAACATAAGTTTTAAAGTTGAGGACGGAGAAACATTGGGTGTAGTAGGTTTTTCCGGCAGCGGCAAAAGTACACTCTTAAAAATTATATGTGGATTGTTATATCCAAATTCGGGCGAAATTATAACAACCCCGAACAATGCTGATATCGCAATGACCTTTCAATACAGCGCGTTATTTGACTTTTTAACAGTCTTTGAAAATATTGCCTTTCCTTTGATAGAGCGCAAAGAATTTAGAAATAAATACACGCAAAAAGAATTAAAAGAAATTGTCGCACAAAAACTAAAAATAGTCGGGCTGCAAGGCATAGAAAATAAATACCCTTCTGAGTTATCAGGCGGTATGCAAAAACGTGTCGGGTTTGCACGTGCAATTGTTACAAACCCTAAAATTATCCTTTACGATGAACCTACCGCCGGATTAGATCCTGTCTCATCAACATTAATTGAAAACTATATTGTTGAATTAAAAAAAGAATTAAATGCAAGCTGCCTTGTGGTAACACACCAGCTTTCAACAATCAAAAGGGCAACCGATAAAGCAATCATGCTTTATGAAGGAGAAATAGTATTTAAAGGCTCTACCCAAGAACTTTTAAAAGGCTCAAATCCCTATACGCAACAATTTGTTACAGCATCAATTAAAGGACCGATGCAAATTAAGTCACTATAAAATTTTTAATGTATAATAGGAAAGTATTATGGAACCTAAAAAATCTTCATCATCACTAAAAGTAGGAATATTGACACTAAGTGCCATATTTATCCTTATATTCACAGTTTTATGGATAAAGGGCAGAAGTTTATCTGCAGGAGAAAGGATTGATGTCATTTTTAAAGACATCAACGGTATGCGTGCAGGTTCGGGTGTTCAGATGATGGGGCTCAGAATAGGACAAGTTGAAGAAATTACGCCAATTATAAACGGTAAAGACAGCTATATTAAATTAAGATTTGTAATAACCGAAAAAGATGTTGAAATACCTCCCGCTTCAAGGATTTCAATACAGCAATCAGGACTTATAGGCGAACAATTTTTAGAAATTACTCCCCCGGAAATTCAAACAGTTTTTGTCGAAACCATCAAAAGCACAACAGCAATTGAAAAAGGGCAGGAAATATACATGGAATTATCAGGAAGTTTGCATAAAATAGGCAATGTCGATGAATGCATTGTTTTGCCTACAAGTCAAATTCCTTTTGATTTAAAAAACAAAATAAAAACAAAGTATACACTTAGAATTAAATACACCATTACCCTGCCGGGGTTAGTTCTTGATAATGACGAAATAAGTGCAAAAATAATAAATAATCAATTAATATTTTACATGCTTGACGGAGAAAAATTATACGCGCCTAATCAAAATTTAAAATATACCGTCATTGAACCTATGCGCATAAGTGATTTTATGGAGATAAACTACAAAGCTTCAAAATCGCTAAATGAAACAAATGAAAAAATTTCAGAAATTTTATCGGATGAAATGGTGGGCGAATTAAGGGAAAGCATTAAAAATATTAATGAATTAACGGCCAATGCTTCAACAACACTTGATAAAGCACAATTACTGTTAGACTCCTCCAAAAAAGAACTTGAAGACGTACTTGCACAATCTAATAAACTCATTTCTAAACTCATTATTCTAACAGACAGTTTAAATGAAATAACAAACGACGATGAACTCAAAAATTCAATTGTTCAAACAACCAAATCAGTAGGTGAATTATCCAAAAATGTAAACACACTTCTGGAAGATAAAAAGACAAAAGAAATAATCACAAATCTGGATGAAATTTCAAGAAATCTTGCAGATATTTCATCCTACATGAATGAATTTACAAAAGATGATAAACTTAAAAATGATATTTCATCAACAGTATCAAATATCAATAAAATCTCGGCAAACATTAATAAAACACTCAACAATTTAAACAATCTGGACTCATGTCAAAAGGCAAGTGTAGATAATATTATATCCGACACTGTTGTAACTTCAAGGAACTTAAGAAAATTTTCGGAAAAATTAAATAAACGCTTTTTGCTGTTTAGATTAATGTTTTAAAAATGAAAGATATTAAAGTTTTTATAAACGAATACCATTATAAAAAAAGCGCAAAAAGCTTATTATTCTTGCCGCTAGGTTTTTTGGCGCTTTTATATTCTTTTATAATTAATACAAAAAATTTACTTTATAACATTAAAATTCTTAAAGAGAAAAAAGTAAAACCTTACGTTATATGTGTAGGAAATTTAACAACCGGCGGAGTGGGGAAAACTCCTATCGTATGCGAAATTGCAAACTATATTGCAAATGAACTTGGCAAAAAAACAGCAATAATCTCAAGAGGTTATAGGGCAAAATTAAATAATAAAAATGTAAATGTGATTAAAGATTTCAAAAAAACATATTACGACAATGCCCTTGTTTGTGGTGATGAAGCACTTCTGTGTGCAATAAACACTAAAAATTGCATGGTTATTACTTGTCGCGACAGGGTAAAAGCAGCAAATTTTGCAAGCAATAATTTCGGCATTGAGGTTGTTATACTTGATGATGGATTTTCTAACAGAAAAATCGAAAAAGATTTTAATATTATTGTTATCGATTCAAAAAAACAATTTGGAAACGGTTTTTTACTGCCGCTGGGTCCTCTCAGAGAACCTGTTTATGAGGTAAAACGTGCCAATTACATAATTATATCCAATAAAAATAACTCAAATATCAAGCAAATATTAGATGAAATTACAAAAAAAATTAAAACAGATAATATTACAACCTGCAATTTTGTAAAAGACTATTTTTATAACATCAAAAACTCTTTGCAAGTCATCCCATCAAATCAAAATGCAGGCGCATTTTGCGCCATAGGACAACCTGAACAGTTCTATAAATATTTAAATAATGACTTTAATATTATATTTACAAAAACTTTTGAAGACCATCATTTGTACACACAAAAAGATATTGACAACTTAATTAAAAATGCCAAAAAAAACAATGCAAATGCACTTATAACAACACAAAAAGATGAAGTAAAAATTACTTCTTTTATTAAAGATATAAGTTTTATAAGTTTAAAATTAAAGGCAAATTTTAGCGATTCAGGCTTATTTTGGGCAATTGAAAAGGGGATAAAAAATGAAACTCAGTGAAATATACAAAAACAACGTTAAACCCATTTTCTCCTTTGAGGTTTTCCCGCCAAAAAACGGAAATGCCGAAAGCCTTTTTGAGGAATTGGCAAAAATGAACAGACAAAAACCCGCGTTAATATCAGTAACATACGGCGCAGGAGGTTCTAACAGAAGCACATCACTTGAGATTGTTAAAGAATTAAAAAATCATCTGAAACAACCGGTAATGCCCCATTTTACATGTGTTTGCTCAAGTAAAGAATATATTGAAAAATATATACAAGAAATTGAAGAATTGGGAATAACAAACATTTTGGCTCTAAGAGGGGATGAACCACAAGAAATAGATGTGTGCTATCGGGATTTTAAAAGCGCGCTTGATTTAATAGGATATTTAAAACTGCATTCCGAACTTGAATTTGCAGTAGCAGCATATCCCGAAAAACACCCGAAAGCAGAAACATTTAACGACGATATAGATGTACTGCTAAAAAAACAAGAACTGGGTGCAAAAGTAGCCTATACACAGGTATTTTTTGAAAACCAAAGTTATTACGACTTTATTGAATTATGTCAAAACAAGGGTGTTAAAATACCAATAATTCCGGGGATTATGCCTATTATAAGCTACAACCAATTAATAAAAATTGTAGAACTTTCAGGCACAAAAATTGATTCAAAAGTTATGCAGTACTTTGAAAAATATAAAAATTCAAAAGAGGACACAATTAAAGCCGGAATTGAATTTGCCTCCTTGCAATGCGAAAAATTAATCCGATTTGGCATAAAAGGCATTCATTTCTACACTCTCAATAAGGCGAAAAGTTCGGTCGAAGTAATAAAAAATATTACTTTGTAATTTCAACAAGACAATCAAATGCACGAACAATTATTAACTTACTGTTTTCAAAAACAATTGAGCCGATTTTTGCATTCCGGTATTTTTCATCAAGTGCCATTAACCTATGTTTTTTAATTTCAATACTTCTTGTATTATCTTTAAAAATCGGCATATACCAAGGTTTTAATGCTCTGATATGATTATGTATATTTAATTTCGGCTTATTGAAGTCAATAATTGTATCCTTATATTCTATCTGAAACTCATAAGTTGCGCGGCTGTCGTCTTGTTTTTGCGGAATTATTTCACCTTTTTCAAGCTTATTTAAAAGTTCCCCTACCATACCTTGTGCAAATTTTGAACACCTGTCGCGCAATTGACCGGCGTTCATATCTAAATCAATTGTAACTGCTTCCTGCATTAAAATATCACCACAGTCAAACTTTTCGTTAACATAATGAAAAGTCACGCCCGTTAAATCTTCACCTGCAAAAATTGTCCAAAAATAAGGATTTGCACCTCTGTGCCTTGGCAAGAGCGAAGGGTGACAATTAATTGTTCCAAAACGAGGCAAGTTTGCAATTTCTGTTAAAATTTTTTCACTCCAAGAACCAACAAGAATAACATCAGGCTTCAGCTTTTTAATTTCTTTAATAAAATCTTTCGAATTAACTGATTTTGCACAAATATCCTTAGAACCAAAAGCCTTTATTAAAGAATAATCATGGCTTGGTGCAAAAATATCTTTTAAAAACAGGGTAAACTTAGAATAATTTACCCTGTCAATTCTCATCGCACCGACAACTTTATGCCCCGCATAAACACTGCCGGAAATCAGAGCACTTAACATTTTGTCGTATCCTACAACAACAACTCTAAGCATTTTCCTCTTGAATTTCTTCAGTGTTTTCTTGAGAAACTGTTTCCAATACTTCTTGTGCCACAGGCTCGTCATTTTCTTCTTGGGGCTGTTCTTTCATCTCCTCAAGCATTTGTCTTTCTCTTTCATCTTCCATTGCGCGCGCTTGAGATTCTGATTTAATATCAATTTTCCAACCGGTTAGACGGTGTGCTAATCGGACATTTTGCCCCTCTCTACCTATTGCAAGGGATAATTGATCATCAGGTACAATAACAAAAACTTCTTTCCTGTTTTCATCATCCGCCAAAATGTCAACGGATATTATTCTTGCAGGCGATAAAGCATTTACTATATATTCAACAGGGTCTTGCGAATATCTTACTATGTCTATTTTTTCATTTTTCAATTCGCCGACAATAGTCTGTATTCTTGAACCTCTGGGTCCGATACAAGCACCAACCGAATCGACCGAGGGGTCATTCGACCAAACTGCAAGTTTTGTTCTGAAACCTGCTTCGCGGGCTATGGACTTAATTTCAACAATTCCGTCTTCAATTTCCGGAACTTCAAGCTCGAAAAGTTCTCTTACTATTTCGGAATGTGCTTGCGACACAATTACTTGAGGCAAACGAGAAGTTTCTTTTACATCAAGCACAAAAACTCTTATTCTGTTTCCTGGTTTATAGTATTCTCCGGGAATTTGTTCGCGAGAAGGCATAACAGCATCAGTCTTGCCAATATTAACAATCACATTTCTTTCATCTCTGCGCTGAATTATACCCGTAATTAAAGTACCTTTTTTAGACATAAACTCATCAAGAACAAGTTTACGTTCAGCTTCTCTAATTCTTTGAGTGATAACTTGTTTTGCACTTTGTGCAGCAATTCTGCCAAAGTTTTCGGGTGTAACTTCAATTTTTACTTCATCATCCAACTCGACTTCTTCATCAATTTCTTTTGCATCGTCAAGAGAAATCTGTAAGTCTTCGTTTTCAACCTCACTAACAACAACTTTGGTTCTAAAGACACCTATTTCGCCTGTTGTTTCATCCAAAATAGCTTCAACATTTTCAGCATCCTTATCCCTTATATGTTTTTTATATGCAGCAACCAGAGCATCACAAAGGGAATTTACAAGAACATCCTTAGAAATACCTTTTTCACGCTCCAATTGTTCAGCCGCCTCAAATAACGCAGTTCCGATTTTAATCATTATCTTCTCCTTTATTTTGTTTAATTTTTACATCTTCATCCAGCCGGACACTGAAAATGTTATCAAGGGGCACGCAAAAGCTCTTACCCTCATCTTTTGTTTGAATTTCAAGTCCCAAGCCTTCTTTATAATCAAGCAAAATTGCTTTTATTGTTTTTGAATTTATTCCTTCAAGAGGATTTTTTACTTTAATTACAATATCTTTTCCTTTGAAAATTACGTATTCTCTATTGCTTTTCATCTTGCGATTAAGCCCCGGAGAGGATACTTCAAGGTAATATTTAAAGGGAATAAGTTCATCCAAAAAATCACCCAAACCACGGGTTATATTTTCACAATCCTGATGCGAAACAGGATGATTATTGGAATAGATAAAAATTCTTAAAAACCAATGCGCATTTTCTTTTTCAAGAGAAACCTCGATTGGTATTAAATTATATCGCATTGCGGTATTTTCCACAACAGGAATAAGTTTTTCCAATATTTCTTTTTTGTTAAAATGTTCTCGCATTTTTATCCTATTTTTTTGAAAAAAAAGAACGGTTTTAAAAGCCGCTCCGGAATTTTCTTTAAATAATCCGAGTATTTCCAAGGAAACACTAAGTAAAGTATATCATAAAAGTAACAAAAACAAACATTTTTTTAAGTTTTATGTTAAAATAATTATCTAGCCTTATTTATAAAAGTATGAAAAAAACTTTAATTACATTGTGTTGTTTTTTTGTATTCCCCATTTTACAAGCACCTGCAATAACCGAGAGTGAGGGTTTTGTTCCCAATGTTAAAAAAGGTGAAATTCTCGAAGATAAAATAATTACTCTTGATGAAACAATAGACGGGGACACTACAACAGATGTTGAATTTGATGATAATGATACTTGGGATTTTAGGCTTTTTGCTCAAAAAACTTTTGCCCAGAAAAAAATGCTTGAATTTGACAATAAATACATAAATGAAATATCGGGTGAACTTCGTTTTCAAGGAATTACAAGCTTTGAGGAAAAAAAGGGAAATCTCAACAGCACATATCCTTTTGATATAAATGCGGTAGTAGAATCAAAATTTTTAGATAATAAATACAGATTTTTTACAGAATATGTTTTTACGCGTGATGTTAGCGAATTAGACAATGCTTTTTTTGGCAAATTTTCAAATTTATACATCGAACGTAATTTCAGTACAAATCACAAAATACGTGTTGGTGTTTCGCGCTCTCCAATTGGATTGGAAGGTTCAATGAGTTCCTTTTCGCTTCCTTTTGCAAACAGGGCTCAAATCTCAAGAGAGTTTGGAGATGCTATTTCAACAGGCATATCTTTTATAGGCAATAAAGGCGCTTTTGAATATAACTTGGGTGGTTACACAAGTACACGCTTTACACAAGGCTTTAAAGACGGCGCGGAATTTATTGGCAGAATAGGAATTAAACCTTTTTATAATCAAGAGGGAAGCTACTTTAGAAACTTAAAATTCTACGCAGGTGCTGATGTTGGACACAGGGGAGAGAATTACGGCGTATATTCTGCAGCAATGACTTATGAATATAAAAAATTTCTTATGAATTTTGAATATGCCTATGCAGACGGTTCAAACGGGGATTACTTTGACCCCAGAAAACGTCAAGGTTTTTTTACAACATTGGGCTGGAATTTCACGCCAAAGCTACAACTTCTTGCACGTTACGATTATTTTGATACCAATCTTGAACAATCTAACAACGCAAACCATGAATACAGTATTGGTATAAACTATTTTATCTTTAAGCAAAGATTAAAATTCGCACTAAATTATGTTTTTTCCAACAACGAAAAAACAAATACAAATAAAAACGGAATTTACTTCCTTACACAATTTTTCATTTAACCGACGTTAAAAAGCGCACAAAGACACATAAAACCTATTGTGCTGATTATAATCCAAAAGTGAGTGACAGGATGCAAATTATTCCAAATATAAGATATAAAATTTCTTTGATTCATAAAAGTATTATGGCAGTGTTTTATTCTTTTATTATCCGTCAAAAAACGTATTTTGCGGCTATCCCATAGCATAATTTTTCGCACTTTGAATTATACTTTTGCTTATGCCCGCCTCAAGTGCAACTTCAAATGCTTCAGATGACATGCATATACCTTTTTTAATTTTTTTTGTCTTAGAGTCAACAAAAATAACATCTGTATTTATATCTTTTTCTTTCTTTTTGGCAACAGAAATAAAATGTGTTGCAATGATTGATTTTGCCATGATTTTTTGTTCAATATCATCAGACACAGCCAGCAAAATAGCCTCGGAATCATCTTTTGTCGTGCCTTTTGCAGGTTCATCAAAAAGTATCAAACTATTTTGTGTTGCATTATTCAAAATATATGACATATTTTTCATTTCTGCAAAGAATGTTGATTCGCCATCTTTTAAATTATCGCAAATCATTGAATGAAAGAAAACCTTGTCAAAAAGTGCAATATTTGCATATTTTGCACAAGTAAATCCACACATTTGAGAAAGTATTACAGCAATTGCACTTTGTTTCAGATAAGTTGATTTACCGGACATATTTGCGCCTGTTAGTATACAAGTTATTTTATGTTTATTTAAAATTACATCATTTTTAACAAATTCGCCTTTTATTTTGTACACACAAGGGTGCATGCAATCCCTTAATTCAAAAATACCTTGATTATTAAAATTTGTTTCGCAAAAATTATTATCCAAAATTATATTTGCAAGAGAATTAATAACATCGAGATAAGCACTTGCCCTTGCAAAAATTCTTATTTTCTCGGTAAGTTCCATACAATAAATACGCATTTTTTCAAAAATATCTTTTTCAATTGCACTTATTGCATATTTTTGAGAACATATTTTTTCTTCGAGTTCAAGTAATTTGGCATCAGTGTACCTGATTGAACTTGACAATCTTTGTTTAACTATAGTATCCGAATTCAATCCATCCATTGCATTTATAGGTGCTTCATAACAATATCCGGTGTTAGGAAAATATTTTATTTTTACATCTTTATTTACAGCATTTTTCTGATTTTGAAGTAAGGTTTCAAGCTCATTATTAAATTGCGCAAGTTCGCTTCTTAAAAAATCAAGTCTTGGGTTCACTCCTTCTTTTACTGGTATATATTCATAAATTTTCTCGGCATCCTCATTGTCAAAAGTACGCAAAATAATACCCGAAAAATCATTTAAAATTTCAATACATTCTCTGTCAATTTCTAAATCAGAAAATTCAAATTCATTAACAATTTCTCTTATTTTCAAAGATTTCGAAAGAACCGGAGAAATCTCCATTAATTCCTTATAACTTATTGTTTTATTTGAAATTTTGGCACTATATCTTAAAAGGTCACAAAAATCATCAAGAAACTCTGTTGTTTTTTTACGCAGGGAAGATTTTGCACAAAACTCTTTTATGATATTTTTTCTTTTTTGAATAATTTCTAAATTATTTAAAGGTGCGTTCATCCACTCTCTTAAAAGCCTTCTGCCCATTGGAGTTTTTGTATAATCCAAAAACCAAAAAAGGCTGCCGCGTTTTTTAAAATCCGCCTGTGTTCTTGTTAACTCCAGTCCTCTACGGGTAATAAAATCCATAGATAAATAATTGGAAACACTGTATTTTTTGATTTTATCCAACTTTGCAATAAACTCTTTTTGATTTTCGCAAAGATAATTCATTATTGCATTAGCACATAAAAATCCTTCTTTAAAAACCCCTGTCGGCAGTTTAATTCTTGAATCATTAAAATAAACAGGCTGCACATATACAGATTTTAAATCTATTATTGAATTTTTAAACTCAAAAATCATCTCCTCTAAATTAATAAGAATTTCTCTTGGGGATATTTTTACAATTTCACGGTTAATTTCTTCCTTTGTGCCATAAGTCACATAAAAAGAACCCTCGGAAACATCACAATATGAAAAACCGTAAATATTTTCAGATTTAAAAATTGCGGCTAAATAACTGTTTTTATCCGAATCTAAAAATTCACTTTCATATACGGTAGCGGAAGAATATACCCTTACTACTTTTCTGTAAAATTCACCTTTCTCATCTTGAAATTGTTCGGCAAGAGCAACTTTGCAGTCATTTTCCAAAAGCTTTTTTATATAAACCGGAAGAATTTTATGAGGTATTCCTGCAAGCGGAACCTTGCCGAGCTCACCATATTTTTTTGAAGTAAGTGTAATATTGCAAATTTTCGAAAATAAAGCGGCATCCTCAAAAAAGGTTTCATAAAAATCGCCTATCCTGTACATCAAAATTTTATCCTGATGTTGCATTTTAAGCTCTAAATAAGCTTGCATGCTTTTTGTGGCTTTTGAAAAATTCGCATCTTTATAATTGTGTATAAATTCATCACTCATTTTTTATATGATAAAATAAAATTAATAAAATTAAAACAAGAGAGATTTTTTTATAATGGGATGTTTGAAAAGTTTAATTAAAAAAATAATATTTATCGCACTTTTAATAGCTTTTTTCTTTTTTGGCGGATGTGATTTTGTTATTACAAAATACAATGAATTTACAAGCCCGCCAAGAGAAGAATTGTTGGAACAATCTAAAGATTTTGGAGATTTTTCTCTTGTATCAAGTGATTACAGGCTAACACGCTCAATTAACCTTTTTGGTTACAGAAAATTTAACGCGCAATATATGCCTACGGGACAAAAAATTACCATCATAGATTTAAAAGACAAAAATATAATAGAACCTGAAGATTTCAGCACAAAAAATATAGACGAAAAAATAAAAAACGCACTTGATACATTAAAAGATTCGGTAATAACACTTGAAAACCTTGAAATAACTGGGCGAGGAACTATTCTTGCAAAAGGAAAGAGTATCCCGTTTGTTAATTTTAAGGCTGATGTTAAAAATGTGCCTTTTAAAACGGTTGAAGGTACACTCGGCGCATATAAAAGTTTAAATATAAGCAAAAAAGACAAGCCTCAAACAACCAAAGTTGTGCTCTCAATGCGCGATTGCAAAAAATACAATCAACAAATAACGGCAAATTATATGAAATCCGTAAAATTCTAAATTAAAACCCAATCGTTAGGATACAAATCATCAGGATTGTTTTCTATTCTTTGAAACCACTTTCCAGGCGCAATAACTATTTTTTCAGGATTTGAATTTAGATATCCGCCCCACCATGAAAAGCTTGAATTTGCAATAATATTGTGCTTGCAATTCGACATCAGGCGCATATCTTCCCAAGAATCAGCACCTTTATTATGAGAAATAAATTCAACTCTGGCAGACTTTTCTACACATTTTGTACAACCGTTAAAATTAAAATTTTCGCGCACCCAATCAATGTCGTCAGAGAAAACATAAAGAACAGGATTATCCACCTTATCTGCAAGAATTTCTAACGCCTTTGAATAATAATCAAAATCAAGATGATTGTAAACACTTGCATAGCGCCTCTTTTGAATATAATCACCGCGTCTTATGTGCAATGAGATTGAATCTTCAGAATGCATTTTCTTTATAATACTCAGGTTGTGTTCATTAGGCTCAAATCTAAAAACAAAGTGCTTTTTAATAAGTTCTTCATTTATATACTTGTGACTTTGGAAAAAACCGTAAATATACGTATTATTTTGTATATATTCAAATCTTTTTTCCCAATTAAAATCATTTTCTCGGTATATATGCAGCCCAAAAAAATCATTTTTTAAATACTTCCTTGATGCCCATAATATCTTGTATTTTAAACCCTTAATCTCTCTTTTTTCATCTTGAAAAATATTTATTTGATATGGTCTTGAATAAGTTTGATTAAAAAAATCACAATCGAAATAAAAATCCGTATTCAATTTATCGGCCAGAGAGGCGACGGCAGCATATTGAAACATTTGATTGCCCAAACCACCATTATAACGCATTATTAGCATTATCAATTCCTTTATTTTTTACTTTAAATACAAATGTCTTAAAAACAATAAAAGATAAAATCGCCATAGGTAAAACCATTATTGCTTGCGAAAGGTATTTGCCTACCCCCAAATTAACAAGTAAATTCAGACAAACAAGGTTAATCGAATAAGTAAGAACATAGGACATAAAAAATCTCACTATTCTTGTATTGTCGTGGTTTTTAAAAACAATAACACCTGTTGTTTTGAAATTCCATAAAACCCCTAAAATGTATTGAATTGTGAGTGCAACATTGTGAGAAGCATGCAAGGTAACAAAAACTGCATATACACTGTAGCCGAAAGCAGTATTTAGTGCGCCGACAAAAAGAAATTTCATAAACTTTCTGTCTATTTTTCTAAAAACTCCAAAAAAAGCTTTTTGATGTATCCAATTAAAAAATTTTGAAAGCACGGAGAGAATAAAATTCCCTACCGTGCTATTTTTAAATTTAGTTAATATATTAGTTAACATGTTCTTTTATTTCTGCAACAACGTCTTTTGGTTCAAGTTTAATAGATGGTCCCATTGTTGTTGTTAAATACATTGATTTAATATAAGTACCTTTAGCAGCAGAAGGCTTTGCTTTAATAATTGCATCAGTTAAAGTTGAAAAGTTTTTCATTAAATCATCAGTAGTAAACTTAACTTTTCCGATAGGTACGTGTATCATACCTTGTTTATCTGCACGAAATTCAACTTTACCTGCTTTAGCATCTTTTACTGCTTTAGCTACATCAGGCGTAACCGTACCTGTTTTAGGGTTTGGCATTAAACCTTTCGGACCCAAAACACGACCAAGTTTACCTAAAGGTGCCATCATATCAGGTGTTGCGATTAAAGTATCAAATTCAAACCAACCGCCTGCAATTTTTTCGATAATTTCTTCCGCACCTGCTTCGTCAGCACCTGCTTCTTTTGCAGCTGCAGCTTTATCTGCTTTTGCAATAACACATACTCTGACTTCTTTACCAAGACCTGCGGGGAGTACTGTGGTTGAACGAATTTGTTGATCGGCATGTTTTACATCAATACCTAATCTCATGTGAGCTTCAACTGTTTCGTCAAATTTTGCCACTTCTTTTGAAATTTTTTGTAACATCTCAATTGCAGCTTTTGCGCTTGCAGGTTGAGTAAAACCTTCAAGCATTTCATTTATTTTTTGTTTTTTCTTAGTTAATTTTGTCATTTTTTCTCCTTTCGTGGTTTTAGCGGCAGTCAGGCTGCCTCCCATCATTATTGCTCAACAGTAACACCCATTGCGCGAGCTGTACCTTCAATCATTTTAACTGCTGCTTCTAATGAAGTTGCATTCAAATCTTCCATTTTGGTCTTTGCAATTTCTTCTACTTGAGCACGTGTTATTTGACCAACCTTTGTTTTATTTGGAACAGCAGAACCTTTTGGAAGGTTAAGTGCTTTTTTAATTAACACAGCTGCCGGAGGTGATTTTGTAACAAAGCTAAAGCTTCTGTCTTCATAAACATCGATTACAACAGGAATAATGAAACCTGCTTGAGATGCGGTTTTTTCATTAAACTGTTTGCAAAAATCCATGATGTTAACACCTTTTTGACCCAATGCCGGACCAACCGGAGGTGAAGGATTTGCTTTACCGGCTTCAATTTGTAATTTGATTTTACCGGTTACTTTTTTGTTTGATTTTGGTGCCATTATTTTCTCCTTTCGTGGTAATAGCAGGTAGTTTAACTACCCTTCCACATTTATTATTATACTTTTTGAATTTGCTTATACTCCAATTCCACAGGGGTTTCGCGTCCAAAAATTGAAACATTGGCTCGCAGTTTTGATTTATCAGGATAAACTTCAGTAATGTCTCCGATAAATTCGGCAAATGGACCTGAAACAATTCTGACTTTATCACCAACTTTAACATCAAGTTCAATTTTAGGAGTCTGTGTTTGACCTCTGTGAATAATCTTTTTAATTTCCGAATCTTTTGCAGGAATTGGCTTTTTGGATGAACCTACAAATTTGGTTACACCGGCAGTGTGACGAACAACATACCAAGAATCATCATCCATAATCATTTCAACCAAAACATACCCCGGGAAGATTTTTTCTTCTTTTTCGGATTTCTTACCGCCTTTAACCTGAGTAATTGTTTTTTGCGGAACCTCTACTCGAAATATCTTTTCAGACATATTCATATACTCAATGCGCTTTTCAAGGTTGACTTTAACCTTGTTTTCATGCCCTGAATATGTATGAACAACATACCAGCGTTTTTTTGGCGCCTTATCTGTTTTCAAAGGCTCTTCTTTTTTGTCTTGAACTACACTTTCTTGTTCTTCTAAATTTTCCAGATTTTTTTCTTCTTTTTTATCCATGATTTACCTTATTTAGTTAGTTATCTTAAACCTTAGTGGGGCAAAAGACCCAATATGCTTTTAAAAATAATATCCATTAAATAGACAATTATTGTAAATGCAATAACAACAAAAAGTACGACTCCCGTTTCAAATATTATTTGATTTTTTTGAGGCCAAGAAACCTTGCCCCATTCTGCTTTTACACCCTTAAAATATGAAATAAAATCTTCTTTAAAGGATTTATTTTGTTCGTTCGTATGTTTTTGAGTGTTATTTGCCATAATTTTCCTTTTTGCTTTGGATTGATTTAGTTTTATGAGTGTTATTTGCCGGATTGCACTTTGTAATCTTGAAGTCCCTTCGGCATGTGCTTTTGCACAGATACCGAAACCGTTGTTTAGTCGGACCCTGTGGACTTGAAGTCCCTTCGACATGTGCTTTTGCACAGATACCGAAACCGTTGTAAAATCGCGCCCTGAAGGACTCGAACCCTCGACATGTGCTTTTGCACAGATACCGAAACCGTTGTAAAATCGCGCCCTGAAGGACTCGAACCCTCGACATCCGGTTTTGGAGACCGACGTTCTACCAACTGAACTAAGGACGCAACTTTGATACAGTTTGAATATTAATTTGTCAACCCGTTCAGTTGGTAGAACATATTTTGAACTAACGCAGCCCCGACGGTCTGCTCGCAACTGAACTAATTGTTTAACTATTTAGTTTCCTTGTGAGTAGTATGTCTTTGGCATCTTGGGCAATATTTGCTCAGTTCCATTCTTTCTTTTAAGGTTTTTTTATTCTTTGTGGTTGTATAATTCCTTTCTTTGCATTCCTCACATGCCAATACAACCATTTTGTCATTTTTGCCTTTTATTCCCATTTTATCTCCTTTGCATGACAGGGTGTAATTATCTTCTAATTAATAGAATGTCCTAAATCGGGACATTCTATTACAATTTTATTAACTTTATATAATTATTCTAACAAGAACAAGTTTTTATGCAAACTTTTTTTTATTGCCCTAAACTCATCCTTGCACTTTTTAATCCTACAGAGCCAATCATACGCTTTAATTCTTCTACATATTGGGACTTTGCAAGTGCATCTTCTTTTGTGATTAATTTTTGTTTATATAAATCACTTAATGCCATTTCGAGTGTTTGCATACCGACTCCCGAACCTGTCTGAATAGCAGAATATATTTGAGCTGTTTTTTGTTCGCGCACAAGGTTAGAAATTGCACTATTTACAATCATTATCTCTTGTGCCATAACACGTCCTTTTTTTGTAACTCCGTCAGGTGAAAGTTTCGGCAAAAGAGTTTGAGAAAATACTGCTATTAAACTGTTGGAAAGCTGTAAACGTATCTGCTGTTGTTGTCCTTGCGGAAAAACATCTATAATACGGTCAATTGTTTGAGAAGCTGAAGCAGTATGCAATGTACCCATGACAAGGTGACCTGTTTCAGCTGCGGTAAGCGCAAGACCTATGGTTTCAAGGTCCCTCATCTCACCTACAAGTATAACATCAGGGTCTTCACGCAGCGCCGAACGAAGCGCATTTGCAGTAGAGCGCGTATCTTGTCCGAGCTCTCTTTGATGAACTATACTCTTTTTGGAAGTATGAATATATTCAATTGGGTCTTCTATTGTTAAAATGTGCTCAGTGCGATTAGAATTAATATAATCAACCATCGCAGCAAGAGTTGTAGACTTACCTGAGCCGGTAGGACCTGTAACTAAAATCAAACCACGAGGTTTTTGTGCAATTGTTTTTACAATATCCGGTAAACCAAGTTCGTCACAACTAGGAGGTTCTGAATTAATTACGCGGAATGCAGCAGCATAATTACCTTTATCTCTATATACATTAACCCTGAATCGACCTACACCATGTAACCCATAGCCAAAATCAAGTTCCCAATTTTGCTCGAGTTGACGCCTTTGTTCATTTGTTAAAATCGGAAAAACAATTGTTTCTACGTCCTCACCCGATAAAACAGGCAAATTTGTTCTGACAAGTTCACCATCAATACGCAATACCGGTGGTAATTCTGCAGAGATGTGCAAATCACTTGCTTTTTTGGAAACTGTTAATTCAAGTATTTCTTCTATCAGCATAATAACTAACTCCAGTTTATAATAACAATATTACACATATTAAAACCAATTGTAAAGAAAATTAATATTTTAAATTGTACCAAAACTACACTTAATCAAAAAACATACAGAATAAGGCACATAAAAAAACACTAAATTTTTTTTAGTCATAAAGTGTCAAAAATACCATAAACAAAGGGGTTGCAGCTTTTGTAAATATGTGTTACAATAGTAGTAGATAGAGAAAGCAAACAGACGGAGCAAAAAATGAGCGCGGCAGAAATAACGACCTGTGTCAATTGCACGTCGGGACAAACGGTCCATATAAAGGAAAAAGTCCCGCCGGCCACGCTCAAAACTATAATTTTGGCCACAATAGTAACACTATGTATAACTGTAACATCGGGTGTCTGCTCTAAAGCTTTAAGTTCGAGCCACCCGATTTTTATTGAAGAAAATCAATCAAATGAAGAAAAAATAGCATACATTTCGCCAATACAAAAAGAGGTATTAAACAGAGAAAATTTTGTCAGGAGAATTAACAAAAAATATCCCGCAAAAAATATAACATTCCCTACTTATGGCATTGCGCACATTAAATTAACAAAATACATCAATCAAAGACCGATAAAAATTAACATCGTAGAAATTGACAAAAGTGCAAATAATTTACTCAATATAAAACCTGAAACAGCAGGCACAAAACTTAATTCCCGCGCACAAATAAGAACAATAGCGCAAAAAAATAATTCAATAGTTGCAATAAATGCGGGATATTTTAAACCGCAAACAGGTGTTCCTTTGGGCGCACTTGTAATAGACGGGCAAGTTCTTACAGGACCGATTTACAACAGAGTAGGCATCGGTATAATTGAAGAAAAAAATCAAACCCGCTTTGTTATGGACAAAGTAGCAATGGATATAACAATTAAATCAAATAAATCAATTATTAAAGCAGATAACATAAATCAACCCAGAATGTTGAGCACATATACAATAATCTACACCCCACACTGGGGAAATATGTCGCCATTTGCACCAAAATATGGAAAAGTTGCCGCAGTATCAAACGGAAAAATAATAGCAATGAGCGCAAATCAAATTGCAATTCCTAAGGACGGCTTTGTAATAAGCGCACCCGCAAAAATACTTGACAAATTAGCACAAGAAAGGAATATAACTTATGACATAAAATTAAATGAAACTTTTAAAAATGCCGACCATATAATAGGTGCAGGTCCTTATCTTGTTAAAAACGGAGAAGTATATGTAGATGTTACAGAACAAAAATTTGCATCAATTACCGGCAGAAACCCGCGCTCTGCCATTGGGTACAATGACAAAAACGAACTTATAATTGTAACAATTGACGGACGCGAAGAAAGTTCGGTCGGTGTAACATTAACCCAACTTGCCTACATTATGAAAGGTCTTGGCTGTACTTACGCAATGAACTTTGACGGAGGAGGCTCAAGCGTTATTTATGTAAACGGCAAAATTACAAACTCGCCTGCACAAACGGGCGGCATAAGTATTTCCAATGCACTCACCATTTTTGAGACAGTACAAGAATCGCAAACTTAAACTTTTAATGAAACAAAAAGCCCTGCCTCAAAATTTAACATTTGATTTTGATAAGCGGGATGTTCAATTAATGCTTTTAAATACGGCTCGACTTTTTTAGCGTGTGAAATTGTGTTATCAGCGGCAATTAATCCGCCGGTTTTTAAAATGGGGTCTATTTTATGAAAATATTCAATATATTCAAGTTTATTGGCATCGATGAAAATGAAATCAAAAGGCTCGCGCAAGCCTTGTTTAACTTCGCAACTCATTTCATCTAACAGCAAAAGAGCAGAGCCGAGTTTTGTTTCTATAACATCATCAACATTGCAAAGTTTAAAATTTTCCTTTGCAATAGATTGCCTTTTATCCCAAAATTCAATAGTTGTAAGCTTACCTCCTGTATGCCTTAGTGCATCTGCAAGCCAAATAGCACTGTAGCCGTTTGAAGTTCCTATTTCAAGAGCATTTTTTGAATTATGAATTTTTACCAGCATATTTAAAAAATTTGCCGTATCCCTGTCTATATTCCAAAATTCCTTTTGTGTCTTTTCCAAGCCCAAAAGAATTTTTTGCGCATTTGTATGAAATTCTTTCAAAACTTGCATTTTATAAATCCTGAACCTTTGTTTTATCCATTATTATTATATTTGAAACATCAATAAGCGCAGGTTGTTTTTTAATAAGACACATTTTTTCCAAATCAAAAAGCAGAAATTTTTTAGAATTGACACCGGTTATTAAGATATTATGCTGATCCGGCACCAAGGTAATTTTTGAGTAAAATCCATCCTTATCTAATTGTTGAGAATATATTATTTTCTTTTCGACACTGTCATAAACAACCAATACACCTTCTTTTGCGCAAAGAATATATATTTTGTTCTGATACATAATCGCATCAACGGGTTTTTCCCTTAAACTTTCTTCATCAACAAGTGCCAGAGTATTTCTGTCATATACAAACATTTTATTTTGTGTCCTGGAAATAGCATAAATAAAATGGTTATCACAAAGGACTTTTGAAATATTTTTTACCTTACCTACAGGATTAACTTGTGCGTTCTCGCCAAGTTTTAAAGTATATAAATCTCCGGAAACTCCGTCAACAAAAACAATTGATGCCCCGTCAGCAGAAACTGCCAATCGAGAAGGTGACTGCTCAAGTCTTATTGCTTTTGCCAATTTCGCAGAATTTAAATCCACGCAATAAATTGTATTTGCATTTTGTGAACTTACATAAGCCATATTGGTATGAACGTCTATATCAACATCTTTTGCAATGTCATCAAGCGGGATTTGAGTTAAAATTCTTTCATTTTTTAAATCTATTATTTCAATATTTTTATTTGCAAAATAGACTACAAGGGCAAATTTTGTAGAATTTGAAGCAACAATTTTTGAGGGTAGCGAACTTAATTTAAGTTCATATAACGGTGCCTTTGAATTGTCATCATACACGAACATAAACTTTGAATTCGCAGTTGTAATATATGTTTTTTTATTTTTAAATTCAGCAAGTGGGATAAACTCGTTTTTCATAAGTATATCCGATATTTTTTTGCTCTTGTCCTTGTTTAAATAAACAAGATTGCCTTCTTCCTTTGAAGGAATAACAAGATCGCCAAGTACAAGCTTTAAATTTTCAGGCATTTTCAACCCCGGCGGAACAAGCATATCTTGAGGCATAACACCCAATTTAACTTTCATGGGGAAATCCTCATAGCTTGTCAGAGTATAGTCACCTTTTTTGTCTTTAAATAACTTTAAAAGAACAAAATTATTATTAAAAACAACAATTTCTGGTTTATCTTTCAATGTTTTTCCTGAAGGATATGTATATTCAATTTTAATTTTACCGACAGCATTGGTTTGCGCGGGGTACAGAGGAATATACATAACGTCGTTAGAAACAACTACAACAGAATCAAAACGCTGGGTAGAAGAAGGTAATTGTTCTTTTATATACTCCCAAACTTCTATTGGAAGCTTTGAAGCATAAGCACACTGGGAAAGAATTAACATTGTAAATAAAATTACAAAAAGTTTAAACCCCTTACCCCGTAATATTTTCATATTCTCTCCTATTTTTTAAGCGTAGCTTTAACTCTTTCAAGCAAGCTTTCTTCCCTCTTAGAACCTTTTTGAAGCTCGAAAAGCTCTCTGTAAAGTTTTTCCTCCCTTTCGGACAACTTTTTGGGAGTATTCACAATTATTGTAACATAATGTGCGCCTTTTTGGGAATCCGAACCCAAATACGGAACACCCAAATCCTTGAGTACAATTTTCTCGCCACTTTGAATTCCCTGTGGAATATTTATTTGTTTTTCCCCATATACCGTATTTATAGTTACAACATCCCCTAAAACAGCCTGAGGAACGGTAATTTCAAGTTTTGTATGAATATCATAAGCATTTCTTACAAATTCTTTCGACTCTTTAACATGTAAAACCACATACAAATCACCTGTTCTACCGCCATTTTTACCTGCATCTCCTTCGTTAGCAAGTCGAATTTTAGACCCCGTATCAACCCCATGAGGAATTTTAATTTTAATATTTTTTTCCTTGGGAACACTGCCTTGCCCCTTACATTTTTTACAAGCAGCTTTTGGATTTTTACCGCTTCCATGGCAAGTCGGACAAACCGTAACTGAAGTAAAAGAACCTAAAATTGTTCTTGTACTTTGCTGCACTCTGCCTTGCCCATGGCAAGTCGGACAAACCGTATCCTTTGCATCTTTGTCCAAACCGCTTCCCTGACAAACTTCACAAGGCTCAAGATGGTCAAATTTTATTTCTTTTTCGCAACCAAAAACAGATTCCATAAAATCAATTTCAATATCTAGTCTTAAATCAGCCCCCCTTTGCGGTGCGTTAGGGTTAGAACGTCCGGATGAAAAGCCGCTCATGCCTCCGCCAAAGAACGAAGAAAATATATCCCCCAAATCTCCAAAATCGAAATCAAAGGCATTGGTGTTATAACCGGCATTTTTCAAACCATCTTCACCATAACGGTCGTATAATTCGCGTTTTTGGTCATCCATCAAAGTTTCATAGGCACGTCCCAACTCTTTAAACTTTTCTTCCGCGCCTTCTTCTTTATTAACATCAGGATGATATTTCCTTGCAAGCTTTCTAAAAGCGCTTTTTATCTCATCTTTTGTGGCATTTTTACTGACACCAAGGGTTTCATAATAATCCATTTTTATTCCTCATTAAGCGCAACATTTACAAGAGCAGGTCTTAAAACTCTATCACCCAATTTATATCCGGTTTGCATTTGTGAAATAATTGTATTATCAGGATATTCATTAGTAGGAGTTTGGGCTATGGCTTCATGTAAATTCGGGTCAAATTCCATACCTTGCGTTTCTATTATTTCCAGTCCGGCTTTTTTTAATGTATCCGTAAGTTGCTTAAAAGCAACTTCATAACTTTCTTTAACACTTTTAGCATCGTCAATATCTTTTAAAGATTCCTTTGCCCTCTCAAATGTATCAAGAACGGTTAAAAGTTTTGTCATGGTATCCGCTGCACCATATTTTAAAAGGCTTTCGCGCTCTTGAGCCTGACGTTTTCTGAAATTGTCAAAATCTGCAGCAAGCCTTAAATATTTATTATTCAAATCGTCAAGTTCGATTTTTAATTTTTCACACTCATCATCATTATTATTTTCAATGTTTTCATCCTCTTGTGTCAAAACTTCTTCCTCTGCTGATTCAAAAGGATTGTTTGATGTTTGTATTTCTTCATTGTTAATTTCGTTATCATCAATGAACATTTAACTAACCTCCTTGAAAACTTTAATTAATTAACATTATAAATTATCAATATACATTGTCTATTTAAATTTATTTTTTATTAATAATTCGATTATGTAAAGTTTTGTTTCAAAACAAAGAAAAAATGCCAAAAAACATTAAAGAAAGAGTAAAAATTGCCGAAAAAAATACTACGGGAACAATAAAGTAAGGAGTGACCCTTATGGGAATGTCCGCCAGCCAGGCAAGATTTTTAATTTTAACGGCACAAAAAAGCAACAATGAGTATCAGGCACAGCGAATTACTCATGAACGCTTAATGCTTGCGCAGGAAACAGAAAATTGGACAATGGAATATAATGACAAAATGAACAATACGACCCTTTTGTTCAATGCAAAAACTGCCGCAGATACAGATTTATATAATTATAACCGTAAACTTGTCTATGACGACATTGTACGTTCCGAATTGGACGAAAATCCGGGTCTTGGCGGAAGATTAGTAACAACATCAGGAAAAGTTGTCGTACCAAAATTACCCGAATTTGACGAAAATGGTCTTTCGGCTGATGGCTTGAGGGAAAATCAATACTTTGTAGACCCTGAAATCGAAAGAGCAGACATGCTGCAAAATGCCTTAACCGAAGGTATCTACTTTATAGAACTTTTAAAATATACGGGGGATCCTGACGAAGGCAATGTTTCCTGGGAAAAAGTTAACTATGCAAACACATCGGAAACTCTCATTTCGGAAGTTCTTGATAAAACGGACGATGCAGCTGCAGAGGCAGAATATGAAGAAAGACAAAATTTATTTCAAAATAAAGATAAAATGCTTGAATTAAGATTAAAACAACTTGAATCAGAGCATAAAGCCCTTGAAACCGAAATAGAAAGCGTTCAAAAGGTAATTCAAAATAACGTTGAAACTTCATTTAAAACATTCGGATAAAATTAAAAACCCCTTAAAAAAGGGGTTTTTAATTAATAACTTTTATGATTAAGCCGCAAAAAATATTTTGTGGTCATCAGGGTTATTTGTTCCGCCAAGACCGTTTTGGAAATTTTGCGCCTTTTGTGCAAGCATTTGCGGGTCAAGCTCACGTTCTTGCATATCCGTTGGTTGAACATGTTTTGCACCGCCGCTTGTTCCTGCTGCACCTGTACTAAAAGGATTTACGCCCGATGTATAATTTACCGGTCGTTTATACATTTCGTAATCAGGTCCGCCTATTGATCCGATAGCCATAATCAATCCTTACTTTTACTACACATATATAAAAACTTTCTTAAAACAAAAATTGCACCTCAAGTTACAAAACTTTACACAATAGGGCAATGAAAAAAAGTACATTATATTTCAAAATCTATTATAAAAGGAGGAATGATAATGAAATTCAGTATTATAAAAAGAGAACCGTCATATTTTTTTAACAATATGCACGAAGATTTAACAAGATTTTTAAAAGATACCTTTGGAGATATGGAATTTATGGACAAAGGACATTTTCCTGTTGAAATGACTTTTCGCCCTGCAATTGAGGTAAAAGAAACGTCAAAAGAATATAAAATTAAAGTCGAACTTACAGGTGTTAAAAAAGAAGATATAGACGTAGATTTATATGAAAACGGGCTTGTGTTACATGCAGAATCAAAATTTGAAAAAGAAGAAGAAAAAGAAAATATACACACAAGTGAATTTCGCTACGGCAAGTTTTCAAGAACTATTCCTTTTGAACACGCGATTAATACGGATAAAACAAAAAGCGAATTTAAAAATGGAGTATTAAAAATAACTTTAGAAAAACAAGAACCCGAAAAAAGTGAAAAAGTAAAAAAACTGCATATAGAAGATTAGTCGTTTGTACAGGCTGCACAATCTTTTTCGCTTAAAATAGAATTCGAAAGCTCACTTCTTATTGTTTTTGCATCAACAAACTCAATGGGTGAGTTTTCATCTTTTTGGAGGTAAATTTTTTCAATTCCTGCTTGAACAATAAATCTTTTACACAAAATACATATAAAATTATGCCCCCAAATATACATTGTAGCACCCTTGCAACGGTCTTGACCCGCTTGAATTATCGCATTTTGCTCTGCATGAATGGAACGACAGGTTTCATACCTTGTACCGGAAGGAATATTATTTTTTATCCTATAACAAAAACCAAGCTCTGCGCATGAAATAACTTTAGAAGGTGTCCCGTTATAACCTGTCGCCTTTATTTTTCTATCATCACCCACAATAACCGCACCCACATGTGCGCGTAAACAATTTGAACGAGAAGCACACGTTTTTGCAATCTCTAAAAAATATTCATCCCAAGGCTTAATCATAAAAATACCTTTAAATACTCAACACTTAAAAACTAACACAATATATTAAAGTTATCAAGCAAAGAAAGATTATTCTCCTCCAAATCCATTCCAGTGCTTATTTTCGTCAAGTCTTACCTTATATCCCAAAAGTATGGCTATATCTTGAAATTCACTCCATTTAACCGTTTCATTAATTAATTTTCTTGAAAGATTAGATTGAGTTATATTATAGCCGAATTTTTCATTTAGCTCGCGCGCAAGAGCACTCAAAGAAACATTACGCCTCAAAAGCATCATTTTAACAATTTCTCTAACGCTGATTTTTTGTTCGGACATATATTCAGTTTTCTATAAAATTCTTACTTGTTTGACTTGTTATATCATTATTGATATAATTATATCGTTATTGATATGGATAAGATACGAAAGGGGAGTCTTGCTTATGACTCTGTACAATTATCGTGCCCAAAAATGCGGCGCTTTTACTCTTGCGGAATTACTTGTTTCCGTGCTTGTTATCTCAATTATTATGGTAGTGTTAGCACCTGTGTTAACAAAAAGGGTAGCAGGTGATAAT
>CASFXY010000017.1 GCA_949298805.1 uncultured bacterium
ATATTCTTAAAATTGCAAATTTGCTCATTTATTTAATATTTCAAATTTATGTTGCCCAAAATAATCAAACCATGTGGAACAAATAATCAAACCATGTGTTCTTTTACACCTAAGACACGGCAAATTTTTGTTTATATATTCGCACAAGTATTTTTTATTAATTTGTATAAATTTGTAAATAAAGTTTTCTAAAAACTAAAGTTCTTTAAAAGTAGGACGTTTTTTTTAGCATATTGTGAAGCAGGATTGGTTATGGAAATTTTTAGCAGAATTAAGACTTCCCTTGCTGGTTATTCCAACATAAGCAAAAATGAAAAGAACAATTGCAAGGCAATATCTTTTTTGGGGGAAACTAATTTAAGTTCAACTTTAGCTGTAGAAAGTATAGCAAAAGCAAAAATAAATATGGATAGTACTCACATCGGTCCATTATCTTATCAAGACAAAATTGCAATATTAAAAGAAAAACAAATTCCGGAAGAATATTTTGAACTCTTTATATCTCAAAATGACGAAGAATTTAAAATAATGGTTAATTATATAGACTCAGGATTAAAACCGGAACAAATTAATTTAATTTATACCAACCCTTTTGGTAGCAAGTTATACAAAAAGGCAGCAGAATTATCAAGTTATAATATCCCTTTTGATTTTGCAAAAACTTTATATTCATACGATAGTATTCCGGAAGAACGAATTGAATTTTTAAAACAGGCGAAATTTGATTTTTCACCAGACAAAAAAAATTTTAAAATAAACACATTCGAACTTAAAAATACTTTGCGCGTGGATGAAAAATTCAGAAAACTCAATTCCATATACCAATTTGGAGTAGATGCCAATGTCGCGCTTGCAGCCACAAAATTAAATGAAGACGAATATCAAAAATTATCAAAAATTCTTAGAGAAGATAAGAAATTAAACAATTCTGCAACTGCTGCATATTTTCTTTTAGGATTTACACAAGAAGAAAAAGAAAAAATTATAGAGGTATCAAAAACATGTAATTTAGATTTTAATAATTATGATTTTTGGATAAATGTAAAAAACTGCAGGGGAATAAACAATGCTGTTGAGCTTTTAAATTCCGGAATTCCTGCTGAGTGTCTTGAGAAAAATGTTTATTTGGATAATGCTCAAATGACAGATGCATTGTCTCTTGCCAAAAAATACGGTATTTCCGAATCTGATGCCATGGATATATATCAATATACAACAGATGATGAACAGAGGAGAGAAAAAACTTGTAAAATTTTTAAAGAACAAAAATTGGATATTAGAACTTCGTATAATTTATCATATTATGACGAAAATATTATAAATTCCGTGCTTGGTTACATTGCAACAGGTATAGATTTTAATAATGCTTTGTATCTTGCATCTTTAAAAAAAGACATTTCATACAAGGAAAAAATTATTGAATTATTAAATGTATTCAAAAATGCAAGTGATGCGGAAGCTTTTTTGAATATGGATTTATCTCCTGAAAATAGTGCAAAATTCTTGGATTTGGTAAAAAGGGGGGCAAATTTATATTTTGCAAGTTCTTGTATTGAATCACCTGATTCATATAAGAAGGCAATTTCCCTGTGTGAATCAGGCGCATGTGAATCTTTAGACGGTTTATATGGGGGAACTGAAGAAGAAGTGCTAAGGGAACTTGAATATGTTGGTTATGGAGTTCCGAGAAAAAATATTTACTCTTTCTTAAATATAGCAACTCCCGAACAAATCGAATTACTTAAAAGCGGAGTAAAATATGAAGATTTAAAGCCTTTAAAAGAATATGAAGAAAAAGGGAATGATTCTTCTATAATTAAAGAATATTTAAAGAAAGGCGCTTCTTTTAAAACTGCTCTGGAACTTAAAGAAATTTCAGAATCTGAAGATATCCCTTATGATATTTTAAAAGATAATATTTATCCTTCTTTGAGTGCAACAAAAATAGTTGCTTTGGTAAATCTGCAAAAAAATAGAGGGTTAAAGGGGATTAGCAGTGAAGAAAGGGATTTATTAATTGAATTCATTAGAATAATTAAAGATACAAGAAATCTTGAAGAATTTATTGATTCAGGATTATTAAATAAAAAAGCTTTAATTAACTATCGAGAATTTGCAAAAAGGGGGATTTTAGAAGCAGAATCAGACAATGCACTTTTTCTTTCTCAATTAGATTATTATGACTCTGCCCAATACGATAGAGCAACAGAATTGCTAAAGAGAAATATTCCATTTGATGTATTGTTATTTTCAACAAAAGACAATAAATCATTTATTAAAGCAATTAATGGCGCGGGCAAACAAGAAGATTATCGATACAGTTGTAATTCAGCATTGAATTTGAGTCTTATTAAATTTTACCAACTTGGATTTAATGCACAAGAAATACATTATATCGCAGAAAACTGTCGTTATTTCGATAAAGAAAATTTTGCAGGTGTATTGGAATATATTAATAAGGGGCACAATTTAAGTGATGCAATTAAAATTTTGAAATATGTATGCTATAGCGACAATTCAATTGCGAAAAATAAAGAAAAAACAGTTAAAAATAGAGAAATTATTTCTGATTTAATATTGCTAGGTTGTAATTTTGACTTTATAAAAAACTTGTTGTCCAACTCAAAAAAGGTGCAAAGATTGCAAGAACTTATAAGGCAGGGAGTTGAACCGAAATTAGCTGCAAAAATGGCAATGTACAATATTGATATTGGAAATAAAGAAAAAATAGCTAAAATTCAGGAAATGGATGAATCAACTATAAAGGAAGATATAAAAAAAACATGTGGCAATGCTGCTTTACACCCTTTTATTGATGAATTATATTCATTTAATATTTACAACGCTTATCAGTATGGGAATATTCTGAAATCAAATGTTTCTTTGCAGGATATTGCAGACAGTGCGAAGATTTTTGTTAAATCTCCGCTTAAACAGGCAATGAAAAGACCTCAAGCTTACTTAAGCGGTATTCCAATCGAATTCACTGAAAAAGTAAACGGTCAATATCCAAGGCTACCGGATGAAAAAATGCAGAAATACCAACATAAAATGTTATCATTTTTCAAATCTAACATGGTTGAAATCACAAGAGCACTAAAATATTTAGATATAGATACTTTTAATCAACTTATGGACAAAAGGACAAATAATTTTTCCGAACAACTTGAAATGCTTAATAAAATGGATGATAAGCATTATACCCTTGCTTCTAAACTTATAAAATGCCGTCATAAGGAAGGTGGAAAATCATTAAGCAGTAAAGAAAAAATTGATTTGGCCAAGATTGTTTTGTATCATCAGTTAGGATATCTCGATACTTCTTATTTGGAAGATATAGCAAAAGCCGGAACTGTTGATATTATAAATTTGCGAAAAATGCTGTTCGAAAAATTAATGAACATTATCGGATTAACAGAAGAAGATGTTCAAAAATATGCTGACAGATTGGATTTTGATGAAGAATATATGTATCTTTTGTTAAGAACGCAAAAGAGTGCCGATTTTATGTGGATTAAAGAGGCCATGGAAGATGAAACTCAAATGGCAACAGAAATATCATTTCTCGAAAATCTGTTATCCAATCCTGAAGAACTTGCACACAACGGGCTGACAAAAGAAAAAACCATCGCTTTATTAGATTTATTAAAAAGAGCAAATTCAATGGAAGAAAGAGATGTCTATAAAGAGTATTCTAAAATTTCACCGTTTGAATCTATTGGTATTACAGCACATGACATAGCACTAATTGCAATAAAAGAAGATTTTAAATCATATATTCAAGATGTTTCAAATCCAATAGGCAAGGTAAATGCGCAAACAAAGGAACAGTTTGAAAAATTTGGTTTAAATTATGAACAGTGGCTAAACTTCTCCGAAAAAGATTCAATTGAATTTGACGGACATAAATTTGATATTCAGCTATGGAGTAGATATCCGCAAAAAGATTTGTTTATGGGCAACAGGACTTCTTGTTGTACTGCTTTAATAGATGGCGGAAACGGTAAGGCAACTCCTGTATATCTTTCAAATACGGCTTTTAATGTTGTCGAGGTTAAGGATGAAAACAATAATATTGTTGCTATGTCCAGAATCTTTGTAGGGATTGTTGATGCACAACCGTCTTTAATAGTGGAAAATATAGAAATAAGCAATTCTTTCATAAAAGATAAAACGCCTGAAGAATTAAAACTATTACGCGATAGAATATTTTCGTATATAAGAAATCTGGGGACTGTTATTTCGAACAACGAAGACATAGACATTTATTTTTCAAGGAATTATTCACATGTACCCATGGATGATTATTCCGTTCAACAAAAGAACATTGATTTTGTAGGTTCAATATCTTCCGAAAATATATATCTTAATACAAAGCCCGGCTGGATTAATCCTTGCGATTTGAAACGTCAGGTTTGTGATTTATATTTAATATAATCTGAAGATTAATAGCAAGGTGTTAGACTCTTGATAGGGTAAAACCATACGTTATTTATGCTAACGCTTAAAGGGCATCATTATTTTTAGGATTGTGAACAAGTAAGCCCATATCGTTAAGTTTTGACATTATTGTTAAATTGTAAATTTTTGCACTTTCGTAATGACGTTTTACTATTAAAGGTAGCAAATGCAATCCGCTGTAATGTAAATGTCCGAGTCCTCCGTAATAGCTTCCGATTGATGATGTTAAATAATAGCCGATGTAATAACTTGCAAGACTTGTATCGTCAAGTCCGAGCGATTGCATTACTACTGCATCGCAATAGTTTTTTTGTCCGATTTTGTCTTTTAAAGACGTGATATCTTTGCTTAAACTGCGAAAGTCAACCTGACCTTCGGGCAATTTTAATCCGTTTAACATTAAGTCCTTAAAGACATTTAATGATGCGCCTGTATTGGTATAATCATAAAAAACATAAGTTTTATCACCTTTTTTAATTGTTTCTTTCTCAATTCCTTGTTCTTCAATGAATTTTTTATAATTTTCAAAATAAGGATTTTCCGTAATTTCTTGAATGTTTTTAATGTTGCTTAAGCCTGAAACAGGTATATATTTTGTTTCAACGCCCATAAATTCAAAAACTCTGGCTATGGGTGCAGGCGATGTTCCTATTGAAACAAATACATATTTGTCCTTGCCATATTTTTCATCCAAGAATTTTTTTAAAGACATTGCAATTGTTATATTTTCGTTTGCTGCATCATCCATATTTTCTGTTTCACGCCAAGTAAGAAAACTTTTGATTTTTTGTGGCGTAAGTTCATAAAATTCTTTTGGTGTTATTTTTCTTTTAAGCTCAATATTGTCTTTTACATAATAATAATCATCAAGCTGTTGGCTGCGTTTAAAGGTATCGCTACAAGTACCTTTAAAGTTTACGGGTATTTTTCTTGATGTATTTTTGTTATAAGAAGCATTGAAAGTTCTTTGTATTAAGGGGAATGTTATTTGCATATACATACTAAGTACGTAAATATTTTTTTTGAACTCAATTAAATCAATTTAACATAATTTAACAATATTAATTTTTGTAAATTTCAATTTTTCCTTGCTATGTTTGCTTTTTAGCCGTATTTTTAAAAACCGACAATAATATTGCGTAAAGGCAACACTTAACTTGTCGATATTCCTATTGCACAAAATATAAAAACAAGGAGTAAGATGATGAACATTGGTGACGTTTCAAGTACAACCGGGGCAAATATTTCAAAATTGACTTCAAAAACCTCAGAAGCCAATTCCAGGGTTGAAGATTTGGGTTTTACTATTTCAAATTTAGAAACTGACAATTTTGTCAGTACAACAAAAACAGGTGCTAAGGATTTAGATAATATTAATTCGACGACATCAACCAATTCTGCAATGAGCCCTGAAGAATTATCAACTTTAATTGAAAAATATGAGCAAGAAATTGAACAGCTCGAAGAAGATATTAAGGAATATGAAAGACAAATATCAAATTATGAAATTCAGTTAAGAAGCGAAAAATTGATATTAACAGAAAAACAACAAAGCTTAACTGATGCTCAGGCAGAACTTGCTCAGTTAAACGAAGAATACGAGGCAAAACAAGATTCTTATGCATCAATTGTTGCTTCAATCGAAAATGCAACACGCAGTGCTGAAGCTGAGGCTCAAAGAAACCAGCAGCGTGCAATTTTTGAAGCCATGATGAATTATAATGAAGAAGAAGACGGAGATTATAATTCATATTTGCAAGAATGCCTTGCAGGCGTAATGCCTGATACATCTATTAATGGCTTGATTGCCGACCTTCAGGGGCAATCTGTCAGCCTAATGCGAGAATTAGGAACCATTAAAACAGATATTGATGCAAAAACAACTGCGGTAAATATATATCAAAACCAAGTAACTATTACTGAAGGTAATATTGCTACTTTGGAAGATAAAATTAATAATACCAATACAATGAAAACAACCGCAAGTTTACAGGTAGAAGATTTAAATGGTAAAATCGGTACTGCAATTTTATCTCAAATATCTGATGAAGAAAAAGCTCTTGTAAAAGCAAATAATATTGATTTAACGGAAACTTTCCCTGATGGTTCTCCAAAATATATAATTGCACCAGGTAAATCTGATAATAAATTACATATTTACGAAATGGACGGTCCTAATTCAAATAGTGCTACAACTCTGGCAAGAAAATACGGTGAGGGTGGCGGCTATGATATAGTAGCATCAGGAAACGGTTATATGAGAAATCTTTCTTGCGCAGATGCTTGTTCAGGTACAAGTGTATATAATTTAACTTGCGTAAGTGATGATTTAACTACATGTAAGTTTGATTCAAGAAATATGGATTACTGCACATCTTCTCCTCTTTCATTTGACTTAAATGGCGATGGAGTCAAGACTTCCGATGAATTAGTACAATTTGATATAGATGGCGATGGAAAAATAGATACAATAAACAATTCAGCAGATGCCGTATTAGTATTCGATGCTGACGGTGACGGTATATCAGGCGAAAGCGGTCTTGAATGTTTCGGCGATAATACTGATTTAGACGGTGATGGTAAAGCCGATGGCTTTAGCAATGGTTTTGAAGCCTTAAAAGCATTAGCACAGAAAGAGAATTTAATAAACGGTATCGATGATAACAAGCTTGATGAAAATGATATCAAAATACTTGAAGAAAAATACGGGCTTAAAATTAAGACCGAAGGCTATAATTCGGATGCAGTTTCACTGTTTGATGTAGGAATAACTGAAATTAATTTGTCCACAACAGATGATGTTGAATTGCAAAAGAACTATGACGGCAATCAAAATGACTTAATGACGCAAGAGGGTGCAACATTTGTACAAAATGGCGAGTTAAAAGAATATGCGGATATATGGCACTCGAAAAAAGACTAATAAATATATGCAAATCGCCCCTTTTAAAGGGGCGATTTTTTTATGTTTGCTTAAATTATTTTTCTGCTTAATATTCTTTTAAAAATAAGCAATTGTTTATAAAAAATATACTTTATAGATATATCAGGAATTAAGGGAAAAATGGAAAATACAAGCATACTTAACGGTTATGGTTCTGTATTGTCTACGCAGGTAAAAGCCGAATCAGCAAGTAAAAACTCTGAAAATAATTATACCAATATACCTGTTTTTAACTCGAAAAGTGTTAATAACGATGTTTTTGAGAAAAATATCGAAAATCTTAACGAGGAATTTCAACTTGCACAAGATAAGCAAGGATTTTTTGGGAAACTTTGGGACGGTTTTAAAAATATTACTGGCTTGGGTCTTAGTTCTGATGATGTTGAAAATAAGATTAAACAGTATGAAAGCGGTAAAATAACCTACGATGAAGCAATAAAAAGTATTGAAAGTTTTGAGGAAAAACAAAACGGCGCAGTTAATATAATTGCGAATACATTTACAGGGTTGGCAACAGCCACTCTTGCGGTTGCAACCGGAGGCATTGGTGCAATTTTTGCAGGAGTGCTTATCGGTGGCGCAACAAAAATGGGGATTAAAACTTTAGACAGAGCTACAAATAATGTGCAAGGAGATGCTCTTGATGCTAAACAATTAATAAAAGATGCGGTTTCGGGTGCTGTCGATGGTGCTGTTTCTGCCGCTACGGCAGGTTTACTGAAAGCGCCGGTTGCGGGACAAGCTGTAAAAGAAAGCATAAAACAGGGTGTAATCCAAGGTGCCAAAGCAGGTGCAATATCCGGTGCGACAACAGGTGCTGCTGATTATACAATTGATGTCGCACTTGAAGATGATAAGGAATTTGAATTTGATGATTTATTGATTACAACTGTGCAAAATGCGACAGCAGGTGCAGTATTTGGTGGTATTTTTGGTGGTATCGGTTCAGGTATAAGCCAAAGAAATCTTAACGAAAAAGTAAAAATCTCTCATAATGCAGAACTTGGCGCCCCTGTTGACAATACTGCCCAAGCTGTTGATTATATTGAAAATTTCAACAGAAGTAATCCAAACAGTGCAATTTTAGAATCTGATGAATTAACAAGTATGACAGATACATTGACTCAATTGTCAAAAAAATCTGAGCAATTGGCACTCAGGTTTGATTCTCAAGTTGATGAAGCAACGGAACAAATTAACAAGGTTTTTTCAGATAAAACGGAAATAGAATTTTTAACTGCAAGAGCAAAAAGCCAGAAGTCCATATTTTCAAAACTTGCCAAGAAAAGCATTAACGGTTCGTCTTTATCTGATATGGAATCATGCTATGATGCAATAGGCGATGCAGTAGGAATAAGATTGCAAATGAAATCCCTTGATGTTTCGTACACACAAGAAGTTGTTGAAAGTACACTAAAGAAAAATGGAATTAATGCAAGCTTTGATGATTTTATAAGATACTTGAATGATGATACTTTTTCTCAAACACAAACAGGAAAGATGCTCTCGGGGGTTCGTGACGAGATTATCGATGCTTTAAAAACAAAACAATCGCAAAATGTTGTTGACCAATTAACTCAGGGAATCAAGACGGGAAAAATAAAAATTACCGAATTAAATAACTATGGCAGTGAGTTGACCTCTTATTTTACTGATGCCCAAATTGCCCAAATTATCGATGCGTACGACTTTGCAATTGCTAATAATGTAATTGGAAACGACGATGTTTTTAAAATTGTAAGTCAAAACAAAATCTTTGACGGTGGCAATTATGATATTACCGATGGTGGCATTACTCAAATACCTTCAAAAATAGATGATGAAATTACAATATCGGTAAAACAAAAAACTTCAAGCGCAATAAAAGATTCAGGTTATACATCTTCGCAAATGAATACAAAACATACTCTTTCCGATGGTTCGGTTGTAAACGGCGAGCTACAAATAAGGGGTTCAAGGGTTAATTCTTTTGCAGATGTTGAACACATACCCTATGATATAAGGACAGGCAAAATAAGCATTAACGATTCTAGATATACGGATATTTATAAAATAATTGAAAATATGTCCGATGTTGATTATGCAAATTATAACAGATATCTTTCAGATACATATAAGGCATTAAGAATGAAAGAATTAGGCTTGCTTCCAGACAGTGCTAAATTGCCTGAAATTAGTGAATATATTAACGATGAAATAATTTCTCAAGCTGACCTTTCTTTGCTTGATTTGGACGGTCTTATTGAAATTAGCAAGAGGGGACATTAACAAGGCAATAAATATTATTTTTACTTTTTATTATGGTAAAATAAGGAGATAAGAATGAATTTTGTTTATAATAATAAATGCAACTTTGTTGCTTTTGGCACAAATAAGAAGGTTGAGGGCATGCAAAATAAACCTGAAGCAATTAATGAACTCACAAATAAACTCAGAGATATTTTATCTCAGCGTGCCGAAAGAGAAGTCCCTCAAAACGGGAAATTTTCGCCCGTTTCTGTCTCATTCACAGTTCCTGACACACAAAACAAAGCAAAAGTTGCAATAGAGCCGGATTTTATTAATCCAAAAAATTCAAGAAGGCTTTCTGTGGCATCTTACAGAATAGGCAGCGACAGATTAATTTCAAGCTACATTTTCAAAGGCACAAAGCAAGAAATAATCGATTATTTACATAATTCTGAATCTCAGGACAGAATTATAAAAATCATAAAACATTTATCAGATAGTGTTGATGAATATTATCGTGAAAATTTTTAATTGATTTTCTTTATACACAGAATAATCTGCTATAATTAGTTATATGGATAATAAAGAAAAAATGCTTGGCGGTTATCTTTATGATGCAACAGACTTAAGTCTTTGCAAAGAACGTCTGCGTGCAAAAGATTTGTGCTTTAAATACAATAATTTAAAACCCTCTGATACTAAGTCCAGAAGGAAAATAATACTTAAACTTTTTGGAAAAGTTGGAAATAATTTTAATATTGAATCTGATTTTTGGTGTGATTACGGCTATAACATAGAAGCAGGAAATAATTTCTATGTCAATCATAACTGTGTTATGTTAGACTGCAATAAAATCAAATTTGGGGATAATGTTTTAATTGCACCTAATTGCGGTTTTTATACTGCAGGACATCCTCTGGATGTTGACAATCGAAATAAGTGGATAGAATATGCCTACCCCGTAACTGTTGGAAGTAATGTTTGGTTTGGTGCAAATACAATAGTTTTGCCCAATGTTAAAATCGGAGATAATGTTGTAATAGGCGCAGGAAGCGTTGTGTCAAAAGACATCCCTTCCAATGTTTTGGCATACGGCTCTCCATGCAGGGTTATAAGAGAAATTACCGAGGAAGATAAAAATAAATATATAAAAGCGGAGAAGTAATATAATGTATAGTGCTGCAAAAAATAAAACTTTGCTTGTGATTATCCTTACAATTGTAACAATGATTTTTGAAATATCATTCGGAATGATAACGCGCTCTATGGCGTTAACTGCGGACGGTTGGCACATGGGGACACATGCGTTTGCTCTTTCTGTTACATTTTTTGCTTACGTTTTGTCCGCTAAATTTTCAAAAAGCGAAAAATTTTCCCTTGATACCGATAAAATAGGAACTCTGGGAGGATATACAAGTTCTGTTTTGCTTGGAATTACAGGTGTTTGGATTTTATTTGAATCAATAATGCGTTTTTTAAGTCCTTATCAAATTAATTTTAATGATGCAATTATTGTTGCATTAATAGGTTTGTTTGTGAATCTTTTAAGCATATTTATAATGGGTGTCAAAACTCATAGCTGTGAACACAAACATGAACATAAAGATTATAATTTTATTGCAGCCTACATGCATATTATGGCAGATGCGCTTACTTCTCTCTTTGCCATATTCGCGCTTTTTGCAGGAAAATATTTCGGGCTTGTTTTTCTTGATCCTTTTGTGGGCGTAATTGGCGGTATAATGATTTGTATATGGGCTTTTAATTTAATTAAATCAACATCAATGATATTGCTTGATGTTAAAAGTAAATAATTTATAAAATATTTATTTTATAAAGGCAATTTTTTTTATTATATATACTTTATATAATATATATATGATATAAAGAAAGAGTTAACATGTCTGTAAATCCTTTTGAATATTTATCAATAAGCAAGGGAACAATCAACCTTAGCGGTAATAATTCCTCGACAGAGGAAGATGTCGAGTCGCAAGATAAAATACCTGATAAAAAAAATTATACAAGCACTTCTGAAGAATGGTATTTGCAGGCTGATTTTGATGATAATTTTGATGATGTAATAGAAATGGCTTCTCAAACAAGAGAGGCTCTTGTAAATCAAGCAAAATCAGCTTTTGAGAATAAATTAAATGCCAATAATCTTGCATCTGCGACAAATTATCAAAGCACATCTTCAATAACTCCTCTTAGCAATGATTTTGCGGATAAGCTTAATGATAAGTTTAAGGGTGCTCTTGCGGGCATGGGTGAAATAATTGTGGGTGCCGCACAAAAATACGGTCTTGACCCTGCATTATTGGCGGCAATTATGGCGCTTGAAACCGGCTGGGGAACTTCAAGTGCGGTAAATAATCAAAATAATCCGGGCGGACTTATGGACCCTGCTTCAAATTGGATGAAGCTTCAAAGTTTTTCATCTATTGAAGAAGGCATTGATGCTATGGCAAAAAATCTTAAAAACGGTTATATAGATAAAGGACTTACAACAATTGCGCAAATTGGTAATAAATATTGTCCCGTAGGTGCGGCAAATGACCCTAACGGAACAAATGCGGGTTGGATACCTTCTGTAACTTCAATTTATAATCAACTTAAAGCTTAGTTTGATTTGCCCAATGATAACCTTGCCATTTCATCGGATGAAAAACAGGCATGAACTTTGTTTATTTTACTTTCTATGTTTTTGGGAGGGTTTTTGACTTGTTTATATATTGCCCAGAATAATGCTTTTGAAAGACCGAGAGAAAAACAGGTTATTCTTTTTGCGCAAAGTTTTCCGTTTATCGGATTTGCAAGCATAATTTCACAATCGTACCCTTTTGCATCGTTTGGAAAAACAGGCGTTATTGATTTTGAAACAAACGGTATGTCAACCCATTTTAATCCGTCTATTTTAATCAACAAAAAAATTATTTCTTCACGAATAAATATCTGGAAAAATATTTCATTATTTTCAAATATTTTTACTGTTTCAACATCGGGATTTTTTCTAAGTATGGTAATTACTGCTTTTTTGCCGTCAAAAGAAAGTCTTTGCCCCTCGCGAAGATTTATAAATTCGTTGTAGTTATTGCCTGTTAAATATTCCACAACATTATTTTAACACAATTAACCGTTTATACTTTTCATTACTATTGCTGCAGGGTCCTTGTGAGAAGGTGAGTTGATATTTTTGGCAATTTTAGAAACTGCTGCTTCAGGATTTGATATTTTTTTTATTATTGCTTTAAAAATATCTATAATACCTCCGACAAGTCCTCTTGTCGCTTTTGATTTTTTTTCGATGTTTACTTGTGCTACAGTATTTTGTATTGCAGCGGTTGTTTTTCTTGCTTTTCCGGCAATGTTTGATGATGAAATTTTTGGTGTAATTGTTAATGCTTTTGTCATAAATTTTTCCTTTTACAAATATATTAAAACACTTGATAAAATCTAATTGTTGATTTATTAAGGAATATTTACATTAATCGTGTAATAAGTACAATTAATTATTGACAACTTTTAAAAAAAATGATGTAATAAACGTAAAGGAAAAAGGAAACATAATGAAAAAACTTTATCTAGCAATTATAATCCGCCGACGCTTAATAAGACAGGAGTCTTATTAAGCTTATTTTGCATAAAGTTTTAAAATAAATTTTTTAAGCCTCCCTTTTATGGTATAGCCTGCAAAGGGAGGCTTTTGTATAGAAAGGCAGATATGATTAAAGCATCAATAATAGGCGCAACAGGATACTCGGGAGTGGTACTTGCAGGGATTTTGTCTTCACATAAGGATGTAGAAATTGTTTCCCTTACAAGTCAAAGTTATAAAGGGCAATATTATAGCGATATATATAAAAATTTTAAAGGTGTGCTTGACATAAAGCTTGAAGAAGAAAATATTGATGAAATTTCAAAGAAATCCGATGTTATTTTTCTTGCTTTACCACATGGAATTGCTTCCAAGAAAATTACTCAAGATGTTTTAAAACAAGCAAAAGTTATTGATTTAGGTGCTGATTTCAGACTTAAAAATATAACAACTTATCAAGCATGGTATAATACTCAACACTTTGGCGAAAATCTGCTAAATAAAGCTATTTACGGTTTACCGGAGTGGAATAAAGAGCAAATCAAAACTGCATGTCTTGTTGCTAACCCGGGCTGCTATGCAACTGCTTCAATTTTAACAGTCGCACCTTTATTAAAAGAGGGGGTTATACATTCCGATGATATTATAATTGATGCGAAATCAGGAGTGTCGGGTGCTGGCAGGGGGCTTAGCATTGATACTCATTTTTGCGAATGCAATGAAACCATCAAAGCATACAAGGTTGCAACCCACAGGCATACACCTGAAATAGAACAAGTCTTGAGTGATATTTCAGGCAATAATGTTCTTTTGAATTTTACACCCCACCTTGTGCCTATGAATAGAGGAATTTTAATAAGTGCATATTTGAATTCCAAAAAAGATATATCGATTGATGAATTAAAACAAGTTTATAAAAAATATTATTTAGATAAACCTTTTGTAAGACTTTTTGATGATGTTGTACAAACAAGATGGACAAAAGGTACAAATTATTGTGATATAAGCGTGTTTAAAGACGAGCGAACGGGACGAATTATTGCCTTTGGTGCAATAGACAATTTATATAAAGGTGCATCAGGGCAAGCGGTGCAAAATATGAACATAATGTTTGGTTTGGACGAAAAGACTTCACTTCAAAATACAGCGGTATTCCCGTAAAAAAGGAGAAAAAATGTTTAATACAAAAGAAAAGATAAAGAAGATTAACGGCGCTATAATTGCACCCCAAGGGTTTGAGGCTGCAGGTATAAGAACGGGTGTGAAGAGAAGAAGAAAAGATTTGGCGATAATATATACAAAAAAAAGTGCTGTTTGTGCAGGTGTATATACAACCAATGTCGTAAAAGCAGCGCCCTTGCTCGTTACTAAAGATATTGTTGAAAAAGGTACTTCTGTGAATGCTGTAATTATTAACAGTGGTAATGCAAATGCCTGTACCGGTGCAAAAGGGCTTACAAATGCGTGGGCAATGGTAGAAAAAACGCAAAAAGTTCTTAATTTACCGCAAAGAAGTGTTTTAGTTGCTTCGACCGGTGTTATAGGTGTAGAGCTTCAAATGGATAAAATTTTAGACGGTATTGAAGAAATAGTAACTCAAATGGGCAATAATGAACAAGCTGCGCTTAATGCTGCCGAGGGTATCATGACTACAGATACTTTTGTAAAAGGTGTTGCTTATGAATTTGAAATAAGTGGAAAAATTGTTAAAATTGGTGCAATTGCAAAAGGGTCAGGCATGATTCATCCTAACATGGGAACCATGCTTGGTTTTATCACAACCGATGCGGTAATTTCAAAAGAAATGCTGCAAAAAGCTCTGTCGGAAAGTACTAAAAATACTTATAACATGATTTCGGTTGACGGTGATACTTCTACAAATGATATGGTTCTTGTGCTTGCAAACGGTTGTGCTCAAAATAAACCTATTGAGAGCGAAACACAAGATTATAAAACTTTCGCAACCGCACTTGATATGTTAAATAAGCACTTGGCAAAGCAAATAGTTTTGGATGGCGAAGGGGCGACGAAATTTATTGAAATTAATGTTTCCGGTGCAAGTGATGAGGAGTCGGCCAGAATTCTTGCAAAATCCGTAATGACTTCAAATCTTGTAAAAACCGCTTTTTTCGGCGAAGATGCAAATTGGGGCAGAATTCTTGCCGCATTGGGATACAGTGGAATTAAATTTAATCCCGATAATGTTTCAATTGAATTTTGTGCCGGAGATTTATCAATGTACTTGATGAAAGCTGGTGTGCCGCAAGAATTTAGCGAAGATAATGCCCATGAGCTTCTAAAAAATAAAGAAATAAGTGTAAATATTTATTTAAGCGAAGGTGAAGCTAAAGCTACGGCGTGGGGTTGTGATTTAAGTTACGAGTATGTAAGAATTAACGGCGAATATAGGACATAGTGTGAGGGATACTAATGAAAGAATACGTTCAAAAAGTAAGAATTTTAACAGAGTCTTTACCTTATATAAAAGAATTTACCGGTAAAACCGTTGTAATAAAGTTGGGCGGTGAAGCTCTTAAAGATGAAACCGTTTCAAAAACATTAATGGAAGATGTTGCACTTATGAAATATATCGGAATAAAACCCGTTATAGTTCATGGGGGCGGTGTAGAGATTACTGAAACCTTAAAAGAAATGAATGTTAAAACGGAATTTGTAGATGGGTTAAGAAAAACGGATAAAAAAACTGCCCAAGTTGTTGAAATGGTTCTTGCGGCAAGTGTAAACAAAAAAATTGTGTACGATATTCAAACCCATGGGGTTGAAGCTATAGGGATTTGCGGATGTGATACAAATTTGTTCGAAATACAAAAAATTTATCCAAACGGCAAGGATTTGGGTTACATAGGTGAGGTTACAAAAGTAAACGAGAAAATATTAAATGTGCTTATTGATAATTCTTATATACCAGTGATAGCACCTGTTTCAAAGGATAAAGAAGGAAGTATATATAACATAAATGCAGATTATGCAGCAGTTTCGGTCGCTTGCGCTTTAAAGGCACAAAAACTTGTATTTTTAACGGATATCGAAGGGGTTATGAGGGATAAATTTGACCCAGCATCAGTCATCTCTACCCTTAAAATTTCTGAAATTAATAAATATATTGATGAAAAAATCATTGAAGGCGGAATGATTCCAAAAGTACAAAGTTGTAAATACGCAATTGAAAACGGAGTAGAGAGTGTTCATATCCTTGATGGCAGGTTGGAACATTCTTTGTTGCTTGAAATATTTACTCATCATGGAATAGGGACGATGGTGGAAAAATAATGAATAATGAATTTATAATGAAAACATATTCAAGATTTGATGTAACATTTGACCATGGAAAAGGTTGTTATTTGTACGACACCAATGGCAAAAAATATATTGATTTTGCAGCCGGAATCGCTGTTAATTCTCTGGGTTATGCCAATGAAAAACTCGAAAATGCTATTTTAAGTCAATCTAAAAAACTTTTGCATTGTTCAAATTTATATTGGAGTCAACCTCAAATAAACCTTGCAAAAAAACTTTGCCAAAACAGTTCCTTTGATAAGGTGTTTTTCTGTAACAGCGGCGCTGAAGCAAACGAAGCTGCATTAAAACTTGCAAAAATATATGCTAAAAAAAATAAAAATGAAAATTGTACAAAATTTATAGCTTTTAGAAACTCTTTTCATGGTAGAACAACAGGTTCTTTGAGCCTCACAGGACAGGACAAATATCAAAAGAACTTTACTCCGTTAATGCCTGATGTTAAATTTGCCCTATTTAATGATATTGAATCCGTAAAAAAATTGCTTGGTGCAGATATTTGTGCAATTTTTCTGGAACCTATTCAGGGCGAGGGAGGTATAGTTCCTGCAAAACAAGAGTTCCTGGCTGAAATCAGAGAAATTTGTACAAAAAACGATATTGTACTTGTTTTTGATGAAGTTCAATGCGGAATTGGTAGGTGTGGCAAGCTTTTTGCGCATCAGGTTTATGGTATAAATCCTGATATTGTGACTTTGGCAAAAGCAATAGCTGGTGGCTTACCCATGGGTGCAATGCTTGCAACCGATAAAATAGCATCATCATTTAGTGTCGGTGATCACGCAAGTACTTTTGGCGGCAATCTTCTTGCGTGCGCTTGTGCAAATGCGGTAATCGAGGAAATTGCGAATGATTCTTTTCTTGAAAATGTAAGTCAAATGAGCAGTTATTTTATTTCGAAGCTTAATACATTTAAGGAGAAGTACTCTTTTATCAAGGATGTAAGAGGCATAGGGCTAATGCTTGGAATTGAACTTGATATTCCTCCAAAAGATGTTGTAAATGCGGCATTTAAGGAGGGGTTATTAATATTAAGTGCAGGGGCTAATGTTATCCGATTTGTGCCACCATTAATTATTGATAAAAAGGTGGCTGACGAGGGTTTTATTATTTTAAATAAGGTTTTTGAAAGTATAAAATAAAAGGAGAAAAATATGAAGGAAAAAGTTGTATTGGCATATTCGGGCGGTTTGGATACCACTGTTTTAATTCCTTGGTTAAAAGAAACTTATGATTATGATATTATTGCTGTCTGTATTGATGTCGGTCAGGGCAAAGAAACTGACGGACTTGAGCAAAAGGCTATAAAAACCGGTGCTCAGAAGTTCTATTTGTTGGATGTAACGGAAGAATTTCTAAAAGATTACGCTTGGCCTACCCTTAAGGCAGGCGCTGTTTATGAAAGTAAATATCTTTTAGGTACATCAATAGCAAGACCAATAATTGGCAAATGTCTTGTAGATATAGCAAAAAAAGAAGGCGCGGTTGCCATCTGTCATGGTGCTACAGGTAAGGGCAATGACCAAGTAAGATTTGAACTTGCAATAAAAGCTCTTGCGCCCGAACTTAAAATCATAGCACCTTGGAGAATTTGGGATATAAAATCAAGAGAAGATGAAATTGAATATCTTGAAAAAAGAGGTATTGAAGTGCCGATGAAAAAGGATGATTCATACTCCAGAGATAAAAACCTGTGGCATTTGAGTCATGAAGGCTTGGAGCTTGAGGACCCTGCGCTTGAGCCCAATTTTGATAAGCTTTTACAAATGTCTGTTACACCCGAAAAAGCACCTGATAAGCCTGCTTATGTTGAAATTGAATTTGAAAAAGGTATTCCTGTTGCTATTAATGGTACAAAGACAAGTGCAAAAGAACTGCTTGAAACCGCAAATAAATTGGCAGGCGAAAATGGTATAGGTATAGCGGATATTGTTGAAAACAGGCTTGTAGGAATGAAATCAAGAGGTGTATATGAAACTCCGGGGGGAACTTTATTGTATCAGGCACATGAATATCTTGAGCATCTTTGCCTTGATAGGGATACTTATCAATATAAATTAAATATTGCAAATGAATTTGCAAAATTAGTGTATAACGGATTGTGGTTTAGTCCTCTAAGAGCTGCTTTGAGTGCTTTTGTGGATGAAACACAAAAAACAGTTACCGGTAAAGTTAAATTAAAATTATACAAAGGAAATATTATATATGCAGGCGCAATTTCGCCTTATTCGTTGTACAGTGAGAGTTTAGCAAGTTTCACTACCGGAGATTTGTATAATCATAAAGATGCAGAAGGATTTATAAATTTATTCGGTCTGCCCTTAAAAGTAAAAGCTATGTTAATTGGAGATAAAGTTAATGGCTAATGATAAACTTTGGGGCGGAAGGTTTTGCGCCAAAACAGATGAAATGACCGACGATTTTAATTCATCGATAAGATTTGACAAAAGACTCTATCTGGAAGATATCGAGGGTTCGCTTGCTCATACAAGAATGCTTGAAAAACAGGGGATAATTTCCCCTGTTGAGTCAAAGTGTATTCAAGATGGTCTTAAGAAAATTTTGACGGATATTGAAACAGGAAATGTTACCTTTGATGTTTCTTGTGAAGATATTCACATGAATATTGAAAAACTATTGACTGATTTAATCGGAGAAGCAGGAAAAAAATTGCATAGCGCAAGAAGCAGAAATGATCAGGTTGCACTTGATACAAAAATGTATGTTAAAAAAGAACTTCTAAATATTAAAAAATTACTTTTAGTGCTTGAGGAAGTTATTTTGAACAAAGCAAAAGAGAATTTGGACACTGTTATGTCAGGGTTTACGCATTTGCAAAAAGCTCAGCCAATTACTTTTGCACATCATATTTGTGCTTATTTTGAGATGTTCAAACGAGATATCTCTCGTTTAGAAGATGCATACGACAGGGCGGATACTTGCCCATTGGGCGCTTGTGCTCTTGCGGGTACAACATATAATATTGACAGATATTACACATCGGAACTTTTGGGATTTAAAATGCCAACCTTAAACACAATTGATGCTGTTTCCGATAGAGATTTTGTAATAGAAACAATAAGTTGTATTTCTTTTATAATGATGCATTTGAGCAGATTTTGCGAAGAGATAATTATATGGTGTTCTCAAGAATATAATTATATAAAACTTGACGACAGTTATTCGACCGGTTCAAGCATTATGCCTCAGAAAAAAAACCCTGATATTGCCGAACTTGTTCGCGGAAAGTGTGGCAGAGTTTATGGCAATTTGATGGGTATTCTAACTGTTATGAAAGGCTTGCCTTTGGCATACAATAAAGATATGCAGGAAGATAAAGAGCTTTTGTTCGATTCTATTGATACGGTTAAAATGTGCCTTGAGATTTTTACAAAAATGTTTCAGACTTCCTCGGTGAATAAATCTGTTATGCTCAAATCAACAAAAAACGGCTTTTTAAATGCAACCGATGTTGCCGACTATCTTGTTAAAAAAGGTTTGCCGTTTAGGGATACTCATAAAATAGCAGGCGAACTTGTATTTTATTGCATACAAAACTCAAAAAATCTTGAGGATTTAGAACTTGATGAATTCAAGAAGTATTGCGAACTGTTTGAAAATGACATCTATGATGCAATTTCGCTTGAGAATTGTGTGCAAAACAGAAAAACGACGGGTGCGCCTTCAAAAGAAGCCATGAAACCGATTATTGAAATTTACGAAAAATATATAAAGGAGAAAAAATGAACTTAAAGGGTAGAGATTTTTTGACTTTAATGGATTTTACGAAAGATGAAATTTTATATCTTTTGGATTTTGCGCAAGAAATTAAAAAAGATGTTAAAAGCGGACATTTTTTGCCAATTTTGAAAAATAAAAATTTAGCTCTAATATTTTCAAAACCTTCATTAAGAACGCGTGTAAGTTTTGAAATAGGAATGAGGCAGCTTGGCGGAAACTCTCTGACATTAAAACAGGATGAAATTAATCTTGGTATCAGAGAATCAATAGCCGATACCGCAAGAGTACTGTCCGGATATGCTGATTGCGTAATGATAAGAACTTTTGCGCATAAAGATGTTGAAGAATTTGTCCAATATGCAACAATTCCGACAATCAACGGTCTTACTGACGATTGTCACCCATGTCAGATTATGGCAGATTTACTCACAATAAAAGAACATTTTTCTAAGCTTGAAGGATTAAAACTTACCTATGTTGGCGATGGGAACAATGTTGCAAATAGTCTTTTGGTCGGGTGTGCACTTGTAGGTATCAATGTTGCAATTTCATCTCCAAAGGGCTATGAACCAACGGGAAGGTTTTTAAATTTTGCAAAAGAAATTGCCAAAACAAGCGGTATCAAGGTAGAAATACTAAACGAGCCGGAACTTGCCGTTGATGGCGCAAATATAATTTATACCGATGTTTGGGCAAGCATGGGACAAGAGAGTGAAGCTCAAGCAAGAAAAGAAATATTTAAGCCTTATCAAATTAATGCTCAACTTTGTTCTTTTGCCTCAAAAGATGTTATTGTTATGCACTGTCTTCCTGCTCACAGAGAAGAAGAAATAACTCATGATGTTCTTGAAAAATATGCAGATGTTATTTTTAGACAGGCAGAAAACAGAATGCATGCTCAAAAAGCAATTATGGCAAGTATTATAGGTTAATTTTTAATTGCAATAATTTCAATTTCAACAAGAGCACCCTTTGGAAGTTCTTTTGCCGCAATGCATGATCTGGCAGGTTTTGATGTGAAATATTCACCATATACCTGATTGAAAGATGTGAAATCTTCCATGTTTTTCAAAAAGCAAGTTGTTTTAATGACATGCTCAAAACCAAAACCTGCTTCTCTTAAAACTGCAGCTAAGTTTTCAATTACTCTTTTTGTTTGTTGTTCAATGTTTCCGCCAATAAATTCATTGTTTTCAGGATTTATTGCAATTTGTCCTGATGTATACAATATATTGCCGCACAAATATGCTTGAGAGTATGGACCTATAGCATCAGGCGCATTTTTTGTATAAATAATTTTATTCATATTTTCTCCTAGAAAGTCGATGAAATTTTATATCCTTTTTTAATAAAATCTTGTTTTATTTCTTCTAAATGTTGCGCATTTTTTGTTTCAAGGGTAACGGATAAATAACATTCGTTAATCTCTGTACCTTGTCCTCCTTGATTATGTCTTACACGTATAACATTTGCGCCGTGTTGCGCAATTATTGTTGATACATCTCTCAATTGTCCCGGCTTGTCGAGCAATTCAATTGTAAGGTCACTTAATCTTCCTTCTTTCATAAGACCGCGGTTTATTACACGCGAGAGTATATTCACATCAATATTACCGCCTGACACAAGACATACCGTCTTTTTGTTTTCTATCGGTAATTTATTAAACATTGCTGCTGCAACACTTAGTGCGCCTGCGCCTTCAGCTATTAATTTTTGCTTTTCCATAAGAGATAAAACTGCGCCTGCTATTTCATCTTCGCTTACCGTTGCAACTTCGTCAACATATTCTTCACATATTTTGAAAGTATTTTCTCCGGGTAACTTTACGGCGGTCCCATCTGCAAATGTCGATACTTTTGGCAGTTCAATTCTTTTGTGTTCGTGCAGCGAGTTTGCCATACTTGAAGCGCCACTTGCTTGCACGCCATATACTTTGCAATTAGGATTTAACATTTTGAGAGTATATGCCACGCCCGAAATTAGACCGCCTCCTCCTATAGGCACAATAACGGCTTCCATGTCGCTTAATTGTTCCATAAGCTCAAGAGCAATAGTTCCTTGCCCTGCAATTATATCAACATCATCAAACGGGTGTATAAATTCTCCCTGTGTTTCTTGTTGATATTTTACCGCTGCCTGATATGCATCATCGTATACCCCATCTACAAGCATAATTTGCGCACCGTATTTTCTGGTTGCCTCAATTTTTGATATAGGCGCGGTACTGGGAATAAAAATTGCGGATTTTATATTATTCTTTTGTGCACTAAGGGCAACACCTTGAGCGTGATTTCCTGCAGAACATGCTATAATCCCGCGTGCTTTTTGCTCATCGCTCAATCTTGCGATTTTATAATATGCCCCGCGAACTTTAAACGAACCTGTTGTTTGCAGGTTTTCGGCTTTTAAATATATATCCGCTTTGTCGCAAAGGGCAGGTGCGTGTATAAGGTCGGTTTTTCTTATATTATCTTTCAAAACTCTTTGTGCATCGTAAACTTTATCAAGTGTTAGCATTTTTACCTCTCTCGCTATGGTATAAGTATAGCACTATAAGTCCTTTTGGGCTATAAAATTTTTGCTTGTACCAAAGTCTTTTGAAATTACATCGCCAATAGAAGCTATTTCATTTTTTAAATTTTCCAGTTCATTTATATTGTTTGCACTTACTCCTTGTTTATTGGGATAAATGGAATAATTTTCCTTTGCAAAATTTGGTGTAATATTTGGCATAACCACGTTTGCACCGCTTTTCAGTGCTATTTTTCTTCCGTTTTTTAAAAGTGTTTCTAAGGCTGTCGTTGCGGGGATATTAATATTTGGCATTAATATTCTTGTTATGGCAACAGTTTTTAGGGCGAGTTCAAAATTGCCACAGGGATAGTTTTTCATAACTGTATCAGGATGAGGTATAAAAGGACCTATGCCAATCATATTTGCATTAAATTTTTTAAAAAATAATATATCGTCTGCAATTGAATTAATACTTTGCTCGGGCAATCCTGTCATAATTCCCGTACCTGTTTCATAATTTAATTCTTTGAGAGTATAAAGGCATTTTAACCTGTTTTGAAAATCTGCATTGGGATGCATTTTTTTATATAGCTTTTCATTGGTTGTTTCAATTCTTAGAAGATATCTGTCTGCGCCTGAGGCTTTGTATGCCTTATATTCTTCTTTTGTTTTCTCTCCAAGACTCAATGTAAGTGCGACATTAAGTTCTTTTATTTTTTCAATAATGAAACACATTTTTTTGATATCAAAATAGTCATCCTCTCCGCTTTGAAGGACTATTGTTTTAAAACCCAGATTAGCTGCTTGTTTTGCTGTTTTTATTATTTCATCTTCACTTAGCCTGTATCTTTTTATTTTTATATTTTTTGAATTTATGCCACAGTATAAGCACTGTCTTTTACAAAAATTACTAAATTCTATAAGTGCACGCAAATGAACAATGTTGCCGCAATATTTGCGCCTGATTTCATCTGCTTTTTGAAATATCTCCGATGTATTATTGCTTTTTAATATTTCTATAATTTCTTTTTTATTCATAAAATAATTATAGATTTTTTTTATTAGTTCGTCGATAATAATTTTATGAGCAGATACGAGAGAAATATTTTAATTGACAAAATCGGACCTGAAGGTCAAAATAAATTAAATAATGCGCGTGTTCTTGTTTGCGGCGCGGGCGGTTTGGGTTCGAATGTTATTTTAAATCTTGCATCCTTGGGTGTTGGTCATATTGCAATTTTGGATAATGATAAAGTAGAGCTTTCAAATCTCAACAGGCAATATATTCATAAAATGTCGTCCCTTGGTTTAGATAAGGTTTTAAGTGCTCAAAAATCGGTTAAAGAATACAATCCTGATATTGAGGTTGTGCCTTACAAGGTAAGATTGGAGAGAGAAAACGTTGTAGAGTATTTTTTAAATTATGACTTAATAATTGATTGTTTCGACAATTATTATTATAAATTTATTCTCTCCGACACAGCTGTTAAAACCGGTAAAACTTTAATCCATGGCGGCGTTGAGGAGTTTCTGGGTCAAGTTTGTGTAATAGGGAAAAATACGGCTTGTCTTGCCTGTTTTGTTCCCGAGTTGTACAATTGTTCAAAAAATGTCGGCATAAAAAAAGGCATAATTAGTCCTGTTGTATCAACAATTGCCTCAATTCAGTCCATGGAAGCATTTAAAATAATAACCGGTATAGGAAACATTCTTGAAAATACTTTATTAATTTATAACGGACTAAATCAAGAATTTAGAAAAATATACACACAAAAAAATATTAATTGCCCCTCTTGCTCGCATATTAATTAAGCTTTAAAATCGCACTTATTCTGCTTGTTGTTTTATTTTCCTTTCTGTATGAAAAAAATAAATCATTATTGCAGCAGGTGCAATATGGGCATATATCAATTTGTTCAACCCCCTTTTCTCTTAGTTGTCTTTCGTTAATTCCTTTTAAGTCTGCATATCTGTCAGAAAAAAGTCCGTCGGTATTTTTTATTGTTTTTTTAAGTTCCAAAATTACATCGTAATTTGTTTCAAAGCATTTGTAACAAATGCAAGGTCCAATTATCGCCTTAATATCTTTGGGATTTGAGCCCATTTTATCAAGGGTTTTTGTCACAATAGATTTTGCCGTTCCGCGCCAACCCGCATGTATGAGTGCGCCTATATTTTGTTTTTCGTCATACAATACAACAGGAGTGCAATCGGCATAGTTTAAAAATATTGCAAAATTCTTGCTTGTAACTATCAGTGAATCAGTATCGGAATATTCTTTTAATTTTTCTGCCACTGCTATGTTATCGCCGTGTATTTGTTTTGGGCTGACAAGGTGTTTCGTATTTAAAAAATTGCTTATATCTTCCTTATTTTTTAATACTTGTTGTATTAAATTTTTATCTTTTGTTTTTATAAAGCTTTCTTTTGTGGTGAAAAAAATTTCTGCTTTGTTTATTAAATCAGATTTTAAAATTTTTTTTGAATTAATTTTTTCAAAATAGAACATGTATACTCCAAAATAACAAGCATTTATCATTATGATAAATGCTTGTTATTTTATTATAAATTAAAAATTAATCATTGTATTGGTCGTATATTTCTTGTGCAACGTTTGCAATCTTGCTATTTTTCATATCAATTATTGCTTCGGCTTCATCTGAGCTTATAACACCATCAGAGTTTCCCATTTTATCTACGGCAACAATATAGCTTGCATATTCTTCTGCAGTTATTTTGTCTTTGCCGTCCCCTAAATTAAGCTCTATAATCGCATCTCGTGTATTTCCGTCAAAATTGATATAAGAACCGACTTCTCCTGCTTCAAGTTTTCCGTTTTTATTTGATTCCACATACGCCATTGAGTGCGCTTTTTCGATTGCGGCAATATCAGCTTTTGCAAAATTCAGAGCGGATTCGTATAAATCATCGCCTTCTTTTGCATATCTTATTCCGTTATTTTTGGCATAATCACTTTCAAATATGTCATTTTGGAATATATTGCCTTCTTGTTTTACCAGTGCTTGACCGTCTTTGCTTTTAAAGATATTATCAGGTTTGCAGCCGAATATGCTTGCAATATTTTCAAAAAATGACAGTTTTGTATCTTCGCTGTCTATATTTGATGAATTAAAACCGTTAAAACCTTGTGTTGTTTTTGTAAAGTCTTCAAGAGCAATTGTAATTGCAGATTTGTTTTCGGTTTCGTCAGCTTTCTTTTGAGCTAAGTCAATTATGCTTGTATCATCTGTTTTTTGCCAATCATATTTTATATGTGCCTTTTTAATGCCTCTTAAAATTTGATATGCACCGTTGTCTTTGTAATCATTAATGCTAAAATCGCTTGACATAAATTCTCCCCTTTTTTCCTCTTGCATTAATAAAAAAATATTTAATGCAAAAATTGCGGAGAAATTTTATTGTTATACTGCTTCTTCTTGGTATTCTTGACTTTCGACCATACTTAATATAATTTTACAAAGTTCTTTTGTTGTGTTTGCGCTGTAGTGTGCAAAGTTTAAGTTTCCTCCATAGCCGTAGTTTGCGGCAATACTCTTGATACCATTTTTATGTGCTGCTTCAATATCGGTTATGGCATCTCCTGCCATAACGCATCTTTTGCAATCTATTGAATGTTTTTTTATTAGAAATTCAACAATATCAGTCTTTGTGCAGTTGTTTTCGTATATACTAACCCAAGTCGGGAGTTCTGTCGGTGTAATTAAATCTTCATAAAGACCCTTAAAATACTTTTCAAGAATTTTTTGTGAAAATATTTTCGGCTTATAAGTTGCGATATAAGTTTTAATGTTGTACTCTTTTAAGGTTTTTAGTAATTCTACCACTCCACCAAAGGGTTTAGATACCGGCAAATCATATTTATGGTAAGCATCTCTAAAAGTTTCCGTTATTTTTTCTATCTTATTTTCTGAAATATTTGGAAATATGCTTAATATTGTATCACGCAATGGTGGACCTACAGGTATTGTTTTGTCTTTGGGAAGTATCAGCCTGCATTGTTTAAAAGCGTTTTTTAGACCGTTTACTATACCTGTTTTGGAATCTATCAGTGTTCCGTCAAGGTCAAATATTACAGATGTTATTGTGTTAATGCCCAAGTATTTCCCCTTTTTATTTACAAAAAAATATTACCATAAAATTTTTACATTATAAAATTTCTTTTTGTTGTATAATTTTTTAGAGGGAAAATGAAGAAAATTTTAATTACGGGCGCAGCAGGTTTTATTGCCTCTCATCTAATAAAAAAATTTTTAGATGAAGGGGAAAGTGTAATTGGTATTGATAATTTCTATACCGGTTCAAAGGATAATATTAAACCTTTTTTAAGTGAGAAGAACTTTGAATTTTTTGAACATAATGTAATTGACCCGTATTATTTTGATGTTGATGAAATTTATAATCTTGCCTGCCCTGCAAGTCCGCCTCATTATCAGCGTGATCCTATATTTACTTTTAAAACTTGCGTTTTTGGCATAATTAACGCACTTGACCTTGCAAAAAAAACCGGTGCAAAACTTCTCCAAACTTCAACAAGCGAAGTGTATGGCAATGCGCTTGTTTGCCCACAGGATGAAAAATATTTCGGCAATGTTAATCCTAATGGCATCAGAGCTTGTTATGATGAAGGAAAAAGAGCTGCAGAAGCTTTGATTTGCGATTACAACAGGTTATATGGTCTAAACGCTAAAATTGCAAGGGTTTTTAATACCTATGGTGAAAACATGGATATAAACGATGGCAGAGTTGTATCAAACTTTATAGTTCAGGCTCTTGAAGGCAAAGACATTACTATATATGGCGATGGTTTGCAAACAAGGTCTTTTTGCTATGTTAAGGATTTAATTGAAGGACTTGTATCATTTATGCAAAGTGACTTTGCAGGGCCTTTGAATTTGGGTAATCCTTGCGAGTTTACTATAAAAGATTTTGCACAATATATTATTAAGTTAACATCTTCAACTTCAAAATGTATTTATATGCCCCTCCCGCAAGATGACCCTTATAAGAGAAAACCCGATATTTCTCTTGCAAAAGAAAAAATCGGATTTTCTCCAAAATATAAAATTGAGGACGGTCTTGAAAAAACAATAGAGTATTTTAAGAAAAAAATTTCTTATAAAAATACTTCTGTTTAATCGTAGTTTTGTTCCACAACAAAAAAGTATGATTTTGGATGAGAACAAACTGGGCAGAGTTCTATTGCTTCTTCTCCGTCATATCTGAAACCGCAATTTCCACATTCCCAAACTACTTTGTTGTCTTTTTTGAAAACTCTTTCGTTTTTTATGTTTTCAAGAAGTTTTTTATATCTTTCTTCATGATGTTTTTCTATTCCTGCAACTTTTTCAAAGAGAAATGCAATTTTGTCAAATCCTTCTTCTTTTGCTTCTTTTGCAAATTGTGCATACATTTGTGTCCATTCGTAATTTTCGCCCTGTGCTGCTTGGGTTAAATTATTGATAGTATCGCCTATTGAACCGCCGTTAAGTAGCTTAAACCATATCTTTGCATGTTCTTTTTCATTGTTTGCAGTTTCTTCGAAAACCTTTGAGATTTGGACATAACCGTCTTTTTTTGCTGCAGAGGCAAAGTAGGTGTATTTGTTTCTTGCGCCGGATTCGCCTAAAAATGCTTCAATAAGATTTTTCTCGGTTTTTGTGCCTTTCAAATCTTTTTCCATATTTATCAACTCCTTTTTTATCCTATTTATTTAGAATACATTTTTGTTTTTAAGTTGTCAAAAAAAATCTTGTATGCTTTTTATAATGTTATATAATTAAAAAAACAAACGGTTACGATATGGCAAAGATACAAATTTCGCAAATTAACTTGGCTGCACCGAGCTTTAAGAATATTACCGTTCCCAAAGAAAAAGTTGTCTTAAAATGGCTTATAGATTGGGTTAAATATTCAATCGAGTCAAATGTAATACAATATGAAGATTTTTTGCCCGAGAAAAGTAAGCTCGCAAAATATTTAAATGTTAGTGCGGGTACTTTGCAAAATGCAATAAGGCAAGCCGAAGATATGGGTTTTTTTCAATCCAGACAGTCTGTAGGCACAGTTGTAATAGATCCGAATTCAAGTAAAAAAATATTTGAGAAAACGTTTTCAAAAAAAGATAAAGCCGTATCATTAATTAAAAAATATATAATCGATAACAAATTAAAGTTGGGCGCAAAATTACCTTCTGCAAAACAACTTTCTCAAATTACACAGATGGGGGATAACACCGTAAGACTTGCATTAGATGTGCTTGTTATGTCAAAAAACCTTTCTGTTTTAACGCTTAAGGGCAACAAATCCTGCTGGATTTACAGTGCATCTTTCAAAGATTCTGATTTTAATTTTTCCGGCAGCGGATTGGTTGATGTTGTTGCTAAAAAAATCAAAAATTACGTTGCGCAAAATTATGCACTTGGAGATAAAATTCCCTCCAACGGTACTTTTGCGGACATGTTTAATGTAAGTATAAGAACAGTTAATGAAGCAACTAAAATTTTAAACGAACAAAAAATTATTCTTTCGCGAAGGGGACGTTACGGAACTATTTTCTTGAACAGTCCTCAAAAAATTATGAAACAAAAAGAAAGAGAAGAAAAATCTCTTTTTATGAGCAAAAATAAAGCAGAAGTTTTGCATCAAAATTATTTGTACAGCTGGGAAAAAACTTTGGATGCGTTAAAAAAATATATCATTCAAAACCATGAAGTCGGCGATAAAATTCCTGCTATGAGGACTCTTTCGAGCATTTTAAATGTTAGCACAAATACAATAAAACGTGCGATTTCAATTCTTTGTGATGAAGGGTACCTTATTGCCCAAAGAGGTAAATATGGCGGTGTATTTATATTGGAAATGCCGCAAAAAGAACAAGAAGCCTTTGCTTGGCTTGCTCTTAATCCGGATGTTGTAAAAATTAAGCAAAAATAGTTATTCATCATTCAGGCTTAAAACAGCCATAAATGCTTCTTGTGGTATTTCAACTTTTCCAACTGATTTCATACGCTTTTTGCCACGTTTTTGTTTTTCAAGCAGTTTTCTTTTTCGAGTGATATCTCCGCCGTAGCACTTATCCAAGACATTTTTTCGCATCGCTTTAATTGTTGTTCTTGCAATTATTCTGCCGCCTATTGCTGCTTGAATAGCAACTTCAAACATTTGTCTGGGTATAATTTCCTTTAATTTAGCCGCAAGCTTTTGTCCGATGTTATAGGCACTATCCTTATGGCAAATTACGGAAAGGGCATCAACTATTTCTCCACCCAGAAGAATATCCATTTTAACTAAATCCGAACGCTTGTATGCATAAAAATCGTAATCAAGACTTGCGTAGCCTTTTGAGCGTGATTTTAATTGGTCGTAAAAGTCTGTTATCACTTCGCTCAATGGTATGTGATATTCAAGGTTTACGCGAGTTTTATCTATATATTGCATATTTATAAAATCTCCGCGTTTGCCTTGACAAAGTTCCATTAAAGAACCCACAAAGTCATTTGGGGTAAAAATATTAACTTTGACATAGGGTTCTTCAATATAGTCGCGATACTGTGGTGCAGGTAAGTTTGCGGGGTTATCAATTTCAACTATACTGCCATCTGTTTTATACACTTTATAAATTACACTGGGTGCGGTTGTTATAAGTGAAAGATTATATTCTCTTTCAAGTCTTTCTTGTGCAATTTCCATGTGCAGCATTCCCAAAAAACCGCATCTGAAACCAAAACCTAATGCAGAAGATGTTTCAGGTTCAAATGTAATTGAGCTGTCATTTAGTTTAAGTTTTTCAAGTGCTTCTTTTAAATCGTGATATTGGTCGTTATCAACAGGGTAGAGCCCTGAAAATACCATCGGCTTTGCTTCTTTGTATCCCTCAAGTGCTTCATTTGCAGGATTTTCTGCCTGAGTGATGGTATCCCCCACAAAGCGTGTAATTTCTTTTATAGAGCCTGCAAAATAGCCTACTTCCCCTGTTTTAAGCTCTCGCACCTGTACACGGTTAGGGTTTAAAAATCCTAATTCAACAACTTCAAACTCTTTTCCTGTTGCCATAAATTTAATTTTGTCGCCAAGTTTAATTGAGCCGTCAACTACTTTGAAAAAACAAACCGTGCCTAAATACTGGTCATACGCACTGTCAAAAACCAAGGCGCGCAGAGGTTTATCCGATGTGTCATCAGGGGGCGGAATATGTTTTACAACTGCTTCAAGCACTTCTTCAATGCCTGTGCCTTCTTTTGCGCTGACAGGTATTGCCATTGATGCATCGATGCCCAAAACATCTTCTATCTCTTGTTTTACCCTCTCTACGTCTGCTGATGGAAGGTCAATTTTATTTATTATGGGAATAATTTCAAGGTTTTGTTCCATTGCAAGATATACATTCGCAAGAGTTTGAGCTTCTACACCTTGAGTTGCATCAACTATCAAAAGCGCACCCTCGCAGGCTGCAAGCGAGCGTGAAACTTCATAAGAAAAGTCCACATGCCCTGGTGTGTCAATTAGATTTAATATGTAACTTTTGCCGTCATTTGCCTGATAATTCATTTTTGCGGCATTAAGTTTGATTGTAATGCCGCGTTCACGCTCAATATCCATAGTGTCGAGCAGTTGATTTTGCATATCGCGTTCAGATATTGTACCTGTACGCTCAAGCAATCTGTCCGCAAGCGTTGATTTGCCGTGGTCTATATGTGCTATTATGCTAAAATTTCTTATATTTTCTATCTTTTTCATAAAGACATTATAATATAAAAAAATTATCTTTGATACAAAGCAGTTATTGTAGCGCTTGCAAGTGCATGTTCTTTAACAATTTTTTCTACTTCATTTGGGTCTGTATCAATTGTAACGTCTAGACTTTCTATATCCAGAGCGTATATTGTAAAATTATAATGATGCACACCATGACCTTTTGGAGGACATGCCCCGCCATAACCGGTGTTTTTAAAATCAGTTACAGTTTCCAGTATTGGTAAAGAAAGTTTTTCCCCTTTTTTAAGTTCGGTTTTATTTGAGGGTATATTTAGAACAAGCCAGTGCCACCAGCCTGTGGGTCTTGGCGCATCAGGATCATGTACTAACAGGGCAAAACTTTTTGTGCCTTCAGGTGCGCCTTGCCATTTTAAGTCAGGTGATATATTTTCTCCGGTGCAACCAAATGAATTTAATACTTGTTCATTAGGAAGTGTTTGGTTGTTTTTAATTGTTTCACTGGAAAGCGTAAATGTTGAATTTGCCATTATTACCCCCACACTTGCAATAAATATTATCAATAATATAAATAAAGTCTTTTTAAGCATGTTAAAATTATACTTTTATTTTAAATAGCAGGCAATACCTGCAATCATGCAAAATAAAAAGCATAAATTTCTTGCCAGATAGAACCTGTACATAAAGAAATCCATACGCACGTTTTTTATGTTTTCCCAATCCTCCATTGGACCCATCCACCATGCCGGAATAAACTTAACATTTTTGATGTTTATATAATCTTTAATTGACTTAAAGAGCTCAACTGCTATAGGTAATGTTAAAAGCGCATAAAGTGCATTAGGGTGCAGCCATCCGGTTAGTGTGAAGTAAATTACATTAATATATGCTGCCCATACAATTGCTTTTAGTGCATATATTGCATTTTCTTTTGTCTTGAAAAGCCTGCAAAATGTATTTTTTCCGACTGTGCAGTCGTATTCCCAGTCCATAATTGCATGTGTATGCAACAGTGCTGCGGTTAAAAGTCCTACTGATATCGACATTATTAAAATTCTGGTGGATATAAGCCCGCAAAGTGCATAATAAGTTCCGCTCATAAGTAGTGGACCAAAAATTACACCTACAATTAGTTCGCCGGAGTAAAATTTGGTGGCAAAAGGATACAATAGGCATAAAACTCCGCTAATTGCCATAATTGCTAAAATCCACCCCCCCTGAAGGACTGTGTAATATATTCCTATAATTAAAGCTATGGCATACAATACTGAAATTATTGTAACAACTTGTTTAAGCGAATATGTACCGTTTAAAATCAATTTTGCTTTGTTGTTAATTGCACCAAAATCTATATTTTTAAGGGTCTTTCCGGATTTTATTTCTTTTTTGACATCAATATAGTCATCAAAAAGATTTGTGCCAAGGTGTACGCAGACTATGCCTATAAAAGTCTGAAACACGTCTTTTATTGGCGGCAAATATATTTGTGCCCACATTACGGTCAAAAACCAGGGTGCAACACTCATGAGAACCGAATAACCCCTTGTGAGTTCAAAAAAGTTTGATATCTTTAATTTTGCATTTTTCATAGCATTAATATTATATGTAAATTTTAGTTTGGTCAAATTCTCCAAGTGCATATTTATTTATGTAAATATAAGATATATTAAAAACTTTACAATTTGTTACAATAAATACCGAAATACTAATAAAAATAGGTATTTATACTGCTTTATAAATACTAAATATACCCTATCTTTAAAAAAACAAAATTGATAAATCCCCGAAAATGGCAAAAAACTTAATCAAAACCCCTTGCATTGAAAAATTTAACATGTATGATTTTTAATATCAAAAATATAAAGGAAACTAATGTCAAAAGACGTAATCGAATTTGAAGGAACAATTTTAGAATCACTGCCAAATGCAATGTTTAGAGTTGAACTTGAAAATGGTCATGAAATTTTGGCTCATATATCGGGGAAAATCAGAAAAAATTTCATAAGAATTCTTCCCGGTGATAAGGTAAAAGTTGAAATGACACCATACGACTTAACAAGAGGCAGAATTACATACAGATTAAAATAATAAAGGAAAATAAAATGAAAGTAAGAGCATCAGTAAAACCTATTTGCGACAAATGCAAAGTTATCAAAAGACGCGGACGTGTTACAGTAGTTTGCGAAAACCCTAAACATAAGCAAAGACAAGGCTAATTAGTAAATAATCAATAGGAGAATAAAATAAATGGCAAGATTGGCTGGGGTTGATTTACCCCGTAACAAAAGAATGGTTATAGCTTTAACCTATATCGACGATATCAAAAAGTTGAGAAATGAAATCTCTCATTACACCATAGAAGGTGACTTAAAAAGAGAAGAATCACTAAATATAAAACGTTTGTCGGAAATTAATTCTTATCGCGGAGTTCGCCACAGAAGAAAACTCCCTGTAAGAGGTCAAAGAACAAAAACTAATGCAAGAACACGCAGAGGTAAAAAATCCGGACCTATCGCTAACAAGAAAAAATAGAATAATTATATCGGCGTAATTTAAGGAAATAACTAAAAGGAAGATAATATAATGGCTAAACCTACAAAAACTAAAAAGAAAGAAAGAAAGAATGTATTACAAGGTGTTGTGCATATTCAATCTACATTCAACAACACTATTGTAACTTCAACCGATACACAAGGTAATGCTGTTGCTTGGGCTTCAGCAGGTGCTTGCGGTTTTAAAGGTGCCAGAAAAGGTACACCTTTTGCTGCTCAAAGTGCTGCCGAATTGGTTGCTAAAAAATCAGTAGACCAAGGTATGAGAAAAGTTGAAGTATTTATAAAAGGACCAGGTTCCGGCAGAGAAACAGCTATCCGCGCAATTCAAGCTGCGGGTTTGGAAATTACATTAATCAAGGACGTTACCCCTATTCCTCACAATGGTTGCCGTCCTCCAAAGAAACGTAGAGTATAATAACAAAAGGAGCTATAAAATTGGCTAGATATACAGGACCCACAAATAAATTATTTAGAAACTTCGGTGTCAAGGATTTGTCCAACCGTAAATTGACATCTTCGATGAGGCAAAATTCCTCTGGGCAGCATGGTGCGGTTAGAAAAAAAGCTTCTGACTATGCTCTCCAATTAAAAGAAAAACAAAAAATTCGTCTTACTTACCTTGTGTCAGAAAAGCAGTTTGCAAAGTATTATGAAACAGCTTCAAGGAAAACCGGTGTTACAGGTACAATAATGTTGCAAATGCTTGAATCAAGACTTGACAACGTTATTTTCCGTGCAGGTTTTGCTGTTACAAGAAGACAAGCAAGACAAATAGTTAATCATGGACATGTTCTGGTTAACGGTAAAAAGGTTGATATTCCCTCCTATTTGCTTAAAGCAGGAGATGAAGTCACTGTTAAAACAAACAGTCAAAATTACATTAAAAATGTTCAGGAAACAATTGATTTGGCGCTGTCATTCGCTTGGTTAAATGTAGATAAAGCAGCGCAGAAGATTGTTTTTGACAGAGTGCCACAAAGGGAAGAGATGGATCCCGAGTTCAAAGAACAACTTGTTATTGAGTACTACTCTAAATAGTAATTAGGAGAGAATGAAGAATATGGAACTTAAAATATATGGAACTTAAAATTAAAAACGTTAATACAACAACAAGCTCAGATGGTTCTCAGTATGGCAAATTTGTAATTGAGCCGTTAGAAAGAGGTTATGGTGCAACAATAGGAAATTCTTTAAGAAGGGTTTTGCTATCCAGCCTTGAAGGCGCCGCGGTTACATCTGTCAGAATCGAAGGCATAACTCATGAATACACATCCATACCGGGAGTTGTTGAAGATGTTATCGATATTATGCTTAATTTAAAAGGCTTAGTTGTAAAAACCGACAGTAATGATGTTCAACATCTCAGACTGGATGTTACAAGACCGGGTCCGGTTCTTGCTTCCGATATCGAGTTGCCTTCAGGTGTAAAAATAGTCAATCCCGACTGTTTAATTTGTACTCTTGCCGATGGTGGCTCAATACATGCTGATATCGTTGTAGAAGTTGGCAAAGGTTACGTTACTCAAGATGTATTAAAAGAGCAAAAAAATGGCATGCCTATTGATATGCTTCCGATTGATGCTGCTTTTATGCCAATTAAACGTGTAAGTTACATTGTTGAACCTGCTCGTGTAGGTGAAAACCTTGATTTTGACAAATTAACTCTTGAAATTTGGTCAAACGGCTCGATTGATGTAACTCAAGCATTATCAAAAGGTGCAAATCTTCTTATTGAGCACTTCTCTCAAATTGCTGCAATTACCGGTACTCCTGTAAGTGTTAGAATCGAAGAAGAAACTAAGGTTGAATCAGTGCAGGATGATGCCCCGGCTTTCACAATTGAAGATTTAGAATTGTCAGTCCGTGCTTATAATTGCTTAAAGAGAGCAAGCATAAACTCGATGGCAGAGCTTCTTAAAAAATCGGAACATGATTTGTTGAATATTAAAAACTTTGGCAAAAAGTCTTCTGATGAAGTAATAGAAAAATTGCATCAACTGGGTTTGGACCTTCAACCAAATCCGGAAGGTGTAGATGACTTAGAACTTATATAATAAAAGGAAAATAAAATGAGACACCAGTGTAAAAGACACCATTTATCAAAAGCAGCAGACCAAAGAAAAGCGCTGTTACGTTCTTTGGCTACAGAGTTGTTCTTGCATGGCGAAATTACAACTACAATGGCAAGAGCTAAGGCTTTGCGTCCTTATGCCGAAAACGTTATCACTTTTGCTAAAAAAGGTGATTTGGCTTCTCGTCGTCAAGCTGCAAAATATATCTTCGATAGAGAAACATCAAAATATATGAACCTTGAAACAGGTGAGATTTTTGATACGCCTCAAGAAGGTCAAAAATTACCTTCGCAAACAGTTTTAAGACAACTGTTTAGTGTAATTGGTAAAAAATACGCTACACGTAACGGTGGTTATACAAGAATTTACAGGCTTGCCCCAAGGCGCGGCGATGCTGCCGAAATGGCAATGATTCAACTTGTGTAATGACTCGATACGCTCTGCATATTCAGTATCTTGGAACGAACTATCGGGGTTCACAAAAACAGCCTCAAGAGAAAACGATTCAGGATGAAATTGAAAAAGCACTTTGTACATTGATAAAAACAAAAATAAGCACTATATTTTCCGGCAGAACCGATGCACTTGTCAGTGCGTACCATCAGGTTTTGCATTTTGATACAGCAAATCATATTAATAAATATAAGTTTATTAATTCAATGAACGGTATTTTGCCTGAGGATATAAGGGTTTTTGATGTAGAAATTAAAGATAATAATTTCCATGCTCAAAAATCTGCAAAATTTCGTCATTACAAATATGTAATCAGAAACGATATTATTAAATCGCCTTTTGATACAAATGTTTTTTTCTGCCGCTATAAGCTAAATGAAAAGCGGATGAATGAAGCCTTGAAATATTTGCTTGGCGAACATGATTTTAGTGCTTTTAAGTCCCGTTCAGATAATCCTGCAAAGGTTTGTAAAATATATCTTGCGCAAGCTAAACGTAGTGCTGACGGGAAATACATAATTATTGATATTGTAGGTGACAGGTTTCTCTACAATATGGTAAGGACAATTGTCGGAACGTTACTTTTGATTGAAAAAGACAATCTTGAACCGCTATCAATGTTGAATATTTTAAAATCAAAAAATCGTTCAAACGCAGGTGCTACAGCTGATGCAATTGGTTTGACACTTGTACATGTCGGCTATGATGATTGTTCTGATTATTTGAAACAAATAAATACATAGGAAAGGTACATAAATGAAAACATTTAGCGCAAAGCCGCTTGAAGTTGAAAGAAAATGGTATATTGTTGATGCTCAAGGTCAAACGCTTGGACGTTTAGCAGTTGCCGTTGCAAATATTCTTCGCGGCAAACATAAACCTCAATATACGCCTAACGTTGATACGGGTGATTTTGTTATTGTTATAAATGCTGCTCAAATTCAGGTAAGCGGTAAAAAAGAAACAGACAAATTATACCGTTCTCACAGCGGTTACCCGGGTGGTTTTAAAGAAATAAGCTTTAAGGTCTTAATGGAAAAAGACCCGAGAAGAGCTATTGAAAAAGCAGTTAAGGGAATGCTTCCTCATAATACTCTTGGCGCACAACAATTTACAAAGCTAAAAGTTTATGCTGATGCAAAACATCCTCATGAAGCACAAAAACCTGAAAAATATGAAATCAAAGGAGATAAGTAATAATGGCAGATGCTAAAACGCAAGTAGTTAAAACCGGCAGAAGAAAATGTTCTATCGCTGTTGCAAAAGTGGCATCAGGTAAAGGCAGAATCTTTATCAACGGTAAAACTCTTAAAGGATATTTTGGAAACCGTCCATCGCTTGAGATGGCAATCTATCGCCCGCTTGTTCTGACTGACAACCAAGATAAACTTGATGTTAGAGTTAAAGCAGTTGGCGGCGGTGTTTGTGCCCAAGCTGATGCAATTAAACATGCAATTTCTCGCGCTTTGCTTGAAATGAATGAAGAATTCAAACCCGTATTAAAACAAGAAGGGCTCTTAACTCGTGATGCAAGAGTTAAAGAACGCAAAAAATACGGTCGCAAAAGAGCAAGAAAAAGATTCCAATTCTCAAAAAGATAATTTTATTTTTTATTCAAAAATGCCGCCTTTATATTATTGGCGGCATTTTAGTATGCAAAATATTGTATACTTTTTAGCGGATTTAAAAACTTTCTCCTTGTGCAATAATTCTCAATAAGGAGGTTAAAATGGTAGATTCTATTGGCGGAAATGACAGTCTTTATGGTGCATTGGGTATAGGTGCTTATTCTATTGGTACTTATTCGCAAGTTGATAAAACAGACACAGAAGTCTTCGAAGATGTTTTTCAGGACGCACTTGAAGCTGTCGACGACAAAACACAAGAACAAGCTATTTCAAGAATAGACGAAAGTTCCCTCGGTATTCCTGCGGGTATGGAAATTGAAGGCATTTATAACATTGAGGATGTTGCACAAAGTGATACTACTCAATCGGGTGGCGCTTCATCATCAGAGGAGGATGACGAGGAATATGACGAAATGGATTTAAATCAAGATGGTACCGTAACATCTGCAGAAATGATTATTTATGAAATGACACATGGTTCGTCAAGTGGTGGTGATAGTCAAACTTCGTTACCTGGCGCAACATTGACAGATGTAATAAGCGCTTATGCAGCATAAGATGCACTGTGTCATTTTTTGCCTGTTAGGTATTCTGCTACTTTTTAAATCTCTTAATAATTGCCTCAGCAATTCTTTTAGAGGCAAGTCCGTCGCCATAAGGGTTTGCAGCTTGTTTCATGGAGTTATAAAATTCCTTATCATTAAGCAATTTTTGAACCGTTGATACAATTTTATCTTTATGTGCGCCAACAAGTTTAACACATCCGTATTCAAGTGCTTCAGGGCGCTCTGTTTCATCCCTTAATACAAGGACGGGCACTCCTAGAGATGGCGCTTCTTCCTGAACTCCGCCGGAGTCTGTTAAAATTATGTGAGATTTTTTCATCAATGTTGCAAACGGTGCATAATCAAGCGGGTCAATAAGTTTCACCCTTTCAACCCCTTCAAGCTTTGCCCTTACGGTGTTTTGCACATTTGGGTTTAAATGGACCGGATAAACAATTTGTATGTCTTTATTTTTTTGAATTAGCTCTAAAACGGCATCGCAAATTTCTTCAAGAGGTTTGCCAAAATTTTCGCGTCTGTGCGAAGTTAAAAGAATGGTTTTTAAATCGGGGTCTAAACCTATAAAATCAAGATTTACTTCTTTGTTGTTAACAGTATATAAAAGCGCATCAATTACAGTGTTTCCTGTTTTATAAATTGAATTTGGTGTTTTAATGCCTGAATTTTTAATGTTATCAACAGAACCCTGAGTTGGACAAAAATGCATATCACTAACAGCATCAGCTAAAACCCTGTTAATTTCCTCGGGGAAAGGATAATCTTTGTTAAAAGTTCTTAAGCCCGCCTCAACATGACCTATTGGAATTCTTGCGTAATAAGCACTCAAGGCGGCAGCGCCTGCTGTTGTTGTGTCGCCATGTACAAGAACAATGTCAGGTTTTACTTTTTCAAAAATTTCTTTTGTTTGCAAAAGTACATCGGATGTTAGTCCCCAAAGGTTTTGGTTTGGTTTCATTAAATTTAAGTCATAATCGGGCGTAATTTCAAAAAGTTCAAGTACTTGATCAAGCATTTGTCTGTGCTGTGCTGTAACAATAGTTATGGCTTGAAGTTCTTTTCTTGATTGAACTTCTTTAACAAGAGGTGCCATTTTAATCGCCTCGGGGCGTGTGCCAAAAACTACGGCAACTTTAATTTTCTTTTCCATATACAAATTGTATAAAAATTGTATTTAAAAAACAAGCTTATTTTGTGTTTGTCATGCCCTTTTGTTTGTTGTAAAATATTATTATTAGGCAGTTTAGGAGTTTTAATTTTGAGTCAGACTAATTTATTTGACCATGGAAAAATAGTTCCCGTTAATATTCGAGATGAAATGAAACGTTCATATATCGATTACGCGATGAGTGTAATTGTGGGACGTGCACTACCCGATGTTCGTGATGGATTAAAGCCTGTCCATAGACGTATTTTATTTGCTATGAATGAACTTGGAATGACACCTGACAAACCGTTTAAAAAATGCGCCAGAATTGTCGGGGAAGTTCTCGGTAAATATCACCCACATGGTGACTCTGCGGTTTATGAATCTTTGGTGCGCATGGCTCAAGATTTCGCAACAAGATATTTGACAATTGACGGTCATGGTAATTTTGGCTCTGTTGACGGTGATTCTGCCGCTGCAATGCGTTATACCGAGGCAAGAATGCACAAAATTACAACTTCCATGCTTGCTGATATTGATTGTGAAACAGTTAATTTCACTCCAAACTTTGATGGTTCATTGCAAGAGCCTTCCGTGCTGCCTGTAAGATTGCCAATGCTATTGTTAAACGGTGTTTCTGGCATTGCTGTCGGTATGGCAACAAATATCCCTCCGCATAATTTGTGCGAAATTGTCGATGGTACAATTGCTATGATTGATAATCCCGAAATTACCGTGGAAGGTTTAATGCAGTATATCAAAGGACCTGATTTTCCTACTGCAGCAACAATTATCGGTACATCCGAAATAAAGAAAGCTTATGAAACAGGGCGCGGTTCAATTAAAATGTCTGCCGTTTCATCTATTGAAGAACTCCCCGGGGGGAACGGTCGTCAGGGTAGAACTGCAATTGTCGTTACGGAAATTCCTTATCAGGTAAATAAAGCGGCACTAATTGAAAAAATTGCTGACCTTGTTAAAGAGGGTAAAGTACAGGGTATTTCTGATATTCGCGATGAATCTGACCGTGACGGGATGAGAGTCGTTATCGAGCTTAAACGCGATGCTAAACCTGACGTTGTGAGAAATAATTTATATAAACAAACTGCATTAATGACAAGTTTTGGTGTCAATATGGTTGCACTTGTCGGGCAACAGCCAAGACTTTTAAATTTATATGAAGTTTTAAATGAATTTATTGAGCACAGGGTGGATGTAATAACAAGAAGGACTATTTTCTTCTTAAAAAAAGCAAAAGCTCGTGCTCATATTTTAGAAGGTTTAATGATTGCACTAAATGCCTTGGATGAAGTTATTGAACTTATTAAAAAGTCTAAAAACACCGAGGAAGCTCGTAACGGTTTGATGTCCAGATTTGGACTTGATACCGAGCAGGCTAATGCAATCCTTGAAATGCAATTAAGACGTTTAACGGGTCTTGAGCAAGATAAAATAAGAGCCGAATACGATGATTTAATCAAGAAAATTGCCGAATATGAAGCAATTCTTGCTGATAGAAATAAAGTTCTTGCATTGATTAAGGAAGAACTTAAGGAAGACAAAGAAAAGTATGGTGACGACAGAAAGACACAAATTTTGCCCGAACAAGGAGAATTGAATATTGAGGACTTAACGCCTAATACTGCAATGGCTGTCTTTATTACTCGTCAGGGTTATATTAAGCGCATTTCCTTAGATACTTTTGAACGTCAAAATCGTGCAACGCGCGGTAAGGGCGGAATGAAGACAAAAGAGGATGATGATGTCGATCATTTCTTTACAGCAATGATGCATGACAAAGTTCTTTTCTTCTCCTCTAAAGGAGTTGTTTACAGCTTGAATGTTTATGATTTTCCTGAGGGTTCTCGTCAATCAAAAGGTCTGCCAATAATAAACGTCCTGCCGATTGAACAGGATGAACAAATTACTGCTGTTGTTCCGGTTAGTGAATTTAGTCCGAATACAAATCTTATTATGTTAACAAAGAAAGGTTACATAAAACGTATAGGTCTTGATAATTTTAATAACATCAGGCGAAACGGAATTATCGCAATAGGATTAGAAGATGGCGATACGCTAAATTGGGTTAAACTGGCTCAAAATAATGACGAAATTATAATAGGTACGTCTTGTGGCATGGCAATAAGATTTGCAATCGAAGATTTAAGACCTCTTGGTCGTTCTGCCCGCGGTGTTAATTCTATGAAACTAAGGGCGGGCGATACTCTTATCGGGTGTGATGTTGTGCCAAGGGATTACGATGCAGATTTACTTGTTGTTACATCCGACGGATTTGGTAAGCGTTCAAAGTTAAGCGAGTTTCGCCCTCAAAATAGAGGCGGCCTTGGTCTTATTGCTACTAAGTTTAAATCTGCCGCTTCAAGGCTTGTTGCTCTTACAATTGTTGATGAGCATGACGACATAATGGTTGTCACGGCAAACGGTATTGTAACTAGGGTGAGCGCTGCCGACATTTCTCGTCAGGGTAGACCTGCGACAGGAGTTAAGGTTCAAAATCTTGTTGACAATGACACTGTTGTATCTGTTAACAAAATAGTTAATCCTGATGAGGAGGACGAAGAACCTCAAAAAGAACAATTTGATGACAGTTCATCACAAGGTAGTCTTGATTTGCAATAATATATCAATATATTAAATAATAAAACAAACTGCAGGTTAATCGTCTGCAGTTTGTTATTGTGATTATTTATATTATTTATAATTAGTACATCTCGCCCATACCAAAAGTAAAGAAGCCGTTGCTGCGGTCTTTTCCACCGGTATTTGTAAACGGTATTGCATAGTCAAGATTTATAGGACCCAAGCCCGGAATAAATACCCTCAAACCAACACCTGCGGTAATTGCGTATCCTGGACGGTCATACAATTTGTTTGTAAGTGTATCCCCAAAAATTGTACCTGCATCCATAAAAGCTGCAAGTCTTACATTGTTTAAGAATGTGTTTGTTGTAAGTCTGTCCATAAATGGAATTGGAGTTCTAAACTCGGCACTGCCCATCATAAAACCGTTGCCTGTACCAACTTCGGATATATTAAAACCCCTTATGCTGTAAGGTCCGCCAAGAGCAAATGCTGCAAATTCCGGCATATCGCCATGTATTTTTCCGCCTGCGCGTGCAGCAAACACCAATGTAGATTTTCTTCCGACAGGTACGAATTTCTTTAATATACCATATAGTTTTCCGAATGAATCTGCACCAAAACCTATGGATTCTTCAAGGCTTAAACGTGCCAATATCCCACGTCTTGTGTTTACAATTGTATCTCTTGAGTCGTAAGTAAGCGCGGGCGTAATTTTTGCGTAAATTCCGCCGTCAAGTTGCTTGTTTCTTTCGGCATAGCTTATGCCTCTGCTTGCAAATATTTGTCTTGCTTTCCACTCATCGCCTTCTTCAAGGTCAACACTTTCTCCTCCAAAACTTATACTTCCGCTAAGATTTTTAAATGCCTTAAACTTTCTTGTAAGTGTTATATCTGCACCGTATCGTTTTTCAATTGCAAGAGGAACTTGGTAACTTCCAAAATTCCTTGCAAATGCTCTAAAGCCTAGAGATTGGTTTTCGGATTTAAAATGAGGTTCAATAAAACCAAGTTCTGCCTGTAAATTTGGCCTGTTAAGGACAGAGCTGTCGTTCATAAGTATACCGGTACCTGCCATAAAGTTGATGCTGAGTTTTTGCCCCAATCCTCTAAAGTTGTTTTCGGAAAAGCCTACCGAACCAAAGAAACCGGATACGGAATCTACACCTACACCAAGCGAGATTTTACCTGTTCTTTGCTCATCCAGCGAAATTGTTATATTGTATTTTCCGGTTTGTTCATCCATTTCAATGTCACGTTTAACATCCTTGAAAGCTTGTGTTCCCATTAATCTTAAGATGTCATCGCGCATGATATTTTCATTGTATACAGTGCCCGGTTCAAGTAAAATATTTCTTTTTACAATAAAATCTCTTGTTTTGTAATTACCTTCGACTATAACGTCATTAATTATGCCTTCATCAATCAGAATGTTGACTATGCCATCGGGGTCATCTTGTACCGAAATAACGCGTGCAAGAATATAGCCTTTCATGCTGTACATTTCTTGAATTTGTTCTATGGCAGAGTTAATATTTAGGATATTTTGCGGTTGACCTTCGTATTGAGAAAGTATTGTCATAATATCTTTTGTTGCAACAACATTATTGCCCTCAATCGTAAAACCTTGTATAGGAGGGTTTTCTTCAACAATAATTCTAAGACGAATACCGCCTTCTTCGGCTTTAAGGGGAACTGCTCTAATGTTTTGAGTAAAATAACCCGTTTTATATATTTTGTTTAAATCTGCAGAAATTGTCTTTCTATCGTATAAATAACCTTCTTTTGCGCTTAATAAATCTTTTATAAAGGATGTTTCAACAATGTTGTTTCCAAATATTTCAACTTGTCTTATATAAACAGCTTCCTGCTCACTATCTTCCGAGTTATTTGTTGTGCTTTGTATAAAAGTTTCATCCGTTTCATTTTCTTGATTATCTTCATGCGGGTTTATTTCGGATTCATAAACTTCCTGTTGCCGTTGCTCTTTATCCTGTTCTATCTTTTTTTCTTTTTTTGATTTAAAGAATTTAGGAAATTTGAAATTAAAAGCGGCATAAGAAGGTTGCTGGACGAGTAAAATCCCCAGCGCGGTATAAATCAATAACAGCTTTTTTATATTTCTCATCTAATTCTATACAAGTCCAGCTTATCTCTTTTAATATTATATAACCAAAAATCACCTCCTGCAAACCCGTCAAATAATGTAACAATAATGTAAAAAAATATATAATATTTTAAATATATTTTATGATATTATCTGGTATGTGAGGTTTATAAATTGAACGCGGAACAAAGAGAACTAATTGAAAGTATTATAAAAGAAAATCCTTCTTATGGCGGAGATTCTGATTTAATGAATCAAATTTGTGCTGAAGTTTACAAGAAGTCATATTTGCTCTTGGATTCGGTTTCAAATATGGAAAATTTAAGAAATTATCTTGTAAAAGTTGTAGATACTTCAATTAATGCAATTTTAAAAGATAACAACTTGAAAAATAAATCTTCTGCCTCAAAAGAGTTCACGAATATAAAAATTAAGCATGAAAAAACTTTTCAAATCAATGAAAATAAGCCAGAAACCGATATATCTCCAATCAGGGATTTTAAGCCTCAACCCTTGCCGCTAAAAGCGAAAAAAACTTCTTTAATAAATCCTTATGAAGGACTTATTGACCCTTTGGAACTTGTTTGTGAAAAACCTATTAATCAAGCCCTTGTTCGCAATATTGTTGATGCTGTTCAAAAATTGCACACTAAAGAGCCAAATAAAAAATTTATGGATATTTTTACTATGAGATATGTGCAAAATCTTGACCAGAGTGCTATAGCAAGAAATTTAAAGCTTTCACAATCTGATTTAAGTAAAAGATTTTACGAAATGGTTAAGCTTGTTAGAGAAGAAATATTATAATTTTTTAAATTTTCATTCCGTGATTTTTTGAAAAACTTACATAATTGCTTATATTAAGCGGTTGTTTGTCAATATTTTTTTTGAAAAAAGGCTGATAATAAGGATTGTATTTAAATTCATCCATGTTTATTTTTTGGTACATTTCCTTTCTGTGCGTAGCAATGCCACCGAGTTTATTTCTTATAATAGGTGTAATTATATTGCAGGATAGTACCGCGCCTGCAAAAGATGCCAAAACTCTTGCGCCGCCTTTAATATTGTCAAATTTGGGTGTATTTTTCTGTACGTTTGTAAATGAAATAATGCCTTTATCAATTAATTTTTCGGTATTTTTAATTAAAGGTGCTGTTATGAGTGCATACAATCCTATGTTAACAGCGCCGTCAAGTATTTCTTGCGGGATGAGAAATTTTTTGTCTTTTTTGTCTATATCTTTGTTTACAATTATGCCAAAAGTTTGTGCTGCGCTTGCAAGAAACCAGCCTATCGCAGCTGTTATAAATAAAAATTTTGCATTATCGTTTGCAAAATTTGCAATTATTTTTTGTCCGAGGTTAGCCATTTGCTTTACCTCCGTTTTCTTTTATTAAATATTTTTTTGTAATTTTTTCAAAAAAGTCACTCGTTTTGTTTGTAAGTGGTGCATCTATCAAAAAGTTTGTGCCAATCATTATAAATAATGCTGCTAGTGTTCCGACAACAGAAGGGGTCCTTTTGATTGCTTCAGATAAGGCATTGTTGTCAAGATTAAGTTTGTCAAATCCTTTACCGAACGATTTTCTTACTTTATTTTTGTCTATAACAATTTTTCCGGCTTCACGAATTATCTTGCCGGCACTATCTTTTTTTGCATATTTAAGTTCGGCAGCCTTCATGCAGGCACCGCGTATTACAATGCCTGTTGCTGTTCCTACTATAGCTTTTGCAGCACTTCTTACTGCAGAAACTTTTCTTGTGTCCTTGTCTACTTCTTTGTTTCTTAAATCTATAAAAGGTTGTATGAGAAATGCGCTTGCACCTATGGCAAGTCTTTGATGTACGCTTGAAAGATTGTTTGCCTTAGTAAGTATGTTTTGTGCCATGTTTCCTAATTTTAACGGTTTAAGCGCACAAAAATTCGTTGTGTTGTTAGTGCTTTGTATCTTTGTAATCATATACCTTCTTTTACCAAGTTTTTAACGTTAATGATAAAAATAAATTGCTAAAAGCAGAAAAATTACATTTAATAAAAATTTACAATAATGGTGATTTGTCATCAATTGTTGTTTGTTTTACAATTGTACCACACATGTTTTGAAAACGGAATAACAATATATGAAAAGCCCATTTTTTTATGACATTACTCTGAGAGACGGTAATCAATCGCTAAAAAAGCCATGGCAATTGAATGAGAAGCGTTTTATTTTTGAAAAACTTCATGAATTAAATGTTCAAGCTGTTGAGGTGGGATTTCCCGCATCTTCACACATGGATTTTGAGGCTTGTAAAACACTTGCTGATATGGCATGGGACAACCTTGTTGTTTCGGCTCTGGCAAGAACGGTGCAATCCGATATTGACAGTGTTATTAGTTCAATCGGGCATGCAAATATCCCAAGAGTTCACACTTTTCTAACTCTAAGCCCTTTTCACATGAAATATGTTCTGAATAAAGAACCTGATTACTGCGCAAAAAAAGCAGTTGAAGCCGTTAAATATGCTTATGAAAAAGTAAAGAAGATAAACAAAAATGCTCAGGTTCAATTTAGTGTAGAGCATTTTGGTGATTGTGCGGAAAATATTGATTTTGTTATTGATACACTTAAAAAGATTGTTGATGCAGGCGCAAGTATAATAAACTTACCAAACACGGTTGAACGTACACGTCCAAAAGTATTTATAAATCTTATCGAAAAAGTAAAAAATTCATTGCCTGATGATGTTGTTATTTCTTTGCACAATCATAACGACTTGGGAATGGCAACTGCTACTACTGTTGAAGGTTATTTTGCAGGTGCAATTCAGCTTGAATGTTGTATAAACGGGCTGGGAGAACGGGCAGGAAACACGGATTTTGCACAAGTTGCGGTTGCGCTTCATAATAATGGTGTTAAAGTACCTGTTAATCTTGAAAAAATTTATGAAACTTCTATGATTATTTCGCAAATGGCTAAGGTAAAAATATATGAAAAAGCCCCGTTGATTGGACCCGAAGCCCTTGCACACAGAAGCGGAATTCATCAAGACGGTGCCATTAAAACAAAAGATATGGATTTCGGTGCCTACAGACCTATTAAGCCTTCTTTGATTGGTAGGGATGATGATGAGAAAATAGGTTTTACTTCTCAATCTGGAAAAACTGCAGTATTTGAAATTATCAATAATGCGGGCTACCCTATTACTATTCAAGAGGCTGTTCGCCTTACTCCCCTTGTAAAGGAAGTTTCCGAGCAAAAAGGTGAGCTTGGCAGCGATGAAATTTTGCAAGTTTATTTTAAGGAAATTCTCAATATTAAGGGTGCATTTGAATTTGTTTCATTTAAATTTTTGGGTGCAGATAAATTTAAACTTTCTTTTAAATATAAGGGAGAATTAAAAGAGTTCGAAGGTTGTGGTAACGGTCCTTTGGATGCTTGTCTTGATGCTCTTAAGAATGCAGGTTTTCACAGAAAACTTTCGTTTTACAAACAGTATGCACTTGATGAAGATAAAATGGGTTCGGGTGCGAGTGCCATGAGTGTAATAAATCTTGTAGGCAAAGGCGGAGAGGAAATTATCGGACGAGCAATTGACCAAAATACTGCAAGAGCTAATGTCAAAGCTATATTTAATGCTCTTAATCAAGTGTATAAATAATTAATGTTTTGCTTGGGCTACCGCTTCTTTTGCGCTTTCAACTATTTCGTAATAATTTTTATTGAGGTATAATTCCCGACCCATGCCTATTGCACATGAACCTGCTTTAAGCAATGGTTTAACGTGTTCAATTTTAACACTGCCACATGGCATTACATTTAAAAATTTCATTGGTCTTAGTAAGTCTTCAATGTAAGTTGCGCCTCCAAGGTCTTTTATTGGAAATATTTTTATTATGGGAACTCGTACCTTCCATGCGCTATATGCTTCATTCGGTGTTGTTGCGCTTAATATAAGCGGAATTTTACTGCTTGAGGAAACTTTTGTTAATCCCATTTGTAAAATTGGGGATACCAACAGTTTTGCGCCGGCATTAATTCCTAAATGCGCTTGTTCTGAAGTTATTATTCCGCCTTGAGCAACATATATTCCCTTCAATTCCGAAACTTTTTTTATTGTTTCTATGCTTGAATTAATTTCCACAACTTTAATACCGCCTTCAAGATACGCGTTTGCAATCTCAAGTGCCTTTTGTGGTTCATCTTCTCTAATAATGCCGTATATTCTCGATTTAAAAATTTCTTTAATTGCTTCGCTCATTTTATTGCAAATACCTTGTCATTTCTTTGTTTTTCTTTAATTTCAAATTCCATATTCTTTAACATTAAAGACGATATTAATTTTTTTGTTTCTTCATCTTTTACCGACCAACATATTTTTTTATCCGGATATTTAATAAATAGTTTTGTTGAATATAAAACTGCAGTTTTGGCTGCTTCAAACAAATTCATATCGCTTATATCTATAAATGTTTTTTCTTCTTGTGTTTCTATGAGGAAATTTTTAATTTTTTCTGTCATTTTAATTGTTATTTCTTTTGTCCGTAGTTTTTGCCATGTATTGCGTATATTGTATATCTCGGTGTATTTTTGTAATTTTTTATGACAAAATTTAAAATCTAAACCTTTTAGTGTATAATTTTAAATAATAATTTTGTGAGGCAAATTTTATGCATAATTCTGCAATTGTTAATACGTCAGAGCTAATTGACAGCGCAAAAGAGGTTTTTGACATTGAGGCAAATTCAATTTTTAAACTTAAAGACCGTATTGATAATTCTTTTGTGCGCGCGATTGATATTATTTACGCCTCAAAGGGCAAAGTCGTTGTAACCGGCATGGGTAAATCCGGTCTTATAGGACGCAAGATTGCATCAACCCTCTGTTCTACAGGTACTCCGGCAGTTTTTTTACATCCTGCCGAATCTACTCATGGTGATAGCGGAATTATTTCGCGTAATGATGTTGTTATTGCCATTTCAAACAGTGGTGAAACTCAAGAGCTTTTAAATTTATTGCCGCTTATTTTGCGTTTTGGAGTACCTTTAATAGGTATTACCGGTAAGATAAATTCAACACTTGCTCATAAAAGCGATGTTGTTTTGGATATTTCTGTTGAAAGAGAGGCATGCCCGTTAAATAAAGCCCCGACCGCAAGCACTACGGTTACTCTTGCCATGGGGGATGCAATTGCAGTGTGTCTTTTAAAAAAGCGCGGTTTTTCTTATGATGATTTTTTGCTTTATCATCCTTCAGGTTCACTAGGTAAAGGCATATTGTACAAGGTTGATGAATTGATGATAAAAGGTGAAATGCTGCCTGTAATTTCGCAAAATGTAAGTTTTAGCGATGCTATTAAACTTGTTAGCGAAAAGCGTTTGGGAACAGTACTTTTAGTCGATGATAATTCAAAATTAACAGGCGTTTTAACCGACGGTGATATTAGACGTGCGGTTATAAAACATCCTGATGTAAGGAATTTAAAAGTTAAAGATGTAATGACTTATAATCCAAAAACAATTGATATTAATGACCTTTGTGCAAAAGCACTTTCAATTATGGAAAAGTATTCAATAACTTCACTTGCTGTTGTTGATGATAACAATTGTCCGATAGGGCTTTTGCATATTCATGATTTACTTCGTGCAGGAGTGGTATAGTGTACGATTCTCTTGAATTAAAATTAAAAGCAAAAAAAATTAAACTCGTCGCTTTTGATGTTGATGGTGTTATGACAGACGGGTCATTAATATATTTGCCTGACGGCACACAAGCAAAAACATTTGATGCAAAGGATGGCTTGGGTATAGTTATGTTAAATACTGCGGGTTTTTTGAGTGCTATCATTACTGCAAAAGAAACAAATGTTGTAAAACAAAGAGCAAAAACTCTGGGAATTACTAAGCTTTTTATGAACCAAAAAAATAAAATGCTTGCACTTGAAGAACTCTGCAAGGAATTTTCTTTAACTTATGATGAAGTTATGTATATGGGTGATGATTTACCGGACATTGATGTTCTAAAAACGGTTGGTTTGAGTGTATGCCCTAATGATGCAATTGAGAGCGTTAAGCATATTTGCGATATTGTCACGTCAAAGGATGGTGGCAAGGGTGCTGTTAGGGAAGTTTGCGACTTTTTGTTGTCCTCAAAAGGCATTACTTTTGAGGATTTAAGAAAGCCCTATAAACAATAATTTAATTATTAATTTTTGTTAATTTTATTGTTATTTTTGTCAATTTATTTCTCTGAATAAACTTTATTAATATAACAATAGTTTAATGAGAGAATTATATATTATGACTGAAATTGAACTAAATACGATTTTTAATATCGTTTGTGACCCCGAAAAAAATGTTTACAAATTGGATAGCATTAAGAAAATCCAAGAAGTGCAACGTATTGCAAGAATTTTTAATATAGCAAATGAGCAACGCGAAACTTCAAAACAAATTTCAGCTAGAGCTCTTGTTGCTTTTAAAATGCTTGTTAGCAATAATTAATCGGAATTTTTTATATAATTTTTAAATTCAACATAAAGCTCGTCAAGAATTTGTGATAATTTTTGAAAATTAAGTTGCACAAAATCCAAGATTATCGTGTTTGTGTTTTTGACAACATCGAAACTCACTACTGATGTATCTATGCGTGCTTTATATAATCCTCCGTATGTTATTGAAAGAATAGCACTTACGTTATTTTTTGCCATTACAAATTTTGTTTTTTCTACGGTTACATCAAATTTTGTTTTGACGTCTTTAATTTTTGTATTTATATAATTTTGGTATTTTTCGAAAACAGGCTCAAAGACTATTTTACATTTTTGTCTGTAAGCTTGCCTGTATAATTTTGATTTTTTTTCATCGTTTAGAGCAATATCTGTTTTTTGCGCTAATTTTTCGGGGCTTATTTTTTTATCAGGTTCGCTTAAAGCTTGTTTTGCAAGATTTTTACCGGCATTTGGATCTTTTGAATAAGCACCGGATGCTACAATTAGCGCGTTTGTGTCTTCTTTTGCCTTATTTAATGCTTCCTGTAAAAGTTCTTTTACGGTTTCAAATTTTTCTTCTTTAATTTCGATTACCGAAGCATTTGCACCGCAATCCACCCCCAAATTATTATTTATTCTTTCAAAAACAGGATATACTCCGTTTAACTTTGTTTTTGGTAAGAATATGTAAAATTCGTCTATATCTTTAATTGCAACACTATCATTTAACCTTATTGACTTGTTAATGACATCAAGAAATTCTTTAGGGTTTTTGTATCCGGGATATTTTGAATCAGGAGTAATTAATACAAGACAGGCATGTTCTTTGCGATTGTTGACTCGATCCAGTTCGTTTTTTAAAAATTCTTCACAATATTTTTGAGTATAAACACCTGTGTCAGCTTGAGTTATACCTAAAAGTTTCATAAATTCCTTTTGAGTGTGCCTGTTGGTGTTTATTTCATCTTTCTGTATACACCAAATTGTACGTATCAAAAGTTCATAATCTTGCGCAGGATGTCTTAAAATATCACTTATTCCTGCATCGAATGCATCAATAATGGTTTCTCTTGAACAAAATTCATCTAAAAACAATATGGGCGATTGCGCAAGAATATTATTTTCTTTGATTTCTTTTATGAGTTTAAGGGCATCCGGATTATCATTGGCGCAGTGAATAATTATAACATTTGGCAATTGATTTTTTAAAGTTTCCATTGCATTATCAAATGAGCAATTGGTAACTTTATCTAAATCTCTTAAAAGTACCAGTTTTGAGGTAATTTGCTCTATTTGTTCTTCGTTGTTGCTTATTAGTGTTATGGTGTTTGTGAACCCCATTTTGTAACTCCTTTGGAATTTATATTACAATGAAAAATATTATTTTTCCACTTTTTTAATTTTTTTAAAGAAAATGACAAAGAGAAAAAGTTTTGCTATGCTTTTATATTATGAAAAATAATCATTTGTTATATCTTATTTTAATTATAATTTTAGGACTTTTACTCCGTCTGTGGAATATTGATAAGCCCGAGGGTATGTGGAATGACGAGTATTTAACATGGTCGATTGCTAATTTGAAATTTCCGCAGGATTTTTTTAAAGGAGTTGCAAACAACTGCCATGCGCCTTTGCATTATTTTTATTTAAAGGGATGGATGGCAATTTTTAAAGATTCCGATGTTTCATTAAGATTTTCATCCCTTGTTCCGGGCGTTATTTCTATTTTTACAATGTATCTTTGCGCAAAAGAATATCTTGTCAAAAAGCATGGTGAATTGTGCGCGCTTGCTGCCGCATTTCTAACTTCGGTAAGTGCTTTTTTAATTTATTTTTCTCAAGAAGTAAGAATATATTCACTGACCTTTTTAATTTCTTCATTGGTGCTTTATTATTCCCTCAAGGTTTTCAATAATCCTTCCAATAAAAATTGTTGGTTCTTAACGCTTTTTTCCGTTCTGTTAATTTTTGAACACACTATAGGGTTTGTTTTTGTTGCATTTAATATGTGCGCACTAATTGCGTTTATGCAAAGGAAAAAGAAAGAAAACAATCTTGTTAACAATATATTTGCCATTATTATTTTATCTTTGCCCTTGATTCCATTCTTATATGGTCTTTTTGCTCACCCTAAGTATTTTAGTCAGTGGTGGGCACCATTTAGCTGGTCTAAACTTTTATTTTATTTTACTGATTTGTTTTCGCCGGTACTCAAAAATATTTCAAATGCACCTCCAAGTTTTCTGACACAAATTTTTGACAATGCAAGCGTAAATATCGGCTTTATAATTTTTGCCCTTGTGCCCTCATTTATATGCTTGGGGCTGGCAATAAAAGCATTTCAAAATGGCAGGAGAGTTAACTTTTATTTGCTTACGGTTTTTGTCGCTACTTTTTTAACCGTTCTTATAGCTGCTCTTTTTGGCAAATTAATATTTTTAACCAAGTACCTGATTGAACTTTATCCTATTTTGATTTTACTTGTTGCAGTAGGTTGGTCAACAATGCAGCTTAAGGCGCTTAAGATATCTTTAGCAACCATATTTGCCGTTATTACTCTTTTTTATATTATTGTTTCTTATACTTCGCCTGTAAGATTAGTGCGTGAAGAAGGGCAAAGGTTGCCGATTAGCATACTTTGTGACTTAAATATAAAAAAAAACGACAGGGTTTTGTATCTGTATTACCCTCCCTCAAGGTTTGAAAAATATGTAAAAGAAAACAATCTTTTTTTTTACGCAAATTCTATAGACAAGTATAATTTTCCATCCGTTATATATCCGACAAAATCAGACACTTATGAGGCTTTTAAGGACGGAAAAAGACTTTATAGGGATATATTTTTATTAAAATACAATAAAAAACTTGCAGATTTTTTGAATGATAATTATTACTCAAAGATGAGAAAAGGTGATAAGATGTTCATTGTTGAACTCAAGACAGTTTCTTTTTTCAATGAAGAACGTCTTGAAAATATTGTGTTAGACACAAAATCTTATCAAAGAATACCATTTCTCTACCTTGTAAGTTCTTATGCAAAAAATTATTCCTTAAAAGAATCCTCTTTAAGACTTGGATATAAAGGGCAATTTGAAAGCGGCAGTTGGCGTATTTATTTATTTGAAAAAGTTTAACCTTTGTCTTGCACATCATCTCTTGATATGATTCGGTCAATTAACCCGTATTCAAGAGCTTCTTGTGCTGTCATAAAATTATCGCGTTCTGTATCTTTTTTGATTTTTTCTACTTTTTGTCCTGTATGCTCTGCCATAAGCTCATTGAGCATGGTTTTCATTCTTAAAATTTCTTTTGCTTCGATTTCAATATCTGTTGCTTGCCCTTTTGCGCCACCTAGGGGTTGATGTATCATAATCCTTGCATTGGGCAGAGCAAGACGCTTTCCTTTTGTGCCTCCAGAGAGTAAAAATGCACCCATTGATGCTGCATCTCCAAGGCAAATTGTCGATACATCGGCTTTTATCAGTTTCATTGTATCGTAGATAGCCATGCCGGCAGTAATAACCCCTCCGGGTGAATTTATATATAACATAATATCTTTTTCAGGATTTTCACTGTCTAGTAGTAAAAGCTGTGCAACAATAGAATTTGCAACATCATCGTCAATCTCGGAACCCAAAAAAATAATTCTTTCTCTTAAGAGTCTTGAAAATATGTCAAAAGATCTTTCTCCTCTTGACGATGATTCAATTACGGTCGGAACATAATCTATTATTTTATATTCGTTCATTTTTTACCCTTTAAAAAATATTACTTGCTTATTATATTATTAAAATTGTTAAAAATTCAACCTTAAATCTTTTTAAATAATTTGTTTGTTGTATAATGTGATTTGGTGACTTTCACTATAAGTATGGCATGAAGATAATAAGGAAGTTTTGAATATGTATAATGTTGCTATAATAGGCGGCGGTCCCGCAGGAATTTTTACGGCGCTTGAAATTACCAAATTAAAACCAGATTGGAAAGTTCTTTTAATTGAAAAAGGTCCAAGGATTGAAAACCGCAAGTGCCCAATGCGCGAAGGTTTAAAACAATGTGTAAGCTGTAAAAATTGCGGTTTGCTTTGCGGGTGGGGTGGCGCAGGTGCATTTTCTGACGGTAAACTTACCTTAACACCCGATGTCGGCGGTCATCTTGTTGATTATATGTCTTATAGTGACGTTGAAGATTTGATTGAATATTGTGATAAATTATATTTAGAGCATGGTGCAACTGAAGTTGTGTATGGTACAAATAGGGAAGAATTTGCTGATATCGAGCGTGCCGCAACTCTTGCCGAGTTAAAACTTGTCCATTCTCCGGTAAGACACCTTGGTACAGAGCGTTCCTTACATGTTTTAAAGCACATGCAGGATTATTTGAATGAAAAGATTACCATTATTAATAATCAAAAGGCGGAAAGTCTTATTGTAGAAAATAATCTTGTAAAAGGTTTTGTAACAAATTCAGGTGATAAAATTCTTGCGGATTATATCGTAATTGCGCCTGGTAGAGAAGGTGCAGATTGGCTTACTCATGAATTTGCAAAAAATAAAATAGGTATGGTGAATAACGCTGTCGATGTTGGTGTTAGGGTTGAGCTTCCTGCAGCAGTTATGGAACCTATTACATCGAGGTTATATGAATCAAAATTAATATATCATTCTCCTACTTTTGGAGATGAAGTAAGAACTTTTTGTATGAATCCGAACGGTGAAGTTGTAAATGAAAACTATAACGGCATTTCAACGGTTAATGGTCACTCTTATGCAAATAAGAAAACAGATAATACAAATTTTGCACTTTTGGTGTCAAAGAAATTTACCGAGCCCTTTAAAGAACCAATCAAGTACGGACAACATATTGCCAGTCTTGCAAATATGTTGGGAGGAGGCATTTTAGTTCAAAGATTTGGAGATTTGCTTGACGGCAGGCGCTCTACAGCTCAAAGAATTAAAGAAAGTATTATCACTCCGACACTTACTTGTGCAACACCTGGGGATTTGAGTCTTGTGCTTCCCTACAGGCAATTGTTAAGTATTATTGAAATGCTCTATGCACTCGATAAAATTGCACCGGGTGTAGCTTCAAGATATACTCTTTTATATGGTGTGGAAGTTAAATTTTACTCTGCAAGAGTGCTTTTAACAAATGAATTGGAAACACAAGGCGTTAAAAATCTTTTCACAATAGGGGACGGCGCAGGTGTTACAAGAGGACTTATGCAAGCAAGTGCATCCGGAGTACATGTTGCAAGGGTAATAGCATCAAGGTAACTTATTAAGCAATTGACAAGTAAATATAAAAACTCTAAACTTATAAAAATGCAAGGGGAATATCATGGAAATATTTAAAATATGGGCAATTTTGGGTTTTGTATTTTTGTTCGTAGAAATTATGGCTCCGTCCATGTTTTTTCTGCCCCTTGGTGGTGCGGCTTTTTTCGCTGCGATTGCAGCTTTTAAATATCCCGATAATTACTGGATTCAGGGTGCAATGTTTGCATTGTTTGCAATAATCTTCTTTCTTGTTACACGTCCTTTTATGCAAAAAAAACCTCAAAAATTTGAGCAAACGGGAGTTGAGGCAAAATATATAGGGCAGCAGGCACAGGTTATAAAGGATATTGCTGTACCTAATACTGACGGTATTGGTGTTATAAAAATTTACGGAGAAACATGGCAAGCAAAATCTGTTGACGGCTGTGAAATTAAAACGGGTGATATGGTTAAAATTATAAGAAACGAAAGCCTGATTATGTTTGTTGAGAAATGTAAGGAGTAAAAATGATTTTATTTTTAATTTTTGTTGTTCTTGTTGTAGTATTCTTTCTTAGCGGTTTTAAAATCGTTAATCAGGCGCAAGTAATGATAATAGAGCGTTTGGGGCGTTTTAATCGTATATTACACCCGGGGTTGCAGTTTATAATTCCTTTTGTCGACACTGTACGCGGTGTTCATTGGAAGGATACGGTCAGGCTTGCAACCGGTGAAACATACAGTGTATATAGGACTGTAGATAAAATAGATTTAAGAGAAAGCGTGTTTGACTTTCCCCGACAAAACGTGATTACAAAAGATAACGTTACAATTTCTATTAATGCGCTTTTATATTTCCAAATAGTTGACCCTAAAAGTGCTGTTTACGAAATTGAAAATTTGCCCGAAGCTATTGAAAAGTTGACCCAAACTACCTTAAGAAACGTAATAGGTGAAATGGATTTAGACACAACTTTTACTTCTCGCGATATTATTAATGAAAAATTAAGAGCTATTCTTGATGATGCAACAAATAAATGGGGTGTTAAAATTAACAGGGTTGAACTTCAAGATATTATCCCTCCCAGAGAAATTCAAAATGCCATGGAAAAGCAGATGAAAGCAGAGCGCGACAGACGTGCAGCCATTCTTGAAGCAGAAGGTCTTAAAAAAGCTGCAATACTTGAAGCAGAAGGTATTAAAGAGAGTCAGATAAATAAAGCGGAAGGTGAAAAGCAGGCAGAAATTCTTGTTGCAGAGGGTAAGGCTCAAGCTCGAATAAGAGAGGCTGAAGGTGAAGCGCAAGCAATAAGAAATATAATTGAAGCACTGAGCGGCAACGGACAGCCCGATAAATATCTTATTGCAATGAAATATATTGAAACCTTACAGGATATGACAAGCGGTAAGGACAATAAAGTTGTTTATATGCCTTATGAAGCAACAGGAATTTTAAGTTCGGTTGATGGCATTAAGCAAATGTTTGATAAAAAATAACAGAAGTTGAAGAAGTATGACAAAGACAAATAAAAGACTTCTCGTCGTTGATGATGACGAGCAAATAAGAGAACTTTTAACATTCGACATTGCGCAAAGCGGCTATGTTGTTGATAGCGCTAAAGATGGCGAAGAAGGCTTAAAGAAAGCACTTGAGAATAACTATGACCTTATCTTGCTTGATGTCATGATGCCAAAAATGAACGGTTATGATGTGTGCAAAAACATAAGGCTTGTTAAACCAAATGTTCCAATTCTTATGTTGACCGCAAAAGGTACAATTAGTGACAAAACAGAAGGTTTTGATTGTGGCGCGGATGATTATTTGGTTAAACCATTTGATGTTCAAGAAGTATTGTTGCACATAAGGGCATTGTTACGTCGCTTGGAGCCTTCATGTGAACAAACAAATTCAAAAGAAGTATTAAGGGCAGGTGATATTGAAATTTTACCCGATTCGTTAGAGACGGTAATTTTAGATAAAAAGATTAAACTTACACCTACCGAATTTGAAATCTTATATTGTTTAATGCAGCACTTGAATAATCCTGTCACTCTTGCAACCCTTCTGGACGAAGTTTGGGGCTACGGTTCGGACGAGGATGTCAGAATGGTGCGAGTTCATGTTGGTTCTTTGAGGCAAAAAATAGAAACCGATACAAGGAACCCGAAATATCTTCATACGGTTACCAATGTTGGTTATAAACTTACACCCTTTGGTATTCTGGAGGATATTTAATGCAAAGATTAAAGATTGCGCAACAAATTATTATTGTACTTTTGTTTGCGGTTTTAATTCCTTTTGTGACAATCGGATTAATAATATCCAATATTCAACAGCAAACATTAAGGCGCGAGTTAAACTACAGTGCGTTGGAAATGTCCCGTACAATAGGCGAAAATATTCAAAGTTATCTGTTAACTGCTCAAAAAAAACTTAATGAGGCTGCATGCGCTTTGACTTATATGCCTTATGCAACTGATAGAGCGGATTTTTTGAGTGAAATTGAGCGCAATGATAAAACTTTCAAAGGTTTAGAAATAGTTTTAAATTCAGATATTCCAAAAGAATCTTACGCTTTTGATAAAACGGAAGCAGTTGTTAAGCTATGCAGCAATGTTAATGATGAGTATTCTCTTTGCACAAAATTAGACACTGCATATATGCAAAATGCTGTGTCAGAGCGTTATAAAGATGAAAAAAGAGAAATTTATATTCTTGCAAAGGACAACTCTTTAGTTGCAACCAATACGGCAAATATTTCAGAGCTTAATAATTTAATTCAAAACCTTCCTATCAAGAAGAATCTTGAAACAGCAGATTTATTTAATAAATATAAAAACCAGCCAAGTGCATATTATGCGCTTGAAAATCCGGACTGGACCGTAATTGTCAATACGACAGAAAACATAACAAATGCAACTATAGATAAGGCCCGCTTTAGGATTATATTGGCATTGTCCCTTGCTGCATTTTTCATAATTGCAATTGTCGGCATCTATACTTTTTATTTGTATATCAATATTAGGCAGTTGTTCAAGGGCATTATAGCTATTTCAAAGGGGAGTTATGAGCGTAAAATCCACCTGTTAAAAAGTGCCTTTACTCCGCATGAAATTGTTTTTCTTGCCAAGGAATTCAATTACATGGCAAGAAAAATTCATCAATCTTATCAGGATTTATCGGAAAAAAATGTTGAACTGGAACGTCTTAACGAGTTTAGAACCAATCTTGTTAATGCTATAAGTCATGAGTTTAGAACTCCTTTAACAAGTATTGTCGGTTATTCAAGCAGATTGTTAAGGCATGATATAAAAATTGATGATGAAACCAGAATAAAATCATTAAAAATAATTAAGCAGCAAGCTCAAAGGCTTTCGAGAATGGTGGAGGATTTACTTGTTGTTCCTGAAATAGAAAGTTTTAGCATTCAACTTAATAAGGTTGAGATTAATCTTGGTGAAGCATTAGAAAATTCTATTTTGTATGCTAATTCAAATAATTCAAATTTTGAACTTAATATAGCTGACGATTTAAGGCTTGTTTATGCTGATTCCGACAGGTTAGAGCAAATACTCATAAATCTCTGTGATAATGCAGTTAAATATAACCAAAATAATGAAACAATAAAAATCGTTGCAAAAAATGTAGCAGGACGTCCTTGTATTTCTATAAAAAATAAGTCCTTGCCTATACCTGAAGACATGAAAGAAAAGCTTTTTGATAAATTCATTCGTATGGATTCTCAATTAACAAGAACAACTCGCGGCACCGGACTTGGCTTGTATATTGTAAAAGGGCTTTGCGCTGCTATGAATATTGATATTGTTCTTGAATGCGAAGATGATTACTTTAATATAATGCTGATTTTTAATGATTATGTCGAATAGTTTTATGAAAGCTGCAATAAATCAAGCAATATTGTCCGAGCAGGATATTCCGGTAGGATGTGTTATTGTGTATAAAAATCAAATAATTGCCGCTGCTTGCAATGAACGTGAAAAGAATAATGATATAAGTGCCCATGCTGAAATAATCGCACTTAAAAAAGCATCAAAAAAACTTAATAATTGGCGCCTTAGTGAATGTAGTTTATATGTTACTCTTGAGCCTTGCCCAATGTGTGCTTGGGCAATTTTAAATTCAAGAGTCAGAGAGGTTTATTTTGGTTCTTATGATTTAAAATATGGTGCTTTTGGCTCTAAGATAAATCTTTGTGAAATTTCCGAAAATAAAGTTAAAATTTTTGGTGGAATAATGGAAGACCAATGCAATAATGTATTAAAAAAATTTTTTGCGAGACTCAGAAAATGAAGGAATATCTTGATAAACTTGTAGAAAAATATGAAACAAAAGAATTTATAAAAAGCGATCCTGTGCAGTTTCCTCATAAATTTAACAATAAAAACGATGTTGAAATCGTCGCTTTTATTTCGGCGTTGTTTTCTTTCGGTAAGCGTGAAGCGTTTATTCAAAAACTAAAATTACTTTTAAAAATTATGGAAAATGAGCCATACAACTTTGTCTGTAATTTTAATTCTTCAAATGCGGATAACTTAAATGCTTTTGTATATAGATTTGTAAAAGGTGTGGATGTTATTTGTCTTTTGGAGGCATTAAATAAGCTTTATAATATTGATAATTCATCACTCGGTGAATTATTTTTTGAAGGAAAACAAAAAAATGATATTTTTGCTCATGTAAGCGATTATTTTTATTCTTGCTTAAATTGTAATCCGGAACTTGGTTTTTGCCATTTATTTGCACGACCGCAAAATGGTGGTGCTATGAAAAGAATGAACATGTTTTTGCGCTGGATGGTGCGCGGCGGTCCTGTTGATTTAAATATGTGGGATTTCATCAAGCAAAGCGAGCTTTTAATTCCCCTTGATGTTCATGTGGGTAATGTTTCTCGTGCTTTAGGGTTACTGAAACGTAATTCTAATGATTATAAAGCAGTTTTGCTATTGACGGAAAAACTGCGGGAGTTTGATTCCAATGATCCTATAAAATATGATTTTGCTCTTTTTGGTGCGGGTATAAATTTCCTAAATAGTAAATAAAATATTTGTAAATATCATGGAATTGGCAAATATTTGTATTAAAATATTATCAGGGTAAAGTTAATATTATCGCTTAATCAAAGGATAAAAATGAAATATTCCAAATATTCAGTAGTAATAATCGGTAGCGGCATTTCCGGTTTATATCTTGCTCTTAAGGTTGCATCACAAAAGCATCTCAATGATGGCATACTTGTGATTACAAAATCAAGAATGCAGCAGTCATCTTCATATCTTGCCCAAGGTGGTATTGTTGCCGTATTGCCTGAGGTCAATAAGGATGATTCTATCAGTTCACATGTTAGTGACACAATTAAGGCGGGATGTGGACTTAATGATTTTAATGTTGTTAAATTTGTTTCGCAAAATTCATCTTGCGTTATTCAAGATTTGATAAATTTAGGTGTTGAATTTGATAAAACCCCTGATGGCAAGTTAAGTTTTGCGCTTGAAGCCGCACATAGTATTCCGAGGATTTTACATGTTAAGGACCAAACCGGCAAGGCAATAGAGGATGTTTTGTGTGAAAGAGTAAAAAATACCCAAGAAATAGATGTATATGAAAATACACATGCAGTCGAGTTGCTTGTAGATAGTCAAAATTGTGCAAAGGGTGTCATTGTGTACAATCGTGAAACTGACTCTTATGAGGCCGTATATTCTAACGCGGTTGTTCTTGCAACAGGAGGAATAGGACAGCTTTTTGCGCATACGACAAATCCTGAAGTTGCAACCGGAGATGGCATTGCACTTGCTTATCGTGCCGGCGCAAAAGTAAAAAATATGGAATTTGTACAATTTCATCCAAGCGCACTTGCTGTTACAAATAAGCTTGTTATGCCCCTTGTATCAGAAGCGGTTCGAGGCGCAGGTGCAAAATTGTGTGATTCAAAGGGTAATTATTTTGCAAAAGATTTTGATGAGCGCGGTGAGCTTGCACCAAGAGATATCGTTGCCAGAGCAATTTATTCTACAATGCTCAAAAATGGCTACGACAGTGTCTTTTTGGATATTTCGCAAATGGGAATTGAATATTTTAGAAATCGTTTTCCAAATATTTCAAAAAGCTGCGAGGAAAACGGGGTTGATATTTCAGACGGCTTAATCCCGATAGCGCCTGCTGCACATTATTTTATGGGTGGCATTGAAACTAATGTCAGTGCAGAAACATCTGTTGCAAATCTGTATGCAATAGGTGAATGTGCTTGCAGCGGTTTTCATGGTGCAAACAGACTTGCTTCAAATTCTTTATTGGAGTGTGCTGTTAGTGCTTATGAACTTGCAGAATTGCTTTTTGATAAGAATCTTGATGCACCTAAAAACTTTGACGAAAAAATTAAAGAACGCTTAAACAGATATGAACAGGATGTCGAGACATCTTGCGATTTTGAAGAAGTTGACATTGAAGATATAAAAAATCAAGTACGTGAAATTATGTGGGAGTACGCAGGTATTTCCAGAAGCAAGAATAAACTGGAAATCGCAGCAAATAAACTGAGGAGTTTGATGAATGCTACAAATTCTTCAAATTGTGCACATATAAGCGATTGTTATGAGGTAAAAAACATGATACTTATTTCTTCCCTAATTGTTCAAAGTGCTCTTAAGAGAGAAAATTCAATCGGCGCACATTTTAGAGAAGATTTCCCAAATGGTGACAACAAAACGGCTGCAGAACCTGTAGCGAGCAATATTGAAGATTTTGGAGTTAAAAATGGCAAAATTTTTGTTGAATAGTTTTTTAATAGAAGAACATGTAAAAAATGCGCTTGCCGAAGATATTGGTTATGGCGATATCTCTACAGATTCAATTTGTTGTGCTCTAAGTGACGATGTTAATTTCGAAGTTTTTTTAACAACAAGAAATGATGGTGTTTTCTGCGGTCGTGATGTTTTTGAAGCGGTTTTTGAAGTTCTTGCAAAAGATAAGGTAAAGATTGAATTTTATTGTAATGACGGCGATGAAATTAAAAAAGGTGACAAAATTGCAAAAATTTCGGGCAGTGCAAGATATATATTAACAGGCGAAAGACTCGCGCTAAATTATATTCAAAGGATGAGCGGAATTGCAACTTTTACAAGAAAATTTCAAAACATTGCAGAAAAATACGGTGTCAGGGTTGTTGATACCAGAAAAAATACCCCTAATTTTAGGATTTTTGAAAAGTATGCCGTTAAGGTTGGGGGCGGCTATCTGCACAGGTTTAACCTATGCGACTGCGTGATGTTGAAAGATAACCATATCGCATTATTGGGCGGCTCTATTAAAGAGGCAGTAAAAAAAGTGCGAGAGAATATTTCTCATGCCCATAAAATTGAGGTAGAATGCGATAAAATTTCTCAGGTTAAAGAGGCGCTTGAGTGTAAAGCAGATATTATTATGCTTGATAATATGACACCCGAACAAATGAAAGAATGTGTCAATATTATTAATAAGCAGGCTATTGTTGAGGCAAGCGGCGGGGTGACAATTGAAACCGTTGAGGAAATTGCAAAAACCGGAGTTGATATAATTTCAACAAGTGCTATTGTCGCTAAAGCGCCAACTTTAGACCTTGCATTCGATTATATTGATTAATTTTATTCAGCCTTCATTTGAGATTTTAGTCTGTATGCCGCAGTTATTAATATATCTATTGCGGGAGAGTATGGCGGTGAATATGGCAAATCAAGTAATAGTAAGTCATCAACGGTTAGCTTTGACTGTATTGCAGAGGTTATTGTGTTGATTCGTTTATTAACATCTCCCGTGCCTATGCCTTGAGCGCCAAGTATTCTTCCTGTCTTTTTGTCTGCAACTATTTTTAGCGTAATTGTTTCTGAATTTGGCATGTAGCCTGCCTTATCTTTTTTAATTACCGTTGCGCAAATTGGCTGTATATCGAATTTATCGGCAATCTTTGTTGCATTTTCGTAATTTATGCCGGTTAGTGCCATTGTAAAATCAAAATATTTTGTGATGGCTGATCCCAATACACCTTCGAATTTTTCATAATTTTCCGGATTGCTCGATATGTTTATACCTGCCACTCGTCCTTCTTTGTTTGCGATATTGCCAAGTGATATATATACCGGTCTTTTTGTCAGCATGCATCTTTCTTCCGTGCAATCTCCCGCTGCCCAAATGTTATCTATACTTGTTTTCATATTGGAATCTACAATAATTCCACCTGTTTTTCCAATTTGTACGCCTGCATTTTTTGCAAGTTCGCTGTTGGGGCTAACTCCTGATGCAATTACACAAAAATCTGCCTCAAGCTCAAGTCCGTTTTTTGTTTTTAGTTTTGCAAATTTTCCGGTTTTATCGGCAATAAATTCTTCTGCTTCTTCCATAAAGTGCATTTCTACCCACTGCCCGTCGCGCTCAAGTATATGGTTTTTAATCAAGTCACTAAATTCGCTGTCAAAAACTCTCATCATTCTTGAGCCAAACTCAACAAGGCTTACACTCAAACCATTTTGTACAAACGCTTCGAGCAGTTCTATGCCAATATAACCTCCTCCTATTATTATGGCGCGCCTTGCTTTATGCATTTCTTCTTTTATTTTAATTCCGTCCTCAATATGTTTTAATGTGTACACGCCATCAATATTTACATTCTTTATATTGGGTATGAATGGTTTTGCGCCTGTACAGATAACAAGTTCGTCGTAGAAAATTTCTTTTTCGTTTATAACAACACATTTTTTATCGGGAAGAATTTTTTGTGCTTTGTGATTCAGAAATATTTTTACCCCTTGTTTTTCAAATTCTTCAGGTGTTCTTACAATAAGTTGATTAATATTTTTAACCGTTCCTTCTATATAATATGGCAGTCCGCATGCACTGTAAGATATTAAATTTTCTTCAGTGTATAATTCGATTTCATTTTTCGGATTCATTCTTTTTGCTTTTGCTGCTGTTTTTGGACCTGCAGCACCGCCACCTATAATTACAATTTTTTTCATGTTATTATGGTAGAGTGGAGGCTTGTAAAATGCAACTGACAGGCGGGCAATACAAGGGTAGGAAAATAATTTCTCCAAAGGGTGTAAGACCTACCTTGTCTATTGTAAGAGAAAGTGTCTTTAATATACTCTTTTCCTGTTTTGGGAATTTTGAGCAGAGGGATTTTCTTGATTTATTTTTGGGAAGTGGAATTATGACCTTTGAAGCACTTTCGCGTGGTTTTAATACACTATCTTATGAAATTGATTCTTGTGTCATAAATTGCGTAATTAAAAATTCTAATTTGCTAAAATTTCAACCTAAAATAATAAAAGCTGATTCAATGAAATCTGCAAAAATGCTTGATAAAAAATTTGATGTAATTTATGCAGACCCCCCTTGGTCTTGCTCTTATTTAAAAATTTTTGAAATTGCGCAATCGCTTTTAAAAGAATGCGGAATTTTAATTGCCGAATGCGATAAAAAGAAAAAGCCCGATGTGCTAATTGAACTTGGAAAGGTTTCAACACTTGAGCTTTTTAGGGAAAAAAATTATGGTCGTTGTTGTCTTTTATTTGTGAGATTACACCGATGATGAACTATAATCATCATTATCTACGTAATTTGAAATATTTGTAGCTTGAAATTTCGGATGATTTTCTTCCATTTCTTCTATTTCTTCTTCAACTCCGTATGCGGCTATTTCTTGATTTGTAACTCTGCCGTCACCGTCTTTGTCAATTTCTTGAAAATGTGCCAAAACTTCTTCCAGAGTTGAACTTGCGCTGCCTGAATAGCAAAGCTGCATTAATTCTTGGTAACTTAAGCCTTTTTGCGAAAGTTGGTTAGTGTATTGTTGTAAGTCCGTTGCACTGATTTTTCCGTCGCCGTCTGCATCAATGCTGGAGAAATTTTGTGTTAAATAACTTTGAAAACTTGCATTAAGATTGTTTTTATTTACTTCATCAGACGGGTTGATTATTTGTTCTAAAGTAAGTCCGCCCGATGCACCTGCGCTAAGTACCGCAAAATTGTTCGTAAGCCCGTATATAGCTTGTGCCATAAGTCCTTGTCCGCTTAATCTGCTCATAATCTAACCTCGAATTTTATAACCTTTATCAAATTTAATGATTTTTTTAAAAAAAGAAAACAACCTTTTAGATGAAATAACTTGTTTGAAATTTTTAGAAGGTGTAAAATTCTTTTATGACTGAAAAAAGAAAATTTTTAGGCATAATTTTCGAGTGCTGCAATGTTTATGGCAGGATTTACAAAAACAAAGAGGGCACAGCCTATGTTGGAAAATGCCCCAGATGTTTAAAATATGTTACTGTAAAAATAGGTAAGGGTGGTACCGAGAACAGATTTTTTAAAGCTTATTAGTATTATTTTATTGCTTGTTCAAGATTATACGCAGCTCTTAAAATCGTAGCTTCATCAAGGTTTTTGCCGATAATTTGTAAACCTATAGGCATTTTTTCGGAATCATATCCGCAAGGAGTGCTTAGCGCAGGTGCGCCAATTAAATTTGCACTAATTGTTGCTATATCCGTTAAATACATTGCAAGCGGGTCTTCGTTTCTTGAGCCTATGTCAAAAGCAGTTGTCGGACATGTGGGAGATATTAAAATATCTACATCTGCAAAAACTGTATCAAAATCATTTTTTACAAGTCTTCTTAATTGTTGCGCTTTTTTGTAGTAGGCATCATAGTAACCGCTTGAAAGTGCGTAAGTTCCAAGCATTATGCGCCTTTTTACTTCATCTCCGAAACCTTCCGCTCTGGTCTTTGTATACATCTCGAGTAAATTTTGCGCATCTTTTGTGCGGTAGCCGTATTTTACTCCGTCAAATCTTGCCAAATTCGAACTCGCTTCTGCTGTTGCGACAATGTAATATATTCCTATTGAATATTTTAAAAGTGGCAATGACACCTCTTTTATTGTTGCACCAAGCTTTTTGTATGTTTCTATAGCGACTTCAATTGATTTTCTTACATCTTCATTGACACCTTCTGCCAAAAGTTCTTTTATTACACCGATTTTGAGCCCTTTTATATCATCTTTAAGGGTTTTTGTAACATCATCAACTTCAATTTTTAGTGATGTTGAATCCTTTTCGTCCCATCCTGCAATTGTCATGTAAAGGTTTGCAATATCTTCAACACTTCTTCCGAATGGTCCGATTTGGTCGAGCGAGGAAGCAAAAGCTATTAAACCGTATCTTGAAACTCTCCCATAAGTCGGCTTAAAACCGTTTATACCGCAAAAACTTGCAGGCAGTCTTATACTTCCGCCCGTGTCTGAGCCCAAGGAAACTGTTGCCTCGTAAGCTGCAACAGAAGCTGCCGAACCGCCAGACGAGCCTCCGGGGACTTTGTTTAAGTTATGCGGATTTCTTACAATTTTAAATGCGGAATTTTCATTACTGGAACCCATTGCAAATTCATCTAAATTTGCTTTTCCTATAATGGGTATAAGATTTTCTTTTAATTTTTTTGTAACGGTAGCATCGTATGGTGATACAAAATTTTCAAGGATTTTTGAACTTGCGGTAGTCTTTGAGCCAATCATGTTCATATTGTCCTTAAGGGCAAGAGGAATGCCTGCCATTAAGGGTAATTCTTCTCCTTTAGCGATTTTCTCATCAACTTTTTTTGCTGTTTCAAGTGCTTGTTCTTTTGTTAATGAATTATATGCGCCAATTTTTTCATCAAGTTTTTCAATTTGTTTATATGTTTCTTCTGTAAGCTCAACCGCGCTTATTTCTTTGTTTAAAAGCAATTTTCTCTGTTCGGTTGCTGTCTTTTTTAGTAATTCCATCAGATTTGTACCCCATTTATTTTGTATTAAAATTATTTTATGTCAAACAAAACTAAAGGTAAACTGGGAGAAAAACTTGCAAAAGAATTTCTCTTGAAAAACGGCTTTGAAATACTTGAAACTAATTTCAGATATTCGCGCATGGCTGAAATTGATATTATTGCAAGCAAGGGTAATATTTTATATTTTGTTGAGGTTAAATATAGAACAACAAATGCTTTTGGCATGCCTTTTGAAGCAATTACAAAGTTTAAACTGGATAAAATAAAAATGTGTGCGCAATATTATTTAAGTACAACAAAAAGAAATTATAAAACATATAGAATAAGCGCGGTTTCAATTGTTGATTCGGAGATAAAATTTATTGATAATATTCTCTTTTAGCAAATTTTTTTGATTACGATTTTTGTATGTCTTGTTTGATTTATTTAATTGGTGAACGATGATTAAAATTTTTAATTTTTCAAATAATTCAAATGTAAAAGAAACAAAGCTCTGCAATAACCGCAAGTGTTTAAAATTTGATGTAAGTGCAAAGAATATCTGCCCACTTGAAAGAGATACAATAACATTTACCTCAAGGGCAAAAAATACTCAAAAACCTCAAAATAATGATGCTAAACCAGATGTCAGGTCTATTACAAGTGATTCCAAAAAAATTAAAAGGCAAGAAAGAACAATAAACAGTTCTCTTGCAAAACTTATTCATGATGAATCCGAATATAATACCGTTCAATTAAAAAGAACTTTAAGTAAATACATGTCTCCTATCATAAAAAGAGGAAATTCTGAGTGCAGCGAACAAAGACCCGTTTATGAACTTGAGTTTCGTACTAAAGATATGAACTCTATCAGAGAAAAAGCAACCCAAAAGTTTTTATATACAAAAGAAAGTGTTATTAAAAATATCCATGACATTGTGGGTGCAAGAATTATTCTTGGAAATAACCAAAAAGGGTCTGCAGATAAGGTTATTGATAGGTTAATAGAATGTGTAGAAGATGGTAAATTAAAGATTATTGAAGTTGAAAATCATTTGCCCCCTGACAAAAAATATCAATATGCAAGTCAGTCAAAACTGCGTGAACTTGCGCGCGCTTCTTCGCAAAAGTATGGAATAATGGTGCGCGAAAGAATTTCTTATAATGAAACAGGCTATACCGCAGTACACTTGTTGGTTGAGTTTCCAAACGGGATTACCGGCGAAATACAAATCTTGGGTAAAAATGTCGCCGTTTTTAAAGAATTGGAAGATATCCCTTATAAAGTTTTACAAGGTAAGTCAATAAAGGCGGAATATAAAGAAATTAAAGAAGTCTTATCATCAATTTTGCCTGTGTCGGATGATATTTTAAGCTCGGAAAATATTGAAAGGGCAAAGTTAAGAAAGGAATTTATTGATTACACAACAGCTGCTTATAAACATGAAAGAGATAAAAAATTTCTTTCTCCTTCAGTAACTTTTCCATTACCGACATTTCTTACTCTTTATGAGTTTTCAAAAATTTCAAAAAAAACAATTCATCTGGACCCTGCTTTGGATTTTAATAATCTATACAGACTTAAAACTGCTGCGGATTACAAAATGCAAAAATAATTGAGGTAATAATTTTACTTGAATATTCCTTAATTTTGTAGTAATAAATTAGTGTATTCACTCACAAAATGTAAGGATTCAAAATGGTTAAAAAACTTATTACTCAAGACACCAGAATGTTCTTGACAGGAAACGAAGTTATAGCCTACGCTGCAAATGCTGCAGAGGCTGAGTTTATGTATGGTTATCCTATTACTCCGCAAAATGAAATTATGCACACATGGTGCAAATTGCTTCCTAAAACCGAAGCCGGTTTTTTGCAAACGGAAGATGAAATTTCTGCAGGTTTTTCTACAATTGGCGGTATTTTAGCAGGTAAGAGAGCTTTTACTGCAACTGCAGGCCCCGGTAATGTTATTATGCAAGATGCACAAAGCATGGCAGAAATGATGAGAATACCTTTTGTTTGCGCCGTTATGCAAAGAGGTGGCCCATCAACCGCTACAGTTATTTATGCTCAACAAGAAACAAGATTGACTTGTTTTGGTGGCAACGGTGAAGGTTTTAGGATTGTATATTCAACAGCAGGTCACCAAGATTTATATGATTATATGATTAAAGCTTTTAATACAGCATGGAAATACAAATTCCCGACATTTATGTTAGCAGATGGGTACCAAGGTAAAATGAGAGAGCCTGTTACGCTTTACGATCCTGCTTCTCGCGGTATTAAAATGGTGCCTACCGAAGCTACATTAGGCGGTGCAAACGGCACAAGACCTGTTAATCACGTAAGAAATACATTCAATCTTGAAGAAGAACTTATGGAAGTTCTTGATAAATATCAAGAAGAATTTGACAGAATTTCTCCGGAAATAGAAGAATACCTTGAATACAAAGCAGATGACGCAGAAATATTAATCATTGCTCATGGTATAGTTGCAAGATCTGCAATGACTGCGGTTGATGAGTTGAGAGCAAAAGGCATTAAAGCAGGATTATTCAGACCAATTACACTACGTCCTCTTGCTGTTAAACCTTTAAGAGCTGCCGTAAATCGTGCTAAACAAGTTCTATTTACAGAATCGGCAAACGGACAGCTTGCACAAATGGTTCTTGAAAAAATCTACGGATTAACAACTCCTTATTCAACTTTATTTAAGATGGGTGTCGGTGTAACAGGTGATGACATTGTTAAAAAAGTTGAATCTATGGCAAAAGAGCCCGCAACAGTTTAGTTAATTAGAAATAAGAGGAAAAATAAATGATAGAAATGTTAGAAAAAGGACCAAGATTGGCAAAAGCTCAAAATGCCGAAGTTGGTGCATCTAAATTTTGTCCCGGATGCGGGCATGGCATGATATTAAAAACTCTTGCCCAAACAATCGACGAACTTGAACTTAACGACAAAGCAATTTTCGGGTGTGATATCGGTTGTTCATTGTTGTCATGGAATTATATGAATGTTGATACCGTTCAAACACACCATGGTCGTACAACCCCTGTTATTTATGGTGTAACTCGTGCAAACCCCGATTTAGTCGGCATTGCATATATGGGCGATGGCGGTGGTCTTGCAATAGGCTCGCAACACCTTGTGAATGCTGCTGTCAGAAGTGAAAATCTTTTGATAATTGTGGCAAATAATACTAACTATGGTATGACGGGCGGTCAAATGTCACCTACGACAATGCCTGGACAAAAAACTGAAACAACTCCTTACGGTCGCGATTGCGATGTTACGGGTCGTCCTGCAAAAGGTGCTGAAATGGTTGCTTCAATTGCAGACCCCGAAAAATCTTTCGTTGCAAGAGCTTCTGTTTCCAATTTGAGAAAATTAAAATCAACATTCAAAAAAGCACTTAAAAATGTTGATATGGGTGGATTTTCTTTTGTTGAAGTACTTTCTGTTTGCCCTCTAAACTGGAGAACAAACAATATTCAAACATGGGACAGATTAAAAACTATGGAAGAATTCTTTGAAGTTAAAGAATTTGTCCAAAGAGAAGGATTGGAGTAATAATATGGCAAGAACAAGA
>CASFXY010000018.1 GCA_949298805.1 uncultured bacterium
CGTGCAGAGGCGCAAAGACAAGCACAGTATGCTGCTCAACAAAAACAAATTCAAGAACAAAAACGTATAGCGGCACAAAAAGCTCAACAGGAGGCGCAAAAACGCAAAGAGATACAAAACATTCCTAAAGCGCAAAATACAAACAATTTACAAGTTTTGGATTCTGCCGCAAATAAATATCAAGAGGACAACTCTAAAGAAAAAAAGTCCGGTTCGGAGTTCAATGAGCAAACTCCGAATGAAACACAAAACGAAATAAACCAAGAAAATATAGTAACTCAGGATATTATAAACAATCCAGAAGTCAATAAAACCATTGCGCAAATTCCTGAATTACCAAGCGATATTCAAAATAAAGCAGATATTAAAGAAATAATAAAAGACAAGTTAAAACCTGCAATATTACATTTAAGACCATATTATTATATAATTAAAGATAACTTAACACTTGTTATAGCAATAATAATTGCCTTTGCAGGAATTTTAATGCTCTTTGCAATAAATAAAAATAAGAAAAAAGGAACAGCCGAAAATATGGAAGCTCAACAAACAACAGACAATGAAAAACAAAATGTCGAAACTTTGATGAATGATGTAAATAATGCCCTAAGCGAAGAAAGCAAAGCCGGCATTGATGAAATAAAAGCATTTAAAGATGAGTTTAAAGCTCTTGCGCAAGATGCACCTGAAGAAATATATATTGAACCACAAGTGCTCTCATCAGTTGAAATTGCACCAAATCGCGGTTTTATGGTAATAGACAGGCAAGGCACAAAGGCGCTTTTCGGCTATATTTTTGATGATGTATTTTTGCTTTACCAATTCAAAGAATTTATTTCCAATTATGAAATAAAATTCAGAATAAGCGAAAAACAAGATGATAAAACATTTTTTATTGTTAAGGTTGATAAATTTAAATTACTTGTAAGAGTAACAAATAAATCAATGAAACTTGAACTTGAAATGTAAAAAATTAATGGATAAAAAAGATAAAAAGAAAAAAATAAGATTAAATACGAAAAACTGGGGAATTAATTATAATAAAAACGAATTTTATGAAGTTGTGGAGTCTAATTCTGCAAGACCTGATACATGTTTAAAAAAATATTTTAATAAAAAATAATTCTTTGACCAATTTAATAAAATAATATATACTTATTATAAATTTATAGAGGTTGTTAAATGAAAAAAATTATTTTGAAAAGCAAAGCTTTTACTTTAGCGGAAGTATTGGTAACTCTTACATTAATTGGTGTAGTTGCCGCAATGACAATACCGATGGTTGTAACCAAAGTAAAACAACATGAATATAAAACTGCGGGGAAAAAGGCATTTTCCGTCATGAACAATGCTATACAAGCTTTAAGCTTAAATGACGGAATGGTCCCTGAGAGTTATGCAAATGCTTCTGATTCCGAAAAAACAAATTATTTCAACAATCTTGAAACTAAACTCATTGTTTTAAAAAAAGAAACAAATGCAGACGGTAAAACCGTACTTTTCACAAGTGACGGTTTTGCATATCACCTTGTAAACCCAAATGAAATATATGTTGACGTTAATGGTGATAATGGTCCTACAAAAATAAACGATCCGATGACTCAATGGAAACAGGCTGATTATGAAGACCAAGAAGATTTATTTGATACATCGGGTTGGGAAAATATTACTCTGTCAGATGTATTTTATATCGGTTTTGATGAAAATGGTAAAAGCATAATCATGCCATATATACAAAACGTACCTGCGGTTGCTTTCCCTTCGCAACAACCGACACCTTAGTGTTTAATATTTTTTGAAATATCTCTTTCGATATCTTTTTTCTTTAGGGCTTCTCTTTTGTCGTAGAGTTTTTTGCCTTTTGCAAGAGCTATCTCGAGTTTTGCCCAACGACCGCAAAAATACATTTCAAGAGGAACAATTGTATAATTTTCCTGTTTTACCTTACCAAGCATTTTTAAAATTTCTTTTTTATGCAAAAGTAATTTTCTTGTGCGTTTTTCCTCATGATTAAACCTGTTTCCCTGCTCGTAGGCACTAATATGGGCATTATACAGAAATGCCTCCATATCTTCAATCTTAATGAAACTATCTTTTAAATTAATTGCACCTTTTCTTATTGATTTAATTTCAGTACCTGTTAGAACAAGCCCCGCATCAAATTTATCAAAAATCAAAAAATCATGATATGCTTTTTTATTTGTTGAAATAATTTTTTTCTGCATAAAAAGATTATAACACAACATTGTTATGCTATAATATTGACTGAAATGAACAAAGTTAAATTTGATTTAACAACACAAAATAAATTAATCATTACGGGGTTACTTATTTCGACTATTTTAATTGTCTCGGTAGCAGTTTTTGCCATAAGTAAAATTCAGCAAAAATTGTATGACTCCTACGGCAGCTTTGGGCAAATCTTAACTAAAACACTTGCTATTCAAAGTTATGAACTTACAAAGGATACTCCCGAAGAATACAAATATAATCTTTTAAAAACACACGCTAATTCAATTCTTACAAGCAATAAAGATATTTCTTTTATAACCTTTAAAAATTCAAAAGGCAAAATAATCTATACCACGGCAGATGCCTACAATCGTCGCGCCCAAGATACAAGGATTAATATAAGTTCCCCTATGACAGATTCTTTCGGTAGAATTGTAGGTGTTGTTGAAATAGGTCTTAGTGCCGATATGGCAAGCATTGTCGCGAGAACTACAAAAAATTCAATGCTTATTGTTTTTACCCTTGTATGGATAATATTTACAATAGTAATTTTAGTCAATACTTTTCTAATCACAAGAGAATTAACCCTTTTACATCATGGTGTTAAAGAAATTTCAAGCGGCAAATTCGGCACCGTGCTTGATTATAAACAAGCGTCAGGTGAAATAAAAGAGCTCTTTAGTGCATTTAATGATATGTCAAAAAGATTGCACGCTTATGAAGAACAAAATGTAGACCAATTAACACTTGAGCGCAACAAACTTGAAGCAGTACTTATGAGCATTGCAAACGGTGTTGTTGTTTGCGATAACTACGATAAAATTTCAATGATTAACCCTGCGGCACAAAAGATTTTGTCTGTTACGGCAATGGATATTATCGGAACATCTGTTCAAAATTACTGCGACACCGATGGTGTTCTTTGTTTCAGAGAAAAAATAAGTATTTTTAAAGACACTCCTCTTGATGTTATGGAGAAAAAACCGCTTGAATTTAATATCGAAGTAGATAAAAGAATAATAAAAACTCTTATCTCACCAATGTATTCCAAAGTTCATGATTACATGGGTTATATTATAATTCTTATTGATATAACAAAAGAAGCCGAAGTTGACAAACTTAAAAATGATTTTATTTCAAATGTATCTCATGAATTAAGAACACCTGTAACAATTCTTACAAGTTATGCCGAAACTCTTTATCATTACGGAAAAGATTTTAATTATGACGAACAAAAAGAATTTATAGGTACCATAAACCAAGAAGTTATACGTTTAAATAAAATGGTTAACGATATTCTTGATTTTTCAAAATTGCAAAACGACACCGAGCTTGAAAAAACAATGCAGAGCATTATGCCGGTTATTGAACGCTCAATTGAAGACCATAAAATTTTGGCACAAGAAAAAAATATAACCTTTTCGGTTATAAAAGAACCTGATTTGCCGGAAATTGAATTTAACGAACAAAGTATAGAAAGGGTATTATCCAATCTTATTACAAATGCAATTAAATATTCTCCCGATAATTCACGTGTAAAAGTACGTGCTGAAATTGCAAAAGACCCAAAATTTTTGGAAGTAACAATTGAAGATATGGGTATGGGGATAGCACCTGAATATCAGGAAAAAATATTTGACAGATTTTTTAGAATCGAAAATGCAACTCATACAATTAAAGGTACGGGTCTGGGTTTGCACCTTGTAAAAATCGCTATCGAAAAACATCATGGCGGCAAGGTTTTTGTTCACTCAAAACTGGGCGAAGGCTCGACTTTTGGTTTTTGGCTGCCGCTTAGCACGACTCAAAAACAAGATGAAGCTCAAAAAGAACCTGTTGCAGCACTAAATGTCGAAGTACAAAAAGAAACTCAGCAAGAACAAGAAGAAAAAGTATATAAACAGCCTGAAATATCAACAATAAACGATTATGAAACAAAAGCACAAAAAGATGCCGAATTTGTGGATGTAAAACTTGAAAAACCACCTGTTGACCCTGACGACGGCTGGGAAATAACCTTTGAAGTAAGAGATAAAAACCCGTGAGCCAAGCGAGCTTAGTACACTGTACTTAGCAAGCGAAGGCGAACGCATAGGTGTGTGAAGCCCGTGACGGCTGCGATGAGCAGGCGGACAGGGTTAGCAAGCGAAGGCGAACGCATAGGTGTGTGAAGCCCGTGACGGCTGCGATGAGCAGGCGGACAGGGCGTAACCGTACCGTGAGCCAAGCGAGCTTAGCGCGAGAGCGCTTAGCAAACAAAAACTTAGATTGCACGGGCAACTAAACCCCTTCAACTATTTCATCAAAATATTTAACACTTTCAAAAAGCTCATCTTTATTAAAAATTTCAAAAGTAATTTGCGGATTTAATTGCATTTCATGCAACGTTTTTATTACAGGTTTAATATCAAGAGAACCTTTTAAAAGCGAACTGTGCGAATCTTCATCTTTAAAATTATTATGAAAATGCATGTGATGCAGCATTATACCATAGTTTTTTATCCACTCCGACACAGGTAAATCAGAGTGCAAATTGCAATGTCCTATATCAATTGTGGCTTTTAAATTAGGTGAATTAATAGTTGCGACAATACTTCTAATAAGCTCCCAATCAGGCTCATGCACATTTTCAATTGTTGCAATTATACCTTCTTTTTCAAAGTATGGAATAAACTCATGAAAAAATTCAATATTCCTTCTAAAATACAATTGTCTGTATTCATGGTGTTTTAAAAGATTGTTAAAACATGTATGAAATACAACGGTTTTTGCCCCAAATTCACATGCTAACTCTAAGCTCTGATAATACCTTTTTTCAGATACTTCACGAATTAAAGGGTCTTTTGCGGCAACATTTAAGTTTGAGAAAAACCCATGCAAAGTAACTTCGCCTTTAAAATCCTTTAGCGCTGCTTTATACTCTTTTTTTGTTAAATCAAATAAATCTTCAATATCTTTTAATCGTCCAAAACGACTGATTTCAATACCGCAATTAAGTTCTGATGCAATATCAAGCGCACCTTTAAAGTTATGATAATCAACAGTTGAGGATATAAATTTTTTAAATTGATTTTTCATATAATAAAATTATAATTAAAAAATAAGATTATGTATATAATTGAACTTACTGCAAAACTATACACAAAAATTAAAAATCGGGATTTTAAATTTTTACAAAAAGAAAAACCCAAAGAAAACGAGGAAGAACAAACATGTGAGCATATTTTTGTTCCGATTGATTCTACAAAAAAAATCCTTGCCTGCACAAAATGCGGCTTTATGGTACGGGTTGACCCGACTAAAATTAAAAAACAAAATCCTTTTAAAGGATAACGAAATTTTAACAAATTGCCCGAATTTATACTAAAATATATAATAATTACGGATAAGTATAGTTAAATAAGGTAAAAATTGAACGCACAAAGGGGTTTAGAAAACATCTTTGATGAAGAAAAATGCGGTCAAATTTCAAGTATATCAATGGAATTTGACAGTAAATTTTTGCCTAAAATTATAGAAGCCACACAAACTTTTTGGGAAGATGAATACAAATTCAGGCTTTTTGATATAAATAATCACGAAAAAGTTAAAGATGAGAAATATCTTGAAAATGATTCCTTCTTTATAAGTCAGGTGCCCTCAGAATCGACTCCTCCGGTAACAATAAGGCTAAGTGAAGAATTTGTAAGGTTATTTTTGCATGCTGCATTCGGTTCAAATTTGCCCCTTTTTGAACTTAGTGACTTATCCGAACTGGAAATAAAAATTTTAAATGCTTATTGCGATTTTATATATAAATCCTTTTCAAACATACTTATCCCTCAAGAGAATCTAAACAAAATTGAACTTAAAAACAAAGATATTTACAATTTCACAATTATCATTAAAAACAGTGATGAAAAAAATTCAAAAATTGTAATTACATTACCTGCCTCAAGAATAAAAAGGAAAGAAATCAAAAAAGAAGAAAATTACTCAGATGATGAATTTAAAAACATAAGTGCTTATGTAGATATTGAAGCCGGAAGTTCAAAATTAACACTTAGCGATTTGAAAAACATCTCAAATGGCGACATAATACTTCTTGAGGACAGTTTTGTAAATAAAATGAAAATAATTACAGGTGATAACATAAGGGAATTTAAAATCAATCCCGATCCTGCTCTTATGATTGAACTTGATGAAGATGAACATGATGTTGACGGAGAGGAGAATACAAATAAAAATATGTGGGATGATATACAAATAGAAGTCAATGCTCGTTTTAAAAAAGTTAAAATGACACTGGGCGAACTTAAACATATTTCAAAAGGACTTGTGATTGACCTTGGTTCTGTTTTTGAAAATGAAATTTCACTGCTTGTTGAAAATAAAACTGTTGCAAAAGGCGAATTAGTTATAATAAATGATAAATATGCAGTTAAAATTAATGAAATTATAAGCGATACACCAAAACCGCAAACCCAGCAACAAACAGCCAAACCTCAAGCTGCACAGCCACAAAAACCTGCAGCAAAACCTCAAGCCGCACAAGCGCAAAAGCCTCAAGCTGCACCTAAGCCTCAAGCTGCACAGCCACAAAAACCTGCAGCAAAACCGGCACCTAAAAAAGATGAAATAGAAGAAGATTTTGATTATTCGGATTTTGAAGAAGAAAAGTAGGAAAAATTAATGACAACTCATATTATAGCTTTTATTTTTTACACACTTGCAATGCTTGGCGTAATTTTTGTTGCTTTTGCAGTATATAAAAATGTTGTACTAAACCAAAATACACATTGCTCAAAACTCAGAGTTGAAGATATGTTAAGGCTTAATCAAAGAAAATCGCTATATGTAATAAACTACGAAGGAGAAAAATTCTTAATAGCTTCTGATGTAGATTCAACCACCCTTATTTCAAAATTAAATACAACACAGAATGTTATTAAATCAGAACAAAACTTTGAACAAATAAAACAAGAACCGACAGATTCTTTTGAGGATAAATTAATTGAGCTTAAAAAAACTTCCGCCGGTTCAAAAAATATGATGAGAACAATTTTAAAAGAAATAAATTCAAAAAAAGAAAGATATTAAAATGGACGTACTTTTAAAAGATATGAATCCTGTTATACAATTGCTCGTCGTAATGACTCTTTTTTCATTACTGCCTTTTGTTTTCACTTGTATGACTTCTTTTTTAAGATTTACAATTGTCTTTTCAATGTTAAAAACCGCACTTGGTACACAAAGTGTGCCTCCTGCGATTGTTCTTATAGGGCTTTCCATGATTTTAACTTTTTATACAATGTCGCCTGTTTTTGACCAGATGATTAAAGCAGGACAAGGCGCGTATAAAAGCGGAAATATGGTAGAGTGCATTGCTCAAGGTTCAAAACCTTTAAAAGAATTTATGCTTAAACAAACTCGTCAAAATGATTTAGCTTTTTTTGTAGAAAAAACAAGAAAACAAGCCCCGGCGACTCCGGATGAACTTACTATGTGGGAAGTTGCGCCTGCTTATATAATAAGCGAATTAAAAACAGCTTTTGAAATAGGCTTTATAATATTCATACCTTTTATTGTTCTTGACCTTGTTGTAGCAAATATTTTATTGGCCTTAGGTATGTTTATGCTATCACCGACAATTATTTCGCTACCATTTAAACTTTTAATATTTATTGCGGTAGATGGTTGGAGTCTTATTGTAAAAGGACTTGTGGAGAGTTTTAACTGATGGAAGTACTTGTAGAATACTTAGCAAAAGGTTTTATGGTAATGTTAATGATATCATTACCATGCGTGCTTGTAGCTGCGGCTATTGGTCTTGTAGTGGGTATTTTGCAAGCCGTAACGCAAGTTCAAGAACAAACAATTGCTGCTGCACCAAAAATTATTGCCGTATTTTTAACTATTATTATTCTTGGTATGTGGTATATTAAAATTCTAACCGAATTTGTAATAGAAGGGACAGCAGTCGCATTTAATGTTATTCCTCACAATCAGGAATATGTGCTTGATTCGAACTATTACAAATACACAAGACCATTTACAAATGAAATGTATGATAAAATAGATGGTTCACAAAAAGATTTAAAAGAAATTATGAAAAATCCGGGTAAACTCCCTTGGGTAGACAAAGCAGATAAAAATCTATACGGACCAACACGAAAAGGGGCAAACCCGACACCAAACTTTATTGAAAGAAATAAAATGATGGGAAGGTAGCAAATGAAAAAGCTAATTACAATTTTAGGAATTTTGTTTTCAATAGGTACGGTTAGTGCTTATGAAATCGATGCAAACAGTATTTTTAGAGAAGGCGACAATGTCGGTTTAAGACCTTATTCAAGATATACAATCTCTTGTCCTTCCATAATTGAAAATGTTAATCTTGGCGACAGAAGCAATTTAAGATTTTTCTTTATGGATAATGAACCTTTTAAAACAGGTGACAGAGCAGCAAGCACACTTGTAATAAGGACTTTTGATAAATCAAGTTCCTATTTTGAAATATTTACCCAAGACGGTAAATCTCAGTCAATTAAATATAATGTAGATAACAAATACAACAAAATGGGTGCAATTGTTGGTAATTGCAGAATTGAACCTTAAAAAATAATTTATGGATTTATTTTTGACACAATTTGCAAAACTTTTTCCCGAACTCAACCTTGCGTTGGGTGCGGGAATTATGGTGTTTAGCAGAATGCTTGGTTTAATGCAATTTGCGCCCCCCTTTAACAGAAAAGAAGTGCCCTCAATGGTTAGAATTTCAATAGCGTTAATTGTAACCGTTATTGTGACCATGCTCATTAAACCACAACCTATTCCGCCAAATACTTCAATAATGCTTGGTATACTTTTAAATTTTGCCTTTGGTGCAATATTAGGATATATTACAAATTGTATTTTAGCTGCAGTAAGTGCAGGCGGAGATATGATAAACACGCAAATGGGTCTTTCTTCTGCTATGGTACTTGACCCTACAACACGTTCGCAAACTTCAATATTGGGTAATTACTTTACAATTTTGGGATTAATTATTTTTATTAGCGCAGGAGGTACTTATTGGCTTATAAACGCCTTTATAAGAAGTTTTGATATTTTTGGAATGTATCAAACAGTTATACCGCTTGCAAAAGTTATTAACACAAACTATCTTGTCATAATAACTTCAAATGTTTTATATTTTGGAATGCAGCTTGCAGCACCTGTTCTGCTTGCTACTTTAGGACAAGATATAATTCTGGGTATAATTTCAAAAACCGCCCCGCAAGTTAACGTTTTTCAATTAAGTTTTCTTTTTAAACCTGTTATGGGTGCACTTATTTTAATTTGGATTTTGCCGATGCTGATAAATGTTATAACAGATTATATGACTTCATACGCAAGTATATTTTAAATTGTTTTTGTCAACTCAAAAAGTTTCTTTAAACCGCTAAAAAGCTCATAAGCATCATCAAGTGCAATCATATTATCCCCATCACACTTAGCACAATCTGGACACGGATGAATTTCAAAAAATAAAGCTTTTGCCCCTGCAGCAATAGCACTTTTTGCAAGCAGCGGAACAAATTTGCGCTCACCGCCCGAGCTTTCCCCACGCCCACCCGGCAATTGGACACTGTGTGTTGCATCAAAAACAACAGGGTAGCCCATTTCCTGAATAATTTGAATTGAGCGCATATCAACAACTAAATTATTATAACCAAAGCTGGTACCGCGCTCGGTTATTAAAATTTTATCATTATTACTGTCTAAAACTTTTTTTGCAAGCGACTCCATTTGATAAGGAGATAAAAACTGTCCCTTTTTGATATTTACAATTTTACCTGTTCTGGCAGCAGCAGTGAGCATATCAGTCTGACGACACAAAAAAGCAGGTATTTGTAAAACATCAGCCACTTGTGCAACGATTTGCGCTTGATAAGGCTCATGAAAATCAGTAACAACAGGTATTTTAAACTTTTGTTTTACTTCGTTTAACATATTTAAGCCTATCTCAAGCCCCGGACCTCTATAAGAATTAATCGATGAGCGATTTGCCTTATCAAAACTTGCTTTAAAGATATAGTTTATATCAAGTTCGCTGCAAATTTCTTTTAATTTTTGCGCACATAAAAAAAGCATGTCGGAATTTTCTATGACACAGGGACCTGCAAAAATAGTAAGCTTATCGCCGCCAATTTCAAAATTGTTAAGTTGTACTGTTTTCATAACTTTTATTATATAATATTCATAAAGATTAGGGAATAGAGGATTTTTAAATGGTTGAAACTAAAGAAAAAGAACTTGATGAAATAAAAGCAGGCAAAGATAAAGCCTTAAAACTCGCTTTAGATAAAATTGAGAAAGATTTCGGCAAAGGCTCAATTATGCGTCTTGGCGATAAATCTACACTTAATGTTGAATACATCCCGACAGGTGCACTGGCACTTGATATTGCACTTGGCATAGGCGGTGTCCCAAAGGGGAGAGTTATTGAAATTTATGGCCCTGAATCAAGCGGTAAAACAACTTTAGCTCAACACATCGTTGCAGAATCTCAAAAAAAGGGTGGCATTGCAGCATTCATCGATGCAGAACATGCACTTGACCCTGAATATGCAAGAAATTTAGGGGTTAATGTAGATGAACTATTGATTTCCCAACCTGACACCGGCGAACAGGCACTTGAAATTACCGAAGAACTTGTGCGCTCGGGCGCTATTGATGTTATTGTAATTGACTCGGTTGCAGCTCTTGTACCTAAAGCCGAAATTGAAAAAGCTATGGATGAACAGCAAATGGGTCTGCAAGCTCGCCTTATGTCAAAAGCATTGAGGAAATTAACGGGTATTGTGGGCAAAACAAACACAACTGTTATTTTTATAAACCAATTAAGGCAAAAAATCGGCATTATGTTTGGCAATCCCGAAACTACAACAGGCGGTAATGCTCTTAAATATTACGCCTCAGTAAGACTTGACATAAGAAGAATTGATTCTGTAAAAAACAAAGATGGCGAGGATATTGGCAACAGAGTAAAAGTAAAAGTTGTTAAAAACAAAGTTGCGCCGCCATTTAGAATTGCTGAGTTTGACATAATCTACGGAAAAGGAATTTGTGCCATCGGTAATATTCTTGATGTTGCCGTTAATATGGATATAGTTAAAAAAGCAGGTGCTTGGTTTAGCTATAACGATGAAAAATTAGGTCAAGGCAGAGATAAATCAAAAGAATTTTTAGAGGCAAATCCTGATATTTTAGCTGAAATTGAAACAAAAGTAAGAGAAAAACTTGCAGCAGCTAAAAAAGCAAGCCAAAAAACAGATGAAGATAAAAAGGAAGAATAATGAAAGGCATAATCCTTGCAGGTGGCGCAGGTTCAAGACTTTATCCCGCGTCATTACCAATATCAAAAATTTTACTTCCGGTTTACGATAAACCAATGATTTATTATCCCATAACCACCTTGCTTCTGGCAGGTATCAGGGATATTTTAATCATCACAAATGCTTCAGACATCCAAAATTTTGAAAAAGTTTTGGGCACAGGCGAACAAATCGGCGTTAAATTTTCATATATGGTGCAAGATGTGCCAAGAGGAATAGCGGACAGCTTTTTAATTGCTGAAAAATTTATCAATAATGAGCCTTGTGCGCTTATTTTAGGCGATAACATTTTCCACGGTTTTGGATTTTCTTCAATGCTAAAAAGGGTAAGACAAAAAACTGCAGGCGCAACGGTTTTTGGCTATGCAGTAAATGATCCGCACCGCTTTGGTGTTGTTGAATTTGATGAAAACAACAGAGCAATTTCAATTGAAGAAAAACCGCAAAACCCACGCTCTAACTATGCTGTAACAGGTCTATATTTTTATGACAGAAATGTTGTTGAATATGCAAAAACTCTAAAACCCTCTCAAAGAGGCGAGCTTGAAATTACTGACCTTAATAATATTTACCTTAAAAATAAACAACTTGATGTTGAAATACTGGGCAGAGGTTTTGCTTGGCTTGATACAGGTACTTTTGAAAGTCTTTTGCAAGCGGGCAACTTCATAAAATCAATGGAGGTTAATACAGGCATGAAAATTGCCTGTATTGAAGAAGTAGCTTGGAGAATGGGCTATATAAGCACAAAAGAATTATCCAGCCTTGCTAAAAAATATAACAATGGTTATGGTGAGTATATGGAAAAAATTATTTTAGCAAGCGTAAATAAACTAAATCGCAATGCAGTTGTTTAAATAGTTTATGGTTTGGACCTTTATTTCATAAAGGTATCTTACAAAATTTAAAAAACATACACTTTTTGAAGATAATGTAAGACTTATCTCAAAACCATCAGAACAAAAAGGTTCATAGTCATAAACTACATAATTATTATATTTAGAGCGCCACTCTTTTTTTTCAATTTTACAGCGGTATTCAAGCGCCAGATCCTCCAGCCACTCAAGATAATCTTTATTAACATCTCTAAATTCCATAAATACACATTCTTCGTTTTGTAAACATCTTTTTTCGACTAGCATTGAACACTCCCTTGTTTAAATGTCCTTTCTTGTATATAAGTCTAGCCGTTTTAAAACATAAAAAAAATAACCGAAGGGGTAATTTAAAGATTAGACTTTTTAACAAATAAAATAGAATTATTTTGAAAAATTATTTAATGCTGCTTTAAAAAATCCTCTTATAAGTGAATAAGAAAAAACTTTTTTAAAGAATTTTAATTTAGAAAGCCCTTTATATGTTCTAAATGTTTTAAATAAAAAGAAAAGATTTATAATATCAGCACTCACAAGTATAACTTTTTTTATATTAAACCTTTTCACTTTAACAATAAAAGAAGCAACTTTGTTAAATTTTTTAATTAATTTTCTAAAAGTTTTTATGCCGAGTTCAATTTCATCCTTAAGCAAAATAACTTCACGATTTATTTCTACAATTTTCTTATCAAGCTTGGCAATTGCACTTGCCGCCTGAAAAAACACAATTATTTCAAGTATGATTGTAAAAATGTATATATATTGTTCCATTTGTGTATTATAATTTAGGTATTGAAATTATTCCATACGCATGACAGGCGATTTTACATGAATTTTAAACAGGCGATAAACTATACAAATAAATTTTACAAAATCTTAAAAAAAATGAATTCCGAAGGTACATCCTTGCCGGGGAAGTATTTGAGAAGGTTTTATCCTGATTTTTTAAGAGAAGCCCAAAATTATGTAGCATCATATAAATTTGCAATAACAGGAACCAACGGAAAAACTACAACTGCAGGACTTTTAGCACAAATCTTAAAAGAAGCACAAAAAAGCGTTGTTCATAATGAACTGGGGGCAAATATGCCAAATGGAATTGCGACTGCAATTGCGCTTGGTCTTTACCAAAATTTCAAAGACAACGGTGAAAATTCAATGGTAGACAATTTTGTAATAGAGTCTGACGAAGCTTATTTAAAAGAAACTTTCGAAAATATAATTTTTGACTACTTGCTTGTTACAAATCTTTTTCGCGACCAATTGGACAGATATGGCGAGCTTAACACTACAAAAAAGAAAATACAGGAAGGTATAAGACTCAACCCTGATTTAAAAATAGTTTTAAACGCGGATGACCCGAGCCTTTATGATATTGATAAAAATATAAAAAACGATATGATAGCAGGCAGAAAAAAAAGAAAAATAATATATTTTGGGTTTGATAATGTAGAATTTTGCGACTTTGATTCAAAATCAAACAGTCCTTGCGAAGTAATTTATTGCCCTGTCTGCAAAAAACCGCTTAAATATTCTAAAAGGTTTTATTCTCAACTGGGCATTTGGAGTTGCGCTTGTCATATAAAAAGACCAAAACCCGATATTAGTGCCGATGTTAAAGTTTTTAGAAATTATTCAATATTAAATGTAAAATATGACGATAAAAATATTATGTATAAACTTAATTTATCGGGACTTTATAACGCTTATAATGCATTGGGCGCAATAACATGCGCTTATATGGCAGGCATCGACAGAAAAATAATCGCCAGAGCACTTGATAATTATAAGCCTGTTTTTGGCAGGGCACAAAAAGAAATAATCGAAGGAAAAGAGATTAATTTATACCTCATCAAAAATCCCACAGGCGCATGTGAAGTACTAAGAGGCTTAAAAAATATTAAAAATACAAAATTAATGATTGCAATTAATGACAAATATGCTGATGGCAGAGATGTTTCATGGCTTTGGGATGCAGATTTTGAAATTCTTGAAAAATTTAACAACAAAATATTTATATCAGGTACACGTGCTGATGATATGGCTTTAAGACTTAAATATGCAGGGGTTAACCCCGGAGTTATGGTTATTGATAATAATATTAAAAAGACATTTGATTATGCACTAAAATCAACGCATTCAGGTGAAAAATTAATAATTTTACCTACATACACAGCACTTTTAAAGCTTAGCAAAATTATTAAAGAAAAAATTTAGATTTGTCCTAAAATCTTTAGCTCAAACTCGTTTGAAATTTCCTCAAGACAAATAACAGGAATATCGGTGTATATTTGTGAAATAAGTATAAATAAAAGCTGGCGCAAGTGTTGCGGCGCAACAAGAACCGCTTTTTGTTCAAGCACTTTATTTAATTTTTTCTTAAATTTCGAAAATTTTGTGCCGTCAATTTTAACCACGCCGTTATGTTCGTCTTCAGACTGGTTTTCAAGCATATTTATCAGTTCATCCGATACTTCATAACCAAAAATTTGTTTATCTTCATTTGCAAGAGAATAACAAATTTGCCTTGAAAGTGCCACACGAAGCTTGTCTAAGAGGTCTGCTTTACTTGATTCGTCTGAAAAATCATTTATCTTTTCAAAAATAAATACAACATCTTTAACACTTACTCTTTCTCTTATCAAATTACAAAATATATACTTAAGCTCACTTACGGTAATAAAATCACCTAAAACAGAATCTATCAAAAAAGAATTATGCTCTGAAACAAGCTCTATATAACGATTTATATCATTATATCCGAATATTTCGCTGACATGAGTTATTGCAAAATATTTAAGGTACTCTACCACATACTCGCAAGGTGTAATCCCTTTAGCCCAAAAATCCTTACAATATTTTTCTTCAATCCAAACAACTTTTCTGCCGCTCAGTTCGTCTTTGGTTTTAATTGTATTTTTAGGATATTTATCAATATTTAATTCATCTTCAAAGTACATTAGATGCTTTGGATATGCCATAGCAGTGACTACAGGGACGGCATGAATAGAAATTGTAAAAGTATATTCATCCAGCTCGGGATTTTCAACAAATTGAACTTTTGGAATAATAAAACCCAACTCAGAAGTTAAATCCTGACGCGCTTTAATTGTTTGCTCAAGAAGATTATGAACATTTTGTGAATCATTAAGCGAATATAATTCTTCGCTTAAATTAATTGAAAGACGTTCTACACCAAGGTTTTGAGCCATTTTAGAAGGCGATAAAAGACTTTTAAGTTGCTTTTTCAAGTTGTTTAATTTATCAATTTCTCTTGAAATTTCTTCATTCAAAAATTCACGCTCTGAATCTTTTGCACCTTCAAGAAATTTTTTAATTTCTTCAATTCTCTCTCTTTTTTCGCGAATTTTCTTTTGAATATTTAAGCACAATTCCCAAGGCTGCTCTTTTGAATAAAGCATTTTTTCCATTTGAGATTTAAAACCTAAAATATCCTCAAATTCCGCCTCATCATAAATATTTTCAATCTCACGCACAAAAAGACAGTTATAGACAATTTTTGAACCGTTATCAGATTCATAAATTGAATATAAATCCCAACCTTCTTTGGACATTGCATTTAAAGTGTTTTCAAGAAGCGAAATTTCATCACTCGGACAAACTTTTATTGAAAATTCCTGACGTGTAGGTTTAAACATATATTTATTTTAACATAAATTTATGTATTTTTCTTTTCGTCGGCTTTATTTTTCGAAATTCTGTTTGCAATAAAATCGGCAATTCCACCGGCAATAAATCCGCATAATGCAGTTATGGCAGCGCTTGTTACAACCAAAGCTGTTTTTCTTGCACCGCTGTAATAATGTTTATTGTTTTGAGCAGCATCTTTTGCTGCCTTAGCAAGATTTTTTACAAATTCGTCAGAATTCATAAATTTCCTTGCCGTGTATAAACCGTACAAGCCAAAAATGCCTGTGCCCGTTAACCTTCCCAGTCTTGTAATTTTATATTTGTTACCCTTAGGAGTTGTTGCTTCAGTGCTTAAAACTCTCATAGTCTTCCTTTTATTCTCTATTTATATTATAACCTCATTTTTTTTTAAATTTTGGCATGTATATTATTCTTATATAAACATTGTAATAATATTTAATAATGGAAAAAATACACTTATTTGTGTTATTATTTTAAAGCCACGCTTCACGGGGTGTTGCAAGCCCTCGACCGAAAGCTTATGTCGGGTGCAAAGCCTGCTATGAGGCATTTTAATTGTAAATTGAAAGTTAAAATATTGTTGATAGCGCAAGCTGTTGCGGCGATTATGCAATGAACCGTGTCAGGATGGAAACATAGCAGCACTAAATTGAAGTTAACGGGTGTGATAGTTTGTGAAGTAGATATTTTAATCGTAAGTTTATTTTTACTTTGACGATAGGCAGGGCGTGGCTTTTTTATTTATTATTTGTGTTATCACAGTCCCTTGCAAAAACGCAAGCTTTCAGCACATCTGCATATTTTTTATCCAAATGTGCCCAGTCAAAAAGTACAACCCCTTCGAGTCTTTGATTTCTTACAATGTGAATTTGTTTCAATAAATCTTCGCTCTCACCTTCCATAAAACCGACAAAAAGTCCGGGGTAAATTTTTGTTTTGGAAGAACTTTTACGCTTTAATTCTTCAATCATACTATCTGCAAGATTATAATCCGCGGTTAAAATCAAAGGTGTAAGTGCATCTACATAGTTATAAGAACTCCACCTTTGCCAATTTTGCTGTTTTGTTTCAAGACTTGTTTTATAGTCAGGAAAAACAACCGCAGAAAGCAAAACACCTCTGTCTTTTAAGGCTTCCTTTATACTTGCTACATATTTTGTAATTCTATCTTGTCTATATAAATCCCACTTATTCCACATAGAAGAATTTGCGCTTATATTAACGGGGTCAATACCGTATATTTTTTTAAATTCCTCTCTGGCATAAGGTGTATAGCCCCAATTACTTGCCTCATAATTTGAAGAAGAAGCTTTAGCCGAAACAGGATATCTTACATAATCAAGATTTACACCGTCAATATTATATTTTGCACATATTTCAAGAATTAATTTTGTTAAAAAATCAATAACTTCAGGATTTGCAGGGTCTATAAAATAACCTCTATGCTCGCTAATATGCGCCACTGGCTCATTTGATTCGCTGTTTGCCTTATTTCTGTTACCCCAAGCAGGTCTTAGCGCAAGAATATTATAAGCATCTTCCTGCGGAAGTTTATTACCGATATAAAAAGATTCAAACCAAACATGAAGTGTCATATTTCGCTTATGCGCGCCTCGAACCCAAACAGACAAAGGGTCATAGCCTCTAAAATTTTTATTTTGTCTATCAAAACCGTAACTTCTCATTACATCGGAAGGAAAAATAGTTTTGCCATGGAAATAAGTTTCTAAAAATATAGTATTTATACCAAGTTGCGCCATTTCATCAAGTGTGCGCTCTACTTCAGCTTCGTTTTTTTGCACAGGGCGCACCCACACACCTTTCAGCTCATTTTTTAAATACGGCAGAGTATAACTAAGGGCAGTTTGCGAAGAAATTATGGAGTCTTTAGCACTTTGTAATGCTGCATTGGAATTTGATGAGCATGAACGTTTAAGCTGTTTTTTAGCTAATTTTAAATATTCCTTTACTTTTTTATCATCACGATTTTTATACTGTTTTCTGGTAGTTTCAAGTATTTGCTCGACTTCATTAATTTTAACTTTTGCACAATAACGATAGCTGTCTATTGTTGTAAATGAGTGTAAAATATTATTTTTAGAATCAATCCTTACTTTTGTACCGACTTTTAAATTATCGCTAATCCATTTTTTTGCACTGCCATGCCCGCTTATTACAAATCCGTCATGCGGTATAATTGAATCCGCACCGGTTAAGCGCACAACCGTATCTCCGACAACAACAGCTTCTTTTCCAAACTCATTTGTAAGAGTTCTCCTGCCATATTCTCTTTTATAGATTACAAGCTGATTTGGTCCGCGATTTCCGGGAAAAGATATTCCGAGTTTATTTGAACGACTTCCGGGATATATAGCATCAATTTTTCTTGAGGATTTTGCAATTACCCTGTCTTTTTTTGAAAGTTTACCATATTCAACTCCGGATTCACTTTCACTGTCCAGTTTTTGCGCAGTAGTATCCGACACTTGCAAAAGTGCATCTTTTTTTGCAGCATACGCAGGTATGTTCAAAAGTAATACTAAAAATAGAACTATCGCAAAAAGCTTTTTCATTTCCTCTTAATTTTACACAAAAATTTTACATAGTGCAAAAAATAATATATAATATTTTACATAAAAGGAGTTAAAAATGGTAAACGATAATACCCAAACAATGCCCATAGAGGTTTGCATATTAACTAAAGACCATGACATTAAAGGAACAGTGCACGTTTCAAAACTAACAAAGGCAAACCGCGAACTGACAGAGCTTTTAAATGACAAGGAAAGACGTTTTCTTGCCGTTACTAATGCTGAGATTATGGGTAAAAACTCCTCCAGCGCACCAAGAAGATATGATTTTCTTGAAATTCACATGGATTCAATTGTCATAATTCACCCTGCAACTCAAGTATTATTCAAAGAAACTTCAAAAGCTCAAGAGGACATCGCAAGGTTTAGAGAATTAAGAAATAAACTTTCGCAAACAAAACCGTTTTAATATAAAAATCGCCAAAGCTTTTAATATGAGAATATTCTAACTTTTAGATTTTTAACTTACAACTTTATTCAACCCATGCGGTTTATCAACATCACGTTTAAGTTTAAGTGCAATTTTTAGCGCAAGCATTTGTATTACAAAAACAACACTCAAAATTCTTGACAATAAATCTTCGCAATAAGGCATAATAATTGAAATTTTTGCCCCAAATTCTTCCTGACTGTCAGTTATAACAACACTTTTTGGCTTATAATCTTTTGTAATTTTATTTAGTGTTTTTATTTCAAAATCGCAAAAGTCACTTGTAATAATTTCAATAAGTGTATCAATTTTATTTAAAATTGCAACATGTCCATGTACAAATTCGCCCATAGAATATGCATTCACATCAATATAAGATGTTTCTTTAATTTTAAGAGCGCACTCACGCGCAAGTGCATAATTTGCGCCCTGACCAATTACAGGAAAGGCTTTATATTTGGATAAAAAATTAGCTGCTTTATCTAAATTTATTGTTAAATCAAGCACATTTTCAATATTTTTTCTAACATCCGTTATATTTTTTAAATAAGGAGTAACATCTTTTAAATTATTTTGTGCGATTTTAACCGCACAAAGATAAAGCGCACAAAGAGAGGCGCTAAAGGACTTTGTAGCGGCAATAGAATTTTCTTTGCCTGCACCTATATTAATTTTGTAATCGCACAAATTCCAAAGTGTAGAATTTTCATTATTAACAATTGCTAAAGTATCAGCGCCAAAGTCTTTAACTTTTTTTGCTGCAAGTGTTGTATCATAAGTTTCACCAGACTGACTTATAAAAATATAAAGAGCATTTTTTTCAGGCTGTTTATTTTTACAAATAAATTCACCCGAAAACTCAATTTTTGTGTCTGTTTGCGCTATATCTTCAAAAAACCTTTTACCCAAAAGTCCGCAATTATATGAAGATCCGCTTGCAACAATTTTTATACTTTTTGTATTAGCAGGCACATCAAGCAAGAGCACATAATTTTTAACATACTTTTCGATAAGAGCACCTATAATTGCAGGTTGCTCTAGTATTTCAACACACATTTGCGCTTGTTTTTGCTTTTTTAAAAACATAATAAAATCACCTGTCTATATTATAATATTAATATGCCCAAAAGTGTCTATATTCATATACCTTTTTGTACTAAAAAATGTAATTATTGCTCTTTTTTATCAGGCATAAATCCGTGCTACAAAAGCATTTATATCGAAAAATTAATTTTGGAAATTAAAAACTTTTACAAGGGCGAAATTTTACAAACTGTTTATTTTGGAGGAGGAACACCCTCGCTTTTAGAACCTTTTGAGGTTGAAAAAATACTTAAATGCTTTAATTACAATGAAAAAACCGAAATCACCCTTGAGGCAAATCCCAAAACATGCAATTTGAATAAATTAAAAGCTTTTTATAATTTGGGAATTAACAGAATAAGCCTTGGAGTGCAATCTTTTAACAATGAAATCTTAAAAACCGCAGGCAGAATACATAATTCTGATGATGCACTTAAAAGCATTGAAAACATTAAACTTGCAGGTTTTGAAAATTTTAGTATTGATTTAATGTATGGTTTAGCGACTCAAACTCTAAAAATATGGCAAAACACTTTAGATATTGCAAAAAAGCTTTCCCCGCCTCATATTTCATTATACGGGCTAAAAATCGAGCAGGGTTGTAATTTTTACCTGTACCCGCCAAAAAACTTGCCCGATGAAGATATGCAAGCTGATATGTATGAAATGGCACTTGAAACCTTTGGAAATTATTACCATTATGAATTTTCAAACTTTGCAGCTGAAAAAAATTTTTGCTCAAAACATAATTTAACCTATTGGAATATAAAACCATATTGGGGCTTTGGACTTGGCTCATCAGGTTTTGTAAACAATAGGCGTTACGAAAATGAAGCTGATTTTGATAAATATATAGAAAATCCGACTGCACAAAAAAAATTTTACAAAACAAATTTACTGGAAGAACACATTTTTTTAGGTTTTAGGAAATTTGAAGGCATAAATATTGAAGAAATTAATAAAATTTTTTCAATTGATTTCAATAAAAAATATGCTGCACAACTTGAAAAATTCATCTCAAGCGGACATATTCAAAAAACTTTACAAGGTTATAAACTTACAAAATCAGGCGTAATGCTTTCAAATACAGTGCTTTGTGAATTTTTGGACTATTAACTTTAGCCTGTTGTAAGTTGCCAAAGAGAAAAAATAAGTCTAATATTAAAATATGACAAATTATACCAAAAAACGCTGGTATGATAGTGAGCCTTGGACAGGAGAGGTTCTTGATGTCCTGCAAACACTTACCATTCGCTCTCATTATGAAATTGCGCGCGAAGTAATTAAAGTAATCGATGTTATAAGAGCAAACAACAGAGAGCGCGATGAAGTGCCGTTAAGCCTTGGACTGGAAAGAGTTTTGGGACTTTATAAAGAACAAAATAAAAGAAGATGGTATGATAATTCTATGCCGTTATCCAGAATTTTTAAAACCGCATCTTGCTTACCTGATGAAGATTTTCAGAATATAATGCAGGGAATATCCCTCAGTTTAAGGAATGAAGTAAAATGACAGACAAAGAAGAAATTGTTGCAAATATGCAACAAGTCGTAGAACAAATGTTTAAGGATGATATTGAGGAAAATCCCGATTCTTTAAATGAATATTTTGACTGCTCTGCTTGTGGCAAAAACGCACCTTTAGCAGGTTCAATTCAATATGGCAAATACAGACTCTGTAATTCTTGCGTTTTACTTGCTGAAACAGGCTTTGCCCTTAAAAAATTTGATAATATTCAAACATTAATTGATGCAATGGAAGATAAACGCCTTGAAGAACTTTGTGATTTTATTAAAAGAGATGAGGCTAAAGAGAATAATTAAAGTTTGTTTTAAACACTTTTTTTAATATAATATTATCGTTATGAAAAAGATTACTTTGTTAGGTTCAACAGGTTCAATAGGCACGCAAACTCTTGAAGTTATTGATTTTCTTGAAGATTACAAAATTCACGCACTCTCTTGCGGCAAAAACATAGCTCTTTTAATTAAGCAAATTGAAAAATATAAGCCCGAAAGAGTTTGTACAAGCGACTATGAAGATGCAAAAATCATAAAAGAAAAATTTCCCAAACTGGATGTTTTGCACTCTGGCGAGGGATTGGTTGAAATTGCAAAAGATAAACAAAATAACATTACTCTTGTTGCAACGTCGGGCAAAGTGGGGTTAAAGCCTACTCTTGCAGCGATTGAAAACAAAATTGACATTGCACTTGCAAACAAAGAAACTCTTGTTATGGCGGGCGATATTGTAATGAAAAAAGCTCGCGAAAACGGTGTTAAAATTTTGCCCGTGGATTCAGAGCATTCGGCAATTTTTCAGTGCCTTGCGGATAAAAACAATCCGCCCTACAAGCTTATAATAACAGCGTCAGGCGGCCCGTTTTTAAACAAAACAAGGGAGCAGATGCAAAATTCAAATGCGCTTGATGCCCTAAAGCATCCAAGGTGGCATATGGGCAGAAAAATTACAATAGACAGTGCAACCCTTATGAACAAAGGCTTAGAAGTAATTGAGGCACACCATTTGTTTAATATGGATTACGATAACATAAAAGTTGTAATTCATCCGCAAAGTCTTGTGCATTCTTTTGTAGAATTTATTGACGGCTCAATGCTTGCCCAAGTTGGCTTTCCGTCTATGCATATTCCAATTCAATATGCTCTTACTTATCCAAAACGCCTAAAGGGTATTAAAACAGACGGTTTTAACCTATATGGACAATCAATGACTTTTGAAAAACCCGATTTTAAAAAGTTTCGCTGTTTACAAATGGCTTATGATGCGGGTAAAAAGGGTTCAAGCGCCCCTGTTGTGCTTAATGCCGCAAATGAAGTTGCCGTAAATGATTTTCTTGCAGGAAAAATAAGCTTTTTAGACATAGAAAAAACCGTCGAAAAAGCACTTTTAAACCATAATATTATACATAATATTACACTTGATGACATATTTGAAATTGATACAGAAATAAGGAAAAAATACTGTAAGCAAGCACTTTGAACTAATATGTTAAGTTTTGTTACACGAAATATAAAAAATATATCACAAATAGTCAATTTTTAAATCAATATATTTTTTATATATGTACGAGAGCTAAATACAGTAAATCCCACATAAAAGAGAATTAGAGAAAATATATTCAAAGGAGAAAAATATGGCAAGAGTACTTATTTCAATGCCCGAAAAATTTTTAGACGAAATCGACCAAGTAGCAGATACAGAAAACCGCTCACGCAGCGAACTTATCCGTGAAGCACTAAGAACTTACATTCAACGTACAAAAATCAGAGAAAATTCATTTGCATCTAAAAATGCAGCAATCCTTGAAGCGCTTTTAGATTAGCGGCTACGGATTTATGGAGGAGATTTTAAAAGCGGGCTTATTTGCCCGCTTTTTTAGTGAAAAATTAATACCATGCCAAAAGGCATGGTTATTTTTTGTCAAAAAGTCAAATGTTTACACTTCTTAATAATAATTTTCACACTTAAATTCATGAAATCATGCACACTGCATGGGTTTTACATGTGTGCGTTCATGAAAACCATGTCAGAAGGCGGATAACAGATAGGCAAGACCCTCTAAAGACAGACCATGTAAGCCATTGCAAGTTTGTAATAAAGCGTAATATTTACACCAAATTCACTTGTAAAAACACTCTTAAGGGTTATAATAATATTAAATTCAATTCAGACAAGCCTTTTGAGGTTGTAAGGTTTGTTGCGGACAGAGATTATTGGGGGATTAAACGTGCTGAAAAGTAGGGATTTTGGGCGTGCAGTTGCCGTGAGAAGATGGACAACAACGGCAATGGAATGTTATAAAAGAGGTTGCAATTGCGAAGGTTGTTTCTATACAGACTTTTTTAATAATTCTTCGCAAAAATGCCAGATGAAGGCCTCAGTGCTGGAGTTAGTGAGAGTGTTGGGTAAACCCGATATAGAAATGCAACAAATTATTGAAGAATAGTTTGGAAAAAATTTTGGCGCAAAGTTAACTTTGCGCCTTTTATTTTGTTTTAAATCTTAAAAAATTCCTAAAAATTTCTTTTTACGGTAGTTAGTAATTGTATCTACATCAAGATTTATTTTTTTGTCAAATGTTCTGTATGCCCTCAGGTAGGCACGGGCAGTATCGATAGAAGTAAAACAAGGTACTCCGTACATTTCGGCAATCGTTCTTATTTGAAATCCGCTAGTTTGTGAATTTTTACCTAAAGTTGGAGTATTGATAATAAAGCTTAAACGTCCGTTTTTCATACGTTTTTGCAATTTATCAATCATAAACTTTTCAATCATTTTTGAAGGCACACCGTTTTGTTCAAGAAACTTATGTGTCCCCCAAGTTGCCATAATGAAAAATCCTTGAGAGAAAAGTCTTTTTACAATCTTTAACGCGGGTTTTTTATAATGGTCATTTAAAGATACCAGCACCCTTTGTTTTTTACCGCCAAATTTATAACCGGCAGCAATAAATGATTTTAAAAGTGCACGCTTAAAGTTTGTATCAACACCCAAAACCTCGCCTGTAGACTTCATTTCTGGTGCCAAAGCAGGGTCGATTCGGTTAAGTTTTTGGAATGAAAATACAGGCATTTTAACACATATAAGGTTTGTTTTTCTGTAAAGCCCAACTCCAAAACCAAAAGAGCGAATTGACTTACCAAGAGCCGCATTAATTGCCATTTTTACCATAGGAACACCCGTTACCTTTGACATTATAGGTACCGTTCTTGAGGCTCTGGGGTTAACTTCAATTACATAAACAATGTCATCTTTTATAATAAATTGAATATTCATTAAGCCTTTAATATTAAGTTTTCTTGCTATTGAGCGGGCATAATTTACAAGTTTACGCTCATTTTTGCGGCTTATATTTCTTGAAGGGTATATGCTCATCGAATCCCCGCTGTGAACACCTGCACGCTCGATATGTTCACATATTCCGGGAACCAAAATATCTTTTCCGTCACAAACTGCATCTAATTCTACTTCTAAACCTTCAATATACTGATCGATTAAAACAGGATGTTCGTTTGAAAATTGTAAAGCTTGATTAATATAAGTTAGCAGTTCATCATCATTATACACAACTTGCATGCCGCGCCCGCCTATAACATAAGACGGACGAACCAAAACCGGATATCCAAGTTCGCGTGTCGTTTCAAGGGCTTCTTGAGCACTCCTTACACCTCTGCCTTTAGGTTGCGGAATTTTTAAATCTTTTAAAAGTTTTTCAAAAACTTTCCTGTCTTCGACCGCATCAATGCTTTCTAAAGATGTTCCGAGAATTTTTACACCAAATTTTGCAAGTTTTGGCGCAAGGTTAATTGCCGTTTGACCCCCAAATTGCACCATAACACCCTTGGGGTTTTCTTTTTTTATAATATTCATTACATTTTCAACATTCATCGGTTCAAAATAAAGCCTTGTAGCGACATCAAAATCTGTTGAAAGTGTTTCAGGGTTTGAATTTATCATAACAGACTCATAGCCGTTTTCATTTAATGCCCAACTTGCATGTACTGAACAATAATCAAACTCAATACCTTGCCCTATACGTATCGGACCTGAACCTAAAACAACGACACTTTCTTTATTTTGGCTATGTTCTTTTTTATGTTCATCAAGTTCGCAACTTTCACAATAAGTTGAATAAAAATAAGGTGTGGAAGCCCTAAACTCGCCTGCACAGGTGTCTACAATCCTAAAAGAAGCACCAAGATTGAAATCATCGAGCATTTTTTGTTCAACATTTGCATAAGCACATATTTCGGAATCTAAAAATCCAAATTCTTTTGCTTTTTTATAGAGCTCAAAATCAAGCTGTTTAATTTCGAGTTCTCGCTCTACATCAGTTATATCTTTAATTTTATTAATAAACCATTTGTCAATTTTTGTAATTTTATTTAACTCGTCTATCTCAACTCCTCGCGATAATGCTTCAGCAAGTCTGAAAATCCTTCTGTCGTCTTGAATATGGAGTTCTTCCAAAAGTTTTTCTAAAGACATATTTTCAAATTTATAATGTAAAAGTCCGGTTTTTTTACCTTCAAGAGAAGTTATTGCTTTTTTAAAACCTGAACAAAAAGTTCTGCCAATTGCCATAACCTCGCCTGTAGCCTTCATTTTTGTGCCTAAAATTCTATCTCCCGTTGCAAATTTATCAAAAGGCCATTTTGGAATTTTAACTACAACATAATCAAGCGCAGGTTCAAATGCTGCAACTGTTTTGCCGGTAACAGAATTTTTAATTTCATGCAAATTATAGCCTATGGCAATTTTTGTAGTTATTTTTGCGATAGGATAACCCGTAGCTTTTGATGCAAGCGCAGATGACCTTGATACACGAGGATTTACCTCAATTACATAATATTGATTTGACTTTGTGTCAAGGGCAAATTGTACATTACAACCGCCTTCTATTTCCAAAGCTCTTATAATCTTTATGGCAGAGCTTCTTAACATTTGATATTCATTATTTGTAAGGGTTTGAGAGGGTGCAACAACAAAACTGTCACCTGTGTGAATACCAATAGGGTCAATATTTTCCATATTACAAATTATTATGCAGGTATCGTTAGAATCTCTCATAACTTCGTATTCCACTTCTTTAAAACCTGCAATTGATTTTTCAACAAGAACTTGATTTATAGGAGATTGCGTTAAACCCGAATATACAATTTCTTCGTATTCCTTTTCATTATGTGCTATGCCACCCCCTGCACCGCCTAAAGTAAATGCCGGACGAATAATTATCGGAAAACCGATTTTATTTGCAAACTCTAATGCTTCCTCATAGCTTGAAACAATTTCGCTATCCGGAATCGGCTCACCTATTTCATTCATAAGGTTTTTAAATAATTCTCTGTCCTCTGCCTTCTTGATGGAATCAATATTTGTACCCAAAACTTTAACTTTATATTTTTCAAGCACACCTGCATCATTAAGTTCGCATGCTAAATTTAAGCCTGTTTGACCGCCTAAAGATGCCATGAGTCCTTGCGGACGCTCTTTTTCAATAATTTTTGTTAAAATATCAAGAGTCAAAGGCTCTATATAAACTTTATCGGCAATATGTTCATCAGTCATAATCGTTGCGGGATTTGAATTTACAAGAACAACTTCAATTCCTTCTTCTTTTAGCGCGCGACATGCCTGCACGCCCGCATAATCAAACTCTGCTGCCTGCCCTATTACAATTGGACCCGAACCTATTACTAAAACTTTTTTTATTGAATTATCCTTCATTTACACCCTCACTTTTTTGTATTCCTTCATTAATTCAATCCACTCATCAAAAATAACTGCCGCATCATTAGGTCCGGGGGCAGCTTCCGGATGAAATTGCACTGCATGAATTTTTAAAGAATCAATTTTAAAACCTTCTAAAGTATCATCGTTAAGATTTTTGTATGTAGGTGTCATAATGTCGCTTAATGTATTTATATCAACAGCATAGCCATGATTTTGTGAGGACATCATAACTTTATTTGTTTGCAAATTTATAACAGGATGATTTGCGCCCCTATGCCCGTATTTAAGCTTATAAGTCTTTGCACCGGACACAATTGCTAAAAGTTGATAACCAAGACAAATACCGAAAATCGGAATTTTGCCTATTAAATTTTTAATTGTTTCAATTTCAATCTTGCAATCCTGTGGGTCACCTGGACCATTAGATAAGAATACTGCATCAAAATCTCCGTTTAAAATTGACTCTGCATTAACATTTGCAGGGTAAACCTTGACTTCGCAGCCACGATTAAAAAGACTTTTTACAATGCCATATTTTGCACCATAGTCAATAAAAGCAAGTTTTATGGGATTGCCTTCGCCTCGAGTGTACACCATACGGGTAGTAACATCAAAAACAACATCAGGATTTGATTTATATTTTTTTGTTTCTTCAATTTTTTCTTTTATTTCATATTCCGATAAATCACGCGGGCTGATAAAACAATTCATAGTGCCTGCTTCACGTATTTTTTTTGTTAACGTTCTTGTATCGGCACATTCAATACCTACAACATTTCTTTCTTTTAAATAGTTACCTAACGATTTTTCGCTTTTATAATGAGATTCGTTTTTGCAATATTCCTTTACAATTAGTGCCTTTAGAGCAGGATTTAAGGACTCAAAATCATCCTTATTAATTCCGTAATTACCAATTTCAGGATATGTCATAACTATTATCTGATTTGCATAACTCGGATCGGTTATGATTTCCTGATAACCCGCCATAGAGGTATTAAAAACAATTTCCCCGAATACTTCGCGAACTGCACCAAAAGATTTTGCATTCATCACAGTGCCATCTTCCAGTATTAATGTTGCCATTATATTACTTCTCCTATTTCTTCGTAGATTTTTTTCATTGCTTCGACCCTATTCTCGGCAGCTGTAACTGCCCTGCCTATTACAAGATAATCTGCCCCGTTTTCAATTGCATTTTTAGGTGTTGCAATTCGTTTTTGATCATCTTTTAAACTCCAAGAGGGTCTTATTCCGGGGCATAAAACTTTAAAATTCGCGCCGCAAGCTTTTTTTATGGCGCCAAGCTCATGAACTGAAGCCACAACTCCATCCAACCCTGCTTTTTTTGCAAGTTTTGCAAGGGTAATTGCAAGAGTTTTTACTTCTTTATTTATTTCAATTTCATCATTTAAAACTTCTTGAGAAATACTTGTTAAAACTGTTACCGCAAGAATTATTGGCGGTCTTTTACCAATTTTTTCCGCTGCTTTAAGCGCACCTTCTTTTGATTGTTTCATCATCTCTAACCCGCCCAATGCATGGACATTATAGAAATTTGCGCCACGCAACACAATATTTTCACTTGCTTTTTTAACAGTATTTGGAATATCCATTAATTTAACATCCAAAAAGAAATTTGAATTTTTATTTTTTATATAGTCTATAATTTCATTACCAAAACCCGTATATAACTGCAATCCGACTTTAAAAGTTCCGACATAAGGGGATAGTTCATCTACAAGATTTTTTGCCTCCTCAAAAGTTTCAACATCAAGCGCAAGGACGATTTTCTCTTTTATTTTTTCATTAATCATCAATTTTAACTCCTTTTAAAATCATATTTTCATAAGGCGTAACCTTACATTTAGAAGCAAATTCAGCCCCATGTACGGTATAAATTTTATCTAAATCAAACTTATTTTTTTGTTTTATTTCAATTCCCAAAATTTTTGCAGGATTATTTGACATTAAATCAAGCGTTTTATCTAAACCAAATTGTCCATAAGTCAGCGAAAAAGAGGTTTCAAGTCCTGTTATTCCGTTTGGAGATTTATCATAAATCAAATTTTTTTCATCATTACTATGGGGCGCATGGTCTGTTGAAATAACATCAATTGTTCCGTCTTTAACCGCTTCGATAACTGCAGATTTGTCAGATTCCTCGCCTAACGGCGGATTCATTTTAAAAACACCGGTGCGTGTAACATTTTGCTTAGTAAAAGTAAAATAATGCGGTGCAGTTTCGCAAGTAATCTTCAAACCGCGCACTTTAGCAGCTTTTATCGCTTCAAGACTTGTTTTTTTTGAAATATGACAAAAGTGCAATCTCGGTTTAAAACCTTCGCGTGTGAGTTCTTCGAATATTTCAATTTGCCAAATAACTTCATTTGTTTCATCTTCACAGTGTGAAAGTATTAAATAACCTGATTTTAATGCATTGTAAAAAACATTTTTGTCTAAGACAGGCAACCCGTCATTAGAAAAAGCAATGGCACCTGCTTTTGCAAGTACCTCAAAATCAACCAATATATTTGTATTTAAATTTTTTGTAATTGCACAAACCTGATATAGCTTACATTTATGTTCTTTTGATTTTTCAAGAATATAATTTAACGTTTCAATATTATCGCAAACAGGGTTTGTATTAGGCATGGCACAAACTGCACCAAAACCACCTTTCAACGCTGCATTCAGACCTGTTTCAAGAGTTTCTTTGTACTCATACCCCGGCTCTCTAAAATGGACATGCATATCAACAAAAGCAGGCAGCTCAACTATTTTCATTTTGAACCCCCTCAAAAATCAAATCCAGCACTGCCATACGCACAAAAACACCGTTTCTTGGCTGTTCAATTATTATATTTCCTTTTTTATCAAGCAGTGTGCTTGAAATTTCAACATCCCTGTTAACAGGTCCGGGATGCATTAAAATAGCACTTTCGGGCATATTTTTTTCATTTATTTGATAATCTGCAATATATTGCGCGTAGGGTACTTTATTTTCAATTCTTTCCTTTTGAATTCTGAGCCCCATGACCGCATCGGCATCTTTGAGGGCTATATTTATGTTTGGTTCATATTTTATATGCTCAAGTGCCCAATCTTCAAAATAATCAGGCGAACAACAAACAATATTTGCGCCAAATCTTGAAAGCAGCTCTATATTTGATTTTGCAACACGCGAGTGGACTATATCACCAACAATTACTATTTTTTTGTTCTCGACAGTTCCAAGATGTTTTGTTAAAGTATAAAAATCTAAAAGTGCTTGTGTCGGATGAGCAGACTTGCCTTCTCCCGCGTTAATCAACGAAAGCCCGTAACAATATTCTTTTTGTGCAAGTTCTTCTATAAAACCGTCTGCAGAATGCCTTATAACTGCAATATCACAACCGATTGCATTTAAATTATTTAATGTGTCATAAAAACCTTCGCCTTTTAAAATTGAGGACTTTTGAACTTCAAAGTTAAACACTGAAAAACCGAGTTTATTTGATGCCATCTCAAAAGAAAATCTTGTGCGCGTTGAATTTTCAAAAAACAAAAGCACGAGTGAACCTTTTTGTTTTTTCTTTTGAGAACACGAAAGCTCATTTTTTTCATAATACTTTGCAAGTTCGATTATTTTAAGAATTTCATCGTTTTTTAAACTTTTAATATTAATTAAATGTTTCATTTTTATTTGCCTGTTCTGCTGCCCGGTTTTGTTATTTCAATTCCAAGTTTACAAAGCGGACATTCTTCAGGGGTGTATGCAACAGGGTTAACCTGCAAAAGTGATGTAATATTAAGCTTGTCTTTTAATTTTCCGGCAGAACGGTCAACAATACATGCCACCCCTGCAACTTCTATTTCAAAAGGTTTTAAAGCTTCTATTGTTTCAAAAATTGTTCTGGCTGTAGTAATAACATCCTCTACAATTAAAACTCTTTCACCTTTTTTTAATACATAGCCCCGCCTTAATTGCATTTCACCGTCTTTTCTTTCAACAAAAAGATTTCTTTTATCAGTTGCAGCCGCAACTTCATAGCCAAAAATTATACCGCCTATTGCAGGAGAAACAACAGTTTCAAATTCAATTCCCTCAAGCTTTTTTGCTAACTCTGTCGCAATTGTCTTGACAACCGGCGGATATTGGTACAATTTTGCACATTGAAAATAAGTGTCGGAATGCAAACCCGATGTCAGACAAAAATGCCCATTTAATAATCCGTCAAAATCAATCAGCAACTGTTTTACATCCACTTGTGACATTATTTTATCTCCTTAATTTTTTCTTTCAAATCTTCAAAATCCTTAAAACCTTTTGTTTTTATAAATTTTTCAAGGTTGTCTGCCAAAATATTACAAGCATCGCATTGTGTAAAATTATGTGTACCGACTTCAAAAGCATCAGCACCAACGCTTATAAATTCAAATAAATCATTCAGGCAAGAAATGCCCCCCATGCCAATTATAGGCAATGTCGTCACTGAACGTATACGCTTTACCATAGAAAGTGCGACAGGTTTTATACATTTTCCGGAAAGCCCGCCTTGAACTTCTTTTTTATAGAACTTTCCATTTATAAAATCAATTTTTATACCCAGACCTTTTAGAGTGTTAATTGCGCTTATCGCATCAGCACCTGCTTTTTGAACAGCTAATGCTAAATTTTCAATGCTTGTAACATTTGGAGTTAATTTAACAATCAAACAGCCGTCATAGTTTTTTCTGACACTCAAAACAAGCTCATAGAGCGAATTTGAATCTACTCCAAACTCCAAACAGCCTGATTTGACATTTGGACAAGAAACATTAAGTTCAATTGCTTCTATTCCGTTTTTATTTGCAATTGTTGCCAATTTTGAATAATCTTCAATTGTGCTTCCGGCCGCATTTAAAATGTATGTTATATTTTTCTTTTTCAAAATCGGAATTTTTTCATCAATAAAACGCTCAATTCCAATATTTTCAAGCCCTATACGATTAATCATACCCGAATTTGTTTCAAAAATTCTATCTCCCTCATTGCCTGCTCTTGGCTCAAGAGTAATGCCTTTTGTAGCAATAGCACCAATTTTAGACACATCACAAAAGTCTTCATATTCATCCGCATAACCAAAAGTACCTGATGCTGCAATTATTGGGTTTTTTATTTCGAAATTTGCTATTTTTATTCCCATACAACCGCCTTTGCATCAAAAACAGGGCCGTCATGGCAAATTGTAGCATTTTGAATTTTGCCGTCTTTTAAAATTTTAATTACACAACCCCTACAAACACCGACTTGACAAGCAAAAACTTTTTCCATAGCAATTTGTGCCTCAAGGTTGTACTTTTGAGCCACTCGAGTAACCAATTTCAGGACAATTTCCGGTCCGCATGAATATATTATCTCGGGTTTAAATTTTTCAATTACTTCAGGTAAAAAATCAATAACACTACCGCCGATTACTGTTTTATCCGACCCCTCAATTACCTCGTCTTGGGCCTTAAAACCTGTTATTAAAAAGTTTTCTACTCCTTTTTTATTCAATTCATCTTTCAAAAATAACATCGGCGCAATTCCAATACCTGCGCCAATAAGCAGTGATTTTTTGTTTTGAATTTTAAATCCTTGTCCCAAAGGTCCCATAAAATCAATACTATCGCCAATTTGAAGGGCTTTTATATAATTCGTTCCATCTCCTTTAAGTTTAAAAAAAACCTCAAGAACGCCATCTTTAAAGCCTTTTATACTAAAAGGGCGCCTTAGAGTTTTCGGCGGACATAAAATTGAAATAAATTGTCCCGAGCAAGCCTGCATTACATTTGAATTTATTTCAAGCGCAAAAGTATCCTTGGCTATTTTTTCAATATTTTTAATACTTCCTTTTTGAATTTTTTTCATTTTTACCTATAAAAAAAGAAAGGCAAAAACCTTTCTTTTATTTGTTATATTTAAGTTTTGACATTTTTAATTTCATTTAAGCCAAATTCCTTTTTCTAAATTATAACCTAAAAAAATTTAAAATAAACAACTTTTGTAAATATATGTAACAAATATAAATCAAAAACCTAAATATTTTTAAAATTGCGCCGATTAACATTACATAAGGAACAATGGAGTAGAAAGAAACAAAATGAGTGTTTCAGGACTTGGATTAAATCAAAATTTATTTGCAGGAATCGACAGTGTAAATGCTGGGAATCGACAGTGTAAATGCTGCAAAAGTATCTGGAGAAATTTTCTCCCGTGCTACAGAAAAAACTATCGACCTTTCAAAAGCTGATTTATCTCAATTTAAACGTCCTACTTTAGGTGTTGACCTTTACAATTCAAAAACAAGCCTTGAATTACAAAGACAAATTGCTATCACTCAATCAGGCTTAAACACTCAAAACATCAACACATCTTATCTAAACTCACAAGCAGCAAGCGCACTTTACGGTGGCAATAATGTCGCAAAAGCAGTTGATGGCAAGCTTTTTGTACCGACAAATTCTGAGGTTGAAGCAATTAACACTGTTGAACCCCAATCTCAAAGAGTTGATTTGTATCAAATAGCAAATCTTAACAAAGATGCAAAAGGCTCTAACCCGTTTGCATACAAGCCTCAACAAGAAGAAAGCAAAAAAGAAGACAGAGAACCTCTAAACATTTTTGCTTAAAAAAAGCATTACTCTGTAATTCTCCTCCTCTATTGTTCAAATATATGCAGCCTTTTTAGGCTGCTTTTTATTTTTTACAACCCAAATCGCGAATAAATTAAATTAATATTTTTTAAATATTTTTGTTCATCGAAACACTCGAGAATTTCTTTCTCGCTCAGATGTGAATACATATTGTCTTTAAAATTACCGTCATCTCCCATTGAAAAAGCCTTAAGCGCCTCTTTTTGGACAATTTCGTATGCCTGTTCGCGAGTTAGACCTTTTTGTGTAAGCTTTAACATACACGCTTGAGAATATATTATTCCGCCATATTTTTGAACATTTTTAATCATGTTTTTTTCTTTAACAACAAGGTTATTCACCACATTATTAAAGCGATTTAGCATATAATCAATTAAAATTGTCGAATCAGGAAAAATAATCCGCTCAACACTGCTGTGCGAAATATCCCTTTCATGCCAAAGAGCTATATTTTCAAGCGCTGCAATGGAATTTGACCTTACAACACGAGCAAGACCGGATAAATTTTCGCTTGCTATGGGATTTTTCTTATGAGGCATGGCAGATGAGCCTTTTTGCCCGTCTTTAAATCCTTCTTCAACCTCACAAACTTCCCATCTTTGAAGATGTCTGATTTCAATTGCAAAATTTTCAATAACGGCCGCAATATGCGCAAGGGCACTAATATAAGCACTATGCCTGTCGCGCGCTATTACTTGTGTTGAAATTTTAGCAGGCTTTAATCCTAAAAATTCACAACTTAGTTTTTCAACATCAACATCAACATTGGAATAAGTACCGACAGGACCTGAAATTTGACCAACCAGAACATCATTTAGAGCATAATTGAATCTCGCTTGTGCCCGAGATAGCATATCATACCAGTTTAAAAGCTTAAAACCAAAGGTTATAACTTCTGCACCGATACCGTGAGAACGCCCTAAGCATACCGTATTTTTATGTTTTTTGGCTAAATTTAAAATAGAATTTAAAAGGATTTCTAAATCTTCATTTATTATCTGCGATACATCTTTTATTTGCAGCGCAAAAGCTGTATCTATGACATCAGAACTGGTTAATCCCATATGAATATATGGGGAAAATTCAGCCCCGACATTTTCATTCACATTTGTCAAAAAAGCAATAACATCATGGCGCACTTCTTTTTCTATTTCATCAATTCTATTAATATTAAAAGAGGCTGTTTTTTCAATGTGCTTTAGCGCATTATCAGGAATTTTGCCAAGTTTATTATAAGCCTTGCAAACAGCAAGTTCCACTTTTAAATAATATGAAAATTTTTGTTCTAATTCCCAAATAGAGGAAATTTTTTCTCTTGAATATCTTTTAATCACAAGTTTTATTATACTATAAAAAATATTTTCAGGGGTTTTATATACCCAAGGGATATTATGAAAATTAAACCGATAATTTTTAAACTGTCTTATTTTAAATCAAAAACCCTTCCGGATGGCGCACCGGGGGCAAATCCCGTTTATGCTGCAGTTGAAAAACCTGACATAACTCAAATTTCTACAATTAAAAAGGCTTTGGACGAGCTTGAAAAAGTAGAATATTTAGAAAACGACCTTTTATATATGAAAATTTTGGGGGCAAATCCACCTTTTAAAAACGGCAAAGAAGCGGTTAGATGGCTTGAAGAAAGCAAAGCAAGCATTTTGTATGCAGATTTTTCAAATCCCAATGTCCATGCCTGCTTAAATTACAATTCAAAAGAAGGTATAACCATACTTATTAATTCAAATTATAAAAATAATTGTTCGCATTCTGATATACTTGCAATTTCTGAAGCAATTTTTCATGAATGCGGGCATGGCAAAGACATGGACAGCGAAAATTCAATTCAGGAAGAATTAAATTGCCTTAGTTTAAACGTGCTTGCACATAGGTTTTATCAAAAAAAATACAAGGGTATTTTTGAGAATAAAAATTCCTTTTTATACTCTCAAGGAGTAAGTCTTTATCCTAAATTGTTTTTTGATTTTTATAAAACCGCACTTAAAAACAGAGTAGCAGATAAGTACGGATACTTACAAAGCGGAGATAATAAACATCCTGCTACAACCTTAGCAAAGGATATAAAAAGAATATACGAAAGTACAACTTATATTTAACAAAAATTTACAAAAAAAATTCAAAAATAGCCTGAAAATTAGCCGACAGGATAATAAAAAGGGCTTACAAATTTGAAAATTTATGATATAATACTTTTAAGGTTGTTAGATTATGTGTGTGCTTTAAAAAATGGGAGGCAAAATTTATGTCAACTCTTGTAGAAAAATTGAAAGTTAAACCCGCAATCAAATCAAAATTCAACGACGAGTTTCAACATTACCTCAAAAAACAATGCTTAAAAACTACATTTAACGGACTTGAACTTGAAACGTTCAGCTGGTACAAAAAAATGTTAGGTTTAATGTAATTTTAAATTATCAGGTGTTGAATTCTAAAAATTTAAAAACTTTGGCGAGTCTGTAAAATATTTTAACAGGCTCGCTTAAAGTCTTTTTGCTGTCTTTTATTTTATATATAAGTTTTTCACAAAGCAGATTAATACTCCACACGCGCACACAAAATTCGGAGTTAAAAGCCCCTTCCTAAAATGAAAGGGGCTTTTTATATACATAAGGGCAGTTAAAAAAGTCTGTTTTAATGTATAATTGTTTTATGAAAAGAATTATTTGGATTTTATTTACTTTCGGTTTTTTTATAAATGCGGCAATTTGCGAACCAAACTATAATTACAACATTTATACAATGAATCCGGAAAACAAAAATCAAATTGATACCAAACATTTTAATTCTTCCTCCATGATTCTTTTTATAGTAGATTTTTCAAACAGCATGAACGAGAAAATGGGCGACAGAACAAAATTACGTGTTGCACTTGACACTCTCACTTCAATCCTTCCGCAAATTCCGTCTAATGTTCAAACAGGGCTCAGAATATATGGTCACAGGGGCGGTTTCACGTATATGGACGGTTGTATGGCATCAAAACTTGCAGTGCCCTTAAAAACTAATAATTCAGGTGCAATTTTAAATTCATTATATCAAACTTCCGCCGTAGGCTGGACTCCGATTACATACTCGCTTAAACAAGCTGTAAATTCAGATTTCGCAGGTTTCAACGGCAAAAAACATATTATTCTTTTAACCGACGGAGGTGAAAACTGCGACGAAAGTCCTTGTACTTATGCTATTGAACTTATGAGAACCAGAAATGATATTTCAATAGATGTTATTGCTTTCGATATTTTTGACCAAGAAGCAAGAAATCAATTACGTTGCACTGCCCTTACGACATCAGGAAAATTTTACAGCGCAAATTCACCAGATGAACTTAAAAACAGCCTTTTTGAAAGTTTAAATATAGACAAAGATGTTCGCGGAACCATAAAAATAAATCCGTAAAACTTGACTAAAATACCTTAAAACCCTATTATTAAGGAATGAAAGATATTTTTATAGTATCTCCTGTTAAAACTCCGGATAATATTCGGGAATTCTGCAAAAAAACAAAATGCAGAGAATTTTACGTCTATCATCATCGTTTTATAAATGATAATTTCGAATACATTGAAGAATATATAAAAGCAGCCCACGAATGCAATGCGCAAATTTATGTTAATTTTAAACATTCTATTGATGAAGAAGAAGTTTCAAAAACCAAAAAATTTATAGAATTTTTGCACAATACAAAAATTGACGGAATTTTTGTAAATTCATACGGAATTTTAGAAATAATTAAAACTATGGATTTGCCTTTCAAGGTAATCATTGATTCTTATTTTGACATACATAATCTCTGCGGCATTGAATTTATGGAAATGTTTCATAAAATTGACCGCTTAATTATAACCGAAGAACTCTACATAAAAAATATTGAAAAAATTAAAAAATACGCAAAAATTCCGCTTGCAATAGATACGGATAATCTGCCTTATTTTGCCGATGACATAATAAAATCAGGGGCAATTTCTGCAGTTGTTATAAAAGGTAAATTTAATAACTCGGATGAAATTTTAAACGCTATTAAGTTAATAGAAAAAATTTTAAGCAAGCCTAAAATGTTTAAAGAGCAAAAATTACCCTTTAGGCATGTCAGAAAAAGTTTTTATCGCACAAATCATTTTTGCGGTGAAATTCAAAGCGCACAAGGCGGAGATTTTAAATTTGCAAATAATATTCACAAATATAATTGGAAAATAAAAGGCTCGACAATCAGGAAAAACTGCGATTACAAAGCACTTAAGCTGCCAAAAATAAACATTAGAATTGCAAGCCTCGAACAACTGAACGAATTAGAAAAATTTATTGAAAAAGTAGGGTTTAATCCGATTAATTCAATTGAATACGGTGAAGTTGCCTCTACTGTTGACCTTTACACAAAAAGTTTTGATGAGCTTGTAAATGTTGTAAAAAACTTTTGCAAAAAACATAAAATTAAATTAAATCTTTCAACTCCAAGAATACTTATTGAAAGAGATTTTGACAGAGTTTATGAATTAATAAGAACACTTGCCTTGCAAAATCCAAAACCCTCAACTGTTGTTGTTAATAATATAGGCATGTGGTGGGCAATTATTAATGATTTAAAACTTAATGATATAAATATTGAAATAGGAGGGGGAATAAATCTTTTAAACAGTTATTCAATAAAATGCCTTTCAAATTTACACCCCATCCGCGCAATAGATTTTTCAACACTGGGAGATGAAGAAAATATAATCTCTTGCATTAAAAAAACAAAACGCTTAATTCCAAATAAAAAAATGTTTATAGGAGGCGCAAAAAGAGTTGAGAGCATAGGTCTTTGCCCTCTAAATTGCGATAGTGCCGTTATTTCAAGACTTTCGTGCTCGGCGCCTTGTCATATAGGACACTGGTGCATTACAGACCCGTTAATTGAAAAAACTTTTCCTATAATGGTTGACGGTTTTTGTAAAATGCACATGTTTGAAGAAACTATTGTTCAAAATTTCCAAAAAATTCCACACTATTCAAGCCTTGGCATAAACGAATTTATTATTGACTTTTCATCAATACATTCCCCTTTAGTACCAAAAATTTTATCCAATTATTTAAACACAATGCAAAAAATATGTATTTTACCTTAAATATGCTAAATATTGATATAATGGAAAAATTTTATCCTTATCTTCAAGCGCATTAATGACTTCTTGTTTCATCATTTCCAAATCTTTTTCAGTTTCATCAAAATAAAGCTGCCAAGGTGCAACCTTAAGAGCACGTGCTATTGCAACAAGGTTTTCACACTGAGGATAATTATGCCCCGATTCTATTCTGGATAAACTTTTCATCTCAATGTTAACTATTTCTGCAAGCTGAGTTTGAGAAAGACCTTGTTTTTTTCTAAAATATTTAATCCTCTCGCCAAGGATTTTCTTTAATTTTGCAGCCTCGTTATCCTGCATATAAATTCCCTTGTGTTTTTATTAATTCTAATTTTAAAAAGGGGTTATAAAAACTTATTTTTAATTAGATTTTTTTATAAAATTCTTATTTAGAGTTGTAATTTATAGAATTATAATGTAAAATTTTGATAAAAATTATTATCCAAATGGGGAATTTATATGAAAAGATACGCTTTTACGCTCGCAGAGCTGCTTGTTTCCGTGCTTGTTATCTCAATTATTATGGTAGTGTTAGCACCTGTGTTA
>CASFXY010000019.1 GCA_949298805.1 uncultured bacterium
AGCTCACTTGGCGAAGCCAATGTGCGAATGCACAATATGTACCAACTGAGCTAACAAAATAAATTGAAAATTGAATATGTCTTTCGGGCGTTTAGCTCAGTTGGTAGAGCGCTTCCCTTACAAGGAAGATGTCGGGAGTTCGAGCCTCTCAACGCCCACCATAAAAACCGCTTTTAATCAAGCGGTTTTTTTATCTTGTAGCTTCCAATTTATTGTCAAGACTCATCATCTTGGTATTCGCCACAAATTTTATATTTAAAATTACCACTTTTCAAAATGAATTTTAGATTTATCAAATCTGTTTGGCGTAACTATTTCTTCATTGGGATACCCTAGCGCAACTGCACAAAATGGCACGATATTTTTTGGCATATTAAAAAATTTCCTGAATTCATCTTGTCTGTTAACATCAGGATAAATACCCAGCCAGCATGTACCTAACCCCAAATATTTTGCCGCTAACAATAAATTTTCAACAGATGCTGCGCAATCTTGAATATAAGAGCCTTGGGCATATTCCATATCCGTATCTGCGCATACAACTATACAGCAAGGTGCGGTTTTAAGCATTGAAGAATAGGGATGAATTTTTTGAATTTCATCAAGAGTTTTTCTCTCTTTGCACACAACAAAACGCCATGGTTGCTTATTCATGGCCGATGGCGCATACATAGCAGCACGCAAAATTTCATTTAACTTTTCGTCTTCAACAGGTTTTTGTTGATACTTCCTGATACTTCTTCTGCCGTAAATCACATCTAACATAACTACCCCTTCATTTTATTGACAATTAATTCGCCCATTTGTACCGTACTTACCGGCTTATCACCGTCTTTATATATATCTTTTGTCCTGTACCCTTCTCTTAAAACTGATTTAACCGCATTGAAAATTAAATCATAAGCTTCATTATTATTAAAAGTATATTTCATCATCATTGCAGCTGAAAGTATTGTTGCGATAGGATTTGCAACATTCAGTCCCTTTAAGTCAGGTGCAGAACCATGTATAGGCTCATACAGAGCCACAGCACCATCATAAGACAGGCTTGCGCTCGGCAAAAGTCCCAAAGAGCCAGAAATCATTGATGCCTCATCAGACAATATATCTCCAAAAATATTACCGGTAACAACAGTATCAAACTGCAACGGATTTGATATGAGTTGCATGGCAGCATTATCAACATACATATGTGTCAATGTGACATCCGGATATTGCTTTGAAATATCTGTCATAATCTCGCGCCATAATCTTGAAACATCAAGAACATTTGCTTTATCAACAGAGCATAGTTTTTTGTTCCTGCTTGAAGCAGTTTTAAAAGCAACATGAGCTATGCGCTCGATTTCTTTTTCCGAATAAATCATATTATTATAGCCATAACGTACGCCATTCCCATTTTCATCAACTCTTACTTCAATGCCCTTTGGTGTGCCAAAATACACATCTCCGGTAAGTTCTCTTACTATAACAATATCAGTACCTTTAATAATCTCCGGTTTAAGCGCAGATGAAGAAATTAATTCATCGAAAATGACAACAGGGCGCAAATTTGCAAATAAATTCAATTCTTTTCTTATCCCTAAAAGCGCACGCTCGGGACGCACTTCAGGTGGCAATGTATCATATTTCCAATCCCCGACCGCACCTAATAAAACCGCATTTGAGTCATGTGCAATTTTAATTGTTTCATCAGGTAGCGGCTTTGAATATTTATCGTAAGCACAACCACCTATTAAAGCCTCTTGAAAATCAAATTTTATATCAAAAATTTCACCTGCAGCTTTTAATACTTTCACTCCTTGGGTAACAATTTCAGGTCCTATACCATCTCCTGCCAGCACTGCTATTTTATACATAGTTACATAACTCCCATTTTCTTTTTAGTATAATTTACAAGACCGCCCGCCTTTACAAGCTCTTGAATTTCTTTTGGATATGGCGCAAATGTATATTCCTTGCCCGTTGTTAAATTTTTCACAATGCCACCGTCCAAATCAAGCTCAAGTTTATCTCCTTTTTTTGTTTCATCACTCAATTTATTATTTTCGATAATTACAAGCCCAATATTAATGGCATTTCTAAAGAAAATCCTCGCAAAGCTTTTTGCAATAACAGCGCTGACTTTAGATGCTTTAATGGACAATGGGGCATGCTCACGAGAAGAACCGCATCCGAAATTTTCTCCCGCAACTATAAAATCACCTTCTTTGACCATGCTTGCAAAATTAACGTCAATATCTTCCATGCAGTGTTTTGCAAGCTCATCCGGAGACTGTGTATTAAGATATCTTGCAGGAATTATTACATCCGTATCAACATCGTCACCGTATACAAAAGTATGACCAATCATTAAATTTCTCATCCATTTGCCCCATTTACAAATTTTCAACTTATATTTAATATAATATCAAAGAAATTTGTTAATAACAAATTGTGATAGACACTAACGGAAGTATTAAAAAAGGAGAAAACAATGCAAGAATCTATCGTAGAAGCAGCAGGAAAAATTTGGAACTACTTAAATGAAAACGGTGAAGTTACAACTAAAAAACTTCAAAAAGATTTAGACCTCAACGACAACTTCATCAACATGGGTCTTGGCTGGTTATCACGCGAAGACAAAGTTAACTATTCTAAAAAAGGTTCTTACACAAAAGTGAGCTTAAGATAAGCAAAATTTTTGGTTAAAGAATTTAAAGTTGCCCTTGTTCAAATATTGACAAGGGCAACTTTTTTTATGACAATGAAATTTGTTCATGTTAAAATTATGACACAAGACTACATTAATAAAGGAATAATAAAATGGCAGTACCAAAGAAAAGAACAGGAAAAGCAAAACAAGCATCAAGACGAGCAAATTGGAAAGGTGAAGTACCGGCAACAACAACTTGCCCTAATTGCAAGGAAACAGTTCCGACTCATACCGTATGTTCGAATTGCGGCTATTACAAAAATGATTTTGCCAGCTTAAAAAATAAAAAAACTAAAGAAGAAGTAAAAGAAGAAAAACCTAAAAAAACAAGAGCTAGAAAAGCTAAAACCGAAACTAAAGCTGAAGAAGTAAAAGAAGAAATAAAAGAAGAAACAAAAGCTGAAGAAACGGTTGAAGAAAAAACCGAAGAATAGCAATATATAATCAGGGGAAATTAGTATGACGAGAATAGCAATAGATGCAATGGGAGGGGACCATGCTCCTAGGGAAATAGTAAAAGGTGCAGTTTGGGCAGCACTTGACTACAATGTACCGATAGAGCTTGTCGGAAAAGAAGATGCAATAAAAGCAGAACTTGATAATATTGCACGTTATGGCATAAGGTCCAATCGAGGCGGCTATTTTCGTCAAAATATAAAAGTTGATTTGTCAAAGCTGGATATAAAAATCACTCATGCTGAAGAAATAATTGAAATGGGTGAAGCCCCGGGGCAAGCTATCAGAAAAAAAAGAAAATCTTCAATAGTGCTTGCAGTGGATGCTGTTGCAAAAGGAAGTTCCGATGCTGTTGTAGCGGCAGGTTCAACAGGCGCAGCCATGGCAAGCTCACTTTTTGGTTTGGGACGATTGCCGGGAATTGAAAGACCCGCTATAGCAGTTATGTTGCCTGCTATGAAAAAACCGTTTTTGCTTTTGGATGCCGGTGCAAACAGCTCCTGTACACCTGAAATGCTTTACCAATTTGCTGTCATGGGTACAACTTTTGTTAAAAATGTATATGGCAGAAAAGAAGCAAAAGTCGGTGTTTTAAATATAGGCGAAGAAGCGGGCAAGGGTAACGAACTTGTACAAAATACTTATAAAATGCTTGAAGAAAACCAAAACGGTCTTAATTTTATTGGCAATATCGAAGGCAAAGAGATGTTTCAAGGCAGCTGTGACGTAATTATTTGTGACGGCTTTGTGGGTAATGTTGCTTTAAAAATTATTGAAGGCTCGTCTTCAATGTTGTTTAAGATGATACAACAAGAATTTAACACTGACATCATCTCAAAAATAATAGGTCTTTTAGCAAAGCCTTTTATGAAAAGAATTTACAAAAGAATTAATTATGAAGAATTTGGCGGCGCACTGCTTTTAGGTATAAAAGGAATTACAGTTATTGCCCATGGCAGAAGTACTGCTTATGCAATAAGAAATGCCGTAAGAGTTGCAAAAGAAGCGGTTGAATCTGATGTTAATAAAAAAATTATGGAAATATATCAATAAATCCAATAAGTGAGGAGAGAAAATGAGTAGTATACCTGTAAGGATAGTGTCTTTAGGAAAAGCGGTACCAAAAACCGTTATTACAAATGATGACCTGACAAAAATTTTGGACACTTCCGACGAGTGGATTACAACAAGAACAGGAATAAAACAACGACATATATCCTCAGGTGACGAAAATTCACTTACAATAGGTATACAAGCCGCACGTGATGCACTAAACAAAGCTGACTTAAAGGGCGAAGATATTGATCTTATAATTGCTGCAACCTCAAATCCTTACAATATATACCCTTCTACAGGTTGCGCAATATCAGAAGCAATTGAAACAAAAACGGGAACAGTGGCTTTTGATATAACGGCTGCTTGCACCGGAATGATATACGCAATGGAAATAGCGCGCTCAATGATTTCTTCAGGGAAATATAACAGAGCATTGCTTGTCGCAACAGATACTGTTTCCAAGTTTGTAAACTGGGAAGATAGAAGCAGTTGTGTTCTTTTTGGAGATGGTGCAAGCGCAATGGTTATTGAAAAATCGCAAGACGGGATAGACGATATTATTGCAATAGATATAAATGCGGACGGCAAACAAGGTAAACACATCACAATGCATTTGAATGGCACAAATTGCCCGCTTGTAGAGCCTGCAACACCTGCTAATGAAAGAGTTTTAATGAACGGCAGGGAGGTATACAAATTTGTTGTAACAACAATGCCCGATTCGGTAAATAATTGCATAGAAAATTGTGGCTTAAAGCCAGAAGATATTGATTATCTCATACCGCATCAGGCAAATTTGAGAATAATTGATGCATTGCAACAAAGACTTAACTACACTGACGAAAAAGTAATAACCAATATTGACAAATACGGCAACACATCTGCTGCATCAGTTGGTATTGCGCTGAGTGAAGCAATAGAGCAAGGCAAGGTTAAAACACCTTCCACCGCCATTTTATGTGCATTCGGTGCAGGCATGACATGGGGCAGTGTTATAGTGAGATTAAGGGAAGGGATATACTAATGAAAAATATAGCTTTTATTTTTCCCGGGCAAGGCTCTCAGACAACAGGCATGGGACTTGACTTATACAATAATTTTGCAAGTTCGAAAAAAATTTACGAAACTGCTGACAATGTTTTAAATAAAAGTATTTCTAAAATTTGTTTCGAAGGTCCTGATGAAACACTCAAACAAACAATAAACGCACAGAGCGCAATTCTTACAACTTCACTTGCGGCGCTTGAAGCACTGAAGGAAGTTTCAAAAGGCGAAATAAACGCAAAAATGACAGCAGGACATTCTCTTGGCGAATATGGCGCTTTATACCTTGCAGGAGTAATGGATTTGGAAACAACCCTTAAAGCAATCCAAAAACGTGCAGACCTTATGGATGAGGCAACCAAACTTAAAACCGGCGCAATGAGCGCAGTTCTTGGGCTTGATACACATACAATAAAACAATGTTTGGACAAAGTTCAAAGTCTTGGTGTAGCACAAATTGCAAATTATAATGACCCTACTCAAACAGTTATTACCGGCGAAGCTCAAGCAGTTGAAAAAGCAAACGAACTGATAAAAGAAGCTGGCGCAAAAAGGGTAATTCCGCTTGCTGTTTCAGGAGGTTTTCACAGTATATTAATGCAAAGCGCAACAGAAGGTTTTGCGACTTTTGTTAAAAGCTTAAATCTGAACAATGCTGAAATTCCGGTTATTACAAATATTGATGCAAAAATAACAACAGACAAAGAAGATTTCAGGGTAAAAATGCCAAAACAAATATCCTCAAGCGTATATTGGGTTCAAACAATTCAACTAATGCTTAAAGACGGAATTGATACTTTTATAGAAATAGGTAACGGAAAGGTCCTTGCGGGTTTAAACAGAAAAATTTGCCCTGCAGAAGTTAAAACATACAATGTGTACGACTCGCAATCTTTAAATGAAACCGTAAACGGTATTTTAAGTTTAGTATAGGAGATTAAATATGGAAGATAAAAAAGTAGCGCTCATAACAGGCGGCTCAAGAGGAATTGGAAAAGCTTGTGCGCTAGAACTCGCAAAAGCAGGGTGTGATGTAATTATTAACTATGCGGGGAACGAAGAAGCTGCAAATAAAACGGTTGAAGAATTAAAAGCATTGGGCTCGAATGCAAAAGCAATAAAATTTGACGTTTCAAATCAAGAGCTTGTAGAAAATGCAATAAAACAAATAATTGATGAATATAAGAAAATTGACATTCTTGTAAATAATGCAGGCATTACTCGTGATGGCCTATTTATGAGAATGAGCGCACAAAATTGGCTTGATGTAATTAATACAAACCTAAACAGTGCTTATTATGTTTCAAATCCTGTTGCAAAAATCATGATTAAGCAACGCTCTGGCGTTATTATTAATATGGCAAGCATTTCAGGAATATACGGAAATGCAGGTCAAGCTAACTACTCAACTGCAAAAGCGGGCTTAATTGGTATGACAAAAGCACTTGCAAAAGAACTTGCATCAAGAAACATAAGGGTAAACGCTGTAGCACCTGGTTTTATTCAAACAGACATGACAAAAGATTTGCCTCAAGAGCAAATTATCGAAAGAATACCTCTCAAGAGATTGGGCGAACCTGAAGATATAGCCAAAACGGTTAAATTCTTGGCTCTTGACACTACTTACATTACAGGTCAGGTTATAGGAGTAGATGGCGGTCTTGTTATCTAAATTTAAAAAAATGTTTTTTATAATAAGCGTAGCGGTTTTTTTTACGAACTGCTGCGCTTGCGCATTTGAAAGCGGTTTTTCGGATGATTTTTTCAATGTGCTGAAAAAATATCAAAAAAAAGAAACAACACCGCAAATGCTCGCTGCTAAGGAAGAATTAAAAAAAAGAAAAATCCCGACAAGCGTTGATTCATTTATAAAATACGTTAAAAAAAATAATATAGAAATTATGCAAATTTTTATCGATGCAGGTTTTGACGTAAATACGGATTTCTATACGGATTATCCTATATATTATGCTACTAAGCACAACCGCTATGAAGCAGCAAAATTCTTGCTGGAACACGGTGCAAATCCAAATCTGGGATTTAATCCGCCCTTAATCGAAGCAATTAAAAGAAAAAATCCGCAAATAGCTCATCTTCTGATTGAAAATGGGGCAAAAGTTAATGTGGATGACTTTATGAGCGGTAATACAATTTTGTACACAGCACTAAAGCTTAAACAATATGAAATAGCTCAAGACTTAATAGAGCATGGGGCAAAAATAGATACACGCTCAAGATATATTATTGAAGCTAAAAACCTTTATGATATTTTAAAAATTGACAAAAGCAGCTTTTAAAACTGTTTCAAAAATCTCTCGTCATTGTTAAAAAACAGTCTTATATCATCAATGGCATATTTTAACATCGCAAGTCTTTCAACCCCCATGCCAAATGCAAAGCCGCTATATATTTCAGGATCAATGCCGACACCTTTTAAAACATTCGGATCAACCATGCCAGACCCTAAAATTTCCAACCAGCCCGAACCCGAGCAAGTTGAGCAGCCCTTACCTTGGCAAACTATGCATTGCACATCAATTTCCGCAGAAGGCTCTGTAAAGGGGAAAAAACTATTGCGAAATCTTGTAGGACGAGCAGAGCCAAAATAAAGTCTGATAAATTCGTTTAAAACACCTTTAAGGTGAGCAAAGGTAACGCCTTTGTCAACATAAAGCCCCTCAACCTGATGGAATAAATTATTTTTTCTGGCACTTACAGATTCATTTCTGTACACCCTACCCGGAGAAACAATTTTTATTGGGGGATGAGAATTTTGCATTTGCCTTATCTGGGCATTTGACGTATGACTTCTTAAGACAACATTTTCACCTGCGTATGAATAATATGTATCTTGAACATCGCGCGCAGGGTGTTCTTTTGGAACATTAAGCAAATCAAAATTATACTTTTCAAGCTCAACTTCCGGAGAAAGTTTGTTTTCAATAAGAGAGAAGCCCAAATGCTCAAAAATCTCAACAATTTCATTAATAGTAGCGCTTAAAGGGTGTACTTTGCCAAATGGAATATAAGCAGAATCAAGCGTTACGTCGATTTTTTCACTATTTAGTTTTGCATTTAGTTCGGATTTATAAAATTCATTATATTTTTCATTAATTTTTTCTTCGAGGTATTTTGAAACTTCATTTGTTAAAGAACCGATTTTTGGTCTTAAAGATGGCTCAATATCTTTTAAACTCTTTTTAAAATTATTAAGTTCCGATTGTCTTGATAAATACTTGTTTTTAACTTCCTCGAGTTCCTTTGAATTTTGAGCCTTCTCAATATCAACCAGCGCGTTTTCTTTAATTTTTAAAATTTTTTCTTCCATTGTCTTTCTCCTGCAAATATAATAACAAAAACAAAGTTTATGGTAAAATTTTTGTATAATTTAAGGCAACGGGTTTATGTTATACATATTCTACATAACGCTTTTTTTATTTATTTTTGGTCTGGGTCTTTATTTTAACAATATAGACAACGATTTTTTTGCACGCTTAATTGTAGGTAAAACGTACTTTCAAACCGGTGCACTCTTAAATTGGGATTTTTTATCCTACACTCCTACACACAAATTTATAGATCATGAATGGGGATCAAGCCTTATTTTTTACTTCCTCCAATCAAATTTTGGCGATATTGGGCTTTTAATTTTTAAGACAAGCATAAATTTTGCAACATTTTTTCTTCTTACAAGAACCATTATGCTGCACAACAAAAATACCAAAATGCACTTTTTACCATTTTTAATATTAATAAATTCCATCGCAACCTTACTTTTTTCAACAATTAGATGTCAAATTTTTACATTTTTCTTTTTCGCGCTTTGGTTGTATGTGCTTGAAAAAATAAGAATTGAAAATAATTATCGCCTGTTATGGATAATGCCTGCCACAATGTTAATTTGGGGAAATATACATGGTGGCTGCGCAGCAGGCTTAGGGCTTTTAATTTTATATACAATAGGAGAATTTTTAAATAACAAGCCTGTAAAAAAATATATTTTCACTTTTATATGTTGTATTGCAATACTTTTTATTAATCCTTACGGGATTGAATATTTAAAATTTCTTTTTGAAGCCCTAACTCTCAAAAGAGAACTTATAACAGAATGGCAAGCAACATTTAGCGCGCTTGGTCTGCAAAATCACTACAGATTTATAACACTGCTTGGTGCTGTTTTGATATTTTATATCATTTACCTTTTTAAATTTGGTGCAGATTTCAAAAAGGCAGATAAAACAAAATTCCTTGTTCTTTTTGTAACCCTTTTAATGGCAATAAAATCAATACGACTTCAACCATTTTTTATATTTTCATTGTTGGTATTCTGCTATCAGGATTTTTATAAAATATTTTGCAAGGAATTGCCACAAAAAATTGACAACATAAAAGAATTAATATTACTATGCGTTGTTTTTATTTTCGGCTTATGTGCGATATACACTACCAAGTTAAAATGCGTAAGCTGGGATTACCCGTTTCTTGAAGTTGAGTTTTTAAAATCAAACCGTATCAAGGGAAACATACTTTGTGAATTCCATGATGGCAGCTATGTTGCTTATAAACTTTATCCCAATAATTTTATATTTATGGATGGAAAATACGAAGAAGTTTATCCGAATAATTTAATTTATGTATTAAAAGAGTTAAATCTGGCAAATAAAGGGTGGGAAAAATACCTTGAAACATATCATACAGACATAATTATTGTCAGCAGAAAATATAAATTTTATGAAGAACTAAAGAAGAATAAAGACTATACAATTGCTATGCAAAGTCCTGCATACGGACTTTTTCTAAAAAAAGAATTAGTACGCAAAGATTTTAAATTACCGACAACAAAAAGTAATTATTATATCAAAACAAAATTCGACACAAATATTGATTGGAGAACAAAATGAACATAAAAAAAATAATTTTGGTAATATTATTGGTTTTTTGTATGCAAACATGCGCCTTTGCGCAGAAAAATACTGTTGAAAAACTCCAAAGAGGCGCCGACATATATTTTAAAATAACAGACAGACTGGAATTAAATTTTACTCAACAGAGAAAAGCTTTTGGCATAAAAATGGAAGAGATGGTTAAACTTGCACCCTTAATGAGTGAAATTACCTCCAATGAAAACAAAATCAATGAACTTTTGGCAGATAACCAAAAGGATAATAGCGAAGAAATAAAAAAATTAAACGAAATAATACAATTACAAAAAGCAATCGCAAGTCAAAAGAAAAGATACTATATATCGCGCTACAGAAGCATTTTAACCGAAGAACAAAACCATAAACTTGATGAGCTTATTTTTGACATTGCAAACGGATATTTAAAGCTATAAAAAAACCGCCCTAAAGGGCGGTTTAAATATTTAAAAAAATTTATTTTGCAGCTTTAGCTGTTTCAACCAATACCGCAAATGCATCAGGGTCATTAACTGCAAGTTCTGCCAACATCTTCCTATTTACTTGGATATTAGCTTTTTTAAGTAGATTCATAAATTTAGAATAGCTTAAATCCATAGCGCGCACTGCCGCATTGATACGTACAATCCAGAGTGAACGCATACTTCTTTTTAGTACGCGTCTGTCCCTGTACTGATATTTTAATGCTTTCATTACTGCACAATTTGCAACTTTAAAAATTCTTGAACGTGCGCCAATAAAGCCTTTTGCAAGTTTTAATATTTTTTTATGTCTTTTTCTAAGAACGTTTCCGCGTTTAACTCTCATTTTTCACCTTCCTTATCTTGAGTATTTAATATAGGGTAACTCTTTTGTAATTAAAGCAACATTACCTTCAAAAACTTCTACCATACCGGATAAGCGTTTTTTTCTGGCCATGCTTTTATGCGCAAGAAGGTGTCCTTTTCCTGCCTGACGTCTTAAAATTTTTCCCGATGCCGTCACTTTATATCTTTTTGCGGCAGAACGGTGTGTTTTCATTTTAGGCATTTTTTACTCCATTTCTTATTAAAGTGTAACAAATCTCTTGTGCTATACCTAAGAGCACTTCAAGACTATTTTATTTTATATTAAACAATATTTTTTTGCAAACAAAAAACTGCCTCAATGTTAAAATGAGACAGTTTTTAAAAAACATTCAGACTTAATTAGTTGCTATCAGCTTGATACATTGTTCTTTGAGCAACTGCACCGTATGGCTGAACACTAACATCTGTTACCATAACAGCAAAGAAATCAGGCACTCTTTCATCATCGCCTTGTGGATAAGTACCTTCTGCAAGGTATGCTTTATCATCAATTGTAGTAGGACCCCTATCACCGTTTACATCTACACCGATAATACAGGGGTTAGCGGTAGTACAATCAGAAATACCAGTTGTGGGTATTTCATACCTAAAACCGTCAGCGGTATAAAAAGCAGTGTTTGAACCTGCAGATACACTGCTTTTCATGACATTCATTCTGCCGATAAGATATTGTTCTAAATCCGCACCACTTGTAATATCTGAAGGTGATTCGTTATCAATCGCAAGATTCATTGTAACAGCTTGGTTAAGAACTGAGATAGCCTTTTTAAAACCTGTTTTAAACTCCTGTTGGTTTGTCCTTACAATAACACCAGGAATTGTCATTGCAGCAACAACACCAATGATTGCCAATGTAATTAGAACTTCTGCAAGGGTAAATGCCGAACTTTTTTTCATGTTTGCTAAACCTTTCTATTTATACTTTTCTATCCTTACTCTTATTATTTCCTATATTGTATTACATTTTTTAAATTAAGTCTACTACTTAATAAAACATTGCCCTAAAAATATGATAAAATAACAAACGTATTATAAAATATGAGGTAAGAATGGAAAATTTTGAATTTAGATGTCCAACTAAAGTCATTTTTGGTTCAGGCAGTATTGAAAAAATTAAAAATGAAATTCCGAAAGACAAAAAAATATTAATTACATATGGAGGCGGATCCATAAGAAAAAACGGAGTTTTAAAACAAGTTAAAGAAGCCCTCGATGGCTATACTTACAACGAATTTGGAGGAATTGAGCCTAACCCAAAATACGAAACGCTTATGAATGCAGTAAATATTGTTAAAGAAGGCGGATACAACTTTCTTTTGGCTGTTGGAGGCGGCTCAGTACTTGATGGAACAAAATTTATTGCCGCTGCGGCAAAATTTGAAGGTGACCCTTGGGATATATTGGTAAAAAACGCGAACATTAACGATGCACTGGAACTTGCCGATGTAATAACGCTTCCCGCAACCGGATCCGAGATGAACTGTGGGGCAGTTATTTCAAGAATATCAACAAAAGAAAAATTTGCATTTATATCGGAAAAAGTTTATCCGAAATTCTCCATAATTGACCCACAAACAACATATACACTTCCGGAAAAACAAACGGTAAACGGAATTGTTGATACATTTACGCATGTTATGGAACAATATGCTACTTATGATGTTAATACACCGCTTCAAGACCAATGGGCTCTGGGGATTATTAAAACACTTCTGGAAGAAGGTCCAAAAGTGTTAAAAGAGCCGCAAAATTATGATGCCAGAGCAAATATTTTTTGGTGTGCAACCTGCGGACTTAATTACTGGATTAGTCTTGGGGCAGTTCAAGATTGGTCAACCCACATGATAGGACATGAACTAACCGCACTATACGGATTAGACCATGGCGAAACCCTCGCAATTATATTGCCGAGCCTGTGGCGTGTAATGAAAAAAGATAAAATGGACAAACTGGCAAAAATGGCAATTGAAGTATACGGTGCAAACGAATATCTGCCAAAAAGTTTACTTGCGGATATCGCAATTAAAAGAACCGAGAAATTTTTCCACAAAATCGGAAGAAAAACAAAACTTAAAGAATATAACATAAACTCTAAAGAGGCAGCAACTGAAATTAAGAAACGTTTTAGCCAAAGGGGCACAGTCTTAGGCGAAAGAGGAAACATAACAGCAGATGTTGCATACGAAATTGTATTGAATGCTTAATATTCAAATGCAAAATAATCAAAAAGATTAATAAAGCGTCCTAAAAGCTCTTTGGGCGCTTTATTTTCATCAATTTCAATGGTAATTGTAGGAATTTTACGTTCAATGCCACAATATGTACCAAAACTTCCCGGGGTCGGATACCCGATATCTTCTTGAACAGGATATTGCAATATTTTTGATACTTTTTGTGCAAGCCCCAATGCCGGACCATCAAAATTAATAATTTTATATGGTGCATGAATTGTTACTATTGCATCAAAATTAATTTCACCAATCAATTTTACCAAGAATTTTGTTTCAAGCTCTGATGAAGGCCTTAGTCCGCCAAAATAATCATCTTGTTTACTTTTTTTCCAATTTTTTGTAGGAAAATTCCTGTTTAAATCAACACCGTTCTTATTTGTTCTATTGTTGTTTTTGTTAAGTCTGGGTATAAAATAAAGAGAGTTTTTTATTTTATTTCTTTTAATTTTCAAATATTCGTTTATAAAATACTCACCCTGCGGTTCATCACCATGAAAAACTCCGACTATAAGAATTTTTCTTAAGCCGGAGTTATTTATAATTTTTAAATCAATATCCAATCGTTATATTTCCTAATTTATACGCTGGAACATATAACCAATGCCGCGAGCAGTAAGTATAAGCTCGGGATTTGCAGGATCGGCTTCCAGTTTAGAACGCAATCTTGAAATGTGTACATCGACTACACGAGTGTCAATTCTATGATCCGGAGGATATGCCCATACATGTTGAAGTATTTCATTTCTTGAATAAGCTTGACCCGAATTATTAACCAACAGTTCAAGCAAGCTAAATTCCATACCTGTCAGCCTTATTCTCTCATTTTTGCGATATACCTGACGACGCGCTGTGTCAATTTTAATTTGTCCTGTGGTAATAACATTTTTAGCTGTTTTACCCGTAGGTACAGCTATTTCCTTAGTTGTTGTTCTTCTTAAAACAGCTTTAACACGAGCTTCGAGTTCTTTAGGACTAAAAGGTTTAATAACATAATCATCCGCACCAAGCTCTAGACCTGTAATTCTTTCAGAAACATCACCCAATGCGGTTAGAATTATAATCGGCACATCAGATGTACGTCTGATTTCTCGAGTAACACCGTAACCGTCCATTTTGGGCATCATAACATCAAGTATTACCAAATCAGGCGCTGTTTTATTATAAACTTCAACAGCTTCTTCTCCGTCTTCAGCAGTAACAACGTCATAACCAACCATTTTAAGACGAGTTTCAAGAATTCTTCTGATACTTGCTTCATCGTCAACAACAAGAACTTTTTGTTTTGAATCACTGGCTTCGTTTTGGATTTCTTCGGTCATTTTGTTCTTATCCTTTTCTTCCTTATTAGCTAAAATTTTAAATTAATATATTACAAAATATATATTTTCTTAAACATATATTAACATACAATATTTTATTTTAAAAGAAAAATATTAAAAATATTCCAAAAATATAAATGCTGACTTTAAAAAGTCAGCATTTATCGGTCAAGATTAAAGTTTAGGAAGTTAAAGTTAAGATAGTTTTATTGCATCATTTTCAATATTTTGTCCTTCTTGTTCGGAAACGCTTTGATATTCAGCCTCTATTGCTTTTATTTGCGTTTCAAGAGTTAATTTTTCTTGCTCTAAATCTTGTTCTTGCTTGTTTAACAACTGTGAATACTGCTGAGCATAAGCTTCAAGTTCTTCCTGATAAATGTTATTAAACAAAAGATACGGCTGTATTTGACCGTTTTGCATATATCCTGCCATCGAAGTCGGATCGAGCGAATACTGATATTGTCCTCCTGTGGCTTGATTTATAGCTTGCATTTGCTGTAAATATGCATTTGTTTTAATCTGTGCAGATTGATATGCAATATTTGAAGATTGACCCAAAAAATTCAACTGGGTACCAAACATCGACGACGGACCGGAAGTTGCCTCCTGATAAGTAATCTTACCATCCGCGACAGCCGCAGCTAACTCTTGTGTATCCATGAGTTTTTGGCTAATCTGAATCAATCTGTTTTGATAAGCACTAAGTTTTTGCTTGAGCTGCATTTTCCTCAGTGATAAAAACACCCAAGACATGCCCTGCCTCCTAACCTTTAACCTTTAATCTTTTAGTAATACCTAAAACTAACCTTACTCTTAAATAAAGTATTTTTATTTGCAATAATTGCGCAAAGAATAAAAAAATATTAACAAAACTTAACAAAGTTAGTACTTCGCACAAATCCTTGATTCATGAGCATAATACTCTATCTCGTCATTTAAAGGTAAAAGCGGGATTTTACAATCGTACTTGGTATTTAAAGCTAACTCAATCAAATAATCACAAAAGTGAGGGTTTTTAGGTAAAATCGGCCCATGCAAATACGTACCGAATACATTTTTAAATCTTGCGCCTTCTGTTTTATCCACACCGTTGTTGCCGTTACCGACTTTGATTTTAAACAAAGGTTCTGCATCATCACCTAAGTAAGTAAGTCCGCTATGATTTTCAAAACCCACGATTGTCCTAACAGGCAAAAAATCACATACAGCCGTAACATTCCCTATAAAACGCGAATTTCCTGCTTCAGTATAAACATCCAAAACAGATATGCCTCTTAATTTTTGACCATCAGATGTTAAATAGTATTTTCCGAAAAGCTGATAAGACCCGCAAATAACAAGCATTGGCTTTCCGGCTTGAGCTGCCCTCATAATCTCTGTACCGTTTTTTATAAGCTCATTTGCAGCCAAAATTTGTTGATTATCTTGCCCACCGCCGGCAAAAAACAAGTCATAATCATCAGCATTAATTGTCATGCCTGCATTAATATTTACAATTTCAATATCAATATCGCGCCATTTAGAACGCTTTTCCAAGGCATAAATATTACCCATATCGCCATATATATTAAGCAAATCGGGATATAAATGTGCGATTTTTAATTTAAGAGGAGTTTTTTGCATTTTTCTACCACCTCTGATGGTGTAAGTTTTTCAACATTACCCGTTTTTCTTTCCTTGAATTCAACAAATCCTTCTTTGATTGTTTTACCGACTGTGATTCTGTAAGGGAAACCTATTAGCTCAGAATCCTTAAACTTAACCCCTGCTCTGTCGTCCCTGTCGTCAAGTACAACTTCAACACCGACATTTAAAAGCTCATTATATATCTTAAGCGCAATTTCCATTTGCTCTTTGTCATCAGTATTAACCGGAACAACATCAACATGGTAAGGTGCTATTTCTTTTGGCCAAACAATACCAAAATCGTCATGATATCTTTCAATTGCAGCAGCGGCAGTTCTTGTAACTCCAATACCGTAGCATCCCATTATAAAAGGTTTATCTTCGCCATTTTCATCAGTATAAGTTGCATTCATGGGTTTTGAATATTTTGTGCCCAACTGAAAAATGTTGCCAACTTCAATTCCCCTTGTGACTTTGAGAGGTTTTTTACAGCACGGACAAAGTTCCCCTTCTTTAACAAGGGAAACATCAATAAATTCGGGTGTTTTCTCGAAATTGCAGCCTATATAATGCTTATGGGGCATATTTGCGCCAATTACAAAATTTTTCATTCCTTTTGCAGACTTATCAAAAATAAGCTTAACTTTAGTTGTATCAACGTTTAAATAACTCAAATATCCGACCTCGCAGCCCAGATATTCAATTGCTTCATCATTTGTTGCCGGACGGATTTCAATGGCACCTGCAGCATTTAGCAGCTTTGTTTCTTCTACCTCCTTATCCCCTCTTATCATAACAAGCACAGGTTTTGAATCAGCTATATAAAACACTGATTTCAAAATACAACGTGAAGGAATTTTTAAAAAATCCGCAAGTTCTTCGATTGTTTTTATATTAGGAGTATCAATCAATTCTTTTTTATTGCAACCGTATTGCGAACCATCAACATCTGCTTGTACAAGGAGTGATTCGGCATGATTTGAATTTGCACTGTATTCACAATTTTCACAGTAAAATACATCATTCTCGCCCGTTTGGGTAGAAGTTAAAACCATAAATTCATGACTTACACTTCCTCCTATTGCACCCGAATCTGATTGCACCATTTTTGTTTCAAGTCCGCAACGAGCAAAAATTCGTTTATAAGCTTGTGCCATATTTTCATATTCGCTATCCAAAGATTTTTGTGAAGTGTGAAAACTGTATGCATCTTTCATAATAAATTCGCGACCGCGCAAAAGACCAAAACGCGGGCGTATTTCATCTCTAAATTTTGTTTGAATTTGATACAAATTAATTGGCAACTGCTTGTATGATGTAAATGTACCGCTCACAACCGATGTAATAACTTCCTCATGTGTCGGCGCAAGGCACATTTTATTACCATGTCTGTCGTTAAATCTTGCAAGCTCTTTACCGTAAACTTCCCATCTGCCTGATTTTTCCCAAACTTCCGAAGGCTGCACAAAAGGCATTGTTAATTCTTGAGCGCCTGCAGCATTCATTTCCTCTCTTATAATTTTGGAAACTTTTGCTATAACTCTTTGCATTAAAGGAAGATAGCTGTATATCCCGGATGTGAGTTTTTTTATATAACCGGCTCTTACAAGTAATTTATGACTTATAGCCTCCGCATCATTGGGAAATTCCCTTAAAGTTTGAACAAAAAGTTTAGACATTTTCATAATATTTAGTAGCCTCCAAAGTGGACAATAGTAGAATTTTAGCAAATAAAAATATTTGCTATAAGCATTATAACAATAAAGTAGAAAAAACTATAAAAAATAAAGTTTTTTAACAAAAATATCACTTTGTTGCCATAAAGTAAAATTTTATTCTATTATTATTTAAGGAGTTTTGTGCTTATGGAAAATCTTGCAAACATTGCATTTTATCTTTTAATTTCGACGGCAATTGTTTCCGTAATTTTAATATTGGTATCAAAAGAGGCTAAAGTTTATATTGCAAGCACAATTGTCACATTTGCAAGCATTGCAGGATTATATATACTTTTAAAATCACCCGTTATGTTTATTATACAAACAGTGTTTTTCGTACTTGGTGCAGGCGCCATATTGATACTTGGGTTAAATGATTTTAAACCTGAAAAAAGAGCAACTCTGTTTTTTAAACCTGAAACCATTTTTTGCTTTCTCGGGCTATGCTTGTTTATATTTCTTTGCGCGCCGTTTCTGATAAATCGTATTAAAGCACAAGTAATAAGTACTTTTTGCATAGAGCAAACTTTTGCACCAATGTATTCTTTTACAAACCTTATACTAATAATGTTTTTAATACTGATAATAGCAACGTTAAGCGGTTTTTATACGGTAGCCTTTTGGAGAAAAAAATGACCTATCAAGTGGTTTATGCAATATTGATTATTTTTTGTGCAGGATTATTTTTGACTGTTGCATCAAGGAATATTTTAAAAATTTTTATAGGTGTACTGATTTCATACTGTGCTTCAATTTTGCTTTTGCATATTTCAAGCAATCCTTACAATATTGCAGGGTGTATAATTTTATCTCTGCTTGCACCGCTGTTAGCTTTTGCAGGCGTTTTTGTAATATCTAAAATTTATAGAAAATTTAACACATTTGAAATTGATGAAATAGAAAAAATCATAAAGGAAGAAAATAAATGATAGATGTTTTAGCTCTTGTTTATATTATGATTTTTATCCCTTTTTTATGCGCCGTTACTTTAACGATGCTAAAATTAACACATTTTAAAATTCCGCACTATGGAAATTTTACTTTAAGTTTAATATCTTCAATTTTTACGTTTATAATTTCAATACTGCTGCTTGACTATACTATTGCATATCAAGGATACACCCTTGAGAATAATTATCCGATTTGCATCATACAAAATATTCCGCTTTATTTTGGAATTTATGCCGACAATTTAAGCTCAATTTTTATACTGTTGCTTACCTTTATGTTTCTTATTACCAATATCTTTTCATACAGATATCTTTTGCAGAACAGGCAAGGATTTGAAAGGTTTTATATTTATATTAATTTTATGCAATTTTTCCTGCTTTGCTTTTTTATAAGTTCAAACCTTACCCAGAGCATAGTCTTTCTGATGGGTATAAGCCTTATTGAATATTTGTTTGCAAATTTCTACTTTCAAAAACCGCAGTCACAAATTAACTCCAAAAAAGTTTTTGAAATCAACATATTTTCAGATTTTATTTTACTTGTCGCAACAATTGCCTTTTTATATTTCTCGACACTTGCGCCTGATACAATTAACATACCGACCCTTGGATACAACAATATAAATTCGCTTGGATTGTATTCTTTTGCAAGTTTAAACCCTGTAATTTTTGCAATTATTTGCATATTATTTATTGTTGGCGCAATTATAAAAAGCTCGCAATTCCCTTTTTCGCCAAAGACATATTTAACATCATTGGCACCAAATCCGGCATTCTCGTTTATAATAAGTCCTTGTGTTCTTTCAATGGGAATATTTTTACTTTTAAGATTGTATCCTATTTTAAATTTAACTCCCGCTGTTTTTGAAATTTTAAAAATATCAGGCATTATAACTGCAATTATTGCTGCAATTATTGCACTTAAAGAAAATAATATGAAAAACATTTGCTCTTGGGCGGCAGTATCACAAACAGGTATTGCAATATGCGCGCTTGGTTTCAAAATGTATGGTGCAAGCATTTTTTATACATTATGCGCAGGTTTTGGAATTGCGCTTGTTTCTTACACACTTGATACAATAAGCTACTCTACGGGTTCACAAGAAAATATAAAATTCCTTGGAGGGCTTAGAGAAAAACTTCCTCTGGCAGCAACCGCTTTTCTTATTGGTTCTGTTTCGTTAGCAGGCTTTATCTTTAGCGGCTTTTATTCAAGAGCGCTGATTTTAGGCAATCTTTTTAATGCCGGAAACTTCATTTATATAATTTTGCTTTTATTTTGTTCATTTTTGACCGCTTTTTACTTATTTAGAACATATTTCCGAATTTTTGAAGGCGATTACAGGGGAACAATAGAACCCAAAAGAGTAAGCCGAGCGATGAATTTCGGCATTATCATATTACTTATTTTATGCATATTTTTTGGTTTCTTTTTTAATAATTTTGCCGGCTCGATTTTCACTCTTTTAGGCTACAATAAATTCTGCGCCTCAAATCCTTTTGTAAATATTTTTGCCTTCCTTGTAAGTGCTGCAGGATATTATCTGGCATACAATATTTATTTTGCAAAAAGGCTGCATTCGCTTAGGATAAAATTTCTGAGAAAACTTGCCTCGAAACATTTTTACATGGATGCATTTATTAACATTTTATTTAATGACGGCATTATTTTTATTTCAAAAATTTTGGCTTTTTTTGAAAAATATATTTTGGGGTTTATTTATTCAATACCGAATTTAATCACAAGAATTATATCTTACTTAACTGTAAAATTTGAGCCAAAAAGCATTAAAGCACAATTTTTTGCAATTATTTTATGGCTTGTTTTAATTTTACTTTTAACATCATTGCTTTATTTTAAAACAGGAGTGATAAGATAATGGATAATTTTCCAAACATAGTTATATTTACACTTATGCCGTTATTTGCAGGAGTCTTAATTTTTTTCGGCTTGTTTAAAAATAACACGATTGTTATAAGACGTTTTGCAAAATATTTCAGCAGTTTATACTTTATTTATGCAGCTTTTGAGTTTTTTGGCAGAAACACAAATTCTGAATTTGGCAGCATTTTTACAAATTCTTTTTATATACTTTCAAAATATACAGGTGGCATAAGCTCGGGATTTGATACCATAGGCAGTATTTTTGCTCTTTTAGTAAGCTTTTTGATACTTATATGCTTTATATTTGCAAAAAGTACTATAAACTTAAAACAAAGACTTTTTTATTCTTTTGTTCTATTTTTTGAATCTGCCATCATGACTTTGCTTTCATCGCAAGATTTTTGTATTTTTTGTGCAGCAGCATTATTTTCTTCCGTTTGCGCCTACGTGCTGATTTTCAATTTTTCTTCAAGAAAAATTGAAAAAGAAACAAAAAGCTACCTTCTTTTGAATTCTTTTGCACTTTTTTTCTTATGTAGCGCCTTTGCTCTTGTTTACGCAATTTTAAAACTCAACGGAATAGAGGCAAATATTTTAAATTTTGCCTATTCATCTTCCGAATTATCCGGAACAATTCAACTTATATTATTTCTTGCTTTTCTATTGTTAAGCGCTGTTAAAATACCTTTTTTTGGTTTTCATAAACCAATGTCCGAAATTATTAAAAACTCAAATACTGCCTTGGCTTGCATATTTTTGAGTGAATTTATTTTAGGGTTTTTTATTTTTATAAAATTTAATATGTATGTTTTAAAAGACATTTTTCAGATTTTTACTCCGATAATTGCAGTACTTTCAATTTTTAATTTATGTTATTTTGCAATTCTTGCAATAGGAGAAAAAGACTTAAAAAAATCTTTTGGTTATTTTTGTTTTTCACAAAGTTCAATTGCAATATGCGCGCTATGCTCAATGAGTATAGAAGGAATTTGCGGCGCAATATTTCAATGCATTTCGCAAAGTCTTATATTGCTTGGATTGTTTGCTTGCTATTGTTTTGCATCACAAATATTTAAAACAACAAAATTACCTTTTATGGGTGCACTTGCAACTTATGCGCCAAAGCTTGCGGCATTGTGTTTTATTTTATCCCTTGCGGCAGCAGGAATTCCTTTTACATCCGGCTTTGTTGCAAAGTTTTTATGTATTTTAGGAGGTTTTTCAACTCAGATATATTCGCAAAATATTATTTGGATTTGTAATCTTTTTATCCTGTCAGGCTTTACCCTGAGTGCTTTTTATTTAATAAAAACCTTTCAAAATATATTTTTTGGTTTGGATGAATGTCAAAGTCACAAGACAACAAATCTTTTAAGGCACAGGTTTTTTGCGCTTAGTGCAGTTACATTTTGCATAATAATTCTTGGAATTGTACCACATATTTTAACAGGCGCGATAACAAAATATGCCGATATGGTTGTTTCATCGTTTTTAATGTAAGGAGAAGAACATGTTTTTCTTTGATAATTTTATAATCACTCATAGAACTTTTTATATGATTTCAGGTTTTATTATACTGTTTCTTGGAACAATTTTAAATTTTACTTTTTCGGGTTTATTTAAAAACTCGCAAAAATTCTCAAATATAACAACAATTTCAACACTTACATTATCTTCGTTGTGTCTTTTACCTTTTCTTTTCGGTTTTTTAAATCCATACAGCATAAAATCAATTTATTTTTTCAACAAAAACATTGCCTTTGGAGGCTTGGAAATATTCCTGTGTTTTATATCACAATTAATCGTGCTTACGGCTTTTATTATTTCAAAAAAATATCTGGCAAAATTGCGTTTTAAACAATATTATTTTAATACAATTTACCTTTGCAGCGCGCTTATATTAAATGTATTTATTATTTCAAAAGGTTTTATCCCGTTTATAATATCCTTGGAAACAATAAGTATTTGCTCGCTTGCCATACTTCTCGGATTTAAGAACAGAAATATTTTCTACGATGCCTACAAATATATTTTAATTTCTTTAGTTTCAACAACTCTAATGATTTTAGCTTATGCGCTTTCCGGCGGTTTTGAATTACAAGGAGGCGTTCTTAATGTAACATCGAAAATAATTTTTACACTTGCACTTTTACTCAAAGGCGGTTTTTTATTTACACTTATTGAAAAAGGGCAAAAAAATAACACACAAAATTATCCGTCTTTCGTTTTTGCAAACACCACAATACTATACACATACGCCATTGCACTACACAAAACTGTACATGAAATTTTTGAAACAGGGAGTTTTGCTCAAATATTTTTTACCTTATTCTTTATAATTTTTGCATTACTAAATGCTTTCAAGATAACAAGAGTAAAAAATTTCAAAGATTTTATAAATATCCTTAATTTAACAAACTTTTGTATTTTAGGATTTTTATTTTTCATTCATAACACTCAAATTCACACATCAGCAATAATTCTCCTTATTAATATTTTAATTATAAATTTCGGATTATTAAGTTCAGGCGCAATTTTTAATTTGAATAAAGATTCGATTCTTAATTTCGAAAATTCCAAAGGTATTTGTTATTCAAACCCGTTTTATTGTAAACTTACAAGCTTAATAATCCTTATTGCAAGCGCCATAGTGCCATCCGGCATATTTGCATCAAAATTCTATATAAATATATCACTTGCCCAAACCGGCTTGTGGAGTAGTATTGTAATGCTAATTTTTGCTTTTATATATACACTTGTAATTTCTTCTGCAATAAATTTTACATCCGTTTTCTATAAAAAACCGCAAAACATTAAGGACTTGGACCAATTCAAAAAGAGGACGAATTTAAATTATTCAATCCTCTTTATTGCAATTATATTTTCTGTCACACTTTTTATTTTTAACGGCTATTTTGCAAACTTAGTTATAAGTTTTCTATAGTAGTTCTGTTTGGATTAACCCTTACAGAGCTGTCATGCATATCAAAGAACCAAGCATTTGAAAAATCTGTTTCATGCTTTCCGAAATAATCATCTTCCGCAACAGGGTCAATATAAATTTTCGCTTTATTATAAAATGCGGCAACTCCGTTTTTAGGCTTATAATCTTGATAGTACTTTACATAGTGTTCCGAACCTTGGGCACCTTGCACTTGTGATGTGGCTCTGTCAAGCATTTTAAGGGTTGCTTGCGAATAACCTTTGTCTTGAAGCATTTCAACATCTGCTGTTTTACCTTCTTCAAGATAAGCAAAACAGGATTGTGCAAGGAATAGAATGCTAAGAGCAAGTATTGTTTTTTTCATAATATACCTCATACTACATTAATAATTATTATATATTATATTTTGTTTTTGACCAACTATTTAATGTAAATTTTATTTTAAAAACTTTAATTCGCCTAAATCATCTTTTATTATTTTTTCAAATTCGTCTAAAAGATTTTCTTGAGGAACTTTTTTAATCAATTCGCCTTTTTTAAAAATATAACCCTCACCTATGGCACCTGCTATGCCAAAATCAGCATCACGCGCTTCATTTGGACCATTAACAGGACAACCCATAGTAGCAATTGTGATAGGCATATCCAAATTTTTAAACCGTTCTTCAACTTTTTTTGCAAGGGAAATTAAATCGATTTTTGTCCTGCCACATGTTGGACAAGAAACAAAATTCACTCCCCTTTGCCTTAATTTTAAAGCTTTTAGGATATCCCAAGCGGCACGCACTTCTTTGACAGGATTTTCTGTCAAAGAGACCCTTATGGTATCTCCTATACCTTCAGCCAAAAGAGTTCCAATGCCAATTGAAGATTTAACAATACCTCCCCTGAGCGTTCCTGCCTCGGTAACACCCACATGTAAAGGATATGGTATAATATCATTTATAAGTCTGTATGCCTTAATTGTTGTCATAACATCACTTGATTTGAGTGAAACTTTAATAAGATTAAAATCGCAATCTTCCAGCATTTTTATGTGCGAAAGCGCGCTTTTTACCATTTTTTCTTCAAGCTTTAATGTTTTATCCGCCTGTAATTCTTTTTCCAATGAACCCGCATTGACACCTATTCTAATAGGAGTACTTGTCTTTTTTGCCATCTCGGCAACGATTTTTACATGTTCCATACCACCAATATTACCGGGGTTAAGCCTTAGGGCATCAACACCTGAGTTTATACATTCAAGCGCAAGCCTGTAATCAAAATGAATATCTGCAACAATAGGTAACGGAGATTTATTTTTAATCTCTTTAATTTTATGAGCGCAATCTTTATTTAACACTGCGAGTCGCACTATTTCGCAACCTTCATCAGCCATTTGCTTAATCTGCTCGAGTGTGCCTGAAACATCATTCGTTTTAGTGTTTGTCATCGACTGAACACTCACAGGTGCGCCCGCACCAATTTTTACATCCCCTATTGTAATTTGAATTTTTTCCATAACATAAATTCCTTTTTTATGCTAAAATCATAACATGAAAATAGCTATTATATCAGATATTCACGCAAATACCTTGGCCTTAGATGCTGTATTGAAACAAATCAAAACCTTAAGCATTGATAAAATATTTTGCTTGGGCGATATCTTAATGGCAGGCTATGATCCAAACGGAACAGCCAAAATAATAACTGAACTTAAAAATCTTGAAATAATACAAGGTAATACAGATAAAATGATAGCGTGTTTTAATCAAGAACTTCTTGAAAAGGCAAAAAATAAATTCCCTTGTATGGGCTTTGCTCTTGAGGATGATTTAAAAATTGTAGATGAAAAATACAAAGTTTTTGTAAAAAATTTACCCGAAAACAAATATCTGCAAATTAACGGGTTAAAAATTCAACTCGTACACGGTTCGCCACGTCAACAAGATGAAAATATTTACCCCAATATGCCACTTGATGAAGTTGAAAAAATGGTTGAAAACTCAAATGCAGATTTAATTTTGTGCGGACATACACATATTCCTTGCGGCTATTCTCTAAACTCGGGCAAGACTGTTGTAAATGTCGGCTCTGTTGGACGCTCAATGACTGAAAACAAAATGCCATACTGGGCATTGCTTGAAATAAGTGACAGTGCTACATTTCAAATTGAACACAAATGTGCTGTATATGACAATAAAAAAGTAAGCGAATACATAAAAAATCGAAATTTTAAACACTCGGAAGAACTTGCAAAAATGTATATATAAGGAGTAGTAAATGACAAGTGATGTTCATAATCTTCATCAAGCGGCAAATGATGAACTTATAAAAGGAAATCAAGAAAAAGCAATCGAAATTTACACAAAAATAATTGAACTTGCGCCTGCTGATGAAGTAGCACTGTCACAACTTATGGATTTATACCTTGAGCGCGATAAATTTATGTACTACATTACACGTTCAAATGTAAACATTGTACAGCACAAATATGAGCATGCAATAAATGACGTTAAAAAAGCGCTAAATTTAAACTCGGATTCAATTGAAGCAAGACGAAAACTTGCAAGACTTTATAAGGTAAGCGGCAAAAATCTGCGCGCAATAGATGAATTTTTAAAACTTTTGGATTTAGATGTAAACCAAAAAGACGCTTATATTGAACTTATTGACTTATATACAAAAGAAAATAGCACGGAAAGCGCAATAGGTATTGCAAAAAAAGCTATTTGCGTTTTTGAGGATGACGATAATTTTAAAAATATCCTTGCAAACCTGTATTTTAAATTAAACGATTACTCAAATGCACTTGAAGTCGTGCAGGATGAATTTTTAAAAGCAAAAATCTTGCTTCAAGACGAGCAAAATGACAAAGCAAAAGAGATTTTAGATAAATTAAAAGAAGATAAAAGCCTATACAAAGAACAAAATAAAGAACAACTTGCGGCATATTACCTGCTGGAAGCACAATATTATTATAATAAAAAAGAATTTAACGAAGCACTAAAATCTGTTGAACACTATACTGACATAAGTTTTCCAAATCCGCTTTCTTTTCAGATGAAAGCACTTATATACGAGGGTATGGAGGACGAATTTAAATCTTATTACAACTGGGGATACTGCTATAAACTTCAAAAACGTTTTGATGAAGCTATAGTTGAATTTACTCACGCGCACAATGCAAACCCAAAAGACAAAAATACACTTATTGAGCTTGCAAACCTTTATGCTAATAACGGAGAAAAATTTGCCTCAATGGAATATTGGAAAAAAGTCTATGAAATCGATAAAGACAAGCGTGCAGGCGAAATTTTGGGTGAATTCTACTATCAACAGGGTGATTTAAAACTTGCGGAATATTACGGTAAGACAATTGAGAAAAAAGAGCTAAAAGAGGCACAGTATCAGGATGAAGGCTTGCTTGAAAAGATTATAAGTTTCTTTTCAAAGAAATAATGATCTTATTTAAATCTTAATTTTGGGAACCACATGGGAACATTTTCCTTATATTCAAGATATTCATCACCAAAGTTCCGCTCAAGTTGCTTTTCTTCAAAGACCTTAAAATATATACAATTTATAAGAAAAAATAATGCCGCCCAGTAAGAAATATTTATTGTTTTTAAGATTAGTGATTCAGCAATTAAAATAATTAAAACCCCTAAAATCATAGGGTTTCGAACAAACTTATACGGACCTTCTACAACCAAATGTTTTGTCGCAGCCCAAGGTGCAAGTGTACCTTTGCCAATTTTGTGAAACAATAACATTGTCCAAATAGCTAAATATAATCCAACAAACAAGAGAATTACCCCAATAAAAAATTGCAACAAACAAGGCAAAGAAAGTTTGTATTTAGAAAAATATAAAATTAAACTCGGAATAACAATAACAACATTAAAAGGCAAAATAATTATAGCCCTAACCCAGTCATTCATAGAAACTCCATAAAATGTATTACAATTATATTATACATAATAAAGCCCTCAAGAAATGAGAGCTTTATTGTAAATTTAAGATCTGGCAGCAACTTATCTTCCCGGGAGGCTACCCTCCGAGTATTGTCAGCGCGAGTAGTCTTTACGACCGTGTTCGGGATGGGAACGGGTGGAGTGCAGCTTTACAGCTTGCACGCTGAAAGTTGCACAGATAATATAAAACCTATGTATTTTTCCTTAACCAAATGGTTATCAGGAAAAGCCCTCGTCCGATTAGTAACGCTCGGCTGCAAATGTTGCCATTCTTCTACCTGCGTCCTATCAACCTTGTAATCTGCAAGGGGACTTACTGACTTGTGTCAAAAGAGAACTCATCTTACGGTGGGCTTCGTACTTATATGCTTTCAGCACTTATCCGCTTGGAACACAGCT
>CASFXY010000020.1 GCA_949298805.1 uncultured bacterium
TATTATAATATAGCTAAAGATTTTGGTTGAGGATTTTAAGATGACACTTACCGATTGGTTTAATAAAAGAAAAATGCAGCAAATTGCAGCTCGTGATAATGATGTAAAAATTGACGACTCCATTTCAAAACTTTGGATGCTGTGTTACAACTGCAACTCGCAACTTCCAAAAAAAGATTTGGAACATAACGATATGGTTTGTCCAAATTGCGACTATCACTTTAGAATTGGGGCAAAAGACAGAATAAAATTAATTTTTGACGAAAACACTTTTGTTGAAATGTTCCAAAATATCCAAGGTAAAGACCCGCTTGAATTTGTAGACACGCAACCTTACACTCAAAGACAAAAATCAGCCAAAGAAAAATCAAATCTTGATGAAGCAGTTATTTGCGGGGTCGGAGAAATAGACGGTCAAAAAGTTGCAACTGCCGTTATGGATTTTGATTATATGGGTGGCTCGATGGGCTCGGTTGTCGGCGAAAAAGTAACCCTTATTATGGAACATGCACTGAAAGAAAAACTACCGGTTATTGTCTTTACATCTTCAGGCGGCGCAAGAATGCAAGAAAGTGCTCTGAGCCTTATGCAAATGGCAAAAACAAGTTGCGCAGTTGCAAAATTAAACGAAGCAAAACTTTTATACATAACAGTTTTAACCGAGCCTACCTTTGGCGGTGTAACGGCAAGTTTTGGAACCATAGGCGATATTATAATAGCCGAAAAAGGTGCAAGAATTGGTTTTGCAGGCAGGAGAGTTATTGAACAAACAATCAAACAAAAATTACCCGCAGATTTCCAAACAGCGGAATATTTACTCAAATACGGTCAAATAGACCTTATTGTTACAAGAAAAGAAATGAAAGACAAACTTTCAAAATTAATTAAACTACATTCAAAAAAATAATAAAAGGACAAGATAATGCAAATACTGGAATTTGAAAAGCCTATTTATAAAATGCAGGAAAAAATAGAAGAATTGAAAAAATTAAGCGCGGATACAAATATGGACTACAACGACGAAATTAAAAAGCTTGAAAATCAAACACAAGAATATAAAAAAGAGCTTTATGAGAGCTTAGAACCTTATCAAAAACTGCAAATAGCACGTCATCCGCAAAGACCAAACTTTTTTGATTATGTTCATTTTATGTGTGAAGATTTTATCGAACTTCACGGGGACAGAGCCGGATGTGACGACAGAGCAATAATAGGCGGTGTTGCAGAAATTGAAGGCAAGTCTGTTATGCTTATAGGTACACAAAAAGGTAAAACCACAAAAGAAAACCTTGAATATAATTTCGGCATGCCTCAACCGCAAGGCTACAGAAAAGCCCTAAGGCTTTTTGAACATGCTTCAAAATTTAATTTACCAATTATTACGCTTGTTGACACAATGGGCGCATATCCGGGTATGCAAGCGGAACAAACGGGGCAGGGCATTGCAATAGCAGTAAATTTAAAAGAAATGGCAAAACTTGAAGTGCCCGTTATTGCCGTTATTACAGGAGAAGGTTGCTCTGGCGGGGCACTTGGTTTAGCCGTTGCAAATAAGGTTATGATTTTAGAACATGCATACTATACGGTAATCTCTCCTGAAGGCTGTGCATCAATTCTTTGGAGAGATGCAAATATGGCTCGCGAAGCAGCAAATGCACTGAAAATTACAGGCAAAGATTTATTAAAATACAATATAGTTGACGAAGTAATAAAAGAACCGACCGGCGGTGCTCACTACAATCCCGAAGCAATGGCACAAGAACTTAAAAAATCACTTTTAAACGCACTCGATGAATATAAAAATATGAGCCCGCAAGAACTTAAAGATGACAGATATAATAAATTCAGACGTATGGGAGTTTTTGCACAATAAAAAAGAAAGAAGTTTATGGGGATAGGTTTTAAAAATTTAATAAAAATATTGGGGATATTTTGCCTTTTTATGCTGACAAATATACAAAGTTATGCAGCAATCGCATTCCCAAATATCAGCATTGGTATGCAAGGCACAAACACGCCGCAAGAATTTACTCAAGGTGTTCAAGTTTTAATACTTTTAACTATTTTAACGCTTGCGCCCAGTATAATCATTATGACAACAGCCTTTGTAAGAATTGTAATTGTGCTTACGCTTGCGCGCCAAGCAATAGGAACTACAAACCTTCCGCCTTCGCAAGTTATTGTTGGTCTTGCACTTATTCTCACATTTTTTGTCATGTCCCCTACGTTATCTAAAATTAACGAAACTGCTTATCAACCATACATTAAAAATCAAATAACTCAGCAAGCTGCACTTGATAATGCAATTAAGCCGCTTAGGGTTTTTATGTTTAAACAAACACATGACAAAGAGCTTGAATTATTCAGAAATCTTGCAAAATTACCAAAATTTAAAAATCCGGATTCTGTTCCGACTTATGTTTTAATTCCCGCTTTTGTACTATCAGAATTAAAGACAGCTTTTAAAATAGGTTTTATTATATTCTTGCCGTTTCTTGTAATAGATATTGTAGTGGCAAGTATTCTTGTTTCTATGGGTATGCTTTTTTTACCACCGACAACAATTGCTATGCCCTTTAAACTTATTATGTTTGTTATGGTTGACGGATGGTATTTAATCACAAAATCGCTCATAGAAGGCTTTGTAACATAAGGAGAAAAAAATGGAAGAAGAAATATTTTTAACTATTTTTCAAAAAGTCCTTGTGCTTACAATGGAAATGTGTGCACCTGTCTTAATAACATCAATCGTAGTGGGCTTATTAATAAGCATAGTACAATCCGTAACACAAATTCAGGAATCAACTCTTACTTTTGTACCTAAAATTTTTGCATGTATTTTGGCACTAATTGTCTGCATGCCTTGGATGCTTAGCATTTTTATTTCAAGAACAAATGAACTTTTTGATTACATGAGAACTTTTATAGGGTGAGGTAAAAAATGCCTGATGCACCAAGCCTTTTAACACTCTTTTCGCCAAAAAACATTGTTGTATTTATGCTTATTTTCACAAGAATGTCGGGGCTTTTTGCAACAGCACCGTTTTTTTCAACTTTTCAAATGCCAGAGCAAGTTAAAATCTGGCTTTGTGCTTTAATTTCTTTTATTTTATACCCGATTTTAAGTGCAAAAGCTCATTTTATTATGCCAAATTCAATGCCGGAGTTTGCAGTGTTAATTACAATTGAATTCTGCATAGGCTTTGCCATAGGTTTTATTGCAAATCTTTTATTTGCGGGAGTTTCAATGGTCGGAGAGCTGATAAGCATACAAATGGGCTTGTCAATGGCAAATGTACTTGACCCAGTTTCAGGTGAAAGCTCAACCATAATGTCAAGCTTATACACATACCTTGCCACCCTTGTTTTTTTGGGTATAGGTGCTTATGAATACCTTTTTGCCGCAGTTTATAAAAGTTTTTTTGCCATGCCTGTAGGTTTTGAGGGCGTATTTAATGCAGGAGTAATAGAGGGCACAATGACACTTGCCGGGCAAATGTTTCAAATAGCTTTTGGGCTTGCTATGCCAATTTTTTCAGTACTTTTGGTATGCGATATTTTGCTTGGCATGATGAATAAAGTTATGCCGCAAATGAATATATTTATGGTTTCATTACCATTTAAAGTATTTTTAGGGCTTATTTTGATTCTTTTATTCTTAAAAGGGTCTGTTGCTTATTTAATGGATGTAATGGCACAATATTTGCAGGGAATTCTGCATTTGTTCACATAAGGGAAAAAGTTTATAATATAAAGTATGGCTAACGAAGAAAGAACAGAAAGCGCCACCCCCAAGCGGCGGGAGAAGGAAAGAGACAGAGGAAATATTGCAAAAAGTCAGGATTTTACATCCTCACTTATGCTGACTTTAGGCGTAGGACTTATGTATATGCTTTCCTCTACTATGCTGCAAAAAATTCAAAATATTTTATATCAAGCTTTTACTCATCTTGACCCTAAAGAAATTAACGAGTCGAACCCCATGGGGATATTTATACCTTATGCACAAGTAACGGGTGAAATTCTTGTGCCGTTTCTTTTCCTTTTGTGCCTTGGCGCAGCGCTGATTTTAAGATTGCAAACAGGTGCACTTTTTGCAAAAGAAGCACTAAAACCAAATTTTGATAAACTCATGCCTGGCAATATGATAAAAACACTCTTGAAAAAATTTAATTTTTTTGAACCAAAGACTATGATGGAGCTTGTAAAATCATTGGCAAAACTCTCAGCAGTAGGTCTGGTAGGGTTTAATGTAATAAACAAAAGAAAAGGTGACCTTTTTGCCACAATAGGAATGGATGTTAATACAAGTTTTGCAATTGTCGGTTCGGTTATTATGGAACTTATTGTAAACATTTGCATAATTCTTTTAATTGTAGGCATTATTGATAAGAAATTTCAGGATTATCAATACGAAAAATCAATCAAAATGACAAAACAGGAAGTCAAAGACGAATGGAAAAATTTAGAAGGGGATCCCAAAATTAAAAGCAAGGTTCGCGCTTTTCAAATGCAAATTATGCAACAAAAAATGATGTCATCGGTAAAACAAGCAGATGTTGTTGTTGTAAACCCTACACATTATGCGGTTGCAATTAAATATGATCCTGAAAATACCCCTGTTCCGCAAGTTTTAGCTAAAGGTGTAGATTTTCTTGCCTTTAAAATAAGAGAAATTGCCAAAAACAACAATATACCGATTGTAGAAAATAAACCTCTTGCACAAAGTTTGTACAAATTAGTACCAATTGGTGGTATAATACCACAAGAACTATATGTGGCTGTAGCTGAGGTTCTAAGATTTGTCTACTCGGCAAAAGGAAGGTAATAAACAAGGGGAGAGAGTATAACAGTTGGGTAAGCTGGCACTGTTACTTAAAAATAACGACATAGTTTTTGCAATAGGTCTGGTAGTAATAGTCCTTATGATGGTTATACCAATGCCACCGCAATTGCTTGACCTTTTGCTTACAATAAATATCTCGCTTTCCGTTTTAATACTTCTTGTATGTCTATATACAAAAGAGCCTCTTGATTATTCATCTTTCCCCACAATACTTCTTGTTGCAACATTGTTTAGGCTTGGTCTAAATGTAACCTCAACCCGCTTAATATTGCTTGAAGCAAATGCCGGCAGCGTTATTGAATCTTTCGGGCAATTTGTAATAGGCGGTAATTACGTTGTCGGTTTTGTAATATTTGTAATACTTGTAATTATCAACTTTATGGTAATTACAGGTGGCGCCGGAAGGGTTGCTGAAGTTTCCGCAAGATTTACTTTAGATTCAATGCCGGGTAAGCAATTATCAATTGATGCCGATTTAAACTCAGGCTTAATTGATGAAAAAGAAGCCAAACTAAGACGTAAAAAACTTGAACGTGAAGCTGATTTTTACGGCACCATGGATGGTGCTTCAAAATTTGTTAAAGGCGATGCAACCGCAGGTATTATAATTACCGTAATAAATATTGTCGGAGGCTTAATTATAGGTATATTGCAACTAAAAATGGCACCTGCAACAGCACTTTCAACATATACCATTTTAACAGTAGGCGACGGTCTTGTATCCCAAATACCCGCCCTTATAATCTCTACTGCGACAGGTTTGATTATAAGCAGAGCCTCAGGGTCTGACCGCCCACTAAGTGAAGATATCGGGCTTGAAATGTTTTCAAATCCAAAAGTTCTCTTTATTGTATCAGGACTTTTATTCTTTATGGGCATTGTTCCGGGCATGCCTACAGTCCCGTTTCTTTTGGTTTCAATAGCTTCAGGCTGGTATGGTTGGAATAAACATAAAGATATACAAAAACAAGAAGCACAAGAACTTAAAGCCCAAGAAGATGCAAAAAAAGCCCAAAAACTTGGCAAAAAACGCAAGAAAGCAACACGCGAAAGCGTTCTTGAACTCCTGAACGTTGAAACACTTGAAATTGAAATAGGATACAGACTTGTAAGCCTTTTAGACCCTGAAAAAGGCGGGGATTTGCTCGACAGAATTGCACAAATCAGACGTCAAAGCGCACTTGACCTTGGCATTGTGCTACCCTCAATTCGCGTGAGAGATAATTTACAACTACCCCCTAATACTTATCAGGTAAAATTAAAGGGCGTTTCAATAGAATCAGGGGAAGTTTATCCGGAACGTTCTCTTGCAATGAACTCTATGGGTGGTGCAGAAGACCCTAATATTAAAGGCATTAACACCATCGAACCGGCCTTTAAGCTTCCTGCAATTTGGATTGAAGAAAAAGACAAAGAATACGCAGAAACAGTAGGCTATACTGTCGTTAGTCCCTCGGCAGTTATATCAACTCACTTGACAGAAATAATCAGAAAAAATGCAAGCGAAATAATAACACGTGCAGACGTACAACAACTTATAGACAACCTTAAAAAAGAAGTATCGGATGAATACGTTAATGATCTTATGAAAGAAATTTCAACCGCCGATGTCCAACAAATTATTCAAAACCTTTTAAAAGAATGTGTTTCCATAAGGGATTTAAAAACAATCCTTGAAACAATGAGTTTACAGGCAAGAACAAACAAAAATCATAATGCATTAACGGAATTTTGTCGCCAAGCTTTAGCCAGAAATATTTGCAAACAAAATCTGGCAGATACTGGCGAATTACTTGCAATTACACTTTCTCAAGATGTAGAACAGCAAATCGCACAAGGCGTTAACCCTGATGGAGAAAGCTTAACACTTAATCCCGATTTTGTTAAAAAACTTATGGACAGCTTAAATCTTGAATTTACAAAAGCAGTACAACAAACAGGTAATCGTCCCGTTATATTATGCTCATCGCCCATAAGGTTGATTTTTAGAAGATTGATTGAAAGAACTTACCCACAAATTGTTATAATGTCATATAATGAAGTAACAAATAATACAAAAGCAAAATCAATAGGTACGATAAGAACAGACCTGAAAACGGCAACCGTATAAAATGAGGAAAAAATATGCGTGAAATAATAAAAAAAGGACATGATTTCAGAATAATTCCGCAAAATTTTGAAAGCGCAACTATTTTTGAAATAAAAAATATAAATGACAACAATATCGAAATAGAACTTACAAAAGCAACCCTTGAGGAGCTCAAAGATTACCAAAAAGGTGCAAAGGTCGAGGTTTTCGGTTCGGGAACAGACGGTCTTTTATTTTTCGAAACATCAATAGAAGAACAAAACGGTAAAAATTTAAAAATAGGTATACCGGCAAATTACAATAATATACAAAGACGAGAATACTCCCGTGTTAAATTTATGGGAGAAGTAAACCTTGAAAATGAAAAGGATAATATCATATCGGTAGAAGATATTTCCGCAGGCGGAATGAAACTCATTACAAAAAAACCACTTGATGCCACAAAAGATTATAAAATGCAGATTAAACTAATAAATAATCTTACAATTAATTGTTTGTTGCATCCCATAAGAATCGAAGAACAAAAAGATGCAAGAGGTACTTCCTACGCAATTTCAGGATGTTATAAGGAAATATCAAGCATAGACAGAATAGCGCTTGTTCAATACTCGTTTAAAATTTTAATGGAAACCGAAAACAAAGAAAATGGAAGATAGAGCAGAAGAAAAAATTTCCTACCAAAAAAGCCTTAGCACATTGTTTGCCTCATCTTCAATGTTGGCATTCGGTACGTTAAGTCTTTTAAATAATTTCTCACTGGATTATTACAGTATACTTTTTATGCTCTCAATTGTTATCCCTGTTTCGCTTTCCATGGGCTTTATAGGTTTTATTATAGGAAAAATTTTTGATTTAGGTGAAGATTTTCACCCTTTTAAAATAAAAAGAAAAGGCTCAAAACCTGCCATAGATAACGCTTACAAAATTCAAAGCATGTTCTCGTCAGATATCGAAACAGAAGATGAAAACATGCAAAGTATGTTTGACACAAGCAATGAAACGGAAAAAGATGAACAAAGTGAATAATTTTTTAGGAAAATTAAAAAAAATAAAAACCGAAAACAAAAAGCATTTGGGCACATATCTTGCACTTGTTACAGGTTTTCTAATTGCCGGCGTAATAATCATTACAATGAGTTACGTATTTAATCATATTAAATATCTGGCAATTGAATATGACACAAAATTAAAAACTTTTAATTATTCCTTATCATCCCTTCTTGGTGAAACATTTGAAGATGCATACCAAGCAAACGACACAAAAAGAATATACGAAATATCAAACAATCTTCAAGCTAGAGGCATGATAGCATATATTTACGCAGTTGAATCAAATTCAGGCAAGGTTTTCTTCTCGACAATAAATCAAATCATGGATAAAAATAGTGAAGATGCAAAAAAAATAATATTCCTAAAATATCAAAAACATAGCCTTATTGAAACAAGCTCAAGCACACGAAATTATACATTGTATATTGGAATTCCCGACGAAAAAATTGCAATAACACATCTAAATTCACTATTTGAAAATATAAAAATATTCCTTGCACTATTTTTATTTTTAGGAGTTCTTGCCAGTGCGGCAATTTCCAAATTAATTTTAAATCCGATTAACGAATTGACCAAAGGAGTAAAAGAATTTGCAAACGGAAATTTTGATTTCAGATTAAAAGAATCTAACTTTGCCGAAATAAATGAGCTTGTTAACGCATATAACTACATGGCTTTTCAACTTCATGACCTGTATGATTCCCTTGAATTAAAAGTTCAAGAAAGAACACTTGCACTGGAAAGAGCAAACCAGGAAATTAAAGAAACTCAAGCAATGATGGTACACTCAGAAAAAATGCGTTCATTAGGAGAACTTGTAGCAGGTATTGCTCATGAAATAAATAACCCTGTTAACTTTATTCATGGAAATATTGTAATTTTAGACAAATATGTAAAAGATATGTTTTCTTTAATTGATTTATACATAGAAAACGAAAATTCAATTCCTGAAGAAGAAATGAAAAAAATCAGCAAGAAAAAAGCTGATATTGATATAGATTTTATAAGAGATGATGTTAAAGACCTTATAAAAAGCTGCATAGAAGGAACAGAAAGAACAAAAAATATTGTTCTTGACCTCAAAAATTTCTCCAGAATGGAAGAAATGGTGCTTACGCAATTTAATATCCCCAAAGAAATAGACACTACTTTAAATATTTTAAATAACAAATATAAAAACAGAATTACCGTTGTAAAAGATTATGAACAAAATGTTCCAAAAATAGAGGCTTACGGCGGACAATTAAACCAAGTATTTATGAATATTTTAGACAATGCTCAATATGCAATAAAAAAAGAAGGTACGGTTACAATTAGTGTTAAGCGAGAAGGCGAAAATGTTGTAATTAAATTTTCCGACACCGGCGAAGGTATTAAAAAAGAAGATATTAAAAAAGTTTTCGAACCCTTCTTTACTACAAAACCAGTCGGACAAGGAACAGGGCTTGGTATGTCAATTACATATCGTGTTATAAAAAATCACAACGGTGATATTTCAATTGATTCCGAAATTGGTAAAGGCACAACTTTTACAATAAAATTGCCAATAAATTATAAAAATAATGATAAAAATTTAGAAGAAACACAGGAGTGTTAATAAATGGAAGAAGAAAAAAAGTACAAAATTCTGATTGTTGATGATGAACCGGATAATCTGGCACTTTTATACAGAACACTCAGGGCTAAATATGATATAACAAAGGCAACAAGCGCCGTTGAAGCTCTTGAAATACTTAAAAATAAACAATTTAACTGCATTTTATCTGACCATAAAATGCCCCAAATGGATGGTGTTGAGTTTTTAAGAAGAACCTATGAAGTATGCCCGAATACAACAAGATTGCTTGTTACCGCATATTCTGATGTCAAAATACTTATTGATGCAATTAACTATGCAAAAATATATCGTTACATAAAAAAGCCCTTTAATCCGGATGAGCTCTTGCACATAGTTGAAGCAAGTCTTGAATATCATCAACTAAAAGTTGATAATGAAAATTTGATAAGAGATTTAAAAGACCTGTTCTCAGGCACAATTAAGGCAATTATTGAAGCATTAGATGCCAAAGACTCTTTTACTTTAGGCAGAAGCAGAAGGGTAACTTTTTATTCACTTAAAATGGCTGATAAATTACATATAAGCAGCGCAGAAAAAGGCAGAATAGAACTTGCAGGACTTTTGCATGATATAGGAATGATTGGTGTTGCAGAAGATATCTTAAATAAAAGTCAAAAACTAACACAGGAAGAATTCGAAGAAATTAAAAAACATGTGCACCACTCGGTAAAAATACTTGAAGATATCAAACAACTTTATGAAGTCATTGAAATAATTAAATATCATCATGAATACTATGACGGAAACGGCTATCCATACGGACTTAAAGGAGATGAAATTCCGCTCGGTTCGCGGGTAATAGCGGTTGCCGATGCTTATGATTCAATGGTGTCCAACAGAGCTTACAGAGCGGGCTTAAGTTCGGATGAAGCCATAAAGATAATCGAAGAAAGAGCAGGTATTCAATTTGACCCTTCAGTTGTTAAATTATTCAAAGAGGTATTACCCGAAGCACTCGAAGAAGTACGCGAATACGAAGAAAAAATGAAATTCAAAGAAAATTTTCAAACAAATGTTAACATTACCAAAGAGGAAAAATGACAAGAACGGTTGAAGTATACACAGGTGCTTATGCTTCAGGCAAAAGCGAAACATCAATAAACAGAGCATTACAATATATTAAAAACAATAAAGAAATAACCCTTGTTGACCTTGATACCGTTGAGCCGGCATACTGTATGCGCCCGATAATAGGCGAACTTGAAGGACGTGGTATAAAAGTCATAGCGCAAAGCGATTACTTTGGATTAGGCGAAGCCGGAAGTTATGTGACAGGAGAGCAGATTAATTGTCTGAATACAAAAGGTGACATTATAATTGATGTGGGATATGGTGCCACAGGTTTGGATACCCTTGATATTTTAAACGGTATCGAAAAAGAAGAAAATCTTAAAATTTACCTTGTGGTTAATACATCAAAATTTGAAACATTTGATAAACAAAGCATTTTAGAATACATTGAATTTTCATCAGGGCTTAATAAAACTCCTTGGAAAAAATTTTCAGGATTTATTTCAAATACTCATTTATCAAACGAAACAACTGTTTCAGATATTATAAGAGGTTATGAAATTTTAAAAGAAGTATCGAAAACTACAAATATTCCAGTTATTGCAATAGGGGCAGATGAAAAATTCAAATATGACTTTAAGGGCGGCAGCTATGATAATGTACCGGTGTGGTTTTATGAAAGATTAATGCCAAAGGCGTTATGGTAACTATTCATATCCTTTAATTTTAAAAATTATTATCCTTTCATCGGCAAGTTGAATTCTTTTTATATATTTTTCATCCACGGGACTTTTCATAATAATTGCAACTGCGGGCTTTTTGCCGGTCATTCTGGCATAATACAGTGACTGTCCAATACTTTCAGCCCACTTATGCGCCCAATCATATTCAATGGCATATTCATCGGTTAAGCAATCTATTCTTGTCTTATCACTTAAAACAAACTCTATTGCACCCTTGCAATATTTTTGGACATAATCTTTTTCTTTCATTTCTCTTTTATAAACATTTGAAACAGGTTTAAAATTATTCTCAAATTCATCCCTGTTTGTAAAAAAATAACCCAAAATAATTACAATTATAGTAATAAAAATTTTAATTTCACTTTTTTTAATTTTCATTATATTTTCTCAATTAAACAGATACACTGCGCGGAAATCGCCTCACCAAGACCTGTTGCATCGACTCCTTCATTAGTTTTTGCCTTAATCGAGAGCATACTTTCATCAATATTTAACAACGGCGCAAGTCTTTCTTTCATTTTATCAATATAAGGCATTAGTTTTGGTTTTTGACAAATAATATTTGAGTCGATATTTACAATTTTATAGCCGTTATTTTGCATAATTTGCATAGTTTTTTGCAACAAAAGTATGCTACTGATATCTTTAAAACTGTCATCCGTATCAGGAAAATGAGTGCCTATATCTTTTTCACCCATTGCGCCTAAAAGTGAATCTATTATTGCATGTACAAGCACATCTGCATCAGAGTGCCCTAAAAGTCCCTTATCATAAGGAATTTTAACTCCGCCTAAAATCAGCTCTCTGCCTTGTATCAATTTGTGCAAGTCATAACCCGTGCCAATTCTCATAAAATATACCTTTCGATTGCTTTGCAAACCCCGTCCTCTTTTACATTAGGGCAAATATAGTCCGCAATTTCTTTTAATTTTTGTGAAGCATTTTCCATTGCAACCTTAATGCCTGCATTTTTAAGCATTTCATAATCATTGTCCTGATCTCCGGTTGCCAGAACTTCATTTTGTTTTATACCCCAATAATCCTTTAAAAAATTTAAAGCGGCACCCTTTGTGGCATTAGGATCGGTTATTTCCATATAATACCTGTGCGAGCGGACAATACATAATATCCCTTTGTAGCGTTCCGTCATATACTTTATAAGCTCTTGCATTTGTTTTTCATCGTAAACTATTGCAAGTAACTTATAAACATTTTTTAACTCAACATCATCAAAACTATCAACGGCACGATAAGTCGTAAACCGCCCTTGACAATAATCCTGCATTATTTTTTTATTGTCATCTTCGACAATTAATTCATCATTATTGTATAAATTTGTATGAATATTTTTCTTCCTCAGTATTTCAATTACATCGCGCGCAAGGTCTTCTCTTACAGGTGCTTGATGAAGAATTTTGTCCCCTTGTCTTACCATTGCGCCCTGATAGCAAACAACCGGAGTGTCTAATCCCAATAAATCAGCAACTCCTTTTGCACCGTCAAACATTCTGCCTGTTGCAACAACCATTTTAGTATCTGTTTTTTTAACTTTTTCAATAGTTTTAAGAACCTTCTTTGAAAAAATATTGGTTTCATCAAGAATCGTTCCGTCAATATCTGTTATCCAAAGTTTTATTGCACCCAAAAAAACCTCTTTTCACTTTTTATTGTTTTTATTATACAATAAAAACATAAGTAAGTATGGAGAGAAGTTTTAAATATGAGCAAAACAGAACGCCAAAGACCTTGTGAACAAGATGAAATTAAAAGAAGGTCAAATTTTGACCCTGTAGAAGAAAATTTTACACCTGAACAAGCAGCACTTGAAGCTTCAAGATGTTTAAACTGTAAAAATCCTTTGTGCAGAAAAGGTTGCCCTGTTAGTGTCGATATTCCGTCTTTTATTCAAAAAGTTAAAGAAGGTAATATACAAAGCGCAGGCGAAATAATAAGAGAATCAAATATGTTACCCTCTGTTTGCGGCAGAGTTTGCCCACAGGAAAGACAGTGCGAAAGCAAATGTGTGCTTGGTATAAAAGGTGAATCGGTTGCAATAGGCGCATTGGAAAGATATGTTGGCGATAACAGTGCACCTGTAAAAACGCAAATTAAAGAAAACGGTAAAAAAGTTGCGATAGTAGGCTCCGGCTGTGCGGGAATGTCTGCAGCAGCTGACCTTAGAAATGCAGGTTTCGAAGTAAGTGTATTTGAAGCACTTCATGAGCTTGGCGGTGTTTTAAGATACGGTATTCCGCCTTTCAGATTGCCAAGAACAGTTCTTGACAGAGAAATTGAAAGCTTAAAAGAAATTGGCGTAAAGTTCTATAAAAATGTAATTGTAGGTAAATCAATTACACTTAACCAATTAAAAGAAGAAGGCTATGATGCAATTTTCATCTGTTCGGGTGCAGGATTGCCAAAAATGCTTGGTGTTGCAGGTGAAAATTTAAACGGTGTATATAGTGCAAACGAATTTTTAACACGCGTAAATTTAATGCATGCCAATGAACCTGACACACCTACACCCCTTAAAGTCGGTAAAAAAGCAGCTATTATTGGCGGTGGCAATGTTGCAATGGATGCCGCAAGAACAGCAGTCAGAGTTGGCTACAAAGAAGTTTATATCGTTTACAGAAGAACAGAGGAAGAACTGCCTGCAAGAAAAGAGGAAATTCGTCATGCTAAAGAAGAAGGCATAATTTTTAAACTCCTTCATTCTCCTGTTGAAATTTTGGGCAAAGACGGCTTTGTAGAAAGCATTAAACTTGAAGTTATGGAACTTGGAGAACCTGACGAATCGGGCAGAAGACGCCCTGTTCCTACAGGCAAATTTGACACAATGGATGTAGATGCCGTTATTGTTTCGCTGGGTACAGGACCAAACCCTATTATTCAGCAAAGTGCCACAAAAGAAAATATCGACATTGAAACAGATAAAAAAGGCTACATTATAATTAATGAAAACGGCGAAACATCCGTTAAAGATATTTATGCCGGCGGAGATGTTGCACCAAGAGGTGAATCTACGGCAATTAATGCTATGGGTGCAGGAAAAACAGCTGCAAAAGCAATTATTGAAGCACTATGCACTGCTAAAGTATAGTTTTATTAAAACCGCGAGTTAACATTTAGTGCACACTCGCGGTTTTTTATATTAAAAACTATTTTTAACCTTTTATATTTTAAAATCCAATCCGCACCTGTCAGTTTATTTTCATCAATATTTTTATATTCCCAATTTTTTATAATCTTTATTTTTACCAGTTCGTCAAAAGCATTTTCTATTTTTTCACGAGCAAAAGAAGGTTTTAAATATTTTATATTTTTATATAAAAATTCAATAGGTTCTTTTAATTTTATAAAATCTTTCGAATGGTGAATTTGAGAACAAATAAGATGTGCCAAGTATTTCTCAAAATATTTAGTACGAGGATTTAAACAAAAAATCTCTCTTGGCACAAAATAAATATCCGGCAAAAAATTCGGTAAAACAAATACTTTCCACACATAGCGCTTAATTTTTGTTGCTCTTATTAAATTAAGCGCATTTAATGCACAAATTGCCGCTGAAATACGTTTTTTATCTTCTTTTTTATAACTTGTTGAAATTTTTTTTATTCCTCTTAAAAAAAGAATATCGTCCGCGCTGATTTTTATAAAAGAAAAAGGATTATTTCTTCGTATAAAAATATTGTATAAAATGCAAAAAACATCATCTGTAAAATATTTATTCGGAATTCTGTTTTTTAAAATCAAAAAAGGATTAACATATTTAAAATCAATATTTATTTTTGGCACAACAAAATAATTAAAACTTTTAATATTTATATCCTCAACATCAAATATCACCTCAATCAGCCCCCATACAAGCTCATGTAAATAACTTGTAAGGAGGCAGAAAGAGGCTTTTTTTAATGCTTCCAGTAAATTTAAAAAACTATTCGGAGTTTCTGCCCTGAATGTGACGGTTAACCTTTTTGACCTTTCTTCATATTTAACGCTGCAATGTATTTTTTCGCTTATTCTTCCGCACAAACAGTCAAAATTACTCACAATAGAGGTACTGAAAGACTTTTGCCCCACCCCCTTTGCCTTATAAATAATTTTTTTTTCATAAATATTTTGAGTTAAAACAGAATTAATGAAATTAAAATAAGCAGCGAAAATTGTGCTGTACAAGCACTTTTGGAGAAATATCTTTTTCATTTGCAAATTTTAGCGCATTTACAAATAAATTGCACTTACCTAAAATACTCAATTTTTTATATTTTTACACTGCCTTGTCGCAAAATCTTAATCTCGTCATCACAACATAAAACAACAGTTGAAGCAAGGTTTTGGATATCTTCTTTATATTTTGGTTTAATAATTTTTACTTTGTCTTGAAATTTTTCGCAAGCCTCCCTATAATCCCTGCAAGGAAGCTCATCAGAGATATTTAGCGAAGTTGTTGCAAGCACACAACCCTTTACTTGAGTAGTAATTTCTTTAAAATTTTCACTGTTCGGCACTCTTATTCCAACAGTATCAAAACCTGCACAAATAAAAGAAGGACACAACACTGAACGTTTGAAAACCAAGGTTAGGGCACCTGGAAAAAATTTATCCATGAGTAATTTTGCGTAAGCAGAAATACCTAAAACATATTTTTCAAGATATTTTACATCATGACTCATTAAAATAAGTGGTTTTGAACGATTACGGTTTTTTATTTCGTAAATTTTTTCAACTGCCTCAAAATCATCCGGCAAACATCCCAGCCCCCAGACTGTGTCTGTTTGAAATGCTATAACTTCGCCTTTTTTTATTACGCTTTTTTCCACTTTGCCTCAATTCTGTCTTTTAAATCTTTTAAATATTCAATTCTTAAAACAACGGAAGAAATTAAATAAATAATCAAAGTTAAAATCATAACAAAAAGTATTTTTATAATACCCAAAATTAACGAATAACCAATAAGCTTATCCCATAAAACACTGAAAGCTTCACCAATTATAAAAGCAATTGATGATGCAATCAAAATCTTTATTACGGTTTTAAAAAGCATTCTGTAACCTATTGATATTTTTTTTCTTAATAAAAACGCAAGCGTAATACCGTTAAAAGCAGTTATAAGTGTGGTTGAAAGAGCTATGCCGTTTATCCCGAAAGGCTTAACCAAAACCGAATTTAATACAATTTTTAATGCAATGCAAGCTATTGCAACATAAAACGGGGTTTTTGAATCATTAAAAGAGTAAAAAAGCCTTGTTGCACTATCGCGAAAAACATAAGGAATTATTGAAAGCGAGATGAAAAAAAGTATCTCAGACACCATAAGTGTAGCCTCTGAATTAAATGCACCGCGCTCAAGTGCAATTCTAATAGCATCGGTTCTTATTATAAAAATTAAAATCATTAAATAACTGCCCGCAAAAATAAGCGACCCGACCCCTTTTGTAAAATAATGCCTCACATTATCAAAATCTTTTTGCGCAACAAGCCTTGAAAACAAAGGAAATAACGGAACTAATATTGCACTTAATAAAAGTCCTACCGGAAATTGAAAAATTCTGTTCGCAAAGCCAAAAGCAGTCCAAGCACCCTCTTTTAAACCTGACGAGAAGAACATATCAACATAAACGCCCAATTGCCCTATTGTTGAACTTAAAAACGCAGGAAACAAAAGTTCCAAAAGTTCGTTAAAATTTTTATTTTTCAAAAAGTCAAAAGACGGTTTAAAACCATAACCTAAATGCCTTACTGCAGGAGATTGCACTATTAATTGCATAAAACAACCTATTGTTGTACCAAGCGCAAGATAAAAACCGTCACTATCACCTTTTGCAATTAAAAGAACAATAATTATTCCAAAAGAAACCATTGAAGGAGAAATATTTGGTAATAAAAAATGCTTATAAGTAACCAATATTCCGTAATACAAGCCCAAAACAGAACCCATAACAAGCATGGGCGACATAATTTTCAAGTGATATGCTGCAAGATTTAAGAGCTCGGGAGTTTCGGGATTATTTATAATTACACTCATTATCTGGCGAGGAAAAAAGAAACATAAAAGAGAAAGAATTAAAAATATTAATACGGAAAAAGTTTCAAATGTATTAAAAAGCTTTTTAATTTCAGGTTTTGGCTTGTTTGAAAAATCTTTAACCAGTTTTGAAAAAACAGCAACCGTAGCAGAATGAAAAGGACCTCCAACCCCTCCTAAAATAACTATAACAAGAGCAGGAATTTGATATGCAAAAAAATAAGCATCCGAAACTATACTTGCACCATAATAATTAGCAACGACAATATCTCTTAGAAATCCTGCCACTTTTGATAAAAATATAATAACCGCAATCCACCATGCAGCCTTTAATAAGCCTTCACCTTTTTTTTGCGTATTTTCACACTCACTTGCCAATTTTTGTTCCAATCTCTATTTGAAATGTTATTGATTTTGCTTTATCTTTTTCGCTTAGTGGCGAAAAAACTATCTGGTTAGTACCGTTAACAAGATACTTTGTAATATCCATACCTAAAGTTTTTGCATTATATTCTGACATATCAGGATTAAAAGTATGTTCATTTATTTTAAAACTTAAACTTGAAACTCGTTTAGGATTAATTACTTTTAAAATAACACTTTCTCCTGATGACTTTTGGTAATAAAATTCCGTTTTATATTCGAGATTATAAGGATTATACAAAACTTCTTTCTGCATTGTGCCAAGAGTAATTCCGCTATAGTAATGCTTCAAAATATCACCATATTTTTTACCTGTTTGTGCCATATAGCCTGCACCATATTGGCTCATTCCTACGCCATGCCCGAAACCCCCACCGGTAAGCACAAATTTTTCTACCTTATTTTCATTAGGATGAATAAACTTCTCGAAACTGAAAATAGCCTGATTTTCTTTTTGTTTTTCAGAAATTTCATCATTTTTTTCTTCAATTTTATCGACAAAAAAGTTAGCACTTGCAAGCATAGCATTGTTTTTCTTTAAAACCCTTCTTATGCCAAGTTCTCTCATTACTTTAAAAGTGCCGTTTTTAAAGACTAATTCAATTTCAAGCGCTTTGCCGGAATTACCTCTTTTTAAAACTTTGATGTCTTTAAGCCCCTCTAAAGTATAACTACTGTCAAATTTTGGCTCAACAAGCCCGACACGCGATTGTTCAACGAGGGTTTTATTTAAAACGCTCTCTAATTCAGGAGTTTCCCATTCAACTACCCATCTGTATCTTGGAGATTTAATATCATAAGAAAGAGTTTTGTTAGAATAAAAATCTCTCACATCTTTTTCGCTTAGTAAAAATTTTTGATTCACATCATCGCAAACTGAAATCAAATAAGGTTTTGCAGGAGTATTCGGAGAGTTCGGTGCATATACATTTTTCCAATCTTCACTTATACCTCCTGCGGTTGAAGAATAAAGAGCAAGTATTGGCTCATCTTTATACAGTGCATATATTCCTTTTGTCTCATCAACCGCCTTATCTGAAATCTCTTTTTGGGAATTAATACCATAATAAACCTGACAAGCCGTAGAATCGCATACATCATAATTTTTATATGCGTTTTGAGGTCTGTTTGCATAATTTCTTGCAGCAATTGCTTGAGCTTTAAGAGCCTCCAGCCCGAATGAAACAGGCATTTCATTAGGTACAACACCTTTTAGGTAAGTTTGCAAATCAAGTACATTAATTATATTGAACTTATTCGGTTTTACAGATTTAAGCTCGATAAGACCGGAATAATAAGCGGGCATGCCTTTTCTGTTTAGCTCAACAAGTGCAATTTTTTTCTTTGGTGTAAGAACAACCGGTCCCTTTGCTTCTTTTGTTAAAATTTCGCCATCAGCGGTAATCTTAAAATTTCCATCATCAATTTTGATATTAATGATTTTATCTCCCTGAACTTTGAACTGAGTGTTTGAGGCTAAATCTACAATGAGAATTTCTTCATCGGAAGAAAATTTTGCACTTTCATGCTCGTATGAAGAAAAATTTTGGTTTGAAATTCCTACACGCAAAGTTGTTTTTTCTTCTTGAGAAAAAACCGGAGTTAAAAATATTAAAAGAACTATTAAGCTTAAAAATCCTCTACTCAAAAACTTCATAATTAAATTTTACAATTAACATATTCTAATGTAAAATGAATGTACTAATCGCGTATTATGGGAGATTTTTTAATGGAAGTGGAAAATTTTAAGAAGTTCAACACATCTCAATTGTTGAATTTCTGTATAGGTTTTTTTGGACTGCAATTTGCTTGGCAAATGAGGATTATTTTATCCGGACCTTTAACAGAATCTTTTGGGGCAAGTCCTTTACTTTTTGGTCTTATCTGGCTTGCAGGACCTTTCACCGGAATTGTAGTTCAACCTATAATAGGCGCACTGAGTGATAATACGGAAACTCCTTTTGGCAGACGTTTACCTTATCTTATGGGTGGTGCAATTCTTGGCGCAATAGGACTTTTTCTTCTTCCAAATTCGGAAAACATAGCTTCCCTTTTTGGGCAAAATACTCCTTGGTGGAGCGCACTTTTTATTGCAGCAATCATGATTTGGGTAATTGATGCCTGTGTTAATGCTGCGCAAGGACCTTATCGCGCATTAATCCCTGATAACATGCCACGCGAACAACATGCTGTTGCAAATTCTTACCTTAGCTTTGCCATAGGCTTGGGCTCTGTTATAGCAGCAGCAACCGCACCTGTATTAAAATATTTATTTAACTATCAAATGTCAACCTCGGCCCAATTTTATATGGCTGCCATAGCTTTCCTTCTTGGTATGACATGGACCTGTCTTACAATTAAAGAAAGAAAAATTTCTAAAGCAGAATTGAAAATAGAAGAAGAAAACGCAAAAGAAGAAATAAAAAAATCATTTTTTGAAAATTTAAAAGATTTCTTTGCTCTTTCGCCCGAAGTGGGTAAAATATGCACAATCCAATTTTTTTCATGGATTGGGGTTATGAGTTTAAATATTTTCTTTACACAATATGTAATTCATGTATTATATCAAGTACCTGATTTAACAGCTATTCCGCAGGAATTTCAAGGCACATACGATACACTTGTTATGAGCGGTCAAAATTTCTCATCCATTTGTTTTGCGGCATTTAACTTAATTTGCTTTGTTATAGCAATCCCGATAGGCAAAATGGCAGAACGTTTCGGCAATAAAAAAGTACATTTCGTATGCCTTTTGTTAATGGCATTGGCATATATTCTGCTTACGTTTTTGCCAAATACAATATCCACTATTGCAGCTATGTCACTTGCAGGTATAGGCTGGGCAAGCATTTTGGCACTTCCTTTCGCAATGCTTTCAAAATACATAAAAGAAGGTACGGAAGGTGCCGTTATGGGTATTTTTAATATTTTTATAGCAGCACCACAAATCCTTGTGTGTACGCTTCTGGCTTGGTTTATTAACATATCAACAACCACAATTAATAGTATGCCCAATAATCATTATGAGTATGCATTTTTAGTTGGCGCATTCATGCTAATACTCGCCTGCGCCTCAACACTCACAATCAAAGAAGATTAAACATAAAACCTGTTGCACATGTTTTATGTTTGTTACATAATTTAACCGTAGTATTTACTTATACATTTAGAAGGAGAGCCAAATATGGTAAATGTAGCAATTAACGGCTTCGGCAGAATTGGCCGCAACACATTAAGAGCCGCTATCAGAGAAGGTATTTTTGACAAAATTAATTACGTTGCAATTAATGACCCCGGTTTAACACCAGCAAACGCAGCTCATGTTTTCAAATACGACTCAGTAATGGGCAGATTTGACGGCACTGTAGAAGTTGTTGAAGATGGTCTTGTAATCAACGGTAAAAAAATTAAATTTTATGCTGAAAAAGATCCTGCACAACTTCCTTGGAAAGACCTCGGAGTTGAAGTTGTCGTTGAATCAACAGGTTTCTTTACAGATGCTACAAAAGCAAAAGCTCACTTAGATGCGGGTGCTAAAAAAGTTATTATCTCTGCGCCTGCTAAAAACGAAGACAAAACAATAGTTTTGGGTGTTAATGATAACGAATACGACCCTGCTAAACACAATATTATTTCAATGGCATCATGCACAACAAACTGTTTAGCGCCTGTTGCAAAAGTTCTTGATGAAAAATTCGGTATTGTCAAAGGTTTAATGACAACAGTTCACAGCTATACAGGTGACCAAAGAATTCTTGATGCCGGCCACAAAGACCCGCGCCGTGCCAGAGCAGGTGCTCTTAATATAGTTCCTACAACAACTGGTGCTGCTAAAGCTGTTGCATTAGTATTACCTCAATTAAAAGGTAAATTGAACGGCTTTGCTATGAGGGTTCCTACCCCCGATGTTTCAGTAGTTGATGTTGTTGTTGAAACAGCTAAACCTGTTACTGTTGAAGAAGTTAATGCCGCATTAAAAGCTGCTGCAGATGGCAAAATCCTTGCTTACGAAGAACAACCGCTTGTTTCTTCGGATTTCATCGGTTCATCACAATCATCAACAGTTGATGCCGCTTTAACAATGACAATGGGCGACAACATGGTTAAAGTTGTTTCTTGGTATGATAACGAAATGGGTTATTCAACAAGATTGGCTGAAACTACTCTGATGGTAGCTTCAAAATTATAATCGAACCTTAGTGCTATGCACTTGGTGAGATATAATTTTGCCATGGTGTGTGAGCCCGTGACGGCTGCGATGAGCAGGCGGACAGGGCAAAACCGTACCGTGAGCCGAGTGAGCTTAGCGCAACTGCGTTTAGCAAGCGAAAGCGAACGCATAGGTGTGTGAGCCCGTGACGGCTGCGATGAGCAGGCGAACAGGGCAAAACCGTACCCCAAAATTATAATCGAACCTTAGTGCTATGCACTTGGTGAGAATAAGTTTAAGCCCTCCTTAGCAAGGAGGGCTTTTTTAATCAACACCAAACAAAATTTTATTTTTTTACTCTTAAGTTATACTGTACATCTTCAAGTAATTTTCTATTTATGGCAAGCAAATCTGAAATAATTGCCAAAAGTCCGCAGTGAAAAGAAAGCACGAGTAAAATGGCACATAAAATAAGCGATTGAACATGCCCTGAACCATCCTCATTTAAATAGAAATATAAAAATCTTAAACCCAAGAAAATGCCAAAAATAAACATCAACGCACCAATAAAAGCAAAAAACCTAAAAGGTCTGTATATTATAAATATTCTTAGCATTGTAATAATCGAGCGTACAACATAATTAAAATTACTTTTAATAAGTCTTGAAGGACGGGTAACATTATTAACTCGAACCGGAACAGAGGTAATATTTAACCCTTTTCTTTGCGCTTGAATAATTGTTTCAAGGGTGTAAGTATAATTATCAAAAACATTAATCCTTCTTGCAGCAACTGATGAAAAAGCCCTAAAGCCACTAGGGGCATCATCTACATTTGCACCGGAAACTTTTTTCATTACAAAAGAACCTGCCTTTTGCAAAAATTTCTTCATTGGTGAAAAATGATTAATATTCTCAATCGGTCTTGTTCCTATAACAATATCAGCCTTCTTGTTTAAAATAGGTTCAATTAATTTTTCAATATCATCGGCACAATATTGGTTATCACCATCCAAATTAACAATTATATCCGCTTTTAATTCAAGCGCCACATCTAACCCCGCACAAAAAGCACGCGCCAGACCTAAATTGCGCTTAAATGAAACAACTTTCTTAACTCCCCATTTTTTTGCAATTTTTGCCGTATCATCACAAGACCCGTCATCTATGACGACAATTTCAATCTTGTCAATTGAATGCAAACGCTTTGGTAAGGCTTCCAGGGTATCCAAGAGCGTATTTTGCTCATTAAAACAAGGTATTTGTATAACAAGTTTCATAAAAGTATTCTACACCAAACAGAGGATTTTTGGTAGAAAAAAATAAAGTGTGGAAGTTTAATGACGAAATTCATAACATAAGAGAGAAACATACTAAACACACCATATATTAACTTTATTGTCATCCTTGTTAAGCCATTGTTTTTATAACTTGGCTTTTTTTTATTAAGAAATATTAAGACAAATTATATACAAGACTATTGCAAACATTGAGTTTTTAGGATATTTAAAAGATAAAAAATAGAAAAAGTATATAATTTTTAAATATTGCTAGCAAAAAATATATTTTTCATGTTTTATATAGTAAAACCCAAAACACGAATTTTCTTAAGGAGAATAAATGAACAATAATATAGGAAATATGAATAGTGCAAACCCCTTGGGTTTTAATCCGCAAGGACATAAAACACCTTGTGGTCCCGAACAATGCAAAAGCGAAGAAGTTCAAGAAGAAATAGTTCAGGACAAAGATTTGCTAAAGCATGTTCCGGGTGATAATTATGGCAGAGCCATGGTAAATAAAAAATCAGGACATGCGCAACTTGAAACATCAGCTATAGAAGATGACATTTTTACATATCAACTTTTGACAGATTTTGCCCAAGATTTAATAAACGGATACATCGAAAAAGGCGTTGAGCCGCAAAAAGCACGTAAAATGGCAGCTATGACACTTGATGTGCTTTTAAATCCCCAACAGTTATAAATCACTAAAAACATTATAATCTCTTGATTTAAAAACTTTTAGTGCAATAATTTTTATATAAAGTTTTTGAGGTTTTTAGTGTCAAATTTAGTTTACTTTTTAGGGCAAAAGGCATATATAAACATAACAAATGCATGTACAAATGCATGCAAATTTTGTGTACGTGATATAAAAGATGACGTAAAAGGCGCAAATTTATGGCTTGATGCCCAAAATGTAAGAGCACAAGATGTAATAGAGCAAATTAAAAACTCCGCCCATAAAATTCTTGAGGGCGGAGAAATTATTTTTTGCGGATACGGCGAACCACTAATAAAATTTGAAGAAGTAAAGAAAATCTGCCAATATATAAGAAAGGAAATGCCTGAATTAAAAATAAGAATCAATACAAACGGGCATGGAAATTTTGTTAATAAGAGAAATATTGTACCTGAATTAAAAGGGCTTGTGGATAATATTTCAATAAGTTTAAATGCTCAAGATGAAAAACTATACAATGAGCTTTCCCAACCAAAATTTGAAGGTGCTTATGAAGCTATGCTAGATTTTGCAAAAGAATGCATAAAAATCGGAATTGACACTACCATGAGTGTTGTTTCAAAATTCGAGGAAGATAAATACAAATTAGACATCAAAAGATGTGAGCAAATTGCAAAGGATATGGGCGCAAAATTCAGAAACAGAGAATGGATAAAAGAAGGATATTAATAAAAAGAAAGGTCAAAAAATGAACGTACTTGACAAGATTATGAAACCAAAATCAATAGCCGTTATAGGGGCCTCAACAAAACCTAAAACAATAGGTTCCGAAATAATGCAAAGGCTCAGAGATTACAAATTTAACGGTCAAATATACCCGATAAATCCAAAAGGCGGAGTCATTGAAGGTTTTCAAGCATACACTTCAATTAAAGAAGTCCCCAATGAAGTTGACTTAGCCGTTATTGTAGTAAATTCAAAATTCGTACTTGATACAATTGACCAATGTAACGAAAAAGGTATTAAAGGACTTTGCATAATAACTGCAGGCTTTAAAGAAACAGGAAAAGAAGGCGCTGAACTTGAACGTCAACTTCTTCAAAAAGTACGTGATTATGGTATGAGATGTGTAGGTCCTAACTGCTTAGGTGTTTTAAACACAAACGATGACATCAGAATGGATGCGACTTTTGCAGAATCTCTACCTGTTAAAGGCGATATAGGCTTTGTTTCTCAATCGGGCGCGCTTGGCGGAGGCATTTTAAATATTTTAAAAGACTTAAACCTTGGTTTTGCTCAATTCGTTTCAATAGGAAACCAAGCAGATATTAATGCCGAAACAATGCTTGAATATTGGGAAAATGATAACGATGTAAAACAAATCCTTCTTTATATGGAATCAATCCAAAATCCTCAAAACTTTAGAAAACTCGCCTCAAGAATTACAAAGAAAAAACCCATTCTGGCGCTCAAAGCAGGCAGAAGTGCAGCGGGTGCTTCGGCTGCAAGTTCACACACCGGTTCATTGGCAGGTGCAGATAAAGCTGCTGCTGCGCTTTTAAAACAATGTGGCGTAATAAGAGAATTTTCACTTAAAAATCTTTTTGCAAATGCAAAAGCTTTTTCCAACTGTCCAATTCCCAAAGGAAATAGGGTTGCAATTATTACAAACTCGGGCGGTCCCGGAATTATGGCAACGGATGCCGTATGTGAATCAGGCATGCAAATGGCAAAAATAACTGATGAAACAAAAGAAAAATTAAGAAGTTTTCTGCCCGCGGCAGCATCGGTTAAAAACCCTATAGACATGATAGCATCAGCGCCCATTGAGCACTACAAGCAAACTCTTGAAACAGTTCTTCAAGACGAAAATGTAGATATGATAGCTGTAATTTACTTGCCATTCTTAGGCTTAAAGGATATCGACGTTGCTCAAGCATTAATGGAAATTAAAGCAAAAAATCCTCAAAAACCAATTATAGGTGTGTTTATGACAACATCTGACTTCTTTGTAAAAATCTCAAACATGGAAGTTAATATGCCATTTTATATGTACGCCGAGGAAGCGGCAGAAGCAATGACAAGACTTGACCAACAACGTCAATGGATGGAAAAACCGCAAGGTGCAATTCCTGCTTTCAATGTTGACAAAACAAAAGTCGAAAATATTATCAAAAATTCATTAAAAGAAGGCAGAGCTCAACTTACGACTTTAGAATCAATAGATGTCTTGGAAGCATACGGAATAAGAGCTTGTAAATACGGTTTGGCAACAAATGAAGAAGAAGTTGCAAAATTAGGTAATCAAATAGGCTATCCTGTCGTTATGAAAATGACATCAAAAACAACCTCACATAAAACAGATGTAGGCGGAGTTGTTGTAAATATCAAAGATGAAACACAATTGAGAAACGAATACAAAGCACTTCTTCAAAGACTTGAAGCAAAAGGGCTTATAGATGGTCTTGAAGGTGTTATTATTCAAGAAATGGTAAAAGGTTCACGCGAAATGGTTTGTGGTGTTGCAACAGACCCTCAATACGGTCCTATGATGATGTTTGGTTTGGGCGGCGTATTTGTTGAGGTTATGAAAGACGTAACATTTAGAATTGCGCCTTTAACCGATAACGATGCAATGGATATGATTAAATCAGTTAAGGCATACAAACTTCTTGAGGGCGCAAGAGGTACTACACCTGCTCAAATAGGTCAAATCCAAGAAACACTTCTGAGATTATCTCAACTTGTAAATGATTTTAAATTTATTGATGAATTAGACATAAATCCTCTGCTAATTTCAGAAAAAACAGGCGAAGGCATTGCTGTTGACGGACGTATTAAAGTTCGTATTGATGAAGCAGCAAAAACTCTTGGCTGTGATTGTTCTTGCGCTTGCGCAAAATAAAATTACTTAAATATAAAATCCCCCTAATTTCTTAGGGGGATTTTTTTACAAAAATTTATATAACTTATATTACCCAATTGGCTGGTATTTTAGGCTAACTAATAATCTAATCGACTAATTCTTATGGGTTATATTTTTTTTAATTTTATGATATAAAAATTATATTAGAAAAATCGGAGGCAATAAATATGGCTAAAGAAAAAGTGGGGCAATTTGTATTTATGTTGCACTCGCACCTCCCCTATTACAGAATGGCAGGCATGTGGCCGTTTGGGGAAGAAAATTTATACGAATGTATGGCTGAAACATACGTTCCGCTTTTGCAAATAATTTCCGAATTATATGATGAAGGAATTAAAGCAAAACTAACAATCGGTATTACACCAATCTTAGCAGAACAACTTAACGATGAACATTTAAAAGAAGGCTTTATTAAATACCTTGACTCACGAATTGAAGCCGTATCGGGCGATTTAGAACGCTATCCCGATCCTGAAGTTGCACACTCACAACATTTAAAATATCTTGCAAAATACTACTATGACTGGTTTAATCACATTAAAGATTTATTCGTAAATAAATTCAATAAAGACCTTATTGCAGGATTTAAAAAATACCAAGATTTAGGTTGTATAGAAATAACAACATCAGGGGCAACACATGGTTTTTCACCCCTTTTGGCAACCGATACAAACTTAAACGCGCAGTTTAAAGTAGGTTCAGACACTACAAAAAGACTTTTCGGCAAAAAGGCAAAAGGTTGTTGGCTGCCTGAATGCGCATACAGGCAAGGTTATGAATTTACCGGAAAAGACGGTAAGAAAAAATGGCGTCCGGCTATTGAGGTTACACTTCAAAATAATGGCATAGAATACTTCTTTACCGAATCTCATGTTATAGAAGGCGGCAACTCAATAGGAAACAGGAGAACAATAGGAGTTTACGGAAATATAGAATATATACCTCTACCACAGAGGGAAAAAACGGGCTACGATACGTACAGTGCATACTGGTTGCCTGATGCACAAGTAGCCGTGATGGGTAGAAATGACAGAGCAGGATTTCAAGTATGGTCAGCAGCAGACGGTTACCCCGGTGACGGTTGTTACAGAGAATTTCACAGAAAAGACCCTAATTCAGGCATGCATTACTGGAGAATAACATCTTCAACAACCGACCTTGGAGATAAAATGTTATATGACCCCGTACTTGCAATGAATCAGGTTAATTCAAATTCAGACCACTACACAACTTTAATTTACCATTTATTAAATGACTATAAAATGGCAAATAACGGCAAGGAAGGACTTTGCATGGTGTCTTTTGATACCGAATTATACGGACACTGGTGGTTTGAAGGTGTTGAGTTTATTAAGCAAGTTATTAAAAAATTCTATCAATACCTGCCCGAAGTAGAAAGAATGACAGCGGGAGAATACCTAAAAGCTCATCCGCCAACCGAAGCAATTCAAATACCGGAATCCAGCTGGGGTCAGGGCGGACATTTCTGGGTATGGCAAAACCACTTAACGGAATGGATGTGGCCAATTATCCATGCTTGCGAAAAACGTATAATTGATATTGTTTCAAAATACGAAAAACAACCGGAAGACAAACTTCTTTTAAGGGCACTAAATCAACTTGCAAGAGAAAATCTGCTTCTGCAAAGTTCAGATTGGCCATTTCTAATCACAACTTGGCAGGCTAAAGACTATGCTACAGACAGATTTAGAGAACATGTCGAAAGATTTGAAAAAATTGCCGATATGATTGAAAATAATTCAATTAACAATGATGAACTTGTTAAAATTGAAGCAATAGACAACTGTTTCCCTGAAATTGACTACAGAGTCTACCTGCCTATAGAAGAAGGTGTTATTCCTCAACAAGAAAAGAAACTTGCACCTTTATATGCAGACTAAATTAAAAAAATAATACTAAACCCCGAAACTTTTTTGGTTTTCGGGGTTTTTTAATGTAAAATAACATTAAAAGGAATGGTAAAGGAAAAAGTATGAAAACTAAGTATAATAATATTTGCATAATAGAACATCCGGTTGTTAAACATAATTTATCAGTTTTAAGGGATGAAAAAACTGATGGTGAAAAGTTTCGATGCGCCTTAAAACGTATTTCCTACGCAGTATTTTTGGAAGCTACAAAAAACTTGCCTACGCAAAAAAAAGATATAAAAACACCGATATGCGAATGCAAATGTGAAACTATTAAAGAAGATTTAAATCTAATAATTGCACCTATTTTACGCGCAGGGATGATGTTTTGCGAAGTAGCGCAAGAAATGATGCCTCAAGCTCATATTCATCATCTCGGAATGTATAGGGATGAGCGAACTTTACAACCTGTTTGGTATTACAATAAAATAAGCGGATTGCCAAAAGACCCTGACAACACTTATGTTTTTGTACTTGATCCCATGCTTGCGACAGGAAACTCTGCAGTTGACGGTGTTGGCAATTTTGTAAAAAAAGGAATACCTCAAGAAAACATTATTTTTGTATGCCTTTTGGCTGCGCCCCAAGGGATAAAACACCTAAGCACAACGTTTGAAAATGTAAAAATAATTACCTGTGCAATAGATAAAGAACTAAATGCAAAAGGTTATATTGTCCCGGGGCTTGGCGATGCGGGGGACAGAATCTTTAACACAACGAGATGATAAGCATTATTACAATAGCTAAAAACGAAGAAAAAACAATTGAGCGCACAATTTTAAGCGTTATAAACCAAAGTGCAATAAAAGAGATTGAATACATTGTAATTGATGGAAAATCAAGCGATAACACCCTTAAAATTATAGAAAAGTACAAAGATAAAATCTCAAAAATAATTTCAGAACCTGATTTTGGCATATATAATGCGATGAATAAGGGCATAAAATCTGCAAATGGTGAGTATATTTTATTTTTAAACGCAGGTGATGAATTTTTTTGCAATGAAACAATAGAGAAAATTTTGCCAAACTTAAATTGTAATCTTGTTTTTGGCGATATTATAATAAAAGACGAAAAAGGTAAAGAAAGTTCGATTGAATTTGATTATCTTGACGATTTTGAACTTTTTTACAAATCTTTGCCTCATCAATCAACCATTATAAAAAAAGAATGTTTTATAAAAAACGGACTTTATGACGAAACAAAAAAGATACTTGCAGACTGGCAATGGACTGTTAAATACTTTAAATCCGGCGGAAAATATAAATATTTAAAAACCCCCATATCTGTTTTTTATCTCGGCGGTATCAGTAATGCGGAAAATTATAAGAAAATAAGAATAAAAGAACGGGAAGAAATACGCAATAAATATTACGATATAAAAAAACAAATTCTTTATAAAATAATTTTAAAAGCAACAAAGAAAAATTTTGTTTTAAAAATTATAAGACTACTACTAAAAAAATTTTGCATACTTGAAATATATGAAAATTAGAATAATAAATAACATAATTAAACATTTTGTTGTATAATTTCTGTATAATCAGTTAGAGGATTTTTAAGGAAAAGATTAGTGTTTGATTTTAATTGCGACTGCGCACAAGAATACGGTGTATATAAAAACGAAAAAGAGCTTGAAATTGCAAAGTACGTCAGCTCAATTAATATTTCCGCAGGTTTTCATGCCGGCGATCCGTTGAGCATAAAAAGAGCAATAGAATTTGCAAGAGAACATGATGTAGCACTTGGCGCGCACATTGGTTATCAAGATATTCAAGGTTTTGGCACAAGAAAAGTTGAACTAAATGACGAAGAAATCGAAACAACTGTTATCTACCAAATAAGCGCAATAGCTTCATTTACAAAAACTTTTAACCTTGAAATCGAACATGTAAGATTACATGGCGCTATGAAAGAAGAATTAAATTCAAACATTGATTTTGCAAAAAAAGTAGCCCTTGCGGTTAAACAATTTAACCCATGGTTAAATTTATATATTAACAATCCTGAATTTAAAAATATACTTGAAAAAGAAATAGGGGTCAAATGCGCATTAGAGGTTAATTTTAATGACTATGGCACAATAAGACAAATAAGGGAACTTGAAATTAAACCCGATACAATCCATTTTTGTGATGTTGAAAGCGCAATTCGCGCACGCGAGGTGTTAAAACCAACGCCAATCAACTACAACCGTGTCGGAGGTCAAATTTAAGACTATGAAATTCTTTAGAAGAAAAGTTAAAATGCCCAAAGATGCAATCTGGCTCGTCCCGGGTCTTAAAATAAAAAGGTGGTTCGCTCTTATTATAATAGGTTCTGTGCTTGCGGCTCTGGGACTTACATTTTTATTTAAACTTGAACCAATTTATTTCATTGTTGAAACTGCAAAAAAAATTGTGCATTTTATGCCTCCTGAACCGGTAGGAGTAGCTTTTATACTGTTTGGTGCAATAATATTCATTCAGGCTTGGAAAAAAACCAATTTTACAACACTTGATTTGAATGAAGAAAGAAAACAAAAATCATTAGGGGAACTTGTTTATCGCAAAATGAAGCTTGACCATGGTCCTAAAATTGTTGCAGTGGGTGGCGGGACAGGTCTATCAACAATGCTTAAAGGCTTAAAAAAAATTACAAATAACATAACAGCCATTGTAACAGTAGGCGATGACGGTGGTTCATCAGGAAGACTAAGAGAAGAAATGGGTGTATTGCCACCAGGCGATATAAGAAATTGCATAGCAGCATTAGCTGATGACGAGGATATTGTTACAAAATTATTCCAATATAGGTTTAAAACCGGCGAAGGTTTAGAAGGTCACAGTTTTGGCAACTTATTTTTAACAGCTATGACAAATATTTGCGGAGATATGGTAAGCGCAATTAAAGAATCCTCCAAAGTTTTACTTATAAGGGGCAGGGTATTGCCTGCAACAACAGACGATATGCGCCTTATAGCAAAAATGGAAGACGGTTCAATTGTAAAAGGCGAAAGTCATATCCCTGAAGTCGGCAAAAAAATTGTAGAGCTTTCTTGTGAACCAAAAAACTGCAAACCTTCAGCAGATGTGATAGAAGCTATAAACAATGCAGATTTAATAGTTTTGGGTCCGGGCAGTTTATATACATCAATTACTCCAAATCTTTTGGTTAAAGAAATTTCAGCAGCAATTTTAAACTCAAAAGCAAAAAAAATATATGTCTGCAATGTCATGACCCAACCGGGCGAAACTGATAATTACTCAGTAGCAGACCATGCCGAAGTTTTATTTAAACATGCAAAACTTGCAACCGGAATTTATGATAAAAAGCTGTTTGATGCAATTTTAATAAACAATTTTATGCCTCAAAATCTTGCAAAAAAATATGAGGAGGCAGACTCATTACCTGTTGAAATAGATACATCAAGAATTAAAAAAATGGGTCTTGAAATTGTTATGAATAAATTAATTGAAGATAACAAAGAAGGGCTTGTAAGACACTCGCCCTCAAGACTTGCAAAATCGATTTACTGGTGGTACAAAAAAAGTTCCAAAAAACAAATCAATACAAAATAACGGAAGTATATGAAAAAAACTGCGAAAAGAATTATTGAATTTAAGAAAAACGGCAAAAAAATCACTGCGCTCACTGCATACGATTATTCAAGCGCAAAGTATTTTGACAGAGCAGGCGTTGATATAATTCTTGTCGGCGATTCTTTGGCTCAGGTTGCTCTCGGGTACGGCTCAACAACAGAAGTTACAACAGAAGAAATGCTTGTGTTCACCAAAGCTGTTTCAAGAGGTGTACAAGATGCCCTTGTTGTTGCTGATATGCCTTTTATGTCATATCAAATATCAATTGAAGAAGCTGTCAAAAATGCCGGAAAATTTATCCAAGCCGGCGCACAAGCGGTTAAAATTGAAGGTGCAAGCCCTTATATACTGGAAGTTATAGCAAGAATTACACAAAGCGGCATTCCGGTTATGGGACATCTTGGCTTTACTCCTCAGTATATAAATACCATAGGCGGACACTATGTGTCAGGAAAAAATATACAATCTACGATAGAAATTGCAAATATGGCACAGGAATTGGAAAAAATCGGCGCTTTTTCGGTAGTTCTTGAAATGGTTCCGCAAGAAAGTGCAAAATTTATAACAAAACAATTGAGCATACCTACAATTGGCATAGGCGGAGGTAAATTTTGTGACGGTCAAATTCTTGTAAGTGATGACATTTTAGGTAAATATGATAACTTCTGCCCAAAGTTTGCAAGGCAGTACTCAAGCCTTAAAGATATAATCTACAATGTTGCAAAAGCATATTGTAATGATGTTGAAAAAGGAAATTTCCCTTCAATTTCGGAAAGTTTTACACTTGATAATGATGAGGCAGAAAAACTTGAAAATTATACACAAAATAAGTGAATTAAAAAAAATAACAAAAAATACAAATAAACCTATAGGGCTTGTGCCGACCATGGGTGCCTTGCATCAGGGGCATGCAAGTTTAATTAAAAAAAGTGTTGAAGATGATAATTTTACAATAGTAAGTATTTTTGTAAATCCGGTACAATTTGGAATAAATGAAGATTTTGACAAATACCCCAGAACACTTGAAAAAGATGCAAAATTATGCGAAGAACTTGGCGCAGATATTGTTTTCTCGCCATCGATTGATGAAATGTATCAAGATACAAAAGAGCTCACTCTTGTTTGTCCCCCATACTCCTCAATAAACAAGTTATGCGGGAAAAGTCGCCCGGGGCATTTTGACGGAGTTGCAACGGTTGTATCAAAACTTTTTAACATAACAAAATGTTCAAAAGCCTACTTTGGAGAAAAAGATGCACAACAACTTTTTATAATTCAAAAAATGGTAAAAGATTTAAACTTTGATATAACAATTATACCTTGCCCCATTGTAAGAGAACCTGACGGACTTGCGCTTTCCAGCAGAAATTCTTATTTGGATGAAAAAGCAAGACAAGATGCTCTTAAATTAAGTAAAGCTTTAAATTATGCAAAAGAACTTTGGCAAAAAGGAATAAAAAATAAACAAATATTGTGTGACAGTGCGCTTAAAATACTTGAAGGAACGATTGTAGATTATATTGAAATAGTAAACCCCGAAACCTTTGAAGATTGGGAAGAAAAAGACAAAAATGCTTTAATGCTAATTGCGGCAAAAATCCCAACAACAAATACTCGACTTATTGATAACATGGAATTAAGATGAAAAAAATTTATACGCTAATATACAATTTTTTTATAATATTAAAAGTATTATGCCCCATAATATCATTTTTTTATACAATATTATGGTTTATAGGTTTTTTACAAATATCCGTTTATAGTACACTTTCTATACCTTTTGAACCTTTTGCAATTTTTGTTAATTCACTCTACCCAATAGTTATTAACTATGAAGGTCAAAACATAAATATGTCCTATATAGTTTGCTCTGGACTTTTTATTGTTTTTCATTATTTGTTTGATTTTTTTGCCCAAAGGATAGTTGATTTATATTCTTTAGAAGAAAAAAGAATTCTAAAAAAAAGAAGTAACGAAGTAAAAAAAATCAATGCTTCTCTTGAAAAAGAATACAATAAAGAAATAACGAGATATTCAAGCTTTGCCTTATTGCTTAATATTACAATAAAAGAGGGATACAATATTGTAAACAACCGCAAAAATGAAATTGATAAATTAAAAAAAGAATTTTATGAGCACATTATCAGGAATGTAAAATTAAAATACAAAAATTCAAAAGGAATAATATTAGATAAAATGTTCTTAATTTGTGAGGATTTTCAATATTTTGAAGATTTTATAATGAACTTTGTCGGCGATATAAAATCCTTTAAAGAAAAAAATGAACAAAATGATCTTTTTACCGAATTTTCGATATCTATAGATGCAATAAGATTAAATTCCAATGCACTGCATGCTATGGAATTTTTGGAAAAAGTTGATTCATTCAATTATAAAGACAAAATTGTCGTAACATCAGCATTTAAATTAAGGTATGAAAAAAATAAAAACAACAAATATAAAATAGTACCTCTGGGTATTTCAAGATTTTTTAGCGAACCTGATGATTATATTGATTTTGAACTTTACAGTCTTAATTCAAAAAATTAATTTGTCTTAAAAGCGGGTGTAATATCATTAAAAACTATTTTTGCACTGTTTAAAAGACTTCCTTCTTTTATTTCTCTGAGATAATCTTTTGTTAAAATACAACTTGACCTAACAAGTTCGTAACTTTTATTTTCGCAATATTCTTTGTAATTTTTATAATTTGTAAAATAAGTTTTAATTTTTACGTATAAATTCCAATTTTTAACGCGTTTGCTTAAACAATACGAAATATAAGCCAATGCATCCTCGAAATAAATTTCAAAAGCATTATCCAAAACAAAATCCAACATATAATCAATATTGTTATAGGTTGTAATATTAAAATACCCATAGAGTTTATTTTTTTGTTCATCCTCAAGAACATAAGAAAAAGAAACCTTATCGCTCATGCCTGCAGCAAAATAAGGTTCAAACTGCTCTTTTGTTTTAGAGAAACTGTGTCTTTGATAAGAATTTATATTTAAATTGTGCAATCTGCAAACATCTGCACTTTTAATATTCTTATAAAACTTAAAGCCCTCCGAAACGGCATTTTCATCATATTTAAGTACGTTATCAGATATCTTATATATAAATTCCTGCGCGTTTTTTCTAAATCCGCAACCCTCAACAAAAAGCGATAACATATCATTATCAGAATCCTCAACAATAACATGATATGATATTGCACCCATAGCACAATATCTGGAAATTACATATTGTACCAATAATTTACCTATATCAAAAGAATTTTGTTCAAGAAAAACTTTTGTTATTTTTAATCTTTTTCTGTTTCTTTCATCTTTTTCAACAGCAATAAAACCCAACACTTTACCATTTTCATAAGCAACGTATGATTCGGTTAAAAATTTTGCCCTCAAAGGCAAAAAATAATGAAAAAGAGAAATAAAAAACGGCGCAAAACAAGTTCTGCTAAAATCCAAACCGTTATTTTCAAACACATTTGCAAGTTTTTTATTATCAAAGAAAACTGTACTTTTAATTTGTGTCATAAATATATGATATCATATTTATTACAAAGATTTAGTATAATTTGTATAATCAATTTCTATTTTATGACTTATTTTATGACAAAAATTCATAAAATCATTTATTTCGTGAATAACGGAAGAAACAAATACTTTAGGAAAATCTTTAATTGGTGAATGCTTTTCTAATTCCTGTTGATTATATGAAAAGAAATTTTTTCTTATTAGCTCTTTTAATTTAATAAACCTTGTTTTTATATATTCAATTGCTAAATCTCGTCTTATTTCTAAACCATCCGAAAATTTAATAAAGTTCTTTTTAAATTTACTTGAATTCCCTGCGCCACTTGCCAAATTAGGATTGACTTGGGGAAATTTATTATGCCTTATCAAAGGCACTAAAGATACAAAAGCCACTCCGGCAAGAATTACTCCTGCTGAAATTTTTGCAAATGTATGTTTCTTTGTTTGTTCCTTCTGTATTTTTTGATTATCAGATACAGGATTAAGAACAATGGAATTGTTAGAAAGTTTGCCCGTTCCGTCAGAATCATATCCGATGGAAAAATCTTTAAAAACAGGAGGAAGATTTGAAATTACCATTTAATTAACCTAAAGCATAAGCTGTATGCCATGATAAAACGTTAAAAAAATTTTTTTTGCACGGTATGAAAAAAGATTAAGTTTTGTTAACTATTCTGCCTTTTTCCTGTACTCCTCAGGTGCATCTTCTCTTTCTTGGTTCCAACGCTCAAGGCCCATTTGTTTTCTTACAAGTCCTATACCTACATGCACACGCCATTCATCCATTTTAAGCTGCGCTGCAAGGATTTTATGGCAACCTATGGGGGGCAATGGCAAAAGAGGTTCATATAAATTTTTAATAGCCATCATTTGATCAGGTGTAATTGCCAATTTTCTTTTAGGATAAGGGATTTTTGGCAACATCATTTTTTGCCTGATTAAGTTAATTCCAAAAAATACCTTTTTAGGCTCTAATCCTATTTTTTCTCCAATAACTTCATGTGCATCAGGGTTAGGCAAAGGTAACATTTTTTTATAAAGTTCTTCAATTTGAACAAGTTGCTCACGATTTACCAAAAGCGGCTTTGGTTTGCCTTGTGGTCTTTGAGGCCTCCTGTTTCCACCTGACCTTTGAGGGCGTCTGTTATATGAATTATCACGTTTTTGAAAATTAGAGCGCCCACCCCTTTGGTTTTGGTCTTTGTTAAATCTTTTATAGTTGCCCTCATTACCTGTACCTGCACTATAACTTCTGGGGTATTGCGTTGCACTTTGTTGAACACCAGCAACAGCATTTACACCGGAATCTTGTAGAATTGGGGTTCTGTCGGGGTATAGACATTCAGGGCAAATAACCCTTTTTGGATTTTTTGTCTCAAATTCTTTGCCGCATTTAGTGCATTTATTAGTGTACATAAAAATTATCCTTCTTGGCTTTCTGGTATGTTTCCATCAAAAAATCAGCAATAATAATAAATTCTCCCTAATTAAAAGATGAATCCGGCTTATAATAATTTATTTTATAATTAAAATTCAATTAATACAAGTATTAATTTATTTATAATATATGTTAGTATATTATTATGAGTCAACAAAGCGGATTAATTAATTGTAAAAAGTGTGGGTCTTTATTTATAAGGGGCTCAAGAGATATTTGCGATAATTGTTTTAAGGCAGAACTTGAACTTGTTGAAAAAATTAAAGCATTTGTCATTAAAAATACAAATCAAAAAACAACTTTGGAAGAAATTACTAATGAATTAGACATAAATAAAAACGAGCTTGAAGATTTAATTGAAAAAGGCAGGCTTTTTTCTATTATGCCAAAACTTTTAATTAAGTGCCGTTTTTGCGGCATTGAAATAGAAGACGACCAAAAGTCCAGTTTTGTTTGTACAAAGTGTCTTAATAAATTTAGTCCAAAGGGCGATTTAGCTAAAATTAACGCTTTAAAAGAAGAACAGCAGCAAAAAGAAATTTCAGAAAAAAAGATAAGAAGAATATACGCTCAAGATGCAAAAAGTCGTTGCGGTTTCATACAAAATTACGATTTTTAAGCTATAAAGTTATTACCGTATTTAAGCGAACCGATAAAATAGCATTCTTTTAAAAGCTTTTCCATACTTCTGTAAACTTTCTTTTTTGGTGGTTTAATAGCATTTGTTATTGCAGTTTTTGTCTGTTTATACTCATTAACTGCAGAATTTACTATAAAGAAATTTTCTATATTCTCATTAATTTGCGCTTGAGTAAGCATTTGCTCTTTTCCCTCTTTTAATATCTCTCGTACTTTAATAAAAAAAAGTGCATCAAAATTATTGACTTTTTAAATAAAAAATATATATTTTTTGTAATATTTCTTAATATATTTCCGAAAATTCACTCATATTAACTACTTTTAGAGTATTTCTTAAATCATCTCTTTTGTCTTTTATAAAAACTTTTATATAATTTCTTGTAACAGCACTGTATGCGCCATTTTTAGCAGATTTTCTTTCAAATAATATCTCATGTTTTTTGTTTTTGTTTCTTTGTAAAAATTCTTTGTGCTTTATTGTGCAAAGTTCATTTAGCAATTTTACGCGCTTTGTTTTGAGGGAATTTTTTATTTGATTTTTCATTTTTGCAGCAGGCGTGTTTTCCCTTTTAGAATAAGGAAATGCATGAATATAGCTAAGCGGTAAGGATTTTAAATTTTCAAAAGTTATTTTAAAATCATTTTCACTCTCGTCAGGAAAACCGGCAATAATATCGCAACCCAAAAAAGGCTCATCAAAAGAATTGTAGAGCATATTTACAATGTTAATTGCTTCAGATGAGCAATAATTTCTGTTCATATTTTTCAAAGTCTTATCACATAATGATTGCAAGGAAAGATGAAAATGCGGGCAAAATTTCTCTGAATTCTTTAAAAATTCCAACATTTTAGCACTAATTTCATTTATATATAACGAGCCTAAGCGATAACGTATAATATTTGTTTTCTCAATTTCACATAACAGGTCAACAAGCTCTAAACCCCACTCCAAACCCCATTGCCCAATATGTATCCCTGTTAAGACAACTTCTTTTATCCCTTTTTGTGCTAAAAAATTAATTTGTGAAACAACATTCTCTATACTGTTTGAACGTGAATTACCTCGTGCAAAAGGTATTATACAATATGCACACCTGTTGTTGCAGCCTTCTTGTATTTTTATACTCGGACGTGTTTGATAAGGATTTTTTACAATTTTATAATTAAATTCTTTAATATTAAAAATATCACCTGCATTTTTTATTTTTTCATCTTCAAAAATTTTGTTGATATATTTTTTTAATTCCAATTTTTCATTATTACCCAAAATTAAATCAATATTTTTTGTATCAAAATTTTTATGTAAATCAAGAGTTTGCGCTACACAACCAGTTAAAATGTTCTTAATCAAAGGGTTTTCACGCTTTGCACGATTTAAAAGATACAAACATTGAGAATCACTGTGAGATGTAACAGAACAGGAATTTAAAACAAAAATATCAGCACTTTTATAATCCTTAACTTCTGAATAGCCCATCTCAAAAAGCTCATCGGCAATTATTTGCCCTTCAATGGCATTAGTTTTGCAGCCCAAAGTTTTTATGATAAATTTTTTATTCACGCTCAATCACCGTAACTGATTCAATATGGTATGAATACGGAAACATATCGACCCCTCGAACAGTTTTCGCTTTAAAACCAAAATTCTCAAGAATTTTTATATCCCTGACAAGGGTTTGAGGATTACAACTTACATATATAATTGAATTTGTCAAATTTGCAATCATCTCTAAAGCTTCAGGGTCAGAACCTTTTCTTGGCGGATCAATAATGACACAGCCAAATTTTTTCTTATTCTTCAAAAATTTCTTAAATTGCTCTTTTGCATCGCCTAAAAAAATTTCATAACTTTTGCAATTATTAAGTTTAAAATTTTCTTTGGCATCAACTACAGCCTGAGAATTTTCTTCAACCAGATATGTTTTTGTTGCCTTATCACTTGCCCAAATTCCTATTGCGCCGACACCACCATAAGCATCAAGTATTGTTGAATTTTCTTTAATATTTTTTTTAACTTCATCAAAAAGCTCAATAGCGCAATATGGATTAACTTGGAAAAAACTTGCAGGTGAAATCTTGTAAATTCTTTTAAAATCATCTTTTTTAAGAACTTCATAAATAAAATTTTCTCCCCAAACACAAGAAAATTCATCGCTCAATATTTTATTTGTCTTATCAGGATTGAAATTAATGCATATTCCCTTAATTTGCACGAATTTTCGACTCATTTTTTCAAAAAAGATGCTCAATTCATTTTTATATCGTAAAAATTCTTCTTTTTTTAAGTTGATTACAAAAGTTAAAAGTATACTTTTTAAATCACTTGAAAACCTCAAAATTAAACTTCTTAAAAGTCCTTTGTGGGTTTTCTCGACATATCCGCCAAATATCCAATTATCTCTAATATATTGAGCAATTTCATCACACAACTGCGGTTGAATTGGGCAAAATTTGATATTCACAATATCATGACTTTTTTCTTTGTAATAACCGATTAAAAGCCTTTTTGAGTTTTTTGTTTGAGATACCCTATATTGAACTTTATGCCTAAACCCCTTAATTTGCGGGCTTTTTATCGGTTCTAGGAACTTTGGCTGCACCTCAAGTTTCAAAAATGCTTCTTTTAACATGTTATTTTTTTGTTCAAGCAAATATTCATAGTCTAAATACTGATAACAACACCCGCCACAAGCATTAAACAGCGGACAAAAAGGTTTAACTCTCTTGCTTGAAGGTTTTATAATTTCAATTAAATCACCCTTTGCATAGCTTTTATTAACTCTTGCAATTTTTACTTTTACAAAATCATCAGGTGCAGTATTTTTTACAAAAACAACAAACCCTTCAGGTGTTTGTTCGCTGTAATAACGTCCAAGCGAAGAACCTTCGTATGTTAATTTTTCTATTCTTAGTTCAATCTCGTCATTCTGTTTTATCAATACTGAAAATACCTGTCAAAATCCACATCATCAAATGAACACAAAAGTTGATAAACAGGATCATCCTCGTCCATTCTCTGAAAACTGTACTCGTCAAACTTCCAAAGTTTGGGGTTAATACCTATCACACGCACAATATTATGTTCATATAAAATTTTTAGTTTCTTTTTTACAATATCAATATTTATATTAAGCAATCTGGAAAGTTCTACTGCGCTAATCCCATCATCACAAGCACATTTTTCTGGCGTCATAAACATAAGTTCAAGCCCGATTTGTTTTAATTCTTTGTCTTCCTGTTCAAAATCAATATCAAACATACATATATTAAATACCCAAAAAGGTTTTTTTTCATCATTTGTTATAATGAACCCGTTATGCTAAAATATAGATATGAAAAAGATAAAAAGTGCTTTATTTTTGATAATCTTTTTAAGCACATTCTGTAGTGCAAATGCATTTAATGTAGGTACGTATAAAACAGAAACGGACTACGGCTTAATCGATGGCTTTAAATTTAATGTTTTCGGAAGGAGAGAAGGCGAAAAAATGGTTGAGCTTAAATCCGAAACAAAAGAAGGCAAAGAAGAAATAGAACGAGAAAAAAATAACCCCGTAGAACAAGATGAATACCAGCTTTTCAGGTTTATACAAGAAAATACCGTACCTTTTTAATCAATAAGACTAAAGCCTTCGGGAAGCTCGTCTTCAACCATTTTAATAAGCTCCGAAGGTCTTAACCCTAAAGCCTCTGATACAGTCCAAATAGATACAAGTTTTGGTTCATTAACCCCGTTTTCAAGACGTGACAATAAAGAACGCTGAAATGCAAATTCATCCGCAAGGACCCTTTGAGATTTTCCTAAACTTTCCCTTCTTGTACGAATTACTTTTGCAAGCGTTTGAAAAATTATCCCCGAATTTTCAAAATTGACATGTTGCATATATAGAATTCTAATGATAAAATAACTCAAGGTTGTCTATGTATAGACATGTTTATTAAATAACTTGGGGAATTTATATGAAAAGATACGCTTTTACGCTCGCAGAGCTGCTTGTTTCCGTGCTTGTTATCTCAATTATTATGGTAGTGTTAGCACCTGTGTTA
>CASFXY010000021.1 GCA_949298805.1 uncultured bacterium
GAGGAGGATGGAGTGAGAATACTACGTTTTATCCTAACCCGGGTGGTGGAGGAGAAGGACAAAACGGATATGTTCTTTTGTATTGGACTGAATATTAAATAAAGTAAATAAGTTTTCGTATCTTAATTCATATAATGGGTGCACTCCAGGTAGACAAAATGCACCCCTTTTTTTATGCATTTTTAAGAAATGTTAACAAATGTATACGTATTTTTAACATTTTATAAAGTTTATTTACATATCGATACAATATACAAATTAGGTTTATATATTGAAATTACGCTTATATAAGCCTTTTCAAATCTTTATTCAAATTATAATAGAAACAATAATGCTTGAAAGAATTATTTTGCTTTTGTATAATGGACTTTGTGTATAAAGACAGGGTATAACATTGGCACAATATCATCATCTTAATGTATACAAAAAATCTTTTGATTTTTTGGTTGAAATTACCAGATTAACTTCTCATTTCCAGAGAGATTTCAGGTTTACTTTGGGCGAGCGGTTGAATAATAATGCTATAGATTTTATTGTTTGGATTTACAAGGCAAATTCAGCTCAAAATCTTTGTGCAAGAGTAGATTTTATTAAAGAACTTTTAGAGAGGTTGCAGTACATAAATGTTATTTTAAGGCTTTCTCACGAACTTAAAAATATTTCTAAGGACAAATATATTGAACTTACTTTGATGACACAAGATATTGAAAAACAGCTCAACGGATGGCTTTCACACAGTTCGAAAAATGCCGAATAGTTTAGGGATTATAAAATGACAAATAAAGTTAAAAATATACAGTTGGAGGAATTTTCTCTGACAAAGTTGTTTCTTGCGTATTATGATTGCAGAAAACACAAGCGTAACACAATGCAAGCAATTGATTTTGAATTTAATTTAGAAAAAAATATTTATGAATTATATGATGAAATATTAAATGATACTTATGAAATAGGCAAAAGTATTTGTTTTGTTGTAACCGAACCTAAACTTCGAGAGGTTTGGGCCGGCGCGTTTAGGGACAGAATTGTTCATCATCTTATTTATGCTGCTATAAAGGACCGTTTTATAAACAGATTTATTGTGGATACATACAGTTGTATTCCGGGCAGGGGGACTTTAAAGGGCGCACAAAGAGCGGAAAAGTATGCAAAAAAGATAACAAGAAACTATAGTCGTAAAGCTTATTTTTTAAAGGCAGATATTGGTAATTTTTTTAACAGTATAGATAAAAAAATTTTATATAATGAAATATGCAAATACGTTTTTGAGCCTTGGCTTTTAAGGTTAATTGAAAAAGTATTGTTTCATGACCCTAAAAACAATGTTTATATGAAATCTCCACCTTGGCTTTATGATGCTTTACCAAAATATAAAAGTCTTTTTAATACTCATCCTGCAAAGGGTTTGCCAATCGGTAATTTAACAAGTCAATTTTTTTCAAATGTTTATCTTAATCCTCTTGATCAATTTGTAAAACACAAACTGCAATGTAAATATTATTGCAGATACGTAGATGATATGCTCTTAATGCATGAAGATTCGGGGTATCTTAACTATGCTTACGCTGAAATTAACAAATTTTTGCAAAAAAATCTTGCTCTTTCACTAAATCATAAAAAGAAGAACTTAAATACAGTGTGTAAAGGGTTTGATTTTGTGGGGCATGTAATTAAGCCAAACAGTTTGCATTTGAGGACAAGAATTATAAAAAAATCTTTTAATACGGTTAAAAAATGGAAGAAAAGCGGTAGCAGATTTTCTTCAAATGAGTTATATAAATTCAGAAATCAAATTAACAGTTATCTTGGAATGTATAAGCATGTTAACGGTTATAATATGAGAAAGAAACTTTGTTGCGAGTCTACAACCCTTTTTACTCATCCTGACGAAGATTATTCAAAAATTTTATTAACAAATTATCAAAATTAATAAAAAAAAGCCGTCATAAAAGGCGGCTACTAGACTTGGGGAGGAGGTTTTGAGTTAGGACTTATGTCCTTATGGTTATTTTTACGGCTTTAGAATTTAAACCTTTAAACATATCATCCATACGTATTAAATTTCAAAAAATATTCAATATTTATATGCATTTTGGTAAAATATAAATATGAAAAAAATATTTTTAATTCTTTTGATGATATTTTTTGCTTTTAGTTTTTTGGGCGCTGATGCTGCACAAAAACAAAAGAAAGTTAAAAAACCAAAGATTAAAACAAAAATTGAGTTCGAGGCAAAAGACGGCTTTATTCTTGTAGGAGATTTATACTTTGCGCCACAGAGAAAACCTCCTCGCCCGCTTGTGATTTTATTGCATTCATTTGGCTCTAAGGCAAGCGATTGGGGCAATTTACCGGAGAACTTACGTCTTAAAAATTATAATGTTTTGGTTCTTGATTTAAGAGGGCATGGCAGGAGTGTTTATACAAAAAATTTGAAATTTAAATCAAGAATGAACTTTGAAAAAGATGATTGGGCAAAGTTTCCAATAGATGTAATAAGTTCCATAGATTATTTAAGGAAAAATTATCCGCAAATAAATACTGATGAAATTTATATGATAGGTGCTGATTTAGGTGCAAACACTGCAGTATTGTCAGCTTCAATTATGAAAATAAAACCTAAAAAAATGGTTTTGGTGTCTCCTTATGTATCGTTTAAAAATCTTGACATAGCTCTTATTGTGCCCAGATTAAATACAACTCCTATGTTGGTTATGGCTTCTCGTGCGGACAAGTATTCTTATTCGCAGGCTGATATTATATCAAGACTTATACACTCGGCTAAAATTTTTAAAGTTTACGAGCAGGGGGGTTCAGGTAATTTACTTTTGAAACGCAATCCGACATCTTATGATGAAATTATAAACTACATTTCAGGCAAATAGATGATTTAAAGTACTCTACAAACGTATATAGTATTTGTATACCATGGGGAGTAGAGTATGGCAGGAAATTTAAAAAGAAAACTCGAGATTAGTGAAGGTTTAAGGGTTGTAAAAGCCCCTAAAACAAAGCCGTACAGTGATATTGACCTTAATAATTGGAAATTATATTCGCATATTAAAACAGGCAGTTTATGGGAATTTTCTTCTCGTGATAAGTCAAATGGTCATAGTTATGACTATCATGGTAATTATATTCCGCAAATTGCAACCCAGCTTTTTGAACGTTTTACCAAGAAAAATGATATTGTTTTGGATTTATTTTTTGGTTCGGGTACATCAGGTATTGAAGCGCTTAATATGGGCAGACGTTGCATTGGGGTTGAATTAAAACAAGATATGGTTGATTATGTTTCAACAAAATTTTCAAAGCGCGAACTTGTCTCGAAAATGAATATAATTTGCGCAGATAGTGCATCAAATATTGCAAAAGAAAAAATTGAGGCCCGACTTGATGTTATGGGGGCAAAAGCTGCTCAATTTCTTGTTTTGCATCCTCCTTACGATGATATTATAAAATTCAGCGATAAAAAAGAAGATTTATCTAATTGCGAAACAACCGAGCAGTTCTATGAACTTTTTAAAAAAGTTGCAAAAAATGGTTATGATTTATTGGAAAAAGGAAGATTTGCAACGCTTATAATAGGTGACAAGTATGCTAATTCGCGTCTTGTGAATTTGAGTTTTGAATGTCAAAGGCGCATGGAGGAATTAGGTTTTATTACAAAAGCTGTAATTGTTAAAAATATTACAGGGAATGAAAAAGCTAAAGGCAAACAAGCAAATTTATGGCGTTATCGTGCTCTTGCCGGAGGTTTTTATACTTTTGACCATGAATATGTTATGGTCTTTCAAAAATTATAAACTTCCCAATTGTTCAAGAGCTCTTTTTTCTGCTTTTTCTGCTTTTAACAGCGCACTGTTGACTTCAGGGTCCAGTTCTTGATTTTGTGAGTCTGTTTTTATCGTGCACTCCGATGAGGGAATATATGTACGTACAGGTTCAAGCGGGTCTTGTTGTTGAACTGTTTCTTCGGCTGCAGCAGCTTCTTCTTTTTTCTTACCCAAACCAAACAAATCCATCTTGCTTTGTGAATTATTGTCAATAGCATTTAAACTTTGCCTGCTGTTAGTTTGTTCAGATATATTTTGCACTTGAGGCTGAATTTGTTGTGTTGTTTGCCCTTGCGTCAAATATTTTGAATTTAAAATAGAATTACCGTTTTGTGTTGTATTTTCAACTTGCATTTCGCCATTCAAGTATTTTGTCAATAACTCGGGATTTTCTAAAAGTTGGTTTAAAAATTGTGGGTCTGTTTCCATTTTTTTGATAAGTTCAGGATTTGCCGCAAGTTTTTGCATCATTTCTTCTTGAGTCATATTAAGGGGATTAGTTTGTTTTTTGTCCTTGGTTTTTTTCTCGTCATCTTCTTTGTCAAGCACTGATTTTGAAGGTCTGCCAAAAATCAAATGCGAGATTTTTGTTATACCTTTGGCAATAATAGGTCCTACAACCATTGTGCCTACTGCAAATCTTAATACCGTACCTAAACCCGGTCCTTTTATTTTGTTTGCAATGTTTTTGATACCATTGAATACTGAAGTGCCAAAAGACTTGTCAGCAGTGTCGATAAATGGTTTTATTGTTTCTGCATCCAAACCTGTCGAGAAAATTTTGCCAAGCGTTTTAAACGGTTTTTGCCACCATTTTGAATCGCCTTTTAAGAAATCTTTTATTTTTTTGGATTCTTTTAAATAGTCAATATGAGATATTGTTCCTTCGGTAACTTTTTTATTAAGTTCTTTTATCATATTTCTGTATGTTTTGACATTTTGGGCTTGTTCTGTTGCATTTTTAGCACCATTTATGCCTATGTATTTTAAACCGCCCAATAAATGAGAAGATTTAACCTGTAGCGGTAAGGATAAGAAAAATCCAAAGTCATTTGCTATGTTTTCGGTAAATGTGGAAAGCTTTTCACCTTTTGGCGCATCAATAGCTTTCTTAATTGCCTGAGCAAAAATTGCGGCTTGAATTACAATAAGTAATTTGCCGCCGGCACCACCGTTTGTAAGTCCTTCCAGTGTTTTTAAGGCTTGTTTTGGCATGCTTTTTCCAAGTGCTGTAACTTCTTTACCAAGAGCTGCATCATTTTTGAAAACAGCATTTAATTTATTTGCCATTTCTTTAAAAGAACCTTTTCTTTTTAAGAAAGGAATATTTGGTATTTTTATCAGCTTGCCGTTAACTAAATTGTCTACGGATACTTTAATATCAGAGTTGCTTAATCTTTTGATTAATTCCTGAATTTGAGCTTTATTTTGTTCGCAGTTTTTGAATAAGTCATCAATATAGTCAAGTGCTTCTTTGCCTGTTTTACCTTTAAAATCGTTCATGCCGTTAACAAGTTTTAATATGTCGTCCCCATGGCCGTTTTTTAAGTGATAACCGAGCATAGAACTTACATCAGACATAATGTAGCCCGTTATGCCTCTTGCTTGGCTTATTGCCATTGAATTTTGAGGCATTGTCGGAGTTTTTAAACTTCTTAATATGGCGGATTTATCAACCAAGTTATTTATAAAAGTTCTTATTCTTTTATTGCCGTTGTTTTTTAAGTGTTTTTGGGCTAAATTTTCTGCTTTTTTACCTATTTTGCCAAGCCAGCTTTTATCCCAATCGCAATTTAATTTATTGTTTAAAAATTGACAACCTTGGGCAAATCCAAGCCAAATAGCACCTGTCAAACCAATTGTAAACGGGTCAAAATTGGCATTTTGAGCTGCCTTAACGGCAGGATTGTCCTCAACTCTTTCTTTTACATCATAGTTTTGTATACTCTGCGGTAATTTTTCACTAACCTGCTGGGGTACAACATCTTTTACCGCACCATAATTAATGTAATTTTGATATCCGTTTGAAATCATTTGCCTAACCTAATATAAGTATATATAAAAATAAAAACATTTGATTTGAAAAATTTGCCATGCCAATTATTAATTTTGCTAATGTTTGTAATTCGGTTATATGTTATAATTTATTTTGAACAAGACGGAGAGCAGTAAAATTTGCACATAGTTGTTTGTATAAAACAGGTAGCTGATACCAATAATGTCAGGTGGAGTAAAGAAAATAATCTCTTAAGAGAGGGAATGCTTTCTGTTTTAAATCCATGTGATAATTGGGCAATCGAGCGTGCGCTCGAGATAAAAAGAAAGTTTAATAATGTAACAATAACTGCTCTTTCAATGGGACCAAAACAGGCAAAGGATGTTGTTGAATATGCGCTTGCGCGCGGATGTGACAGAGGTGTTTTACTTTGTGACAAAGCTTTTGCAGGTTCTGATACTTTATCAACAGGAAAAATTTTAGCTACTGCAATTAAAAAAATTGCACCCGATTTTAATATAATTATTTGCGGTCAATATGCCCAAGACGGCGACACTGCACAGACAGGACCTACAATTGCCGGTTTTTTGAATATTCCTGTAATATCATGTGTGGATGAAATTGTTAATTGTGATGGTAAAATCACTATTTTAAAACAATCTCTTGTTGAGGGAATTAATATTGTCGAGGTTAAAACCCCTTGTGTTACATGTGTTTTAAAAGGCAAAGGCAATATTAAACCGCTTTTTGTGTCTGATTATGTTAGGGCTCAAGATTTGGGAATTGAAATTTTTGGCTTGAAAGAACTTTCCCTAAATTCTTATGAAACAGGAATTGCCGGTTCACCGACTTTTGTATTGAAAGCATTCAAATTAAAACATAACAGACAGGCTTATAATGTTGAAAATCCCAAAGACTTTTTGTATGAAATTTTAAAGAGCGGGGGCAAAATTGGAGAATAAGAAAATTTTTGTCATCTGTGAATACAAAAAAAATCAAAATGTCTTTAAAGAGGTGTCTTTTGAGCTTTTAAGCGCAGCAAACATATTAAAAGAACAGGCAAAAAACGAATTTAATCTTGAATATAAAGTTTATGCGATAGTTTTAGACAGCGGAATTGATGCGGATTTTTGTCAATTGTCTAAATACGGTGCTCAAGAAATACTCTATTTAAAAAATGAAAAATTTTTAAATTATAATTGCGATTATTATTCAAGTGCCCTTTTAGAATTATTTAAAGCGAAAATGCCTGATATTGTTCTCTTTGGCGCAACAAATATGTATAGAGAACTTGCACCGCTTGTAACTTCAAGATTGCAAACAGGATTAACAGCAGATTGTACCGCATTGTCACTTGTAGAAAATAAAGGCGAAATTAAACTTGCAGCCACTCGCCCGACATTTGGCGGGGTGCTTATGGCAACAATTCTATGCAAAAAAAATCCGCAGTGTGCTACCGTACGCGAAGGAGTATTTAAAAAATCGGAATTTAACTATATAACCTTAACGGAAGAATTTCAAATTAATGATGATATTTTTTCACAAAGTCCGGTTAAATTTTTAGAATTTTCACCTTATGAGCTTAGGGAAGGCACTTTTGAAAATGCTAAAATTATTCTCTGCGGCGGAAAAGGGCTCAAAACAAGAGAAAATTTTGAAAAACTTGAAAAACTTGCAAAACTTACGGGTTGCGCAATTGCCGCTTCAAGAGGCGCAGTTGACAAAGGCTTTGCTTTACAGGAAATACAAGTCGGACAAACCGGCAAAACTGTCGCCCCTCAAATTTACATTGCTTTTGGAGTGTCAGGGGCAATTCATCATATTTCAGGCATGAGTGCTTCAAAAATTGTTATAGCAGTTAATAATGATTCAAATGCGCCAATATTTCAGAACTGTGATTACAAAATTGTGGCAGATGCTGTTGAGATAATTGATGCACTTTTGGCAAAGTTTGATAATTAACTGCCTTGCTCTTGTAATTTTTGATATAATTCAATCATTTTTGATGTTAATTCTTTTGGTAAAACTATTTTAATTCTTATGTTTAAGTTGCCCAATGTGCCGTCTTTTTTAGGCAACCCAAGTCCTTTAAGTCTTAAAACTTTTCCGCTGTCGGTATTTTTAGGAATTGTGATATTTATTTTACCGTCAATTGTCGTTATTTCTTTTTTTGTGCCTAAAGCAGCTTGCGAGGGTAAAATTTCTATTTCTTTTTCTAAATCATCTCCGACTACTTTGTAATTGGGGTCTTTAATCCTAACTGTTAAGTATAAATCGCCCTTTTGTCCGTATTCATCAGCCTTGCCTTCATTTTTTAGACGTATTTTTTGCCCTTCTTTTACATATTTTGGAATTTTTACCGATAAATTCTTTGATATTTTTTCAATGCCCGTACCTGAGCAATGGGTACAAAATGCGCCTTTTGAATGCCCGCCGCAATACCTGCATGGTTCATAATCAACAATTGTAACTGTTTTTGTTGGTGTTTTTATTAAATCGTTAACATTTAAAATGATTTCTTTTGTTATGTCCAGATTTTTTGTATTCGCTCTTGTGCGCGAAGTGTTCATACTTTGGTTATTGTAAAATTGAGAAAAATCTCCACCCATGCCGCTATTGCCGCCACCGAAGTTAAATTCTCTATAGCCCCCGCGTGAGCCGGCTGTGCTTGCGCCACCCATTAAATCACCGAAAATTGCGCTGAAAAAATCTGAAAATCCACCTGCGCTGCCGCTAAAGTGTGCATTTGAACCAGAAAAGTTTGAAAAATCAAAACCCTCAAACCCGGGCGGAGGGGTAAAATCTGCACCTTGTTGCCAACTTGAGCCAAGCTGGTCATATCTTGCACGTTTTTGAGGGTCGCCCAGAACTTCATAGGCTTCATTTATGTCTTTAAATTTTTCTGCAGCACCCTTTTCTTTGTTTACATCAGGGTGATATTTGCGCGCAAGTTTTCTGTAGGCAGATTTTATATTTGCCTGTGTTTCATCGCGTTTAACGCCTAAAATTTCATAATAATCTTTGTATTTCATATTATTATATTAATATTTTTTTAAAGAAAACTTTTTAAAATTAATTTTAATTTAATATTTTTTAATTCTTTTTCCATCCACCTCATGCACATTTTCAATGGCTATAAAAGCTTCAGGGTCAATTGAATTAACAATATCTTTTAATTTTGTCAGCTCAATTCTTGGAACAACACAGTAAAGCATTTTTTTCTTTTGGTGCGAATAACCGCCTTGCGCATCTATGTAAGTAACGCTTTTATCTAATTGAGAAATAATATTGCTGCCTATTTCAAGATTTTTATCTGACACAACAAAAATTGACTTTGCCTCGTTTAGCCCCTGTAAGACGACATCAATTGTGCGAGATGCGGTAAAATAAGTAAGTGCGCTGTACATTGCTTTGTCCCAACCGTATATAAAGCCTGCGCAGGTGTATATAAAAATATTAACAAACATAATTATTTCGCCGACTGATACAGGAAATTTTTTGGTTAACGTAATTGCTAAAATTTCTGTTCCGTCTAAAGATCCGTTATTTCTTAAAACAAGTCCGACTCCCGCGCCTAAAATCATTCCGCCAAAAACCGCAACAAGCAAGCCGTCATGAGTTACAATACCGATTTTTCCGCCTACCAATCCGACAAATATTGAAAAAACGGTAACAGCATAAAATGTTTGGAAAATAAACATTTTGCCGTAGATTTTTAATGCCAAAAGTATAAAAGGAACGTTTAGAACAAAAAGTAAAAATCCCAGATTGATTTTGGTTAAATAGCTTGTCATCATTGAAATACCTACTATACCACCGTCAATCATTTGATTGGGGACTAAAAAACCTTCGATTGCAAATGCTGCAAGAAATGCCCCTAAAGTAATGAGCATCATTTTTAAAATAAACTTCTTCATAAAATTATGATACAATATTTACAATGAAAAATCTAATTTTAATTATTTTTTGTGCACTTGTTTCAATTTCTTTATTTTGCGGATGTAATGCAGTCGGAAAAAAAGAAAATGCTCTTTCTCATGCAATTTTAACAAATAAATTGGTTGTAGGAGTTAAATGTGATTCAAAACCGTTTGGTTTTGTTGATGATAAAGGAAATATTCAAGGGTTTGACATTGATATTGCACGTAATATTGCAAAATTGATTTTAGGGAATGAAAATGGAGTTGAGCTGCTTTGTGTTACTCCTCAAAGCAGAATAAGTGATTTGAATTCCAAAAAAGTTGATATGATAATTGCTGCAATGAGTATAACCGATAATCGCGCAAGTGTTGTAAGATTTTCAAGTCCTTATTATGTTGCAGGACAGGCTATTATGGTTAAGAACAGTTCAAAAATAGCCGCCTTAAATGATTTAAACGGGGCAGACGTAGGTTTTATTTTAGGCACTACAGGAGAAAGGGCGATAAGAAGTTTGGCACCGGGGGCAAATTTAAGGGCTTCTATAACCTACCCTGAAATTTTTAAACTTTTAAAAAATGATGAAATAGAAGCTATTTTGGCGGATGATAGCATGTTATATGGCATTTTGACAGATAATCAGGGTTATAAGATATTACCAAAAAGATACACAAGGGAATATTATGCTGTTGCAATAAGGCAAAATAAAGAAAGTGACGAACTTTTTGAAGAAGTAAACAATGCCATAAATATTATGCAACAGAGAGGTTTTATTAATAAAATTAAATCAAAATGGATTCCGAATTTACATTCTTAACATTAATATGTTATAATTGTGCTGTTCGGGTAGAAAAATGGATAGGAAGAATTGAAAATGGTTAAAACTGCTCTAAAGAGTTGTGTTTGGAAAACTCTTTTCTGGATTATTTTTGCAGTAGCTCTTTATTTTTGCTTTGCAATTTTATTTCCTTTGGATGTGAAAACTGCTGCGATGCTTTGGATAGGCACAATTGCAGGTGCTCTGTCACTTTTGTTCGCAACTCTTAAAATCTATACAATTGCCGTTGAGGATTCAGGCGATGATAATATGAGAAGAATTGCCGGACACATTTTTAAAGGTGCTATGGCATTTTTAAAAAGAGAGTATAAAATTTTATTTTGGTTTGCGTTGTTAATTTTTGCACTTTTATTTCATTTTATAGATTTAGAAACAGCAATATGTTTTATTTGTGGTGCAGCTTGTTCTGCAACAGCAGGTTTTGTAGGAATGTTTGTTTCAACAAAATCTAATTCAAGGACAACCGAAGCTGCTAAAAAATCATTAAATAAGGCTTTTAAAATAGCTTTTTCGGGTGGTGCAGTTATGGGTTTAACCGTTGTGGGACTTGGTCTTTTGGGGTTAAGTATTTTATACATAATTTTTAAAGATCCTGCAATAATAAACGGTTTTGGTCTTGGTGCAAGTTCAATTGCGCTGTTTGCACGTGTCGGAGGTGGCATTTATACAAAAGCGGCGGATGTCGGTGCTGACCTTGTAGGTAAAGTTGAGGCCGGAATTCCTGAAGATGACCACAGAAATCCTGCGGTTATTGCGGATAATGTTGGCGATAACGTAGGGGATGTTGCCGGCATGGGTGCAGATTTGTTTGAATCTTATGTAGGCTCAATAATCGCTGCAATTACACTGGGTGCGATTTGTCTAAATCTTCAAGGCGCATTTTTGCCTGTACTTGTTGCAGCAGCAGGTATTTTTGCTTCAATATTTGCAATAAATTTTGTAAGAACCGGAGAAAATTCAGACCCTATGGCTGCATTGCAAAGAGGAACGGTTGTTGCTATGGCAATTTTAATTGCGGCATCTTACTTTATTATTAAATTTTTTCTTCCCGACTTTACTGGAATTTTCTGGTCTATTTTAACAGGTATAATAACAGGTTCGCTAATAGGCTTTTTAACTGAATATTACACTTCTTATGATTATAATCCTACAAAATCAATAGCAGAGGCTACAAAAACAGGACCTGCTACAACAATAATTGCAGGTTTGGGTGTCGGCATGATTTCAACTTTTTTGCCGCTTATATTAATTTGTGCCGCTATTATACTTTCATTTATTCTTGCAGGCGGTCTGAATGCTTATACCCTTGGAATTTACGGTGTTTCAATGGCTGCTGTCGGCATGCTCTCGGTAGTCGGTATGATTGTTGCTGTTGATGCCTACGGTCCAATTTCGGACAATGCAGGCGGAATTGCACAAATGGCTAATTTAGAAGGTGAAGTTCGTGAAAGAACTGATAAACTTGATTCTGTCGGAAACACAACTGCTGCAATCGGCAAGGGTTTTGCAATAGGCTCTGCTGCACTTACCGCTATTGCTCTCTTGAGCGCATTTGCAACTGTTGTAGAACTTGATAAGGTTGATATTTTAAATCCTTTTGTGAATTCAGGTTTGCTTTTTGGTGCGGTATTACCTTTCTTATTCTGTGCGCTTACTATGGGTGCTGTCGGCAGAGCTGCTCAAAAAATGGTTGATGAAGTCAGACGTCAATTCAGAGAGCTTAAAGGAATTATGGAAGGCAAATGTGAACCGCAATATGCAAAATGCGTTGATATTTCCGCAAGAAGCGCGATTTATGAAATGTTTTTACCGGGTTTAATTGCAATAGCTGCACCTCTTGTCGTGGGTTTAGGTGTAGCGGCATTTACGGATAAGGCATCTGGCGCACAAGCTTTGGCAGGCATGCTGATGGGCGCAATAGCATCTGGTGTTTGTCTTGCAATTATGATGGCAAACTCCGGCGGTGCTTGGGACAATGCGAAAAAATACATTGAAAGCGGTCATTTAGGGGGTAAGGGTTCAAGCGAACATGCTGCAGCTGTTGTGGGTGATACCGTAGGCGATCCTTTTAAAGACACATCAGGCCCCTCGCTTAATATTTTAATTAAACTAATGTCGATAGTAGCATTAGTCTGCGCGACATTGTTTATTTAAAAAAATAAAGCTATAATAATTAAAACTTCAAACACGCTTCATGTTGAGGGGCGTGTTTGATATTAAAAGGAGAATTTATGCCTGTTCGAAATGAGAAGTTTTTACTTTCTACAAGGGGTTTTAATGATATTATTGATATAACTGCAAAAGTTACTGATTTTGTGCATCTTGGCGGTGAAAAAAATGCAATAGTGCACATATATACCCCCGGTTCTACCGTTTCAATTACAACCCTTGAATATGAACCGGGTCTTGTGAAAGATTTTCCGGAAGCTCTTGAGAAAATTGCGCCTATTAATAAAACCTACGAACATGATAAACAATGGCATGATGGTAATGCTCATGCGCATATTAGAGCTTCTATGATTGGAAATTCGGTAACGGTACCGCTTGCTGCAGGCGAGCTTGAGCTTGGCAGTTGGCAGCAAATTGTGTTGATTGATTTTGATAATAAGCCGCGCACAAGGAGTGTGATTGTGCAAATTTTATCTTAAATGAGGTTTAAAATGCAAGAAGCGAGAGGTTTTTACAAAAAAATACTTGAAAATTCAAAAAACGGCTTTGTACTCTTAAAAAGCTCGGATGAATATTTTAACTGTCATTATAAAGGGTCTGCGCTAAATTTGCTGACCGGCTTTTCCGGCACTGCCGGAGAGGGCATAATTAATTATGACGGGAAAATAATACTTTTTGTTGACCCCAGATACCATGAACAAGCTGATTTTGAAACTAAAGGAAAAAATGTTGAAGTTGTAAAACTCAATCAAGGAGAGGGATTTGTAAAATCAATTGCAAAAATAGTCGGTAAGAATGAGCTTTTTATAAGTAATTCGACGTTATTTTTATTTTTTAAAAGACTGGAAAAAGAAGGGCTTAAATTGTCTTTTTACAATGATTTTGACGGTTTTTGCGAAAATAAAAACATAGATTTTAAAAAGAAAATATTTGCAGTCGAGGGACGTAAAAATAAAACAGATTTAATTAAAAAACATATAAATTCACGTTATTACCTTGTAAACAGTTTGGAACAGATTTCTTGGCTTTGTAATTTAAGAAGTTTTCAAATGGTTGAAAACTCGAATTTTAAAGCAAAATTGCTGTTGGATTTTAAGGGTCAAAATATACTTTTTTGTAATCAAGAAATTAAAAATATTCCATTTGGTTACAAGCTTTTGCCTTTGGATGATTTTGGGAAAAAAATTCTTTCAATTAAAGATGAAATAGCTGTTTTGGAAAATTCTGTTACATGTGGCGATTTTAATTTAATTAAAAAACCCTATATACTTAAAAAAGATTACATAGCAAAATATGCCGCAATAAAGGAAAAATGTGAAATCGAACACTATAAAAGTGCTTTTTTCAGGCTTGATTGTGCTCTTAATTCTTTTAAGAACAAGATAAAAGAAGGATTAAGCGAATTTGAGTTAAAAGAAATTTTTGAAAAAGAACTTATTAGGTTTGGCGCAAAAACTACAAGTTTTAAAACAATACTTGCAATTGCAGATAATTCATCTTCGATTCATTATTCAAATTACGATAAGAATAAAATTTTAAAAAAAGGCGATTTAATTTTGCTTGATTGTGGCGGATATTATGAAATGGGACTTGCTACAGACATTACAAGGGTTTTTTTGTGTGCAGATAAAGCGACAAAGAAGCAAAAAGAAATTTATACCGCAGTTTTAAAGGCATTTTTGCACTCTTATCATAGCGATGCAAAAGATGGTGCAAATCTTGATGCGATAGCAAGAAAAATATTGAAACCTTACGAAAAACAAGGATTTTATTTTCCTCATGCTTTGGGACATGGTATAGGGGTGTCTGTTCATCAGTCCCCGCCTGTAATTACAAGTTACGGGAATAAAAAATTTCCGTTATATAAAAGTATGGTTCATACCATTGAACCGGGGCTTTACTGCTCAAAAAAACCTCATAAATTTGGTATAAGGCTTGAAAACAGCGTGCTTGTAACAGCCCGAGGCAAGAGAGAAAGTTTTTCGCATTTTGAGTTTGAGGAAAAATTAATTGAGCGGGATTTGCTTACAAAAAAAGAGCACAAGTGGCTTGATGAGTGGAATAAGGTTTGGAAAGTTTTAAGTGAAAAATGTACTGAAAGATAATAAAATATATTTTTGGGCATTGGCTGTTGTTTTTGTACTTGCAATTTTTTTGCGGCTGGATTTGTACATTTTTAATCGCTCTTTTTGGTTTGATGAAGCTGCGCTTGCGATAAATGTTCTTGATAAGAGTTTTTTTGATTTATTTAAAGAGCTTTCTTATTATCAAAGTGCACCGCCGATGTTTTTGCTAGAAACGAAAATGTTGGTGAGTATTTTTTCGATTTTTGAATATACATTCCGCGCCATTCCTTTTTTGGTGTCGATTTTAATTTTGCCAATATTTTATATTTTTACAAAATATTTTTTATATTCACGCTGTACAAGGCTTTTAGCTATTTTTTTATTTGCAATAAATACAAATTTAATTTTTTATTCAACGGAATTTAAACCGTACGCGCTTGATGTTTTTGCAGCAATTGCTTTGCCGCTTTTGATTTTTAGGTTAAAATTGAAAGCCCCCTTTTTTCTTGGGTTTATTTTTGCCCTTTTTACTTGGTATTCTTATGCTTCGGGGGTTATGGTTTTTGCATATACCATATTTCTTTTTGTTTTTGTTGCAAAACATAGAAAATATTTAAGAAATTTTTTATGTTTCCTTTTTATTCAATTTCTCAATATTCTTATTTTTGCAATGCATTTGGGTGCAATTGAAAATACGCGCGCGTTTATGTCTAAGATTTGGGCACATGGATATATCTTAAGAAATTTTTCAAACTTTTTTGATTTATTTTTTGAAAATATTTATTATATTTTTCAACCCCTTAAGTTACCTTTTGGAGTGCAGGCATTTATTTTTGGACTAATTTGTTTGTTTGGTGCAGTTTTTATTTTTAAACTGAATAGAACAAAGTTTTATTTACTTACTTTGCCTTATTTTATTTTGCTTTTGCTTTCGTATTTTGGCTTGTATCCTTATCAGGACAGATTAGTGCTGTTTTTAACTCCAATGTTTTTAGTTCTTTTTGTTAAATTTTTTGATTATTTTTCTAAAAAACCTGTTGCTTTGTGGTTTTGTATTTTAATTATCATTTTTTCAATATATCCTGTTTATAATGTTCAAAAATCTATGAAAAAACTTCCTTCTCAAGACAGAACAATATTTCTGGAACTAAAGAAAAAATATAAAAAAGGAGATAAAATTATCTTAAGTGAAACATCACTTCCTCAATATCTTTATTACTCCAGACTTTACGGATTTTTTGCAGACGATGCAAGTGTTGAGAAAATGAATAAAAACTCTTACGATTATTTAATATTTTTAAATTCATTGGATAAAAATAAAAATTATTGGTTTGTGCAAAGTTCGGTAAAATTTCCTAATACTGAGGATGTGCGGGCTGCGATAGAATTTTTTGGTCGCGACAAAGAAAAATTTATTCGCTATAATAAAGGAAAAACGGATTTATATTATGTCGGAAAATAATTTTTTTGAAATAACTTCTGTTAATAATGAAACTGTCAAAAATACGGTAAAGTTACAACAAAAAAAATACAGAAAAGAAAGCGGTTTAATCCTTCTTGAAGGTGAAAAATCAATTTTGGGCGCTCTTGAGTCCGGCATTAATTTAAAATGTATTTTTTATCTTGACGAAAAATATGTCTCACGCTTTAAAAATTTAGAGGATGTTGATTTTTATAAAGTAAACGAAAAAATTATAGAAAAAATTTCTACCGTCAAGAGTGCTTCATCCTTAGTTGCTGTTGCCTTTTTTCCTAAATACAACTTGGCAGAAATTTTAAAAAAAGACAAAATTATCTTGCTTGATAATATAAAAGATGCGGGTAATTTAGGTACAATAATTCGCAGCGCCTGTGCTTTCGGTATGGATGGGATTTTGCTTTTCGGCGAATGTGTGGATGAATTTTCATCGAAAGTTATTCGTTCGAGCGCAGGCAATATATTTAAAATACCTATTATACACCTTGGTATAGATACTTTGTTAATGCAAAAAATCAAAAAAACCCATAAAATAATATCAACGGTTGCACCTTTGGGCGATTATGCAAAAACCGCACAAGACTGCAGTGAAATAAATTATCCAAAAAAATATGTAATTGCGCTTGGTTCAGAGGCTTCCGGATTGTGTGAAGAAATTTTAAAAATTTCGGATTTGTTTGTAACCTTAAAAACTGAAAACAATGTAGAATCCCTTAATCTTGCCGTGTTTGCAGGTATTATTTTTTACATAATAAATTCTAAAAAATAAACAAAATTTCTATTGTCATGCTAAAAATTTTGTGTTAGAATTGATACGTTGAGCACATTTGAAAAGGAGTCTTTGCCCGATGAAAATAGCGCCTATAATTTTAAGGTATGGTAAAAATAACGCTATTTCTACAAAAGGTCAGGCTGTATTACAAAATAAGACTCGTCAAGCTCATAATTATACCGGTAATCCATGCCAAGATTTGGCTTATGCGAGCATGTTTGATAAAAAAATTGCTCAAGATTTAAAATTGATGGGATTGATTTAATAAATGAAGCTTACGGTGTTAGGTTTAGGTTCTTGGGGTTTGGTTTTAACAAAACTCCTTACGCCTTGTTTTGATGATGTTTGGGGTTGGTCCAGAAAGCAAGACTTAAGTCAAGATTTACTTTTGAATAAAAAATCAAAAGTGCCATTTGAGGTAGATTTAGATAAAAGAGTTAATATTACGCATAATATGCAAGAGGCAATAGAAGGTGCCGACATAATTTTGTTGGTTGTGTCAACAAGTGCAATTCGCCCTGTTTGCGAACAATTAAGAGAGGCAGGCATTAAACCTTCTCAAGTCCTTGTAAACACTTCAAAAGGTTTGGAATTGCCCTCTCTAAAGAGAATGAGCGAAGTTATAAAAGAAGTTTTACCTTTACAAAAATTTGCTGTCCTTTCGGGCCCTACACTTGCGCGTGAAGTTTTGGAGGGTAAGCCTACTGCTGCAAGTGTTGCCTCTTATGATTCGGATGTTGCTAAATTTGCGCAAAAATATCTCAATGTTGAAGGTAAATTCAGACTTTATACAAATGATGATGTTATTGGTGTTGAGTTTGGCGGTAGTTTAAAAAATGTAATTGCGATTGCTGCAGGTTTTTTGTCGGAACTTAATATGGGGGATAACGCTACAGGTGCAATCTTAACGCGTGGTATGGCGGAAATTGTCAGAGTCGGTACTGCTCTTGGTGCAAATCCTTCAACTTTTTGGGGTTTGTCAGGCATGGGTGATTTAATTGCGACATGCTCAAGCCCTTTGAGCCGAAATCATACAGTGGGTCGTATGCTTGCTCAAGGAAAAAAAATTGATGATATTTTGACAGAACTTGGTTCGGTTGCGGAAGGTGTGAAAACTTCAAAAGCAATTTGTGAATTATCTGAAAAATTAAATATTGATACTCCCATATCTCATGCAATTTATGAGGCTGTTTATTCGAAAGAAAATTCAAAAGAAATTTTTATGAATCTTATGTCGCGCCAATTGAAAGCAGAAGAAACATTTTTAAAGAAAAATTAAAAGCCCCAATTGAGGCTTTTAAAAATTAGGTTTAACTTTATTTTTAAATTTTGTAGTTGAACCTTGAAATATAAGTTCAAAATCACCTGTTGGACCGTTTCTTTGTTTAGCGACAATAATTTGCGCTTTGTTTTTGAACTCGGGGTTTTCTTTGTCATAATATTCTGCACGATAAATAAACATTACAACATCGGCATCCTGCTCTATTGCGCCTGATTCCCGAAGGTCTGAGAGCATGGGGCGTTTGTCTGTCCTGTCTTCAACTTTACGGGAAAGCTGAGAAAGGGCAATAATAGGTACATCCAGCTCTCTTGCTATTGCTTTTAGTCCTCTTGATATTGTTGAAATTTGTTGATTGCGGTCGTTTGAACTTCTATCTTCAATAAGTTGTAAATAATCGATTAAAATAAGCCCCAGTTCCGGATATTTCATTTTAAATCTTCTGCACTTTGCTCTGATATCCGAAATACTTACTCCTGCAGAATCATCAATGAACAAAGGCGCTTGATGCAGCTCATTCATTACATTTGTAATTTTTTCCCATTCATTTGCCTGAAGCTCACCTGTTCTTACTCTTTGCGCATCAACTTCCGCTTCTGCGCATACTACCCTTTGGGCGAGCTGTAGTTTTGACATTTCAAGCGAGAAAATAACAACCGGAATATTTTGTCGTATTGCTATATTTTGTGCAATATTAAGTGCAAAAGCAGTTTTTCCCATAGACGGACGTGCAGCAAGAACTACAAAGTCTGATTTTTGAAAACCTGCAGTTAAATTATCTAAGTCAACATAGCCGCTTGCAACTCCCGTATAAGTGCCTTTGTTTGCACAACGATATTCGATTTTCTCAACTGTTTCCATAAGCAAATTGGTTAATTGCTCTATTTCTTGTGAACTTTTTTGTTGTGCAATATCGAAAATAAATTTTTCTGCAGCCTCAAGCGAATCTTGAGCCTGTGCATTTTTATATGTTTGCTCTATTATGTTTGAGCCTGCATTGATTAATTTTCTTTTGATTGAATTTTCTTTAATAATATTTGCGTAATATTCAATGTTTGAACTTAAAACCGTATCAGACATTAAATCGCTTAGATATTCTGCACCTCCAATGCCTTCAAGTTGATTTTTAGATTGAAAATAATCGCTTACGCTAAGCGCATCGACAGGTTTATTTTGGTTGTAAAGATTAAACATTGCATCATATATAAGCCTATTTGACGGTGAATAAAAATAATCTGCTTCTAAAATTTCAACAACCCTATTCATACTTAAAGGGTTGATAAGAATTGCCCCCAAAACCGCTTTTTCAGCATCCAAATTATGCGGGGGGAGTCTTTTTGAACTGTTTTCTTTAACTTGCAGTGCCATTTTTCCATTCCAAAATCTTTTATACAATTATATTATGCTAAAGCATTTTACTCAATATTTTTATACTTGAGTATAAAGAAATTCTAACTTTACTATAATTCCAATGACTCCTTAAACCTTGTATATTAACAATGTAGTCAATCACCAATTACTTTTAAAGATTGTTAATTGCCAAAAACAAAAACCATCACATCCCCACATGTTAGTTAGATTTAAACGGCTAAAAAGGAATTTAAGCCGTCAATTTGAAAGGAGTCCATCACTATGGCTATTGTTGTAAACACAAACATTGATTCACTTAGAGTGCAAAGAAATTTAAATTCTGCAAGCACAAACATGTCAAAAGCGGTTGAGCGCTTAACTACAGGCAGCAAGGTAAATCAGGCAGCAGATGATGCAGCAGGTTTTGTTATTGCAAAAGGTCTAGAAGCTCAACAAAGAGGTTCTGTCGTTGCTCAAAATAACGCACAAACAGGTATAAATCTTTTGCAAACTGCAGAGGGAAGCTTAGATGTAATACAAGAGCATTTGCTCAGAATACGCGACCTTACACTTCAAGCTATGAACGGCGGTTACAGCTATGATGAGGTAAAAGCAATGGAGGATGAAGTTCTTGCAAGAACCGCAGAAATAGATAGAATTTCAAATGGTGCCAAATTTAATGAATTTGAACTTTTCCCTACCGGAGGTGCCGATGATTTAGTATTGCAAGTGGGCGCAAATTCAGATGAGGCAACAAATACAATAAGTGTAACCGGCGTATTTACTGAGGCTACAGTGTCTGTTTTAACAGGCAGGGCAGGTAATCCAATAAGATTTACTGATGGCGTTAGTAATGTTGTTGACTTGACCGAATTCAGACAAATTCTTGATGATGTAGATGTAGGTATTAAAGAAATTTCAACAAGACGCGGTACAATAGGTGCTATTACAAACAGGCTTGAATCTGCAGTTGAAGCACTGGATATTCAAAATGAAAACTTGCTCGCTGCAAAATCCAGAATAATGGATGCCGATATCGGTGAAGAATCATCAAATTACACCAAATATCAAATCCTCCAACAGGCATCAGCTTCATTGCTTGTACAGGCTAACCAATCACCTTCGATTGCTTTATCTCTAATATAGATTTACAACAAAAGCTAAGTAGATAAAACAATCTAACTGGTGATGGCAATACAGTGG
>CASFXY010000022.1 GCA_949298805.1 uncultured bacterium
TGGAGGTTGTCTAAGACAACAGCGAGCGAATCGCTCAGGGAAAAGCATTAAAAAGAGAGCTTGCGCTCTCTAATTATCTACCCTGGATGCGATTCGAACGCATGACCTACTGCTTAGAAGGCAGTTGCTCTATCCAGCTGAGCTACCAGGGCTTATACATATTTAGTAATTTCAATATATACTTTTTACCACACAAAAAGTACAGTTGCAAGTTTTTTATAAGCCAACAGTGACAAGAAGTTTATAAATTCCAATTTGCACCATTCTTACAACTATAAAGGCTATTATTGGCGAAAAATCAATGTACCCTATGGGTGGCAGCATTTTTCTGAAAATCCCAAAAAATATTTCCGTAAATTCATTCAAGAATTTAAATGGTTGAGCACTCCAATTTATATTTGGCAGCCAACTTAAAAATATTTTAAGCAGCATTAACAGCATAATCAAGTCAAATAATTTGTAAACCGCCAATGAAGCACTCATTTGTTCCCCCTGCTAAAATCTTGAATCTTCTTTTGTGGAATTGCACTTGCAAATTCTATTTTCATCTGTATTTGCAATAATTTCTCGCAATAATTTTTCTAAATTTGCTATGTTATTTTTAAATACTTCCATAACTGCGCCATGTGAAACCGGTTCGCAATCGCCTACTAACCCTGCATCATAGTCGGTTATAAGAGAAATATTAAGCGGGCACATGTTCATTTCTTTTATCAGATATGCCTCCGGATATTGAGTCATATTAATAACTTCCCAGCCTTGTGATGTAAAAAATTTACTCTCTGCTTTGCTTGAAAATCTCGGTCCGTTAATTACAACTACAGCACCTGTTTTATGTATGCTTAAATTCAGATTTTCGGCGCTTTTTATTGCAATTTCCCTCATGTATGGACAATAAAGGTCGGCCGCGCTTACATGTGTAACAATTGGACCCTCAAAAAATGTATCTTCTCTTTTGCCTTTTGTCCAGTCTACAAATTGATCGCAAAATACAATATCCCCGGGTTTAACATGTTTTTGCAAACTTCCTGCCGCGCAAGGTGATATTACTTTTTTGCAACCGATATAATTCATTGCCCAGACATTTGCCCTGTAGTTCACTTTATGCGGAACAAGATGATGATTTCTGCCATGCCGAGGCATGAAAGCAACTTTTTTCCCTGCAACAGAGCCTATTGCAATTGCATCACTGGTAAGTCCGTATGGTGTTTCTATTGTATATTCTTTTATATCATCAAGAAATTTATAAAATCCCGAACCACCAAATATTCCTATTGTTGCTAAATTTCTTATATCTTCCATATTTTACCTATTCATTTTCCCTGTGTATTACCGAATTTGCACCTTCTTTGAGCCATTCCCTTGCTTTATTTCCCACAATAACTCTGCCATCGTTTCTTATACCAAAAGCAAAGGCGCTTTCTCCCCCTTCTCCGTCAACATCGACGCAAACTACGTTATAATCAACCCTTATATTGTTAACTTTTTTCCCGACGGTATCAAAGTCATAATCAAAGCCCCACCAAAATATGCCATCTTGCGTTATAAATTTTGGCAAATTGTTTGAACCGCCGTTTATGGGGTCGCTTACAGATGTTGCACTGCAATATCCATCCAGTGTATCAAGTGAAGAAGTTGAGCTTGAAGGATTATATTCAAATGCGCTTCCCGAGTTTATTTTTATTGCATTACTGCCTTCGCAGTTGTCATACATTGTATTTAGCATATCCGAAAATGCATAGCAAAATGTTTTTGCAGGGTTTGATACTTTACTCATATCGCCTTCAGGATAAGTATCTGAGTTCATAATAGCATCGGTTGTTCTCTGCAAGGTATAATAAGCTTTTTTAAATCTTAACTTATTTTCATCCGGGGCAGCGTTAAATGCTAATGGTGTTAAAATTGCTGCTACTACTCCCAAGATTGTAAGTACTATCATTAATTCAGCAAGTGTAAATCCTCTTTTGTTTTTCATTTAGAAAAATCTCCATAAATTAGTTATATATTGATTATATTATAGTAAGCTAATTATGGCAATTTATTACTTTTACTCTCCTCTTTTTCAATTATGTCTTCAATTTTGCATCCTTTTATCTTTTCATCACCCTTGCAGGGTTTAAATTCAAAGTTTTCAACTGGCGCAGCAGCACCTGTATTATTATGAATTTCTTTACTCGTGTTTTCTTTTTGCTGTGGCTTTTTTTCCTCTATTGCATTTTCACTGCAATATCCAAACGTGTTCATAGTGCTCAATATTAATGCAAGTATTATATATTTTTTCATCTTTCCCCCTATTTATAATTTAATTTTAAATAATTTCATTTTTAATTGTTCGAAAGTGTAATTTGTAGTATCATCTGTTTATGCAAAATGACAGTATACTTTTAGCTCAATTAAATCCAATTGTTGCGGATGTAGAATATAATTACAATAAAGCAGTTGAGTATCTTAATCGTGCAAAGAAACTCGGTATAAAGCTTGTTGTTTATCCGGAATTATTTCTTTTGGGTTATCCTCCAATTGATATTATTGAGCGCTACCCGCTTATTGTTCATGAGAATATTAAATTTCTTCATAAATTTGCAAAACAATGTACTGAAATAAGTGCACTAATAGGTTTTTGCGAATTTAATAACTCTGCCACAGGTAAGAAATATTTTAATTCTGTGGCATTTATTAAGGACGGAAAAATCGAAAAAATTATGAGAAAGTCTCTTTTGCCGGTTTATTCCGAATTTAGTGAAGGCAGATATTTTGAAAGCGCACCCTTTGTTTCTTCGCAGAGAATAATTCAATTTGGCGGCTATCGGCCAGGTGTTGTTATTTGTGAAGAAAATTGGAATGATGATGCTTTTTTTGATAAACCAATGTATGCCTTCGATCCTGTAAAAATTCTGGTAGATGAACAAAAACCTGATTTTTTAATTAATCTTTCTGCCTCTCCGACACGTGCAAAAAAAGAGCAGCTTTTGAATAATATGCTATCCAATTGTGCAAAAAAATACTCTATGCCTTTGCTGTATGTTAATCAAACAGGAAGCACTGATTGTATTACTTTTTGCGGTGCTTCAAGAGTATATGATGCCAATGGGGAGTTGATTGCTCGTGCAAAATCTTTTGAGGAAGATTTTTTTGTGGTCACTCCTTACAAGTCACGGCAGAATAAGCTTGAACCCTTGCCAAAAGGAGTTGAAAAAACTTTAAATTCTCAAAAAGAGTTTTCTCTTGATTACGATTGGGATATGGAAAGAACTTTTTTGACAATTGTTAGCGCAATTAAAGATTATTTTGAAAAAAATGGTTTTAAACGTGCAGTTTTGGGTTTATCGGGCGGGCTTGATTCTTCTTGTTGTGCGTATTTATTGGCTTGTGCGCTTGGTTCAAATAATGTTTTGGGTGTTTCCATGCCTTCAAAAATTACCAGTTTGCAAAGCAAAAGTGATGCTAAGCAATTGGCATTAAACCTGGGTATTAACTTTTTTGAAATTCCCATAAAAGATATGACTGATGCTGCCTCACTTACATTTAATACTCTTTTTGATAAAATTGATTTTTGCTGGAGTGACTACAGGTATAAAGCGCCGCTTACTTTTGACAATATTCAGGCAAGGTCCCGCGCAATGATTTTATGGGGAATTTCTAATGAATTTTCTTATACAATACCTATTGCTACTTCAGATAAATCGGAATTGTATATGGGTTATGCTACTATTAACGGTGATATGTCAGGTGGCTTTGCGCCAATATGTGATGTAACAAAGACAAAACTTTTTGCTCTTGCACGATGGATGAATGACAATGCACCTATTAGAAATGCTATTCCTAATGCTGTTTTGCTCAAACCTCCGGGGGCAGAGCTTGCAATTAATCCGGAAACCGGCAAACCTTTGCTGGCTGAAGAAGCCCTTATGCCTTATGAATTTTTAGACGAAGTTATTTGGCGTTTGGAGAATTTGCAACAAAGTGCAGAGCAGATGCTCAATGAAAAATTTTTATATGAAAAAAGTCACAATGTAACATTTGAAGAAAAAAAATCTTGGTTGGAAAAATTTGCTTGCAGGGTTCAATTTGCCCAGTTTAAATGGTCGATTATGCCCCCCGGACCGATTGTTGACTCTCGTTCAATTGTAAGAGCCGAATATATTCAGCCGATTACTTCAAGATTGAAGTTTTAGTTATTTATTTTCTGTCAATAAAAATCCTCCCAAGCGGGAGGTTGTAAATGGTCGGACTGACAGGACATTTGCGAACGTGTTGAGCAAAGCAAGACTTTGCATGGTGTTCAAATCCTGTCAATAAAAATCCTCCCAAGCGGGAGGTTGTAAATGGTCGGACTGACAGGATTTGAACCTGCGACCCCCACCACCCCAAGGTGGTGCGCTACCAAGCTGCGCTACAGCCCGACGTTATATTTAATTTTCAAGCATGGTAAGGATTACGTCCTTGCCACCGAAGCTCATCGCTTCGCTGTCTGCGGACTTCACACACCTAAGCCCTCGCTTTGCTCATTAAGTGCTCTCGCACTATAATTCGCTTTGCTCGGGTGCGCTACAGCCCGACGTTATATTTAATTTTCAAACTAAAAAAGCGCACCAAAAGGTGCGCTTTTTTAGTAAATTAATATCTGTAATGTGCAAAAGCCTTGTTGGCTTCGGCCATTTTATGGGTATCTTCACGTTTTTTGCATGCTGCACCAGTTGCATTTGAGGCATCAATAATTTCATTAGTAAGTTTTTCAACCATTGATTTGCCGCCTCTTTTTCTTGCTGCTTCAATAATCCAGCAAGAACCAAGTGCCTGTCCTCTATCTGCTTTAACTTCAATAGGAACTTGATAAGTTGAACCGCCGATACGTCTTGCTTTAACTTCTATTAAAGGTGTAGCATTTGTAAGGGCTTTTTTAAATACTTCCATCGGTTCGGTTTTTGTTTTTTCTTCAACCTTGCTCATTGTCGAGTAAAAAATCTTTTGTGCGATAGATTTTTTACCTTTTTTCATAAGGCGATTGATAAACTTTGCTATATCTACACTGTTATATATAGGATCCGGCGAGGGAACTCTTTTTGCCGGTTTAGAACGTCTTGACATTTACTTTTATAACCTTTCTTATTTCTTAGCTCTTTTTGCGCCGTATTTAGATCTGCTTTGTGTTCTGTTTGCAACTCCTGCAGTGTCTAATGTGCCGCGGATAATATGATATCTGACACCGGGAAGGTCTTTAACCCTGCCACCTCTGATCAGCACTACAGAGTGTTCTTGAAGGTTGTGTCCTATACCCGGAATGTATGTTGTTACTTCAAATCCGTTAGTTAATCTAACACGTGCAACTTTTCTCATTGCAGAGTTAGGTTTTTTAGGTGTAGTTGTATATACCCTTGTACAAACTCCACGTCTTTGCGGACAGTTTGTCAGAGCGGGCGATTTTGTTTTGTCTATAATTTTTTTTCTTTCATTTTTAACTAGTTGATTAATGGTTGGCATAGTTTCCCCTTGTTTTTAGTATTATGTAACTTATATTTCACAACAAACAAAAATTAAAGTCAATCCAAATATTAAGAAATTTTAGTAATTCATGCCTTTTTTGTAGTTCTAAGTATTTACTTTTTTTGTAAAATAAACTATTTTATTAATATGGGACGCGCTGATATTATTAAAGCGGAAGAATCTTTAAAAGATTTTTTGCTAAATGAGTACAGAGTTGAAAATGAGCGTGCTAAGCTTCTCGGCAAATACAATGATATAGTAGATACGAATAAGTACCGCAGGCTTACTATAGCGTTTAATGATGAAAGTGAAACGCTTTATATTTTAGTGCAAATTGCTGCATATAGTGCCATATTCGATGTTAATGAAGGTAAAAAAATTGAAGGTGGTATGCCTGTTGAGGACACAAGGCTTATTGAGTCTTGGATTTCAATGAAAAATAACAAGGATATACTCAAAAATCTTTCAAAAAGACGTAATTATAGTGAAAAATATATTGAATTGCGACCATTTGATAATGATTAAAAGTTGCTTAGTAAATCATTTGAGTATTGTTCAAAATTCCCGAGTATTATCGAATTTCTTATATTTCTCATAAGGTTTACAAGAAAATGAATGTTATGAATACTTAAAAGTGTTGCCGCTGTTGCTTCTGATGTTCTGTATAAGTGCCTTATGTATGCCCTTGTATGATTTCTGCAAGCATAGCAATCGCATTTTTCGTCAAGCGGCGAAAAATCTTCTTCAAATTCCTTATTTTTTATTATTTTATTACCATTGCTTGTAAAAAAAGTTCCATGGCGTGCGTTTCTTGTTGCAAGTACGCAATCAAACATATCTATTCCTGCTTTGACACCATTTATCAAGTCTACCGGAGTGCCGACACCCATAAGATATCTGGGTTTATTTTCTGGCAAAAATGGTGTTGTATATTCTACAATTTTATTTTTAAGCTCAGTGGGTTCTCCTACGCTAACTCCGCCTATTGCATAACCTGCGGCATCAAATGATGAAACAATTTTTGCGGCTTCCTTTCTCAGATTTTCAAAAAAAGCTCCTTGAACTATTGGGAAAAGTGCCTGGCGCGAATTTTTATGAGCGGTAAAACACCTTTCAAGCCAGCGATGTGTCCTTTCCATGGCATCTTTTGCATGGTCATAATCACAAGGATATGGCACGCATTCGTCAAAAGCCATAATTATATCTGCGCCAAGGTCTTCTTGAATTTTCATTGATATTTCAGGTGAAATAAAATGCTTAGAACCGTTTTTCGGATCGGAAAAGTGCACACCTTCTTCGGTTATTTTCCTTAGTTTGGATAGCGAGAAAATTTGAAATCCGCCCGAATCTGTCAAAATCGGTTTGTGCCAATTTTGCCATTGGTGTAAGCCACCGGCTTTTTTTATTAATTCGCAACCTGCTCTTAAATACATGTGATAAGAGTTATTGAGAATAATTTGCGCACGCGTATTTAACACCTGTTCCATAGTTAACATTTTGACTGCGGAATTTGTTCCTACAGGCATAAAAACAGGGGTTTCAATTATTCCATGGGGCGTTGCAAATGTTCCTGCGCGCGCATTTGAATTTGTTGATTTGGCAATAATTTTGTAGTTAAAAAAATCTTTGTAGGAGGGCATTATTGTTCCATAACTATCTCGAGCATTGTTTTGTAGTTTTCGCAAAGTTCGTTTTCATTAAAATAAATTGCTATTTCTCGCAAAGCAGATTCCGGACAATCCGAGCCATGAACAATATTGTATTCTTTTACTTGTGCAAAATCGCCTCTTATTGTTCCTACGTCTGCTTCATCAGGATTGGTTTTGCCCATGATGTGACGCGCACCGTTTATAACATTTTCGCCTTCCAGAACCATGGCAACTATAGGACCTGATGTTATGTATTCAATTAGTGATTTATAAAAGGGTTTACCTTCATGTTCTGCATAGTGTTTTTTGGCTTGTTCCGTAGTAACATTTAGCATTTTTAGAGCAACAATTTTATATGATTTATCCTCAAATCTTTGCAGAATTTTTCCTATAAATCCTCTTTTAACACCATCGGGCTTTATTGCAATAAAAGTTCTTTCCATGGTTATATCCTCAATCACTACTTTATTATTTAACCATATACAAGCTATTTTGTAAATTTAAAGAATTTCGCCTACGTATAATATTCTGTGATTTAACTCCTTACCGTCTATAATAACTTTGTTTACAACTTCTTTTTCTATTAATTTGAAAAAATTTTTAAAATTATCTTCGAACCATTCTTCCGTATAATATTCCGGAACTTCTATTCTGCAACCTTGTGACCATAGCCCGAGCGGACAAAATTCCACATACACATGTTTGTTTGAATATTTTTTAAGGTCGCAAAAGAATGAATTTATACTGTATTGGTTTTTTAATAATATATGGTGTGATATTGCAAGGGCGCATAGAACATCACACTTAAAAACCTCGGCATCCTCGGCTCTTTCAACAAAATTGAGTGCAAAGAATGAAATTTTTTTATCCTTGTAATAAAGTCGTCCGGTTTCTAGCGCCATTTCATCATAATCGGTTGATATTATCTCTTTTATTTTTGTTTGTTCGCTAATCCAATTTGCAAAATATCCCGAGTTTCCGGCTAAATCAATAAAACTTTTTGCATCCGGCGAATATTTTTTAATTTTATCTATTACCCTTTGGTATCTTGGTGTTATTACCAATTTTTTTAAGTCTTTTTTATAATGTTTCCAAAATGTTTGTTTTTCTATGTATGTTTTTTTGAACAATTTTATAAAGTCTTTAGTGGTATATTTCCCTGTTTTAAATTTATGTTTTTTAAATAAATTTAAAAACCCTATCTTTTTGTTTATATTCATTTTATATTCTTTTGTTTTATTTATATTTGTGCAGGGTTGAATGTTGAATAATTCGGTGTACAAATATGGGCGTGCAAAGATGTTATTATTTTCCATCATTATCATTGCAAGCGCATTGTATTTTATAATTTCTTTTTTTGCGCCGTTTGTTTTGTTGCGCGGTATTATGCTTCCAAAATCAATGAATATCGGTTTATTTCCCGTAAAAGTCGAGTTGTAAGGGTGCCCGTCAATTAGGGTGTAATTAAATTCGTTTAACAGTTCTATGAGTTGTAATTTAAAAATTGCTTCTTCTCTTAACATTGAGTATGTCCAAAATGCCGGAGGTACCACTCTTATTTTTTCTATCTCTATGACAATCGGATGTACTTTTGTTTTATACTCTGTAAGTTTAAAATTTGGCATGATTTCATTTTTTGCGAGTACTTGCAGTATCCCTGAAGTGTATAATTCTTTAAAAAAACTTATTTTTTGTGGCTTAATTCCTCTGTAAATTTTCCCTTCTTTTTCGATAACATCTCCAAGGGGGTCAAGCTTTGAATATTTTATTTTGCAATTTTGTATAATTTCTTTTTCTGTTTCTAAAATTATTTCAAATTCATTTTCAAGGTATTTTTTATTAACAGTCTTGATTTCATCTTTTAGTCTCTGTATGTCCATTTTTTCCTCCCGATTTATAATAGCATGTTTTGTTTATGGGGCATTAATCTTAATTTTTGTAAATGATTATGTAAATTAAATTTTTTATTTTATAATTTTTAAAGGGGAGATGGAATAGAAAAGTGTTTCAAAAATTTTCCAAAAAAACTTACAAGAGTGATTTACGCAGCAGCGCGTACAGCAGGTACGACAACTTAAGCATGTCCTCTTTAATTGCAAGAGGTCAAATACCTCAAAAGCATAGGCAGCTTGCAGGGAATTACATGGTTATAAAGCGTATATTCGGTTTTAGTGCTGTTCACTCAAGGATTAGTAATTATGAGAGGTCAATACTTAAAAAATATGGTTTTGATGTTCTCGAGAGTTCTACAATTTCGCAAATTAATCATCAATTGGAACAATTAAAGATTTGGTCAAATTCAAATGATGCTTATGTTAAGGCATACGCTGATGAAATTTTTGAAATAAGAATTAAAGAATTAAAATATTTGCGTGCAAGCAATTATTCAACAGCTGTAGGTGAATTTTATGACGGTTATAAAGCACTTGAGAGATATATTGAATATGTTGCAAGTTAATTTGCAAATCTAAATAACATTATATCTCCGTCTTGCACTACATAATCCTTTCCTTCGAGGCGCGCTGTACCTTTTTCTCTTGCGGCAGCCCATGAGCCTGCATTAATGAAATCTTCGTAAGATACAACTTCTGCTTTTATAAAGCCTTTTTCAAAATCTGTATGAATTACACCTGCCGCTTGCGGTGCTTTTGTACCTTTCGTAATAGTCCAAGCCCGAACCTCTTTTTCTCCTGCGGTAATATATGTTCTAAGTCCTAAAAGGTCATATACGCATTTAATCATTTTTTCTATGCCGGATGAATCAGCGCCTAATTCTTTTAAATAATTTTTAGATTCTTCTTCGCCCAATTCAACAAGCTCTGATTCGATACCCGCACAAATCATAACAACATCTGCGCCATTTTCTTTTGCATAATTTTTAACGCGCTCAACATATTCATTACCGTTTGCAAGGTCGCTTTCCGCAACATTTGCGCAATATATCATCGGTTTTGTCATAAGTAAATGAAAATGATGTAAAACTTTTTGTTCTTCATCATTGAACAATTCTTTTACATTAATGAATTTGCCTTGTTCGAGATATGGCATTAATCTTTCTATGATTGAATTTTCAAGTACTGCTTCTTTATCTGCACCTTTAACTTGCTTTGCAATTCGTTTTAATCGGTTTTCAAGAGTTGTTATATCGGCAAGAGCAAGTTCGGTATTTATTGTTTCAATGTCGTCAATCGGGTCAATTTTGCCGTTAACGTGGATTGTATTTTCGTCATCAAAACACCTTACAACCTGAATTATGGCATCAACTTCACGAATGTTGTGTAAGAATTGATTTCCCAGCCCCTCTCCTTTGCTAGCACCTTTTACAAGTCCTGCAATGTCGACAAATTCAATGGCTGTAGGTATTACTGTATCTGTTTTTACCAGTGGTTGTATTTTGTAAAGTCTTTCATCGGGAACGGTTACTACTCCCACATTGGGTTCTATTGTGCAAAACGGATAGTTTGCACTCTGAGCGTTTTTTGAAAGTGTAAGTGCATTAAATAAAGTTGATTTACCAACGTTAGGAAGTCCTACTATTCCTGCTTTTAACATTTTAATTCCTTTTCTGTGTATAAAAGGCGCGCAAGATTTTTACTGCGCGCCATAGTTATTTTAGTTTTGTGCTACCGGAACTTTTTGTTGTTCCAATTGTAATGTTAATGTGGTTGTGTCACAAACATCACATGGTCCAAAGTATTGTATTGCGCCGGGGAATACATAGCAGTCGTTTAAGGCCCATTTTTCACGTCTTTGTTCAAATACTTTAAACACAGGACCATTTAAATCAACAAGTGCTTTTTGGATAACAGGCTTCATAACTCCGTGACGCTTTTCCATATTCATCATCATCGTTAAAGGTACCCCGCCTGCTTTCCACTGTGTTGCAGGTGCTGTAAGATTTTTTACGGATGAAAGATAACCTGTCAAACCTGCTTGAATAAGTGCGAATGCATTGTATCCCAATGAATAACAATAGTCTGCATCAAAGTTGGATGGCATTGCACATCTTCCCTCGTATCCGAAGAAATGTGCTTGGTCGGAAAACTTGCCGTTATACTTACCTTGTGCCTTAAGTGCTTTTAATCTTGCACGAACCATTTCAATCAAAAGTTTTTCCGTTTCAATTTTAGAAACTTGAACATTACCGTGAGGATCCCTATCCATCAATAATTGTGCTTTAATCATCTCGGGTAGGGAATTAAATACTTTAGCGTTTTGACCTTCAAGTTTTGATTCGATTATTTGATATTTTTCAGAATTTTGCGCATTTACGAATTTTTCATCTTTTTCAAGAACGGCAAGTATATCGTTAAGGTTTGAAATCATTGTTTTCATTTCCGGAATAAACTCTATTAAACCTTCGGGTATTAAAGCTACACCAAAGTTTTTGCCCATATCAGAACGTTTAACTACAATATCGGTTATATAATCAACAATGCTTTCAAGCGATTGTTTTTTTGCTTCAACTTCTTCTGAAATCAATGTAATATTTGGTTGAACCTGAAGTGCAACCTCAAGACCTACATGGGTTGCGCTTCTACCCATAAGTTTAATGAAATGCCAATATTTTTTTGCGGAATTTGCATCCCTTTGAATGTTTCCGATTAATTCGGCATAAGTTTTTGTGGCAGTATCAAAGCCGAATGAAATTTCAATTTGGTCATTTTTTAAGTCGCCGTCAATTGTTTTTGGACAACCTATTACTTGAATACCTGCATTTTTAGCCTTTAGCCATTGAGCCAACATGCAGGCATTGGTATTTGAGTCATCACCGCCAATTATTACAATTGCGTTGATATTTAAAGTCTTGCAGTTTTGCAGTGTTTTTTCAAATTGTTCTTCTGTTTCCAGTTTTGTCCTGCCTGAGCCTATAATATCAAAACCGCCAGTATTTCTGTATTTATCTATAAAATTATCATCAAATTTAACGTACTTATTATCAATGATGCCTGAAGGACCGCCTAAAAATCCATATAAGACATTATTCGGATTTGCAGCTTTTAGTGCATCATATAAACCGGCTATAACATTATGTCCTCCGGGGGCTTGCCCTCCGGATAGTATTACACCGACGTTTTTTTGTTCAAAATTAAGTGCCTCACCCTCATTGCTAAAACTTACAAGGGGTTGACCATATACATCTTTAAAAAGATTTTGAATATCCGCGGCATCTTTTACAGCTGTTGTATTTTTGCCAAAGGAAATTTTAACATTTTTAATACCGTTTGCAAGTATTCCTGCCAGCTTTGGTTTGTAATTTAATCTCTCTTTGTGTAAGGGTGAACATTCGCGCATAAAGTTTTCTCCTTTTTAAACTCAAAATTGTTAATAATATTCTATTACAAACAAGCTGAATTAACAAAAATTAAGAAATGTAAAATATTTTTTAAAAATGTACAAAAAAAATATTCAGGTTACTTAAAATTATTAAAGTAAATAGGAGTTGATAAACATGTTACAAGGGATAAGTTTCAAAAGCACGAGTACACAAGCATCTGACGGTAGTTCGCAAAATGTTTTACAAAAGGTTAAAACTCAAGCGGTACAATTTAAAGATACTTTTGAAAAATCTGACGAGGATACAAAGCTCAAAATAAATACTGCTTTAGCAGGTGCTTCTATTGTTGGAACAATATTAACCATGCTTGGTGCAAGAGGCTCTAAAAAAGCTGTTGAAAATGCTGCTAAGAATGCGCAAAATGTTGTAAGAAAACAAAACATACCTTTAAAATGGCTAGGCGCGATTATTTCTCTTGCTGCTTCTACAGGTTTAATTGCACTTAATGTTAAGTTTGATAATTTTGCAACAAAGCAACAAACCGCTGTTGCTGCAAATGGCGGGTCTGTTTCGGAACAACCTTTCACATTGCCTCAAACTAAATAATAAAAAAATACTTGAAATATTTTTTTTAACATGTATTATATTCCTATCGCTGTTTGCGGGAGTAATTCAGTGGTAGAATGCTTCCTTGCCAAGGAAGATGTCGCGAGTTCGAGCCTCGTCTCCCGCTAATTAAAAAGACCTGCTAAATGGCAGGTCTTTTTAATGTAATTTAAGAAGGAGAGTGTTGTGTCTGCGGGTAGCATAATAATATCGCCAAATAAAAAACAACAATTATGCATTGATACGATTGAAGGTTCGGTTATGGTGCTTGCCGGTCCAGGTACGGGCAAGACTTTTACAGTTATTGAGCGGATAAAAAGCATGTTGGAAATAAATATTGAACCCTCAAGAATACTCTGTCTTACTTTTTCCGATGCTGCCGCAAATGAAATGAAAAATCGACTTATTTCTAAGGTAGGACACAAGGCATCTCTCGTTAATGTTTACACATATCACAGTTTTTGCTGGGAAATAATTCAAAACAATGAAGAATATTTTGAAGAATATTCTCGTTCGCAAATAATTAACGATACTGCCAAAAGAAACCTTATACGTCAATGTATCGATGAAATTGGCACAGAACATTTTAAAACATCTTCGGGCGACAGATTTTTTCATACAGGTACAATTTTAAGCAGGATTAACGATATTAAGAAAAATTTACTAAGTAAGGAAGAATATTTTTATAATTTGAAAAATCATCCTCAGTGGGGATTGGCTTTGGATGAAGTAAAAGAAAAAATAAATTTGTGCCGGTCGCAAGGCAAAAAGGTTTTAAAGAAGGATGAAAATTTTAAAGACGAACTGGAAAAGAAAATCAAGCAGGCTTGCGAAGTATATGATTTTTTTGAACTTTATAATAAAAAAATGAGGGAAAATAATTATATCGATTTTAACGATATGATTATTCTGGTCTTGAATAAATTTAAAGAATCGTCAAGTTTTTTGGATAAAATTTCAAACAGTTATGACTATTTTCTGGTAGATGAATATCAGGATACAAATAAAGCTCAAAACTCAATTGTCTTTAATCTTGTTGATGCAAACATTAAAAAAAATGTTTTTGTTGTGGGCGATGATGATCAAATTATATATGGTTTCCAAGGGGCGCAGATTGATAATATTGAACAGTACCTTGAAAAATATCCCAATACGACAGTAATTTGTTTAGAAGAAAATATGCGCTCTACGCAGTCTATACTTGATTTAAGTGAGCAAGTTGCAAATCAAGACCCTAACAGACTGGAAAATAATCCGCGATTTAAAAAATTTGGTGTCAACAAGCATTTAAGTGCTCTAAATTCTTCTTTATTTGAAAAAAATACAAAACCTGTTTTGCGTATTTATCAGGATATTAATCAGGAATACAGTGCAATTGCGGATACAATTCAAGAGATTATCAAGAAAGATAATCCACCCTTAAATGAGATTGCCGTTTTAGCTAAGTCAAACGGTGAGCTTGAGGAATTTTGCGAACTTTTGAAGGGCAGAAATATACCTTATGAACTAAAAGAAGGAAAAAGCATTTTTTCGGTTAAATCTTCAATTCTTGCAATTTTTTATCTAAAAATGCTTGTTAATCCTAAACTTTATGCGGATAAAATCTTTCCGCTTTTGCTTAGTGAACCGTTTTGTATTGATGTGAACGATTATAATGACATTCTTGCAAAATCTTATCTTCACAAAAATCGAGATTTTATTTCAGATATTTATGATATGACCGATAAAAAATGGCACAATGAAGCAAAGATAAAGAAGTTTATCGGCGATTTTGAATATTTTAATCAAGCTAAGAGTGTTTTAAATTTGTATCAACTTGTTCTTGAAGTAATTAATAAAACAGGACTTTTGAATTATTTTATAAATTGTGCTTTAAATATCGAGGAAAATATTTTAGCCTTGAAAAAACTGATTGACGAGGCGCATAATTTTTATAACTCTCAAAAAACAGCTTCACTGGAGGAGTTTATAAATTACCTCGATGATGCTCTTGAAAGTGGTACTGCAATTTTGACGGATAAATCCCCGATTCAAAAGAATGCAGTGCAATTGGTGACGATACATTCCTCAAAAGGACGTGAGTTTTCTTATGTTTTTATACCTACAATCGACGAGTACAAATGGGAAAGGTTTAATCAAGATAATATTATGCCAAAAGTCCCAATCAGCAAGGTAATTAATGATGATTTAAAGCAAGAGCTTAAAATATCCGAAAATATAAAAGTTTTGTTTGTAGGAATAACAAGGGCAAAGCATAAACTGTATTTAAGTTTCCCCAAGACTATTGCGGGAAAAGAAAGACGTATGACAAAATTTATATCTGAAATCAAACCTGAGTATCTTGAAAGAGAAGAAATAACCTATACGAAAGAAAATTATGTTAACGAGCTTATTAAGTCGGTTAAGTATGAACATAATTACAAAGATGATTTTCAAAATTTTATTCGCTCGTCTTTTGAATCATTAAGCATGAGTGCCAGCATGATGAATACATATCTTGCCTGTCCGCGGCAATTTTTATATTCTTATGTTTTCAGGCTTTCTTCTTTTAGCGGAGTTAACGATGTTTTAAATTATGGAAATGTAGTGCATAAAACTATTGAAAATTTTTCAAAAAATTCAAAAAGTGCAGGCTTTTATTTAACTTTGGATGAATTTATCTCGGATTTTAAAAATCTGTTGGCTCAAGTTCCCTTTTCAGACAGAAGTGTTAGAAAAAATTATCTTCAAAAAGGGGAGGAGAATTTAAAAATATTTTATAATCAGCTTATTTTGACACCTATTAATAAAATATTCAGTACGGAATTTAACATTGAAGCAAAAATGGGTACCCAAATCCCGATTAATGGTAAAATTGACAGAATAGAGATACTTGATGATGGTAGTTTTCTAATCAAAGATTTTAAAACAGGTAGCGCAAAAAGCAAATATGAGATTAAAGACGGCGGTGTCTATGAAAGATATTTGAATCAATTAAGATTTTATAAATATCTTGTAGAGAAGAAAACCAATGCAAAAGTAAGCTCTGCACAATTGGTTTTTGTAGAGCAGTGTGATAAAAATTATACATGCAATATGTCTGACGAAGATAATAATATTATTGAAAGTAAAGTCAGGGAAGTTTATTCAAATATAGAAAGGCAAAATTTTGAGCCTTCTTATGATAAAAAGACTTGCGAGTATTGCGCATTTAAAGATATGTGTGAACTTAACCTGCTTTAATTTTTACAATAACTTTCTTTATCTTTTCACAACCATCGCTGCAGCTTAACATTGGCGCATGGACATCTTGTGGGAAAAATACTGCAAAATCGCCTTCTGCCACATTTATAACATTTGGACATAGAGCATTTTCTTTTAGTTGTAAAAACTCGACATCTTTTTTATTATCGTATGGTATATCTTGAGTAAGGAGCCGTCTCCTTGGGGTTATGATAACCAGAAGTTATTTCAAATTTATGCGGACGCAACGGCTGACGACTACGAATGTCCAACGATGATTACGGACAAAACTCAACCATCTTGTGGACAAAGTCGCTTTGGCTGTTGGGTGTGTACAGTTGTCAAGGAAGATAAATCAATGAAGGCTCTAATTGAACACGGAAATAATTGGATGAGGCCTTTGTTGGAATATCGAGACTTGATGGTGCAGGGCAGAAATATTTCGGAGAATAGGTGCGCTACTAGAAGGAATGGTCAAGCGGCTGTAGATGCGGATGGACATAATATGGGAAATTATACATTTGAGTATAGAAAGGAGATGCTGAAGAGGCTTCTTGTTGTGCAGCATGACTTGCAGATGGTTAATCCGCATATGGAACTTATTTCAAACCAAGAGCTTGTTGCAATTCAGATTAATTGGTACAGAGATGGACATTTTTCTCCTAAGGTGACTGATTTGTATAATGAGGTTTATAAGCGAGCCATGCCGTTTGAAAATATGCAATATCAAGAGAGACTGCTGCTTGAACAAGTTTGTGCAGATTCTCCACAAGACTATCATATAATCAATGACCTCGTTTCACTTCATAAAAGTAAAACGCTTCTGATGAATAATAATGGCCTGCAAGGTGACATTGAGAGGAGATTGGATAATTTTATTAATGGGACAAGATAATGTTTATTGACTCCATAGAGCTATATAATTTCCGAGCATACAAAGGGGTTAATAAAGTCTCCTTTGAAAAAAACGGCAAGAATGTGTTCCTTGTTGCTGGCAATAATGGTTTCGGCAAGACTACATTCTTGACATCTCTGGTGTGGTGCCTGTATGGAAAGTTGATGATTGATGTAGATGAGAAATTTAGAAGAGACATCAACGATGCGCAGGGATATAAGAATTTTGCAAAAGCGAATCTGAACCAAGAGAGTGCCCTCCTTATCTCTGAAGCATTAACTAATGAAGACAAAAAGAGTATTGCAAAAAACGGATATAGGGGCGCATACGGCAAATATGATGCGGATTCAAAGTACTATGTAGAAATCCACATTATCGATGTGTTTATTCCGGCAGTACCTTGTTCAGAGATTACAATTAGAAGAATCTATGACTATTATTTGGAGGTGGAAAATATAGAAGTCCTAATCGATGGACGCGTTAATGAACTTGCCAAGGAAGTCGGATATGATATCTTTATAAATGACTTCATTCTGTCTAAGGACATTGCAAAGTTTTTCCTTTTTGATGCGGAGAAAATAGTCAACTTGGCCGAGATAAAATCTGTTGAGGAAAAAAGAAAGTTAAGTACAGCATATAGTGAGGTTCTTGGGATTAAAAAGTACGAGGACATTAAAAGGAATCTCGAGAATTTACGAATAAAGTTCAGAAAGAAAGAAGGTGCAAGCGTAAGCCAGATTAAGCTCAATAAGCTAACTGCAGATATAGAAAAGATAGAGCGGAGTATTGAGGAGAAGGAAAAAGAGCGCACATTAGCAATTGATGAAATCGCTGTCTTGCAAACAGAAAAGGATTCTCTTCAAGAAAAACTTATTCGTGAAGGCAATGCAATGAGCGTAGAAGAGCTTGATAGACTAAAGGCTGGCTTGGAGGCAATAAAAGAGAAGGATGTAAAGTTAAAGTCTCAGTTGCGCGAAATGCTCGATATTGCACCTTTTGCAATTTCCGGGAAACTCTTCTGTGAGGCAATTGCACAGTCTGAGCTTGAGCAAAGCTCAAAAACAAAACGCGCAAAGGCTGCGGATTTAGCTGATGCTATGAGTCAGACGAGACAGAGCATTATCGAGGGAGCAAGTAATATCAATCTGACATCTGCACAGAAGGAGTTGTTGGAATCAATAATCGAGAGCTCTTTTAAGACAACAATGGCACAGTATAATTCAGAAAGCGATGAGACTGGG
>CASFXY010000023.1 GCA_949298805.1 uncultured bacterium
AGCAGGTAAGAAATGGCTAAAAAAGAAGAAAAAATAAAAATAAAATTAGTAAAAAGTACTATTGGCGCACCTGAAAAACATGTTAAAATTGTACGTGCGTTAGGCTTAACAAAAACAAATCAAATAGTTGAACACTTGCCCTCGGCAACAATCATGGGCATGGTAAACAAAATCCCTCACTTGGTACAGGTAGTAGAATAGAAAGTAAAGGTAATATAAATGATAACATTGGAAGATTTAAAACCGGCAGAAGGTTCGGTAACAAAATCCAAAAGAGTAGGCAGAGGTCGTTCTTCAGGTCATGGCAAAACATCTTGTCGCGGTCATAACGGCGAAGGTCAAAGGTCGGGCAGAAGCTCAAAAAGAGGTTTTGAAGGTGGTCAAATGCCATCTTATCGCCAAATGCCAAAGTTAAAAGGCTTCAAAAACAGATTTGCCCTTAAAGCTGCAGAAATTAATGTAAATGATTTGAATGAACTTAGTGCAGATACGGTTGACTTGACTTATTTAATAGAAAACAAAAAAGCTCACCCGTCATGTGTGACGTTGCGCGTATTGGGTAATGGTGAAATTAAAAAGGCTGTTACCGTTAAGGCGACTTATGTTACACCATCAGCAAAAGAAAAAATTGAAAAAGCAGGCGGAAAGGTTGAATTAGTTTAATGCAACAACAAGTAAACAGCCAGCAAATGCTGGGCAAAAATTGATTTTTACTTTTGCCATAATTGCACTTTTTAGATTTGGTGCTCAATTACCGATTTACGGTATTAATAATGAAGTATTTCAGGCAATGGCTGCAGGAAATAATATGATAGGTTTCCTTGATTTGTTCTCGGGCGGTGCTTTAGGCAAGGTTTCTATTTTTGCTCTAGGCATAGGACCTTACATTACCGCATCTATCATAATGCAGCTTTTGGCGGTGATTATACCTTATCTTGAAAAATTACAAAAAGAAGAAGGTGAAGCTGGAAGGCGAAAAATTCAACAGTTAACAAGACAATTTACTGTTGTACTTGCACTTTTTCAGTCTTTTGTTTTTGTAACAATACTTTCAAAGCTTCCTAATTCTATTATTCATACCGTTAATCCTCCATTATTCTTTTTGGGTTCAATGGCAGCACTTACGGCAGGTTCTGTTTTTGTAATGTGGCTTGCCGAGCTTATTACCGAAAAAGGTGTCGGCAACGGGGGTTCCTTAATTATCTTTATTGGTATTATATCAGGTATTCCGTTATATGTTTCAAGAACTGCAACTCTTGTATCGCAAGATTCTATGTTGCAACTGGGTCTTGTCGGTTTGTTGGCTATATTTGTTGCAACGATAATCTTTATTATTATTTTTCAGGATGCAGTTAGGAAAGTGCCTATTGTAAGTGCAAGGCGTCAAGTCGGTAATAAAGTTTATGGCGGCACAAATACAAATATCCCGTTCAAGCTTAACCCCGGTGGTGTTATGCCTATTATCTTTGCTGTTGCAATACTTTTATTTCCGGCAACTATTTTAAGTTTTGTGCAGCAAATGAAATTACCTGAAGGGTTGCTAAGAAATATATTGGAACAAATGAGCTTATTTTTAAGCCCTTCTTCGATAAGTTATTATGTTGTATATTTTCTTTTAATTGTTGCTTTGACATTTTTCTATGCTTCAATCATTCCAAGTATGCAACCTAAGGAAATTGCAAACAATTTGAAAAAATACGGTTCGGCCATTCCGGGAGTAAAACCGGGTAAGCCTACTGCAGATAAGTTGGATGAGATTTTAAGTCGCACAATATTTATAGGTGCAATTTCATTGGGCATTATTGCATTAATTCCGACAATTGCAAGTAAAATAACTAATATTACTACTATGCAAGGACTTGGCGCAACTTCGTTAATCATTATGGTCGGTGTTGCACTTGATTTTATCAATCAAATTAAAACACACATGTTGGCTAAAAATTACGAAAGTTTCTTGCAACAGTAAGGATGGATAATTATGAAAAAAGTATTTATATTTTTAGGACCTCCCGGCTGTGGAAAAGGTACCCAAACAACAAGACTATCTCAAAAGCTTGACATACCTCATGTTGATACAGGCTCTCTTTTAAGAAAAAATATACAAGATAATACGCAATTTGGTGTTGAAGCCAAGAAATATATAGATAAGGGTCAGCTTGTACCAATTGAAGTTGTTCAAAATGTCATAAAAGACAGAATTAAAAAAGATGATTGCAAGGACGGTTTTATATTAGACGGTTTTCCTCGTTCAACAGAGCAAGCTGATGCGCTAAAAGACATTTTAAAAGAAGTCACAAGTTTTAATTTGCAAGATGATGCCCTTGCAATATATTTTGATATAGAAAATGAGGTTTTAGTTCAAAGGCTTATAAACAGGCGTTCTTGCCCTAAATGTGGCATGATTTATAATTTAATAAGTTCGCCACCAAAAATCATGAACTATTGCGATATATGTGATACTCAATTAGTTCAACGAAAAGATGACAACGAAGAAACTGCCAGATTGCGTTTTGAAACCTATGAGCATGAAACAAAGCCGCTTCTTGAGTATTTCGAAAACGAAGGAATTTTAAAAGAAATAAATGCCGATGCACCCATAACTGATGTTTGGGAAAACATAAAAGAAATTGTTTTTGAAGAAGAATAGGAAGAATGAATTGATTTCAAGAAAATCTCGTGAAGAATTAAAGCTAATGCGCCATGCGGGCTCGATTGTTGCGCTTGTGCATCAAGAGATGAAAAAAGTTATATGTGAAGGCATCTCTACTCTTGAGTTGGATGAAGTTGCCCATAAAATAATAAAAGAGAATAAGGCAGTTCCTACTTTTTTAGGTTATCATGGCTTTCCGGGGTCAATTTGTGCATCGATAAATGAGCAAGTTGTTCATGGTATACCTTCAAAAGATGTGATTTTGCGCTCGGGGGATATTGTTTCAATTGATGTCGGTGCTACATTTAGAGGGCTTGTAGGTGATGGTGCTTGGACATACCCTGTAGGCGAGATAACCGAAGATAAAAAAATGCTATTGGAAACTACTCAAAAAGCTTTGATGGCAGGAGTTTCAAGGATGATGAACGGAAATTTACTGGAAGAAGTTTCTGCTGCAATCGAGGATGTAGCACTTGCAAAGGGTCTTGGAATTGTCAGGCAATATGGTGGGCATGGTGTTGGCAGAAATATGCATGAAGATCCATTTGTTTTTAATTATCGTACAGGCAATAAAACAATTTTAAAAACAGGCATGACTATTGCAATTGAACCAATGCTTAATTTGGGTAAGGATGACGTTTATGTTCTCGACGACGATTGGACAGTTGTTACTGCCGATGAAAAACCATCTGCGCACTTTGAACATACGGTTTATGTCGGTGAAAACGGTCCCGAAATTTTAACTAAATTAAGTTAGATATTTTTTAGGCAGTTTTTTTATTATATTAAAAATTCTTTCTAAATAAGTGTTTTCATCTTTAAATTCTGCTTGTACAAATTCTTGATTTTCGAGTGAAATATATTTTATCTGTATGTCTTTTGTATTAAAAATTTTTGAGGCACAGTACATATAGACTATACTTTGCAAATCTTCTTGCGGATTAGGGGGAATATTTTTTGATTTCCAATCATATATTATGTAAGTATTTTTGCCTTTATAAACAGCATCAAACCTGCCTGTAAGATAAATGGTCAAGTCTTTGTTTTTGCATTTTATTAAAAATCGGTCTTCAGATTTTATAAATTTCTTTTTTTCTTTGAAAATTTCAAGTAAAAGAGTTTTGTCCAAAATTTCTTTTTCATCTTTTGCAAGAGAATTTTTTATTTTTGAAATATCATAACCTTGTATGTAGTATGAAATCAACCCATGAAGCCGCTCGCCTCGCTTTGTACTTTTGTTTGAAGATAAAAAATCTAAGTGCAGAATATATTTGTTTATGAAATCTTCTTTATTTTTCTCTAATAATTTTAGTGAATTTACGCTAAAAGTGTTCATTTGATGCCTCACTTTCAAAAATTTCGCAAGGTTTTTGATTTTTTTCTTTGTTGTACATTTTAAACGTTTTGGCACATGTTAAATATAATTTTAATTTTGCGCGCGTAATGCCTACATATAACAATCTGTAATTTTCTTCAAGAATTTCATTCATTAAAGCTTCTTTATTCTTTGGATTTTGCTTGATTGATTGTATAAATTCGGTATTATCTTTAAGTTTAATGTCTTCAATTTCCAGCCCCAAGTTATCGGCAGAAAGTTCGGGTATGAATACAAAATCAAACTCATCACCTTTTGATTTGTGCAGGGTCATAATCCTTACACTGTTTGTATTTTCAGACTTTTCTTCTTTAAAGAATTTTGCATTTTTATTAACCTTGTTTGAAATTTCATTTAATCTTAAAGTCGTTTGTTCAAATGTTTTATGAGTTTGATAAATTTTATCAACAATAGAATAAACCATTGCAACATTTGCAAATTCTGCAGTGTTTTTATAGTAGAAATCACCTATTTCAAGCAAGAGTTCCATCGGGTTTAATGTGCTTTTTAGTAAAAAGTATTTTAAATCCCACCATAACATATATTTTGCACCGTTATCAGATAGAAAATCGTTATTTTGAGCATATTCTAAAATTCCTGTTTCATCGGCATAGCGAGGAATTTCAAGCATGGCTTCAAGGCATTTTTGCAGATTTTTTTTATTTTTCGTATCGTTTATAAAATTAAAAACAGAAAGAACGGTTTTAAAAACAGGATTATTGAGTAAAATGTCAGTGTTTTTTTGTGTTTTTATATTTCTATTTTCAAGGAATTCGCTGAATGAATTTATTTGACGATTGCTTCTTAGTAATATTCCTATTGATTTTTCGGGATATTGATTTTTAATTTTTATTATTTGTTCTGCAATGAAATCTTTTTCATCTTGTGATTTTTCGAAAAGTTTAAGGCATAATGCATCATTGTTGTTTGAATTTTTTCCTTCCACCGGTTTCATTTTAATATTCAAAAAAGCTTCCGGTGCTTTGTTTGATGCATTATCTATTATTTTATTTGCCAAATCCATTATTTTTATTGCGCAACGTTGCGATTTATTCATTTGAACATTGTAATTTTCTCTTATAAAATTTTTAAATCCTTTAACGTCGGAATTTGAAAAAGTTGCGGTAATTGCTTGATTGACATCTCCGCATCTTATTATATTACCCCATTTGCCTGCAAGCAGATTTATTAATTCTTGCTGAATCGGGGACGAGTCCTGTGCTTCATCTTCAATTATTATTTTTGCAAGATTTTGGTAATATTTTAAAGTATCAATATTGTTTTTAAGAAGTTTTAGGGCAAATATGAGTAAATCGTCATAATCCAGAAAATTATTTTCTTTCATTTCTTTGTCATAAATTGCAAAAATTCTTTTAAAGCTCGGGCTTTTTATATTTTTCAAATTTCCGCCGTCATTTTTAAAATCACTTATTGCACGCTCATATAGCTCTGTTTTATTATAATCCAGTCCGGAATTAACCGTTGCGTTTGCTATTATTTCATGTCTTTTGTTTTCGTCAATTATTTCAAAATCGTTATCAAGCCCTAAGAAAGTATAGTTATTGTTTTCTTTTAAAATTCTGAGTGCAAGCCCGTGGATTGTTGAAATTTGTGGTAATTCAATCATTTCAGGAAAATTTTGTTTAATTCTTTCTTTAAAATTTCTTGCTGCGGAATCCATAAAAGTTAATACGAAAATATTTTCACTTTTTATGTTTTTTATTATTTTGCCTTCAAGTAATTTTAAAATCAATGCAAGCATAATTGTTGTTTTGCCGGAACCTGCAACTGCACTAACCGCCATTTTGCCTGATTTGTATTCTAAGACAGGCTTTTGGTCATCGCGCGGATTAATTTTTATTATTTTGTTTGTTTGAATATTTTGAGCGGGTTTAAAAAATTTATCTATTGCACCAAAATTTTCTATCCCCAAAGAGTCATATATACTTGAATAAACGTACATTTTGATGTCTTTACATAAATATAGTTTATACAGTATTCTGGCTGTTCTATCAAGTGTAAGTTCAATATTATCTGTTAAACTAAAGTCTTTTTTGTTCCAACTTTTTTGAAAAACCCAAGAATTGTAAAGCATGCCAATATCTTGTTTTATCCAGTCGGAATTTGAGCAGTCAATTAAAAACAGGTGTTTTACATTTATTTCATTATCGATTAGTTTTTGTGCACTTGCAATTACTATTGAATCGTCGGGAATTTCTTCTTCGCTTAGGGGGTTTTCTGAAATAATAGTATTTTCAAGTTGCTCAATGAGATTTATTTTTTTAAAATTATGGTTAAAAATTTCTTCAAAATCAATAATTTGTTTGGCAAGTTTATTTAATTTCAATATCGCGTTTTGGTTTTTAATGTTTTTTTCTATATATGTGGTGCAAAATTTGTAAAGTTGTTCACTGAGAGTGTTATTTTTTATCTTCTCAAGAAAGTCTAAAAATTTTTGTATTTTTTCATTTTCAATTTTTTTTAAAAATTCTTTTATATTTTTTTTATAATCTTGATTTTCAAAAGCGTAATTTTGTGAAATTTCGATAGCTTCATTGCCTTCAATTTTTAGCACTTCAAGCAAAATTCCTTTAAGAATAAAGGGGCTAAGGTAACACTCATCAATATTTGCAAGTTTTAAAATCTCTATACTTGCGCCTACAAGCGAGTTTTGATTAAGTTTTTCGCTTCCGGACAAGAAAAAAACTTTTTGTTTTATTTTATTGAAACAAAAATGCAGATATCTGTCGCAAAGTGGTGTTACAACTGCAATTTCGTTTGGTTTTGTGCCGTTTTTAATAAGTTCTTCAATTTCTTTTATGATATGAAAAATCATCTCATCTCTGCGTATAAATCCTTTAATTACCGTATCTTCGGAAGTTATTGCAGTTTTAGCTTTTATGTTTTTAAATACATTTTTTGCATTTATTATTTTTGGTTTGTCTTCTCTTAAATCAATTGCTTTTTCGTTTAGAAATTTTTCGAAATCTATATGTGTGGCGCTTAAATATCCTAAACGTGATGAACCGCAAGGATCTTGAGCTATAAAAAACTCTTTAACGTCTTTTTTTATGTATTTTAAATATTCAAAAACAGCGGGAGTTATTTCGTCCCCGTCGTCCAAAATCACATAAGAGTATGGATTTTTTATTTTTTTGTATAAATATTCAAAAATACTTACCTGTCTTAAATAGTCAAAAGCCCTAAGCTCAAGGGTTTTCATTTTATATAGTTTTATTGCCTCATTTACTTCTTTACTATAAGATTCGTGTAAAATTTTTTCTCTGGTTTTTATTTCTTCATTGCTTAGAGCGTTTTGGACAATGAGCGAATAACGTCTTAAAAGCTGGTGCAAAAGATTTATTTTTGAATTATAACCTTTGAATTCAATCTCTTTTATACAGTTTTTAAAAATATATTGCGAAGTTTCAAGTCCGCATAAATGTGCAAAAACAGGGGAATTTTGATATTTTATGTTGTTTTCTGCACTTACCCAGTTTTTTTCTATAAAATCTCTTGCAAGTCCGAAAAAGCTATATACATTTAATTTACCAACATCTCCCAGGGGAGATTTTTCTTTTATTTTCTCAACAAAAATTTTCTTTTTTTTGCCATTTTGAACAAGCACAAGAATTTCATCAGTGCTTATGCCGTTTTGCGTAAGTTGTAAAAATTTTTCAACAAGTATATCTGTTTTATTTGAATTTATGGTTGAATAAAATATCATAAAATATCACTCGGGTCGACATCTACTATCATTTTAATTTCGCTATGCAGGCTAATTTTTCTTAAAAAGCCCAGCACAATATCGTGACCTTTTTGTTCAAGCTTGTTTTTTATAAGTATATTGTAGCGATATTCGCCCCTTATTTTTCCAATAACACAAGAGACAGGACCTAAAACAAGTATTCTCTCGTCAAGAGAAAGTTTTTTTATGTAATTTTCAAGATGGAGTGCAATTTCAACACAGGCATGCTCTGCCATAAATTCTTGTTCAGAGCTTATTATTACCCTTATTATTTTTGAATATGGCGGATAATCATATTGCTCTCTTAATTCTATTTCTTTTTCGAAAAAGCTTAAATAGTTTTGCTCTTTTGCTTTTTGCAGAAATAAATTTTCCTCGTTGTATGTTTGAAAGATAACCTTGCCTTTGTTTTTTCCTCTGCCTGAACGACCTGCAACTTGTGTCAGAAGCGAAAAACCGCGCTCGGAACTTCTATAGTCCGGTAAATTGAAGCTCAAATCAGCATTAATAACTCCGACAAGTGTTACATTGGGGTTATCCAATCCTTTAGCAATCATTTGCGTGCCTATCAGAATATTTATTTCACCTTGTTGAAATTTTTTAAGAATTTCTATGTGTTCATTTTTTTTATTTAAACTGTCGCTGTCAAGGCGCGCTATATTTGCTTTATCAAATATTTTTCTGGCAATTTCCTCGACTCTTTGAGAGCCTGTGCCAAAGTTTTCAAGTTCTTCGCTCGAACAATTTTGACATTTGGCAATTTTTGTTTCGTATCCACAGTAATGGCATTTCCAAGAGTTGCTTTGAGAATGATATATAAGGGGTATTGCACATTTTTTGCACTCTAATACTTGTCCGCATTCCATACATTGAGTGTAACTTGAAAATCCGCGTCTGTTAATTAGAAATATTACCTGTTCACCTCGTTCGATAGTTTCTTTTGTTTGGTTTATAAGTGTGCGTGAAAAAATGCCTAAATTACCCTCTAATCTTTCACTTTTCATATCAATTATGCTAACATCTGGTAATTGCGCATTGTTGTATCGGTTTTTAAGTTCAAATAGAGAATTTGTATTTTGTGCTTTCCAAAAGCTTTCTATATCAGGAGTTGCGCTGCCGAGAATAATTTTTGCATTATGAAGTTGTGCAAGCTTTTTTGCGACATGTTTTGCACAGTATCTGGGATTTGGCATTGTTTGTTTATAGCTTGTGTCATGTTCTTCATCAATTATTATGAGTCCTAAATTTGAAACAGGCGCAAAAACTGCAGAACGTGCACCAAATAATATTTTTATTTCATTATTTTTAAGTTTTTCCCAAACACTGTATTTTTCTGCTTCAGATATCGAGGAATGCCAGATTGCAACACTGGCTGAACCAAAACGCTTGATTGTACGCATTGTCAGTTGTGATACAAGCGCAATTTCAGGTGCCAGAAAAAGCACATTTTTGCCTTCCTTTATTGTATCTTCAATGAGCTTGAAATACACTTCCGTTTTTCCGGAACCTGTAATTCCGTATAATAGCGAAGTTTGCGCATTTACATGTTTAATTTCCCGATAAACTTTTTGCTGCTCAGGGCTTAATTTATGTTCAATTTGTTCATTTTCTTCTTTTAATGCCGCATTGCTTTTTTTTGGTTTTCTGTAATTTTTAACATTTTTTTCAAAAAATTTTTGCGGTAATGCTGTTTTTAAAACTGTAGGCAAATCGCAAAAATAGTAGTTCGCCACCCACTCTAATAATTTTAAATATTCAAGATTAAAAAGCGGTTCGCTTTCCAAGATGTCATCAATATACTTTGCTTTAATGCCTTCTTCAAGGTAATTGGAAAATCCGACAATATAGCCTTTTATTTTTCTTTTTGGTCCAAATGGTACAACTACTGCTTGACCTATTTTAATAATATTTTTAAAAGTTTCAGGTATTAAATAGCTAAAAGTTTTTGTGCCAAGTTTTGCGACATCAACTAGAATGAGTGCATATTTATACATTTAGAGCACCTTCTGTGGAATGTTTTTTATATTTAAGTCTATTGTATCGAAAACCATTTTTTGAATACTTGTCCCTTGAGAAAAATCACTGTTTGCCGGCAAAATCTTTATATTTGAGCTTGCAGTGCCTTCTTTTGAAATTGTTATTATGTATTGTTTTTTATTTGATGCTTCAAACATTATATAACCGCTTTTGGATTGCATTTCAACTACTTTAAATTGTCCTTGAGAATTTAAAGCACTGAGTGTTAACATATATAAATTATCTGCGCTCAGGGGGTAGATTTTATTGCAATTTGTCAACATTGATTCATCCGCATATACACATGATATTAAAAATAAAAACATCAGAGTGAAAATAACTTTTTTCATTATTCTCCTTCCTTCCAAGTTTTGCCATATTTTGTATCAACCTTAAGCGGTACTTTTAAGGGTTGTCCTAACTCCATTGCACTTATGGTTAGTGCTTTTACATCTTCTAATTCTTCCTTTGGTACTTCAAGTACAAGTTCGTCATGTACTTGAAGAATAATCTTTGATTTATACTTTTCTAAGTCTTTATGCAATTTAACCATTGCCATTTTAATTAAATCCGCGCTTGTTCCTTGCAAGGGTGCATTAATTGCTGCGCGTTGTGCAAATTCTCTAATTTTGGCATTTCTTGAGTTGAGTTCTGCCCCAAGATAACGTTTTCTGCCGTATAACGTTTCAACATAACCTTCCTGATGGGCTTCTATTAGAGTATTGTTCATATAAGTGTTAATTTTCGGATAGGTTGCAAAGTATTTGTCTATAAACTCTTGAGCTTCAAACGGGGTAATATTCAGTACTGTTGCCAATCCGTATCTTGTTTGACCGTATATAAGACCAAAATTAACGGCTTTTGCCTTTCTTCGCATTTCTTTTGTAACATCTTTTTTATCGACTTCAAATATTTTTGATGCCGTTATGAGATGTATGTCTTCATCGTTTTTAAAAGCATCAATAAGTACTTTATCATCTGAAAAATGTGCAAGTAATCTCAGTTCAATTTGCGAATAATCAGCTGAAAATATATAAGAGTTTTCTCTGTCTGACGGTATAAAAGCCGCGCGAATACGATTTGAAAAATCTGTTCTTATCGGGATGTTTTGTAAATTCGGATCGGAACTTGAAAGTCTGCCGGTAGTTGTTACTATTTGGTTGAAATGTGTATGAATTTTACCGTCATCCTTGACAAGTTTTGGCAAATTGTCAATATATGTAGTTTTTAATTTCATTAATTGCCTATGGTTTAATATGTCTTGGGCAATTTGGTGTTCAAGAGCAAGTTCATCAAGAATTTTTGCAGATGTTGAAAAACCCGTTTTATTTTTTTTGGACGGTTTTATTTTAAGCGTGTTGAAAAGCACATCTGCCACTTGCTTTGGTGAATTAATATTAAAATTCACGCCTGCTTGTTTGTATATTTTTTCTTCAAAATCAAGAATTTTTTTGTCAATTTCCATACTTAAAGTTTTTAAATACCCGATATCAAGGCTAACACCGCTATCCTCAATATCTTTTAGGACATAAGCCAGTGGCAATTCTGTTTCATTCAACAACTTTTGTTCTTTTTGATTTAAAGATGTTTCGTAAAATTCGTGCAACTTCAAAATATTTCTTGTCAGTTTATAGCCGTCATTTTCATCGGGTATAAAGTTTAGATAATTCTGAATTTGTGATAACAAGTCGTGTTTTCTCGAAGAATCTTTAATATAGCTCGAGAGCATTACATCTTCTATAACACCCTTGGGTTTTATGTAATTTAACTCATTTTTTATGTCATAGACCACTTTTTTAATTCTTTCGTTTTCAAGAATTTCTATGACCTTTTTGTTGTCTTTTTTTAAGAGAGCACAAGTGTTTTTGTGTGCCAAATAGATTGAATTTGGCATTTGAGGCAAAATTGCACTGATTGCAATGGTGTCATTTTCTTTTATTGTGTTCAGAAACTCATTTGTTTGGTGCTCTGTGTTTATTTTTGCAATATCTTCATCTTCTTTTGTTTCTTGCGAAAAAAGACCGAGCTGTATTTGCTCTTTTTGCTCATCTTCTTTTATTGTTACGAATTTCATTTCTTCATTATTTTGGCAATTTGTTTCAAACGGTAACAAAAGTTTATCTATATTTTTAACAAAACTGTAAAATTGTACACTTTGAAAAAAATCTATAACCGCCTGTTTGTCGGGTATTTCAAGACAGGCGCGCGAAAAATCAAAATCAATTTCGACATCTTTTTTAATTGTTGCAAGAAATTGAGAAAGATATGCCATCTCTTTTTGTTCTGTAAGTTTTTCTTTAATTGATTTTTTAGTTATATTTTCTATATTATTATATATATTATCAAGTGTTTGATATTCTCCAAGCAATGTTTGTGCTGTTTTTGCGCCTATTCCTTTTACTCCGGGGATGTTATCTGAGGTATCTCCGCAAAGCGCTTTGTAATCTATGACTTGTTCGGGAGTAACACCCATATTTTCATATACTTGAGCCCAATCGTAACAGTTTAAAACCCCTTTTTGCGGTATTAAAATATTTATAAACCCTTCTTTGTCTACAAGTTGAAAACTGTCTTTATCACCTGTTAAAATGTAAGTTTTATGCCCCATTTTTTTTGCTTTTGAAGATATTGTGCCTATAATATCATCACCTTCAAAGCCCTCTTTTGTATAAATGGGAATATTTAAGGCCTTTAAACCTTCCATAATTAATGAGAGCTGAGAGCGCAAGCTATCAGGCATGGTTTGCCTGTTTGCTTTATACTCCTCGTATTTTTCAAGCCTGAATGTGTGTCGTGAAACATCAAAAGCGACGGCGATTAAATTCGGTTTAATATCTTTTCCGCCCTTAGATGATGAAGACAAAATATCAAAAATTGCTTTAAAAAAACCATAAATTGCCCAGGTCGGCTGATGTTGCGTTGTTTGCATGTTTGTGCGCTCAAGGGCAAAAAACATTCTAAAAGCAAGCGCATGTCCATCTATTAAGATTAGTGTTTTGTTACCGGTGCTGTTCATTTGCCTCTCTCACTCTTTTTATTTTATTTTACCCTAAAAATCTTCGCTTGGAATTAGTTTAACGTTATTTAAAAATGTTATCTTAAATGTATATCCGCTTGCACTTTCGGATGCCGTATAAAATTTCAAATGAGTTAGTGCATTTATATTTTTTTGTGGTTCGCACTCTTTTTCAAAATCGTACTTAGCATTATTTGAAGTAATTAAATCATAATTGTTTAATCCTTTTTGTACCTGAGTGCTTGATACATCAGCTTTACAGCCTATGTCAGCCCACATTATAACATCGTCTTTGTTTTTTATACCTGCAAAAATAAAATAACCATCAGGCAGATTTGTTGTTTCTATTTTTAAATCATATCCGTTTTTATTTGTAATTAAATCATTTAACTCTATTGTATCTCCGCTTTGCTTGTCGTCAATAACAAATTCATAGGTTTGGGCGTAAGAATTTGCCTTAATGTCAATTTTTCCAACCCCCGCAAACCTTAAAAAGAAAGTAGGACTGGTTAAGGTTGCGCTTACTTTAATTTTTTTTGTATCGTCATCTCCGTTTTTATATTGGACCGAATCCAGTTTGGCATTTTTCATAATATCAAATTTAGATTTGAAAAGATTAAAAAAATTATCGCTTTTATCAATTCCGCTGTTTTTATATTCGCTTACACTTGCAAGTGCAGTAGTTTCAACTGCGCGCTGCAACTTTGCTCTGTTTAATGTAATATATGCCATATCTATGCCAAATGCGCAAAATGCCAGAAAACCTACGCAAAATACTGCTATCATTATTGAAATATTGCCGTTTTTAAGGTTGCTGTGGAGTTTCAACTTCTCCCCCCGTGCTTTCTTCAGTTTGACTGTTGCCACTAAAGTCTGAGATTAAATCATTGTCATATATTTCGTAGTCATTTGGCAGAAATAAAGCCTTATTTGTTATTACAATGTTTTTAAAGTAAAATTTTTCAGGTATTGCAGGAAAAAATAAATTTACAAGTTTAAATGCATAAGTGTATTCATAGGTTCCTATTGTTATATAAAATCCTTCCATTTCAAATATTTGCACTTTCAGTGTATCTGCATAAGGTACTTTTCTTGCTCTTAAAACCTTGTGTGTGTTTTCGTAAATTTCACTTTCTATTATGTCATAAGAACAATTTTCTTCACTCCTTTGGTTTTTTGAAGCTATTGTCACTGCATTGTTGAGTGCAGAATTTAGTTCTATACCTGTATTTAATCCGTACGCGACTTCTGTTAATATTCCTATAATTCCAACAAGAAAAGGGAAAAATAATACTAATTCTACAAGATGCTGAGCCTTTGAGTAATTAAACCCAAAGGCTCTTGAAACTTTGTTGTTTTTATTCGTCTTCTTGAACTCCATTACCCTTAACCATAAAGCTGTATGTCAAATCTTTATAGTCTATTTTTATTGGGTAAATTCCCGGGTCTTTTACAAAAATGTAAAAGAATTTATTTTCTCTTGGTTTTACAACTGCGGCATTATTAATTGTATGTTCACTTATACCTTGAACAACAGTGCTAATTTGTTTGTAGGCGCCATCGTCAGAACTTACGCTTGAAGGTTCTGCAACAGGGCTTGTCTGATTTAAACGCTGATATGTATTTGCAATGTTTGCAATATTATTAAGTGCGCCCGAAGCTTGCGACATAGATGCAAGCGCGCCTGCTTGTGAACTTTGGTATGCACCCAGATAATTTGATGACGATATCAGTTCTACAGGTGTTCCGTTTGCACTTATGACAAAATCTTTTGTATAAAACACGTAATCATTTACATTTGAGTTGTTATTTATTTGTACATAAGCTGCAAGAATATCAGGAACAGGTGTTTTTGAAACCCCGACCCTCATTGAAATATCCTCATCTGTAGATGTTTTATTGTATGTTGAAAAATAAAACATCTCATCAGTTTGGATAAATGCTGCATTTTTGGCATTGTAATCATCCCCAATGTAGGAAAGTGTTGAGCATCCGCCTAAGGCAAGTGCACTAAGTATAATTGCGCCAAGCGCAAAAAATTTATTGACAATTAGCTTTTTCATCTTCGTTTACTCCTTTGATTGTAAGGTTAACTCTGCCTTTATCATCTATTTTGATAACTTTGACAATTACCTCTTGACCAATTGATAAGTGAGGTTCTATTGTTTCTATTCTTTCGTTGCAAACTTGCGAAATATGTACCATACCGTCTTTCCCTGGCGCAAGCTCAACAAAAGCGCCTATTGGTATGATTCTTACAACTTTGCCTTTTGCAACCATGCCGACTTCAGGTTTAAATGTCAGTTCTTTTATCATTTTTATTGCAATATCCGCACCTTCTTTGTCATTAGATGTAACAGTTACAGTGCCGTCATCCTGAATATCAATTTCAGCACCCGATGCATCAATTATACTTCTTATCATTTTGCCGCCGGGTCCGATTACCGTTCCGATGTCATCTTGCGCAATTGTCATTGTATATAACCTTGGTGCAAATGGTGATAAATCGCTTCTAGGCGCACTTATGGCTTCCTTCATACATTCCATAATGTGCAATCTGCCGTCTTTTGCTTGATATAATGCGCGTCTTAAGGTTTCATTTGAAATACCTTTAATTTTCATATCCATTTGTAATGCGGTTATACCTTCGCTGTTGCCTGTAACTTTAAAGTCCATATCACCTAAAAAGTCTTCAATACCTTGGATATCTGTTAATACAATATCTGTGTCGCCTTCTTTAATAAGCCCCATTGCAACGCCTGATATCATACATTTAACAGGGACACCCGCATCCATTAGTGCCATTGAGCTTGCGCAAGTTGAACCCATTGAGGTTGAACCGTTTGACTCAAGTACATCTGATGTTACACGAATTGCATAAGGGAACTCTTTTTCATCAGGTAGTGCAGGAACATTGGCACGTTCTGCTAAATTACCATGACCTATTTCACGACGTCCGGGACCCCTTAGCGGTTTAACTTCACCAACCGAGAACCCTGGGAAAATATATTTATGCATATAAGATTTTTTAAGCAACGGATCAACTCCGTCAAGCTCTTGGGCCATGTTTGGACCGGCAAGAGTTGCACAAGATAAAATTTGTGTTTGTCCTCTTGTAAACACTGCAGAACCGTGTGCGCGCGGAATAACCCCGACTTCGCACCAAATCGGTCGAACATCTGTTATTTTTCTGCCGTCAGCACGAACGCCTTCATCCTTAATCATTGCACGCATTATTTTCTTTTCTAATGCCTTAAATTCTTCGGCGACAAAGTCAATGCCTGTTTCTTCCATCATTTTTTTGATGGGATGTTCATCATCCAGTGCTTCAATTTTTTCTTTTACGATATTTTTAGCTTCTTCAAGCTTGTTTTGTCTGTATTCTCTGTCGAAATTATGATAAGCATCAACAATCATATCATAAGTGTTATCTTTAATAATTTGTGCAATTTCTGATGTATCATAAGGATTTACAAAGTTTTCTCTTTCAACTCCGCAAGCACGGGCAAATTCAAGTTGAGCATCGCACTGCTTTCTGATTTCAACTTGTGCAAATTCAACTGCTGCCATAATGTCATCTTCGGTTACAAATTTGCAGCCTGCCTCAACCATAATAACACTGTCGTGTGTACCCGCTATAACAATATCCATATCTGACTTTTCGCATTCTTGATGAGTCGGGTTTGCAATCATTTTGCCGTCAATTCTGCCTACTCGAATTGCCCCGACAGGACCCTCAAAAGGTGCGCCTGTTAGCATAAGAGCGGCTGATGCACCCAAGATTGATAACACGTCAGGTTGATTTTTTTGGTCATAACTGAATAATTGCGAAACAATCTGAACATCATTCCTGTACCCTTTTGGCCATAGCGGACGAATAGGTCTGTCAATTAATCTTGAAACCAAAATTGCTTTTTCGCTTGAGCGACCTTCTGTTCTTGTGTATCCTCCGGGGATTCTGCCTATTGCAGACATTCTTTCTTCGTAATCTATTAACAATGGGAAAAAATCAATCCCTACGCGCGGTTCTTTGCTGACCGTTGCATGTATAAAAAGCATTGTATCTTCACATCTTACCGTAACAGAAGATGTTGCCTGTTTTGCATATTTGCCTGTTTCAATTGTTACAACCTTTTCTCCGATTGTAACTTCCATCCTTTTAACTTCCGGTTTGTTTGTCATCTTTCTTCTTTCTATGTTTTACACTTCTATATCTCAATAGAATTTTATAATAAAAAAATGCGCTATGCAAATTTATGCAAAGCGCATTTAATATTTCTTATTCTCTATTTTGTCCAATATATGTAAACATATCCGTCCTGCCCTTTTGCGCCCGTTCCCGAGTCAGGATATGTTGTTGAATCGCTACTCCAGCCGCCGCCTCCGCCGCCTGCGCCTGCAGAGCCGTAATTTATGGCTTTAAATACCCCTGAAGGATATTCAAACTTGGGTGCAGAGTTTGCATTTACATTATTGTTTACGCAAATGGATGTATTGTTATACAGTCCTCCGCAAGAACCTTTTGTGCCCGTTCCGCTTTGTGCGCCTGTTCCGCCTGCACTAACGGTAAATGCATCTACGCTTGCTGTTGTGCCATCATCGCCTTTTTTGCCTGATTTAACATCAGAGCTTTTAATATTCGAACTGTATCCGCCAAATGCACCGCCTGTGCCTTGCACTAAATTTGCACTCGATGTTTGAGATGTTCCGACAAGTCCGCCCTTACCGCCGTAGACTGCATAAGTTGCGCCGTTAATGCTTATGGATGATTCTCCTCCATCTTCCCCTGATGCGCTTATTGAACCGCCATTACCTCCTGCGCCGACTTTAACGGTATATTCTTGCAGTCCTACTACTTCAATATCATTTATTTGTGCTAGAGTTCCGCCTCCGCCACCACCGCCTGCTGCAGCCTTTAGGGATAAATCATAAGTTATCTCAACAATTCCGCTCCTACCGTAACCACCTGTTCCGCCAACTGCTATTGTTGTTGAACCAGATGTTGTTGAACCAAGTGTTGTAAATCTTACAGTTGCACCGCCGCCTCCTGCGCCATAGAGTGAGCCGCCACAACCGTGTTGCGATGAGTTTGAACCGCCTGGGCCGCCGCCTAATAAAGTAGTGGTATTATACATTGAACCACCGCCTGTGCCTCCTTCACCTGCATTATCAGAACCTGTTGCACTACTACCGTCGCTACCTTTTGCGCCCACACCCGTACAATTTGTACTAACCCATGATGAGCCGTTGTATATCTGACATGTACTTAC
>CASFXY010000024.1 GCA_949298805.1 uncultured bacterium
TATTGGACTGAATATTAAACTGAATATTAAATAAAGTAAGTTTACAAATATATTTTCGTATCATTGGCGCAATTTTTGGGAAAATTTGCGCCTTTTTTTTATTTTGCAGTATAATACAAAAGTAAAAGTATGATTAAGAGGAATTTTAAACGTGTTAGAAAAAGAATATTTCCCGCAGCAAATTGAAAAAGAGCGTTTAAATTTGTGGGAAAAAACAAACCCACACAAAACTTATGATGATAGCGACAAACAAAAATATTACGCACTTTCCATGTTTCCATACCCAAGTGGCAAATTACACATGGGACACGTTAGAAATTATACAATTACAGATGTTATAGCAAGATTTAAAAAAGCGCAAGGCTATAATGTATTACACCCAATGGGTTGGGACAGTTTCGGTTTACCCGCAGAAAATGCAGCAATTCAGCACGGTGCTAATCCTGCCAAATGGACCGATGAAAATATTGCGTACATGAAAATGCAACTTAAAAAACTGGGGTTAAGTGTAGATTGGGATAGAGAAGTAACTACTTGCAAAGAAGATTATTATAAATGGACACAATGGCTCTTTATACAACTTTTCAAAAAAGGGTTGGCATACAAAAAACAAGCTGCCGTCAATTGGTGTGAGCACTGCGCAACAGTACTTGCAAACGAACAGGTAATCGACGGCAAATGTTGGCGTTGTGATAACGAAGTTACAAAGAAAAATTTGTGGCAATGGTTTTTAAAAATCACTGATTATGCGGAAGTACTTTTACAAGATTTAGATAAGCTCACAGGTTGGGGTGATAATGTAAAAACAATGCAAGCAAACTGGATTGGAAAATCAACCGGAACAATATTAAAATTTAAAGTTAAAGAAATTGAAGGGCTTGAAATTCCCGTTTATACAACACGTCCCGATACGGCATACGGCATTACTTATCTTGTTGTGGCACCTGAATATCCGGATATTGAAAAATTGACAACTTCTGAGCAAAAGGAAGAAGTTGAAAAATATCGTGAAAACGCAAGAAAAATGACTGAAATCGAAAGACTTTCAACAGAACGCATTAAAACAGGTGTTGCACTTGGAACAAACATTATAAATCCCCTCACGGGAAGGATTTGCCCGATATACACTGCGGATTATGCACTTGTTGACTACGGAACAGGCGCAGTTATGGCAGTACCTGCCCATGATGAGCGCGATTGGGACTTTGCAAAAAAATACAATCTGCCCATTATAAGAGTTATAACAGGAGAAGGCGATGACACCGACAAATGTTACCCGCAATACGGTAAATTAATTAATTCGGGAGAATGCACAGGCTTAACAAGTGAAGAAGCTAAAAAAAGAATAACCGAAATAGCCGAAAATGGCGGTTTTGGATATGCAAAAACACAGTACAGGCTTCGCGACTGGTTAATTTCTCGTCAAAGATATTGGGGGGCGCCAATTCCCATTGTTTATTGTGATAAATGCGGCACAGTACCTGTTCCTGATGAACAATTACCGGTAAAATTACCTGAAGATGTTGATTTTAGCATACAGGGCAAATCACCAATTTTAACATCAAAAACATTTATTAATACAAAATGCCCGATTTGCGGATCGCCTGCCAAACGAGAAACGGATACCATGGACACTTTTATGTGTTCAAGCTGGTATTATATGCGCTATGCAGATGCACGTAATGACAAAAAAGCTTTTGAAAAAAAATTAGTAAATAAATGGCTGCCTGTCGACCAATACGTAGGAGGCATTGAGCATGCTATTTTGCATTTATTGTACTCAAGATTTTTTACAAAAGCATTGCGCGATATAGGCTTACTCGATTTTGATGAACCCTTTAAAAACCTTTTAACACAAGGTATGGTATTAAAAGACGGCTCAAAAATGTCAAAATCAAAGGGTAATACCGTAGACCCCGATGAAATTTTTGCAAATTACGGCGCAGATACTGCAAGATTATTTATTATCTCAGACTCTCCACCTGCAAGAGATTTTGACTGGTCAGATGCCGGAGTAGAAGGCTGTTACAAGTTTTTATGCAGAGTGTACAGACTTTATTCCAAATTTCAAAATATTATTACACTTGATTATAAAATTCCCGAAAATCTCGACAAGAAAAGCGAAAAGCTGCTACGAGAAGTTCATATTTCAATTAAAAAAATTACAAATGACATAGAAAACGAATTCCAATTTAACACGGTAACTTCAAGGTACAGAGAACTTACAAATGCAATATATGAATATGTAAGGGATGAGGCAAAAATAGAAAATAATGTATTAAGCTTTGCATTAATATCTCTTTTAAGACTCTTATCCCCCGTTGCCGTGTTTATGAGTGAAGCTATTTATGAAGGTCTTGGTGCTAAAAATTCAATTCACAACGAACCTTGGCCGAAATATGATGAAAATCTTGCAAAACAATCAGACATTACATTTATTTTGCAAATAAACGGTAAAATACGTGATAAGATTGAAATTGCAGTCGATACACCAAAAGAAGATTTAGAAAAGCTTGCACTGAATAATGAAAAAATAAAACAGTCACTTGAAGGTAAAACACTTACAAAAGTAATAATTGTGCCAAATAAACTTGCAAATTTGGTTGTTAAATAAATTTTAGGCGGGTATTTAGCCCGCCTTTTTAAAATTATTTTTATCTGCCGTATGCCATTTGAATATTTGAATCAATTGAGGAATTTACGCTTTGAATTTCACTTTCAATCATTTTTAACTGAATTTGATATCTTTGCGCTTGTTCTTCCAAACGTTGTTCAACAATTTTTAATCTTTCCTGTCGTTTTTGCAGTGCTTTTGCCTCAGCAGAATCAGGTTCAAGATCGGTGCCTAAAGTTTCCAGCTCACCCGTTGAAGCAGTAAGCTGCAAACGTGATGAATTTATAAGCATAAGCTTATACTCAAGATTTAATCTCATGCTGTTTAGTTGTATTAATCTGATTGTAGAAACAATTAAGCCCATCTTATCTCATTTCGTTAAATTTGTTGCCTCTTAAAAAAGCATGGTCATTATTTTGTGCAATTAGTTTTTCCATCTGATTCAGTTTATACAATTGATAATTCAGTCTGTACTTAACCATTTTTCTTTTCTTATTCATTGAAAAGAAATTTTTAAGCATCGTAACAAATTCTTTGGAGAATACTTTTATTGGATTTTTTCTGATTAAAAAACTTTTTGAAAATCCCAAAAAATTCTTCATCCTTTTTAAATTTATTTGGATACTTTGTTGCACGAGCTTACTCCTTTGTTAGGGGTAACCCTAAACTAATAAAAACATAACCTCAGATAAAATTGCCTTAGAATATATAGCATATACTCTCATATATTCCCTGAAAAACAATATATATCTATATTTTATAACGACATGACATAACGAAAACTTTATTTTAACTTTTAAAAATTTACAAAATTTTACAAATCCTGAGCAAGTTTTTGGTCTGACTCAATATCATTTTTAAGAGTTTTTCTTACAATGTCAGCCTGAGTATCAAGCATTTTACAAACGGTTTCGATGTTTTTAACCCTATCCGATAAAATAACGTCGGCATTGGTTGTAATTCTGCCTGTAACATTCTGGTAAGCACTTACAGCAGCATTACCTGTACCCTGCATTAAATTACCCGCAACTATTGCACCCAATCCCCATTCACCCATATAAGGGGACATTGCCTGCAATAAACCACCCCAACCGGAAATCATGCCGGCAAGAGGAAGTACAATATTTTGTCCGAAACTAAACCCGCCGGATGCAGTACCTAAGGCAGCAGAAGCAGTATTCATTGCGGCAATTCCGGCAGAACTTACCGCATATCCCGTTGCAAGACCCGCAGCGCCTCCGGTAGGAGTACCCTCCGAACCAAAACCTAAGGTAATTCCGGCAGCACCCGATGGAAAACCAGGATAAGAACCTAAATTACCAATACCAAATGCAGATGTAGCACCGTCATATGAAGCTGTTGAGCCTGTAATCGGGGACCAATAAGAAGTTCCGGGGATATTCATCATATTGCTGCCACCCATAATTGGCATAAACATACTTGGGGAAAACATACTTGCAAGTTGCCACAAAAATCCGCCTGCAGTGCCAAACCCGCTTCCTGACGAAGCAGAACTTGAAACAGTTAAATCTCTTAATCTGTCATAAGTTTCATACAATTCAGCTTTTGCAATAGAACTTGCCGAGCCATATTTATTTGCAATTGTGAGCGAATGCATGTTTTTGTAAGATACCATTTACTAACCCTCGTGTACTTTTTTATTATTGCACCATGCCAAAAGCTTGACATGGTGCAGATTGTTGATTTTATTATGCGAACGTTTTAAATGTAGATTCAACGTTCTTTTGGATAACTTCTTTAACAGCATCCATTTCGGTTTTCAGAGCCTCTTGCTCTGTATCAAGCTGTTTCAAACGCAACTCAAGAGTTCTGTCTTGTTGTTGAATAATTTCTGTTCTTGCGTTAATATCTTGAATTGCTCTTTCATACACCATTTTTTGATATTCGTAATCCTTCATTGCAGCTTCGTAGCCTTCAGAATCATCAACCTGAGTTAAATCAAGTTCAAAAGTTTTACCTGAAAGTTTTTGATTTAAACTTTCGTTCTCAACATTTGTAATGGTTACTGATTCAAATCTGCCATCTGAAGTAGCTTGGAAAGATGCAGTAGCATTGGCTTTCTTCTTAACTGTAGCATCTTGTGCAAAGTACTGAGTTAATCCTCCTGTATACATTTCGGAAGGGTCAGTGGGCAAGGTTGCATTATTGATGTCATAAGAAGAAATATAATAAGTTCTTTCATCTGTTTCACCTTTATTGACCGTATATTTATAATAAGTATCATCTTCTGGACGTCTTGTTGAATCATTACTGATAATTGCAGCATTAATGATTTCAATATTACCTTTATCAATACCTGTTGCATCAGCAGGTGTTATTTCATATTCCGTATTGTTAAGGTATATTTTTGTAGGAGTTTTATCATTGAATACCATAGGTGTACCCTGAGTAATAGGTACGGAAGAATAACCCTTTCTTTCAAGTTCGGAATATTCTATAACTATACTGTAAGAACCTGCAGCGCCACCTGATGCCGTATCAAATTTTGTAATTGAAAAATCTTCACCCATTGAATCAAATACATAACGAGTATTGTAATAATCGGTAGCACTTGGCGGAGTGGGCACTTGAAGCTCAAGCATTTGATTAAACAAACCGGCACTTTCATTTGAAAGAACTGTTCTTTGTTGGTTAACTTGTTGACCTTCATATTCAACGTTTGTTTTTCTTGCCGTAAGACCTAAAAATCTTGCTTGGCTTGCTGCCATTCCCATTGTTAAAAATCTTGCTTGGCTTGCTGCCATTCCCATTGTTTTCTATGCCTCCATTGTTCTTATGTAACTAATATCGACATTGAAATATTTAAACTTTAATTTTTTAAAATTATTGTTACATTTTGTTAACATTGAGAAAATAAAACTTATCAGACACACTGTAAACTTATTAATATTTTTTTAAAAAAAGTCAAAAAATAGTATAATAATTTTATGAAATTAATAGATATTCACGTACACGGGGGCTATGGAGTCAATTTTAACACCTCGGACAAACAAGAAATAAAAGAACTTTTAAATAAATTTTATAACAGGGGCATTGTAGCTGTATGCCCGACACTTGTAGGTGATGATATTAAAAGCTTAAGGAATAGATTTAAGCTTTTCAGAGAGATTAAAAACGAAAGTAACCATTGCCAATCTGCAATTATAGGACTACATCTTGAAGGAACTTTTTTAAACCCGCAAAAACCCGGAATACAAGATAAAAAAGTATTTTTAGAACCAAATATAGAAAATTTTACGGAATTAGCAAAAGGTTTTGAAGATATCATAAAAATTGTCACTTTAGCCCCCGAACTTGATAAAAATAATAAACTGACAAATTATCTTGAGAAAAAAAACATAAAAACACACGCAGGTCATACATTATCCAAAAATAAAGGAAATACAAGCGCAACAACACATCATTTTAACGCAATGCCCCCAATTAATCATAGAGGGGAAAATTTAGCACTGGACAGCCTTTTTGACAATGAAACATATTGTGAAATAATTGCAGACGGAATCCATGTAAGCAAAAATATGCTCAAATTATTCTTTAAAACAAAAGATAAATCGAAAATTATACTTGTAAGCGATGCCCTGCCTGCGGCTCACAGCGAAAAAGAGATAATTTTTTGTGCAAAAAAGATAAACTCTAAAGGAATGGACAAACAAGGTACTCTTGCCGGCTGTGTTATGTTTTTAGATGAAATAATAAAAAATGCTGTTAAAAATTCAATATTTTCACCAAAAGACATTAAGAAATATGCCTTTGAGAACCCTCTTAAGCATTTATGTTTGAAAGATGAAGAAATTGGGAATTTAGCATAAATCGGCTATTGTGCGCTTAACAAAATGTGCTAGAATATATTTATAATTAATAGGAGTTTAAGATGTTTAACCGACTTAAAAATATATTATTCTGCGCTGTTTTATGCGCATTTCTGACAACTATACCGACATATGCCGAAACAAATGCAAATGCAGCTTTAAATGTTGCACCTCTTAACGTTGTGGCTGCACCGCAAAAATATTTAAATAAAACAATAGTTATGAAAGCTACTTTTGATAAATTTTCTACCCTTGGTCTGGATTATAAAAAAGCAATGCGCTCATCTTCAGACTATATAGGCTTTTTGATACAAAGGGACGATGTAGACGATCATAATGTACCGTTATCTGAAATGAAGTTATTTGTAAAAAGAGATTATGCGGAAAAGTTCATAGAGCTTGATACAGGAGATAAAATTCAAATAACGGGAAAGGTGTTCTCAAACGCTCTTGGCGATCCTTGGGTTGATGTGAATAAAATTACTATTTTGCAAAAAAAGACAAACCCTGACAAAGACAAAAAATAAATTAAGATATAATTTTTGGTATTAAGAAAAGTATGAAAGAAACTAAAAACAAGGAAAATAAACATACAAAATATCTTACAATTCATGGTCATTTTTATCAGCCACCCAGAGAAAATCCTTGGATTGAAGAAATAGAATTGCAGGAAAGTGCAACTCCATGTCATGACTGGAATGACAAAATTTGTTGGCAATGCTACGAGCCTAATTCTGTTTCAAGAATTGTAGATAATCAAAACAGGATTTTAAACATAGTCAACAACTATGAATTAATGAGTTTTAATTTTGGACCGACACTTTTAAGCTGGATGGAAAAACATGCGCCCGATGCATACAACAGAATAATTGAAGCTGACAAAAACTCACTTATTATACACGACGGGCATGGTTGCGCAATTGCGCAGGTGTACAACCATATTATATTGCCTCTTGCAAACTTAAATGACAAATATACTCAGGTAATATGGGGTATTAAAGACTTCGAAAAACGTTTTCAGAGAAAGCCTGAAGGTATTTGGCTGGCTGAAACAGCCGTAGACAGCGAAACTCTCGAAGTACTTATTGATTGCGGCATTAAATATACAATATTATCACCACATCAGGCGCAATGTGTTAAAAAAATGGATAATGAAGACACATGGCATGATGTAAGTTGGGGAAGCATAGATCCTTCTATGCCGTACAGATATTTTCCTGATGAATCCGATAAAACAAAATATATTGATTTATTTTTTTATGACGGGGCAATTTCAAAATCAGTAGCATTTGACAACTTGTTATGCGACGGCAACAAATTTGCATACAGATTACAAGACGGATATGTTGAAGACAGAAGACATCCTCAACTTGTAAACATTGCAACAGATGGCGAAAGTTATGGACACCATACAAAATTTGGAGATATGGCTCTATCTTATGTTCTTGAAGTCAAGGCAGAGGAACTGGGTTTTAAAATAACGAATTACGGATGGTTTTTAGAAAAATTTCCACCAAAATTTCAAGTCGACATAAAACCTCAATCATCATGGAGTTGTTGCCACGGTGTAGGAAGGTGGACAGAAGATTGCGGCTGCTCAACAGGTGCGCAAGCAGGCTGGAATCAAAAATGGCGAAAACCGCTAAGGGATGCTCTGGATTATATAAGAGATGAACTTATAAAACTTTGCTCGTCAGAAGGAACAAAATATTATAAAGATTTTTGGAATGCAAGAAACAATTACATAGATGTAATCTTAGACAGAAGCGAAGAAAATTATGAGAAATTTTTTAAAGAAAATGCAATCAAAAACCTTTCGCAAAAAGAAAAAATAAAAGCAATAAAACTGATGGAGATGCAACGCTTTTGTCAGCTTATGTATACAAGCTGCGGTTGGTTCTTTGCTGAAATATCCGGCATTGAAACAACACAGATTATGAAATATGCACTTCGCGCCATAGAGCTTGCAAATGAATTTACAAAAACAGATATAGAGAAAAAATTTCTTTCTATATTAAACAAAGCCAAAAGCAATATTGAAGGCTACGGAACAGGCAAAAATGTATACGAAAAATTTGTAAAACCTTCGGTAATAACTATAGAAAGGATAGCCGCCCAATGGGCATTTGCAAGCAAGTTTTTAAATCCGGAAGACTTGGATGAAATATATTGCTACAAAGTCAAGAAAATAAACACAAAAACAGTCAAGAAAAATCAAGCATCTATTAATTTCGGACATATTGAGTTAACTTCAAAAATTACATTTGAAAAATTTGATTTATCTTTTGTAATCTTAAACACTGCAAGTGGCGAGTTTTACTGCAGCATAAAACAACTCAAAACCTCAGATGAGTACAATGACGATAAAAGCGAGATTACAAAAGTATTTATGTCCAATGATTTAATCGAAACCCTTAAAATTATTCAGGATAAAATAAGCGGAACATATTATACTTTAAAAGATATTTTAATAGATAAAAGAAAAGTGATTCTCGAAAAAATACTTTTTTCTAAACTTATAAAAATGGAAAAAACTTATCAAGATTTATACGACGAATTAAAAGCGCCTGTGTCTTATTACATAGACTTAGGCATGGACATCCCTGATGTATTTAGGGTAAGTGCAAAATTCACTCTTTTGCGCAGGTTGGAAGACGAATTAAATAAACTTGAGAATTTTAATGACGAAAAAGCTCTGGCAAAAATTGTTTTAATTAAACATAATGCAGATAAATTTCGCTTAAATCTCAACAAATGTAAAGCAGGTATAATTATATCCAAAAAACTCGAAACACTCATCAACAAATTTGCTTCTGATATGGAAATCTCAACAGCACATAACATATTAGGACTTTTAGATATATTGGAAAAGCTTGAAATTCAAGCAAATATAAACGAGGCGCAAAACATTTTCTTTGATACAATATATTCGAAAATAAACATCTTAATTGAGCACTTAAAAACTTCAAAAAATAAAAATGAGGACAGGCAACTAGCCCTCAAAATTCTTGAAATAGGTCAAATGCTTAATATTAATACAGAATTTTTCCGACCTCATATAGACAAAGCCAGTTTGCCAAAAAGAAAATAGTCTAAAGAGGTTTTGAGAGGACTTTTACTCCGTCAAATTCAAACAATTCGGAAGTTTCTCCGCCAAAAGCAATGTATTTTGCAAACATTGCACAAATTATAGCCTCCAAAGAAGATGCAGCAAGCATATTTTCAGGCAAATCATGAAAGCCGAATTTAATTTTTAGAGAAGTTTGCAAATTTTTACAATCTAGTGAAGTCCTTGACAAATAATGAGCATTAAGCCCGTAAGCCTGTCTTAATTGATTAATATCGCAGCGGAAAACTTTTGCGCCGTGATTACTTAAGGTCAAAATACTTTCTGAAAGGCGATTAGAAAGCCTTTTTGTCCATTTTTGACGATTAATTTTAAAATAATCTCCGAGCATTTTATAATTTTTCGAATGAATTCTCCATTTGCCTTCCAAAAGTGAATTATCATAAGGAACAGACACAACAAGAACAGAATTGTGCATATATGGAGAAGTTTTAAAAAAGAGGTCGATGTCTTGGGTAAAGTAAAATTTATCAAGCAACATAATTTTTGAATTTCTATCTAAGACACAAATCGAGCTGTCGTAATTTGAAGAATTTGACAGCGACAAACCTAAGAAAAAATTTTCATTGCTTGACTTTTGAACCATATTTAAGAGTATAATTAACTGTAAAGAATTTTTCAAGGAAAAGTTTGTCCTGTATGTTTCTTAGGGTTTTTCAGGAATTTATAAATAAATTTGCAAAAAGATACAAACCAAAATTATTTATTCTGATAGTATCTTCAACAATTGCGGCCTGTTTTGAATTTGCCGGTCTTTCACTAATATATGCTTTTGTACTTTTGTTATCAAAGCAAAATTTAAATATACCTTTTTTAGCACAAACATGGTTACATCAAAGCCAAACAGCAACAGCATTATGGCTTGGAGTTTTTGTATCAATAATTTATATAACAAAAGACCTGTTTATGATAGTACATATAAATTTTCAAAACTCGCTTCTGGCAGACATTTCAAATGAAATTTTTAAAAAAAATTATACAAAATTTATTTCGCAAAATTATGCGGAAACAAGAAAACTTTCTTCTTCAGACAAATTTAAAATTCTGGATAATTCAATAACTACAACGGTAAACAGTTTTTGCGGTTCGGTATTATCGCTTTTTGCAAATTCAATTGTAGCTCTTGCAATACTTTTATATCTTTTTGTTAAATTTCAAACAAATGCCTTGATTATAAGCATATTTGTCGTAGCAATATGGTATTTTGAGAACAAATATCTTAAATACAAAGCAAAAAAGCATGGCGAATTATTGCATTATGCCGAGAGAAGAAAATACAATTTTGTTTTATCTACAATAAATGCTCAAAAAGATATTATAATTTATAACAAAAAAAATTCCTTTGAAAAAAATGGCTGCGGATTGCAAAAAGAATATTCGAAACAAAAGAAAATCATAACAACCAATTCACAACTGCCGACTTATTTAACGGAAATAGGAATAATGGGTTCGTTTGCACTTTTTGTCACTTTACTTTTGGCAAAAAATAGCAATGCCGCACTGTTAAGTGCTAATCTTGCAACAGCTGCGGCAATAGTTATAAGATTGGTGCCAGCCATAAACAAAACTCAATACAGCTTGCAGGCAATAAACTCGAGTAAATTTGAGGTTCAATGGTTTTGCAAAACAATTTCGGAATTATACGAAGATAAAATTCAAAAAGATACAAATAAACAAATGCCTTTTAAAGATTGTATAAGATTTAAAAATATTAATTTTTGTTACCAAAAAGAATTTTTTGCCATTAAAAATATAAATTTCGAAATTAAAAAAGGTGAATTCATAGGCATAACAGGTCCCTCGGGAAGCGGGAAAACCACCCTTTTTAACATAATTTGCGGACTTTTACCCCCACATAGCGGCACTATAGAAATAGATGAAATTAAATTAAATAATGAAAACATCAAAGAATGGCAAAATAACATAAGCATATTATCCCAAGAATTCTCACTCCCGCTTGAAACAATCCGACAAAATGTGGCTTTGGAACCAAATTGTAATAATAAAAATAAAGAAAAAATTGTCGAAGCATTAAAACAAGCAAACATTTACGATGAAATAAATAAAGATATAGAAAAAAACACACATGAGCTTTCAAGCGGACAAAAACACAGAATAGCCCTTGCAAGAGTTTTTTATTTTAACAGGGATGTAATAATGCTTGATGAGGCAACCTCAGCATTGGATGCAAAAAGCGAAGATGAAATAAGCAAAAGTATTGAAAAATTAAAAAATAAAAAAACAATTATAGCAATTGCGCACAGACTTAAAACTCTAAAAAATTGTGACAAAATAATTTATATGGACAAAGGTTTAATTATTGACATAGCCTCATTTGACGAACTGAAAGAAAAACATAAAGCTTTTAATAATCTTGTTAAATTGTCGAAATTTTAAAAAAATTCCCTTTTTATAAAAAAAGGGAATTTAAGAGCAGGAAATATGTAAAAGTTTACTTTTTAGAAAAGCATTGCCTTGCGACACCAAATAAACGAACGAGCGATTCAATAAAAGCTATTATGCTTTCAACAAGGGCTTTTTCTTCTTCCTCTCCGACTCCTTTAATATCTATCAACTCCAGCAGAAAATTATAAATAAAAGTTTGCTTATTTTTTGTTTTTGCATAATCCCCAAGGATACCTGCAAAACTGCACATACGAGAAAATACATCTTTAATAAGTCCTGTTTTTGCCATCTTTGAACCTCCTTTAATTGCAACAAAAAAATTGTAAGGGGTAAATTTTCAAAAAAAATATATTACGTGTTTTAAAAAGTAAGATTTTAGGTAAAAATGTAAATTTTATGTTACAATTCAAACAAGAGAAGGTAAAAAATGGAAGAAATGCAAAAAAAATACTTTTGGATAGGCACTTTATTTCTTTTTCTTGCAATGCTTATACTGACGGCAATTCCTGTTTTTGTAACTCAATATATGCCGTTTTTATACATCAAGATAAAATATTATATAAACATATCTGTTGCTTTTTTCGTAATGTCGTTAATTTTTTATTTTTTAAGTAAAAAAACCTATAAAAAACAGATTATATCAATATTATGCGCATTTGCATACTTCTATATTTTTATAACAATATTCGCAGACTAAATACCCTCATCTTCGCTTTCTACCGCAGGCAAAGTCTGTCCTATCGCGCGCTCGAGATTAGCCTTTGCGCTGTTATACTGGTAAATAGTGTTTAAATATGCAAGTCTTGCATCATAATATTGAATTTGAGCTTCTTTATACTCAATAGCATCACTAACTCCAACGCTATATCTGCCCTGCGAAAGCTCATAATTCTCTTTTGCTTTTCTAACAGCAAGTTTTGCCACCGGCACCCTTTGTTTCGCATCGACAAGCTTAACAAAAGTGCTTTGGATATCATAATATATATCATTAACGGTTGCTTTTGTGTCAAATTTTTGTTTCTCCAAGAGAGCTTTTGCCTCTTTAATTTGGTTTCTGATTAAAAAAGGATTTATTGCCGGAAAAGTTAAATAACCGCCAAAATCCCACCAATTTGTATCAGCTATAGTGTTATTAACCCCGCCTATTGCATAATTAGCAGAAATATTAAGAGAAGGGAAAAAAGTTTTCTTAGCAAGCTTGACTGCTTGATCTGCTGTTTCGACATTTATTTTTGCAATTTTTAATTCAGGGCGAGATTCGTTTGCTATTTGAACAGCATGGCGCATATCAATCTCAACATCTTGAAAAGGCGCATGCGTATCTATAATATATGGGGGTATAAAAGGAAGCCCCATAATATTATTCAAATTTGAAATTGCAATATCAACATTATTACTTGCACTGATAAGTTTTGCCCTTGCATCTTCCATATTAACCTGAGCAATAGTTACATCAACTTTAGGTTTTGTGCCGACTTGATAAAATGCCTCTGCCTGTTTATACATGATTTCAAACTGTTCGAGTGTTTCTTGCGCGACCCTTTTTGCTTCGATAGCATAAATCAAATTATAATAAGCATCCTTTACCTGACAAACAACTTCATTGACTACCGAATCTATGTTTGACTTAGATGATTCCCAGCTTAACTTATCAATAGTGTATTGATTTTGTGTAATTCCAAAATCATAAACAAGTTGAGAAATGCCAATTGTACCCATAACATACTTTGTAAAAGGGTCAATAACAAAACCGCGACTTCTAAAATTGCTCATATCCGGTTTAATTCGCGAAATATTACCTTGCAAATTAACAACAGGAGAATAATTTGAAAGCGTTTGCCCTTTTTTAAATTTCATGGCTTCTGCATTTGCATACGCAGCCTTAATTTTTGGATTATTAATTAAAGATAATTCAAGACAATCGGCAAGATTTAGCTCAAGAGTCTTTTGCACCGAACCAGAAATTTTTATTGATTTATCTGAACTGTTACCAACAGGCATATAACCGTCAACAGGTATCAAATACTCGTCATATTTGTTTTGTTTTTTCTTATTTTTAGATTTTTCGCCTTCTTTTTTTACAATCTTTTTCTCGCTCTCAGATTGTTTATCAGGCTCATTTGTTTTAATATTATCAGTCTGTATGTTTTTTTGTTCTTTTCTTTTAAAGAGCGCAAAAGTCTTTGCTTCGCGTTTTTTTTCTTCAGTTTCGTGCTTTTCATCTTTTTTGAAAATACTAAAAGCAACCTTGCTCTCCTTTTTATTATCTGTTTGGGACATCTGAACATCAGAGCTTATTCCTTCATGCCAGTTTGCATCTTGTTGTGCAGCACAAGTCACATTTGTGGCTAAAAAAAACATATTCAAAACTATAAAAATGTATATAATTTTATTCATTGTCTTTACCCTTGTTGTGCGAGTTTCTTTTTTGTCTTCTTTGCGCAAATTTTTCCCTTGATTCCTGAATTACAACATAAAATGCAGGCACAAGAATTGTACCTACAATTGCAGCAGCAATCATCCCCCCAAAAACGGTCATACCTAAAGAACGTCTGCTCTCTGCACCGGGACCTACCGCAAGCACAAGAGGCACCATACCTAAAATAAAAGCAATTACTGTCATCATAACAGCTCTAAATCTTATTTTTGCAGCTTCTATTGCAGCATCGAATATGCTCATTCCTTGTTCTTCACGCGCAGTTTTTGCAAACTCGATAATAAGAATTGCCTGTTTTGCAGCAAGACCGATTAACATAATCAAGCCTATCTGTGCATACAAATCAAGAGAATAGCCGGCAATATATTGAAATATGAGCGCACCTAACATTGCAATCGGTGCAATAAGCATAACCCCGACAGGCAACATCCAGCTTTCATACAATGCAACAAGAAATAAATATACAAATACTAAAGACATGACAATAACCGCCGTTGTTTGTCCGCTTGATTCTATTTCCTGCAAGCTTGTACCTGACCAAGCAAAAGTCATATCTTCAGGCAAAATTTTATTGGAAATTTTTTCCATTTCTTTAATTGCATCACCGGAACTTTTACCTTTTGCCGGATTTCCGCTTAGCTGAACTGATTTATACATATTAAACCTTGTTATATTATATGGTCCGGTAATAGGTTCAATTTTTACAACTGAACTCAATGGCGATGTTCTGCCATCTGAAGATTTTATATAAACTTTATCCATATCTGCAGGCGCTGAACGATAATCTTCCTGAGCCTGCAATACAACTCTAAATACACGCCCATACAAATTAAAGTCATTTACATAAGTTTGACCAAACTGCGAGGACAATGCCGTGTAAATTTCTTCAACCGGAATTCCTTGTGCAAGAGCTTTTTTGTAATCAATATTTATTAAAAACTGCGGTATATTTGCATTATATTGAGTAAAAACACCTGTCACTGCAGGACTGCGGTTTGCCTCGTATATGAGCTTATTTGCCTCCTCGTTAAGCTCTTGAGGCGTTCTGTTTGCTTTATCTAAAAGTTGATACTCAAAACCTCCAAACATACTCAAACCTGTTATTGCAGGCGGTACAAAAGAATATATTTTTGCATCCGGATACTTAGCGCTAAGTCCGTTTATATTTTTTTGAATATCTTCCAAAGATTGTTTTGAAGCAAGTCTTTTTTCTTTGCTCATAAAAATTTGTTTAAACCAAGGAACTGCACGCCTTTCTTCCCAAGGCTTAAAGTGTGTAATTATCATGGAAGTATTTTGTCCGTTTATACCTTCAAGTCCAAGTACATTGTGCACACCCGGTATTTTTTTGATATCATTTTCAAGCTCATCGGTTATAGACATTGTTTTTGAAAGTGAAGAACCGTCTTTTAACTGAACACTTGTAAACAATGCGCCCGAATCCTCAGTTGGCAAAAATCCGGTAGGAATAATTTTAAATAAAAACAAAAGAGCAGCCACAAGCAAGATATATGTTACCTTTGTGCGCGAAGGTTTTTCTATATAATACTTTGAACCCTCGATATAAGTATCCCTAATTCTGTCAAACATTCTGTTAAATTTTTTAATGGTAACATCCCAAGCTGTTGCCAAAAACTCACCCCATGCTTTAAGCAGCGCAATACCTTTTAAATTTTGATTATGTGACCAATAATCCCTGTAAAGTTCTCTATACTTATTGAAAAATGTACGCTTCGGCATTTCATCTTTTGACCTTAATATGGTTGCACAAAGTGCAGGTGCAAGAGTAAGTGCCACAAGAGTTGAAAAACCTATTGAAACAGCAATCGTTATCGCAAATTGTTGATACATTTTACCTGTAATCCCCGGTATAAAAGCAACCGGAACAAAAACAGCCATTAACACAAGCGATGTTGCAAGAACCGCACCGGACACTTCTTCCATTGATACAACAGATGCATCATAAGGAGAAAGTCCAGCCTCAATGTGTCTTTGTACGTTTTCAATAACAACTATTGCATCATCGACAACCGTGCCGACGGCAAGTACAAAACCAAAAAGCGTGAGTGTATTTATCGAAAAACCAAGTATTGCAAAAATAATCATAGTACCTATTAAAGAAACAGGTATCGCAACAAACGGAATAAAAGAGGCACGGACATCTCCTAAAAAGAGGTACACGACCATAATAACCAAAAATATTGCAAGGACTATTGCTTTTATAACTTCACTTAAAGATTCCTTAATGAAATCCGTTGAATCCCTAAATATATCGTAAGATATACCGCTTGGGAAATTTTTGGATAATTCTTCCATTTTTTTATTACAATTATTCGCAAGCTCGACAGCATTGGCATCTGCCAATTGAATAACCTGAATAACAGCAACAGGTTGTAAGTCAACCCTGCCAAGATAATCATAGTTCTCCGATGCCAGCTCTACGGTTGCTACATCCGAAACCTTGATTGTTGAGCCGTCAGGATTTGATTTAACAATAATATTTTCAAACTCCTCCACTGTTTTAAGTCTGCCTGATGTCCTCAATACTATAGCCATATCTTTCTTATTAAGCAAAGGCTCATTACCTATATTACCCGCAGGAACTTGAACATTTTGAGCAGCAATTGCGGCATTGACATCTGCCGGAGAAATATTTAATGCTGCAAGTTTCTGGGCATCTAGCCAAATTCTCATGGCGTAATCTTTACTGCCAAAAACCACAACCTCGCCTATGCCTTCTACGCGAGCAAGCTCGTCTTTGATAAAAATTGAGGCATAATTTGCTAAATCTACCATATTTTTTGAATTATCGGGAGAAAATATTTTGTATATTACAAGTCCCGCACCTGCGGTAGATTCTTTAATTGTTAAACCGTATCTTTTAACTTCGTCAGGCAAACGTGCGGTTGCAAGCGAAGTTTTATTTTGAACATTAACAACCGCCATATCAGGATTGGTACCGACTTTAAAATAAATACTTAATTTATAGCTTCCGTTTTGAGAATTAGAAGTCATATAAAGCATATCTTCAACACCATTTACTGCAGACTCAAGAGGGGCTGCAACAGTTGATTCAATAACATCAGAGCTTGCGCCGGGGTAAGTCGCCGAAACAATAACCTGAGGAGGGGTAATTGTCGGATATTGCTCAAATGGCAAATTTTTAAGAGCAATTAACCCTGCAAGTGTTATAACAAGCGAAATTACAATCGCAAATCTTGGTCTGTCTATAAAAAATTTTGAAAACATGCTTTAATTCCGTTATTTCTTATCCTTTAATTTAACAAGTTCATCATCCTGTAAAACAACAACGGGCTTATCGGAGATAACCTTAACCACGCCCTCGCTTATATATTCATCTCCTAAACCTATTCCGTCTGTAACAATCCAGAATTTTTGATATTCCCTTGAAATTTTTATATATTTTTTCCTTGCAATTGAATCTTTGTCAACAATATATACATATCTTCCGGTTGAATCTTGCAATACACAGTCTTGAGGAATTGCAAGCCTTTTATTTAATTTGTTTGAATACACTCTTACTTTTACAAAATCACCCGGTATAAGCCTGTTGTCAGGGTTTTTAAATGTAGCTCTGAGAGCTATTGTACCTGTAGTTTGCGAAATTTCATTATCCCAAAAATCTTCAACACCTTTATGCTCATATTTTGAGCCGTCGGGTAAAGTTATTTCAACACTAATCGGTTGATTATTTTTATTTTTAGGAATAATTTCACTTTCACGCAAATTTGCAAATTGTTTTGAATCAACACTGTAGGTGACATATATCGGATCGGTACTTACAACCCTTGCAAGCGCACCGCTTTGCGTACTTACATAATTACCTTGCGTAACATTAAGCATGCCTATACGTCCATCAATGGGAGAAGTTATTCTTGTATAGTTATAATTTCTTTTAGCATCATTAACCGCAGCTATTGCAGCCTTGACGTTAGCATTTGCGACATCTCTTTGTGCCAAATTATCATCATAAGTAGATTTAGAAATATAGTCTTTTGCCACAAGCTCTTTTGAACGGGCAAAATCCTTGCTTGCCTTTATAGCTTGAGCTTTTGCAGTCGCAAGGTCGGCTTGTGCTTTATTTAAAGCAATCAAATACTCTTGAGGCTCGATAACAAAGAGCACCTGTCCTTTTTTAACAAAATCGCCTTCGTTAAATCTTTTTTCCTGCAAATATCCATCGACACGAGCCACCAAATCTACCTGATATTTAGGCACTATTCTGCCTGATGCTTCAATTTCATTTTTATATTCTATTTCACTTACTTGTGAAAGTTTAACTTTTGGTGTCATCATGGCTCCCATCATTTTTGCACGCATGAACTCACCAAATTTACCGCTGCACCAGCGAAAAGCAATAAGTGCAATTATAACAAGCAATACAATGCCCACTTTTTTCTTCATAATATCCTCAAAATGCTTCTCCTCAAATAAAATACTATCATTAAAAAAATATTCAATCAACAACAGGTATAATACTTTTGTGCTAATCCTTGGCATATACCCAAGCGGAATAAAATTTTAAATAAATGTGAAATAATAAGTATATAGAATTAAAAAGAGTGGAAAAGATTATGCGAATATCTGAATATTTTAAAGAAATAAACTCAAAAGCTGGTGCTATAAACAAAAAAATTAAAAATCCTTTTGTTGATTACGACTATTCAACAAATCCGTTTAAAGGCGCATTTAAACAAACATACATCTGGGTTGAAAAAGAAAATAACGACAAAAAAACTAATTAAGAGCTTCTTTTGAATGTACATCAAAAAATTTAAGTTTCATAGGATCAATCGAAAAGTCAATCAACTCGCCCATGCGATAATCATTTGAGGCTTTTGCAACAGTTTCGGTATTACCAATCTTAAAATAAACAATTTTTTGAGAACCAAGACTTTCTTCAAAATCAGGCTTAATGCTAAATTTAATTAAATTAAACGGATAATTAACATTTGTTCTGTCTACTATATCCTCTGCTCTAACCCCTACTATTACTTTTTTTACGTTTTTAGGATAATCAACAGGCGTAGAAGAAAGATTTACAAAAATATTACCAAAATTCAACAATCCGTCTTCTATTGATGCCTCGTAAAGATTCATAGGGTAAGAACCCATAAAAGTTGCAACAAAGGTATTTTTAGGACGATTATAAATATTATCCGCATTATCAGCCTGCTGAATAATTCCATTGTTTAAAACAACAATCTTATCACCCATTGTAAGCGCTTCTGTTTGGTCGTGAGTTACATAAATAAAAGTTGTATCAAGTTTCTTGTGAAGTCTTTTAATTTCCGAACGCATTGCAACGCGCAATTTTGCATCAAGGTTGCTTAAGGGTTCATCCATTAAAAACACGCTCGGCTCTCGTACAATAGCCCTTCCCAGAGCAACTCTTTGTCTTTGACCGCCTGACAACTCTCGAGGTTTTGCCTTAAGATAATCTTGCAAACCCAATATCTCTGCAGCGTTATTTACACGTCTTTTAATTTCACAGGTCGCAACTTTTCTTACAGTCAAGCCAAAAGCCATATTTTCATAAACACTCATGTGCGGATAAAGTGCATAATTTTGAAAAACCATGGCAATATCACGGTCTTTTGGTAAAACTTTATTTACGCATTTTGATCCGATATAAATTTCTCCGCAGTTAGGCTTTTCAAGCCCTGCAATTGTTCTTAACAAGGTTGATTTACCACAACCCGAAGACCCGACAAGCACCACAAATTCTTTATCAGGAATTTCAAGAGAAATATCATCAAGAATTGTTTTTCTTCCAAAGCGTTTTGTAATATTTTTCAATACAACTTTTGCCACGATAACCGCCCTTTGCTATTTCCTATCAACCGGTACAACAAAACTAATCATTGTGCCAAAAGATGGTTTAGAATAAACCCAAATATCGCCCTTAAATTGTTTTACAAATTTCTTCAAAAGAACAAAGGAGAGCTTGGTACCTATAGTACGTTTATTTTTATTAAACAAAGAATAAGGTTCAAAAATTGTTTGCAGTTCATCCTCATCAAAAAACAATTCACTGGCCTTAGCCTCAAAAAGCACATAAGATGAAGGCTCATTTGAAATTTTAGCATCGAATTCATGACTTTCCAAAAAAGCCACCGGAGGGTTTCCTGCATTTAATGTAACCTTACCGATTTGAGAATTTATAAGAAAAACATCCAAAATACTTTTGATAACATACTCAAATACACTCTGATCCAAAAAGCATGCCCTTGAAACAAGTGAAGAAAAATTATATTCAAAAAACATTTTTTTTGCTGCAAAAAAAGGTTCATACTGCTTAACGACAGCATTGAGCAAATTTACTAAATCAAAATTTCTGAAATCAAATTGATAAAGCCCTGACTCCAATCTGAAAACAGTAAATAATTTTTCTAAATCACCCGTCAAATCACGTGCATTTTTATTTATTATATTTACATACTTCATTTGCTTATCTATAAGCACACCGCCCACCCCATCGGATAAAGCCTTTGAAAAACCGTCAATTGTTGCAAGAGAAGATAAAATTTCTCCAGAAATACCAACAAGATAGTTATTTTTTTCATCAATTATATTTTTGGCAATTTCAAACTGCCCGTTAACCATGTTTTGCATTTTATAGTTATGCGAAACATCACGCAAAGCAACATAAACCTTTTGAGCTTGAGAATCACGTGTTGCCGAAACTTCAAAAAACATATCTTCATTGGCACCTGAAACCTTTACTTTAGAAGTTAAAGGCCTTTTCTGAGCAACTGCACGATTTAAAAGATTTGAACCTCCTTCAACAAATGCAGAAAAAAACTTACCCACGATATCAATTCGCGAAGTTTTAAACATTTCAAGCGCCTTATTGTTCGCATCGAGCACCTTGCCCTCAAGCGACACAATGAGTACTCCATCGGGAAAATTAGCAAATAAGTTATCCTTATTAGGTCTTTTAAAAAATCTCAACAAATCCATTATAGAGTTAATATTAACACAAAAAAAATTTAAAAAACAAATTATAATTCAAACTAAAGTATAAAAAAAATAAAACCCAACAACGGTTAAATATTGGAATTAAAAGTTTTATAATCATATAATACGGATGACATTAGGGTAAAAAGCAAAATGGATTTTGTTTTAAAAAAATGCGGAAAGCAAATTTTTATAGATGTAAATCAAAAAATACTTGATACAAACATTATAAACAGTATATTTAAAAAACTAAAAAAAAGAAATTTTATCATCGATTGCACAAATGTAGAAGGTTTTGAAAACTCAAAAACAGTCGAACTTATATGTTCACTAAATATTTCTATTATAAATGCTGCATCAAATCTTATTACACAAGCAAGCATTCTGGGACAAAATAACTTTCCTAAGTTTTACATCGACTTGGAAGATTGCATTAATAACAAAAGATTACTTATAAGAAGAAGATTTAAAATAGTGTAGCTAACTTTCGGACTTCGTTTAGTCGAGTTCGCCCTGTCCGCCTGCTCATCACAGCCGTCACGGGCTTCACATCCTTGAAGTTTCGCTCGTCCTCAAGTCGCAGTCGCGCTAACTTTCGGACTTCGCTCATGCAAAAAAAGCCGATAACTAATGTTATCGGGCAAAACAGTTTACGAGTGAGAGTGGAATATGCACTATAGAAATAATAAAAGTCTTAAAAAACTTTGTAAATAGCCCGAATGTCTATATTAAACCCAGTATATTTAACAAATCCGATTTTCAAACAAATTACAATCTGATATAATACAACATTATGAACGACTATCTTGATTACATAGAATACGGCAAACGAGCCGAACTCATAGTAAGAACACCAAAAGGTACTGTCAGATTTTACTGTGCAATTAACGATATAAAAGAAGATTGCATAATACTGAGCGAACCCAGAAATAAACACATAAAATTTAATGCAAATTCCGGACAAAACCTTGAACTATATACTTACACAAGAGGCGGGATTTTCAAACTTTACTGTAGACTTTTGAAATTCGAAGAAAAACAATGTATTTTATCCCTACCGATTAAAATCGACAGAATTCAAAGACGTGAATACATAAGGGTAAGAATGCAAATAGACACAGTAATAAAGTTGTCATTCCCACCAAACACAACAATTCGCACAAAATCCAAAAATATAAGCGCAAAGGGTATTAATCTAAATCTATATCAGGATATTTCAAAATCACCGAAAATAGAACTTTCCTTAGTATTCCCCGAGCAAACAATAAACACAAGTGCAAAAATTGTAAAAGTTAAACAGGTTGAAACCGACGGAATGAATTGCTATAACACTTCACTTGAATTTATTTCGATTAAAGATAAAGAAATTAACTTTATTGTTAAAAAGTGCTTTGAATTTGAAGCGGCACAGAGAAGAAAAATGCTTGAAAACGAAATATAAAGGAGAATTTATGTTTTTTAAAAAAGTTTTTATTTCTATGCTTACAATTATATTTACAACAACTTTCGGTTTTTTATCTGTAAATGCGCAAGATTATGAAAATCCCCCAATCGATAATGAAGTAAGCGTGGAACACTTAAAGCCTAACAAATATTCAAAAAATAATTTAGTAAAAGTAACAAATTTTTCCAACATAGTACAAAAAGAAAATGTTATAGAAATTTCTTTTGCGCAAAATTTTAACTCTAAATATTATAAAGAAGGCGATTTTGTTCAGTTCGAATTTTTAGACGGTCTTGCAACACAAGAAGGCACCTGTATTATACCAAAAGGCTCATCTTTGATTGCAAAAATTATTAAAATTAAAAAACCGCGCTGGTTTTCAAGAAATGCAATTGTTTGCATAAATTTTACACATATAATTTTCCCTGACGGCAAAAATATACCAATTGTTGCAAAAATTACGGGTAAAAAAGATTATTTGCAACTTGGTGCAAAAGACACTGCTAAAAAAATTGCAGCTTACACTCTTTCAATAGGTGGTGTAGGAACAGGATTGGGTGCGGCCATTGGGGTTGCCGGAGGAAATGTAATAACAGGTATTATAATAGGTGGCTCGGTAGGTGGCGGTGTTGGGTTACTTACGGGCATAGTATCTCCGGGGCTTCACTATAAAGCCAAAAAGGGGCAAAAATTACCAATAATACTGCAAGAAAATTTAAAAACTCCAAAATTATAAAATATATTGTTAATAAATGTAAATTTTTTTTTACAAACCATAAAGTCAGAAATCGAGTGTGTCGAATCAAATAGTATACACTCGTTTTTTATACACTAAATAACAAGGATATATTAATAACTGGTGCGAAAGGAAATAACATGGGATCAAATTTGAATTTAAACACAAGTTTCGAAGGCGCAAAAAGAGCAAGCGAACTAACAAAAGATACCGGTAATCTTAACAGTATCTATTCAAAATCAAGAGCACAGCAAAAAAATGCTCTATCAGAACTGTTTAAACAAAAATATTTCAATTCGACAACAGAAAAAGCAACAATAGATCAACAAATAAAAAACCTTGAAGATAAAATAAAAGAATTTGAAGATAAAATTGAAGATCTTCAAGATAAAATTGCCGATAAACAAGATGAACTCAATAAGTTAAAAGACGATATTTCAGGAAAAGTTGCAAAAATAGTTTCCGATACCGAAGAATACGAACAAACTGCAAAAACTCTTGTTGATCAAGCAATTGACAATGCATTGTATCATTATAGCAACGATAGTCACTCCAAAAAATTTGGTGGGGAAAAAACTCTTACAGATTTCATATTAGAACAAATGAATACGGCAAATGGTCACATTGCAAACGGCAGATTGAACATAGACAGAGCTATAGAAGACTTAGGTACACCACAAACAGAATTAAACGGTCTTGTTGGCGATATGGAAGGTCTGGTCGGAGATATCGACAATTTGGATTCACAATACGGTGCAACCAAAAGCACATTAGACTTGTTAAAATTAACAAGAGATAATATGACAAGTGCAGCAGGAAGTTATCAAACATCAGACACAGACCCATCAGTACCGATTTTTACACCTGCAAAAGAAGATTTGGCAGACGGATACTTGGGACAATATACATCCCGTATGGCAAATAGGGAAAACCCGACTGCAACAACTACAACTGCAAATAAAGATGAAGTTTTAGGCAAATACAAAGAGTCTGCAGCGGCGAAAACTGAAGGTGTAGACAGCTACTCGGCAAACAATGCGCAATTGAAATCATTCTCAGAAGCTATTGACAACGGATTAATTACCGATATGCAAAATGCAGGTTTCAGCCAAAAAGAAATGCTTGAATCAATAAAAGAAATTTATCCTTCGATTGGTATCTCTCATGGTGATGATGGCAGTGCAATAGTACCATACGGTCATGGCGCGGAAGCACAAACTATATATGGAAAATTCCTTAATGGTTTTAATGCCGATGATCCGGCAAACCAAAGGGATGACTTACAAGTTGCCGAAATGGACAAAGCAATCAAAAATGATAAAATCGTAACCGAAATGAAAAATAACGATTTCAGCTGGAAAGAAACAGCGTACACTCTGACAAGGCTATGGCCCGCAGCAGGAATAGGCTACAATCTTGGCGAAAAAGAAGTTACTTTACCGTTAGGTGATGAAAATTCAAAAGGTACATACGATGCTCTTGAAGCCGAAATAAAGAAAAATTATCCTGATGTCAAAATCAACAGAGGCACAGCCGATGAAAACAAAGTAGAAGATGTACAACGTACAGACCCTGTCGGCTTCCACATAGGTGATAACAGCTATGAATTTGTAATAGATAGAAATAACGACGGTGTTATCAATGACTTTAGCGAAATGATGGGTGCCAACGGCGTTGACGGTATGGAAGAACTCGCATTGTTTGACAGTGACGGCAATGGCATAATCGAAGGCAAAGAACTTGAAAAAGTTCTGGTATTAAATACTGAACACACAAACAGAGATTATGAATTCTTAACAGCCGCACAATTAGGTGTCGAAAGCATTGATTTGAATTCATTCACAGAAAAAACACAATCAAGAGGTGATGCAGGCGGCGAAGAAGACTTCATTAATATTAACAATTCGCTAATAACAGGTACATTTGATGTTAAATTAGAAAACGGTACAAATGCTGAAGGATATCAAAAATATGTAACAGAAGATTACATGAAAGCAGTATACGACCCGATACTTGGCGAAAACATATACTCTGAACTTGATGGCAACACGGTAGATAATGTTATTGCCGACAGCTATAAAGAGGCAGATGATAAGCTTGGTGATTTAAAAGAATTTGCTGACTTAATTGAAGATGCCAAAGGATATGACAACATAAAAGCAGCCCTGAGAACAAAATTGAATAATGCCCAAAATGAAGCTTGGGGATACAGAGCGCAACAAATGTCAAATAATATCTTGGATTACCAAGAAGTAACACCCGAAAACGAGCTTGAAATGTCAACTGAAGAAGCTGATGAAATCATAGAAAACTATCTTGAAAACGAAGAAAAAGAAAAATAGGCAACACATTTAAAACATAAGGATTAAAAAGCCTCTCACTCGAGAGGCTTTTATAATATTTTACCGTTTGAAATTTTAATTATATCAACGTCAGATAAAAAATTATTGTCAAATGCAAGAGTATCGACACTTGTGATAATTGTTTGTGTATCCTTACTTATAGCATTAAGCAGGTAATTTTGCCTGATATTATCGAGCTCTGCCAGAACATCATCAAGAAGCAAAAGCGGTTCTTCTCCAGTTTTATCCTTAATAATATCAAGTTCTGCAAGCTTAAGAGCAAGCACAAGTGTTCTCTGCTGACCCTGCGAAGCATATCTTTTTGCATCAATACCATTGATAAAAAAGGAAATATCATCTCTGTGTGGACCAAAAAGGCACTGTGCACGCCTGATTTCATCATCCTTAATTTGATTTAATTTTTCGTATATAATTTCGGACATTTCTTTTACGGAAAGATTTTCGTCAAAATCGCAATCATAATCAAAACTTAAATTTTCATCTTCTGAAACTGCTTTATGTTTTACCTTTGCAATTTTTTCCAATTCTTTCAAAAATTTAATTCTCAAATACACAATATTTGCAGCTGCAATAGACATTTGAGTGTTAAAGGCATCCAAAAGCCCCTCATTAGAAGCAAATTGCGCAAGAAAATTGCTTTTTTGCAATCTGATTTTATTGTACTTTGCAAGTTTTTCGTAATAAGCGCCATAAATTTGACAAATTGCCAAATCTAACCACTTGCGCCTGTCTGAAGGTTCGCCGCGCATAAGCATTAAATCAGCACTTGAAAAATTTACTACCCGTAAAACTCTTAAAAAATCACTCGATTTTGTTTTTTTTATTCCGTTAACTTTCAAAATTTTATTTTTAGGCGGGTTAATTAAAACTTCAAGACTGACATCAATACCGCATTTACTACAAACAGCAGATATTAAACAATCAGATTCGTTAAATTTTATAAGTTCAGAATCCTTTTTGATTCTGTTTGAACTAAGGGCACTTAAATAATAAACAGCCTCGAGCAAATTTGTTTTTCCTTGAGCATTTTTACCCACAAAGAGAGTTTTTCTTTTCTTAAATTTGTGTTCTAGATAAGTATAATTTCTAAAATTTTTTAATTTAATGTAATTTAAAAACATATTTTAACCTTTAAGTGTTATTATAGTATGTATAATAAAGAAAAGACAATTTATAAAGAGGGATTAAAATGTTTGATGTTATAACCATAGGTTCTGCAACACTAGATATTTTTGTTGAAAGCGATGGGGCAAATATTGTTTCAGTTAACTCATTAAAGAAAAAAACAGAATTTATGTCATTCCCGTATGGTGCAAAAGTTGAGATTGACGGCTTTTCAAGGAATATAGGCGGTGGCGGGATAAATACCGCGGCAAACTTTGCAAATTTGGGACTCAAAACATCTACGATTATAAAACTTGGCGAAGATGAAATTGCCCCTGTTATTAAAAAAAAGATGGAATATGATAAAGTAGACACATCAAACATAATACAAGCAAAAAACGACCTTACCGGATTATCAATAATTCTTGTAAGCTTTCAGGGGGACAGAACGGTTTTGGCACACAGAGGGGCAAATGCAACCATAAGCGAAGATGAAATTGATTTCAATGTATTTAAAAGCGCAAATTGGATTTATGTTGCACCGCTTGCGGGAGATACAAATAAATTACTGGACAAAATAGCAGATTTTGCAGGTAAAAATAATATAAATTTAGCAATTAATGCAGGAAGCACAGCAATTAAAAAGGGTGAAAAATATTTCAGCAATATTTTAAAAACTGCAAAAATTGTTGTTATGAACAAAGAAGAAGCCTCTATGCTTACAAAAATACAAGTTAGACCCGATACAAAAGATGAAAAGTTTTCGGAATTTGAAATTCATCCGGATGTGATTACAATGCTAAAAAAACTTCATTGTAAAGAAGATTCAATTGCGGTAATAACAGACGGCAAATATGGCGTATATTGCTATGACGGCAAAGAATTTTATCATGCCCCCGAATTTAGTGCAAAAGTTGTTTCAACCCTGGGTGCCGGTGATGCATTTAGCTCAACCCTTGTTGCATCAATTAAAAACTTTGGCAACAACGTAGAAAAAGCATTAAAATATGCCTCGGTTAACGCTGCTGCAGTAATAGAAAAATTTGGTGCGCAGGAAGGTTTCTTGACATTTGAGCAAATCGAAGAAAAACTCCAACAACATCCTGAATATAAAGTGAAAAAAATCAAATGCGATTAGATAAATTCTTAAAAGTCTCAAGGTTAATAAAAAGAAGAACTGTTGCAAATTCAATCTGTGAAAGCGCAAGAGTATTTGTAAATAATAATCCTGCAAAGCCTGCAAAAGCGCTTAAAGCAGGAGATATAATTACAATAGAGTTTAAGGAAAATATCAAAAAGGTTCGTGTTCTAAAAATACCCAACGGTAATGTTTCAATCAATGAAGCCGTAAGTTTGTATGAAACAATTGATTAAAATTAAGAAATCATTAAAAAATTTTCAAAAATTTTCAATCCAAACTCAGTCAAATAAGCCTCCGGATGAAATTGAACACCGAATATATTTTTATCTTTTATCTGAAATGCCATTAAAATATTATCATCACAAAATGCCATAGGCTGAATTTCCGTGCCACTATAACCATTAACAACCAAGGAGTGATACCTTACAGCTAAAAATCCTTGCTTTAAACCAAAGAACAAAGGAAATCTCTCCTTAAAATATATTCTTGAGCATTTCCCATGGCAAGGTTTAGATGCTTTTACAACATTTGCACCAAAATATTTAGCTATACACTGCATTCTAAGACAAATCCCAAAGATTGGCTTTCTGTTAGCGTAATAAGAGATTAAATCCATACTAACACCACTATTAAATGGATTCCCCCACCCTGGAGAAACTATTATTCTTGAAAATTCCAAACTTTTAATTTCATCAAAAGTCAGTTGATTATTCTTTATTACAATTGGGCTCACCCCAAGCATTTTGACGTATTCAACTATGTTATAAGTAAAAGAGTCGTAATTATCAACTATAAGCACAATTGTACCTCATGCATTTTTCTAACAGAGTTGAAGCAATAAATTTTGTCAGCATTTTTTAAGTCTTCAACATATAAAATTTTTTCAGTCATTTTATGCGCACCAAGCAATTTCTGCCTTAAAATACCATTTAAAAGTCCGCATTTAACAGGCGGAGTATACAGTTTGCCATTTTTTAAAATCGCAATGTTAGTAAATGTTCCTTCGCAAACTTCATTAAATTCGTTAAGTCGAATATAGTCAAAATATTCTCCATAGTCATATTTTTCTCTAACACTTGTCTTGTAGTATAAAAAAATGTTGCTCGAATCAACTCTGCCCAATATTTTTACTTTATTTGAAGAACTCTTTGGAATTTGTTTGTTTTCAATTTTATATCTTCCATCCCTAAACAGACAAACTCTCGTAATAAGATTTGGTTTTAATTTTATAAAATTTGAGTCTTTGTTAAATTTAAAATTGAATTGTTTTGCGGTTTTTTTAAGACGCTCTAAATGCAAATCCCAATCATCAAGCGCAGTTTCTATCAAATAAAAATCATCATTGAGAAATTTTATTTTAGTAAGCGTTTCTTGCCATTCCTCTTGCTTGTTAGAATCCCAAACTATCGCCCCGCCAACATTACAAATAAAATTACTGTTTTTATATTTCTGCAATATTCTAATTGGGACACTAAAAACACACTCGTCGGGGGAAAGATAACCAATTGCACCACAATAAACACCTCTCTTATTTTTTTCTATAGCTTTAATCAATTTCATTGTCGAGTGTTTTGGCGCACCTGTGATAGAACCACAAGGGAATATAGCCCTAAAAACATCGGATAAATCAATATTATCATTCAATAAAGCAGATATTTCAGATGTCATTTGGAACAGCGTTTTATGTTCCTCTACATCAAACAACTTATCAACAGTCACAGTGCCAGTTTTTGCTATTTTTGACAAGTCGTTTCTAAGAAAATCGACAATCATTATATTTTCAGCCTTATTTTTGATGTCTGTTTTTAAAAACTCCCTGTTAAAATCATCTTCTTTAGAAGTTTTGCCACGTGCTATTGTACCTTTCATAGGCTTTGTTATAATCTTATTACCCACAATTTTAAAAAACAGCTCTGGAGAAAATGAAAGGACTTTATAGTTCTTCCCAGATAAATAAGCGTTATAAGGGGTTTTCTGAAATTCAATTAAAGAACTGTATAACTCTAAATCTGTTAAATTAGTTTGTATTTCAAAGGGGTAGGTATAATTTAACTCATAGGTTAATCCAGACTTGATGTAGTTCTTAATTTTGTCTACATTCTTATAATAATTTTTTTCTTGATGAGTGATTTTTTATAGATTCCAAGAGGTTTTGAGGACTTATTGACATTGAAAATTTCATAAGAATCATAAACTTCAAAATATAGTTCATCAAACTCATAAGTAACATAACCCAAAAGATAATATATTTCACGCAGCTTCCAAATCTCTTTTAGTGCCAAAATTATATCTTCAAAACTGTTAGCATGAATAATCTTAAGCGGATTTTTAAACAACTTATCTGTATAAATTTGCATATAATAGATTTTAACATAAAAGAAGAGCCGCATACGCGGCTGATTAGGGATATTCAATTGTTATCTTGCGATAACAAAAATTATTTTACTTAATTGAAAAAAAACTGACATCATCTGATAAAGCGAATAAAAATAAATGTTTTCATATAGATATATGATGTCAAAAAAACATTATTAAATGACAATAATATTAAAATAGGACTTGGGATATAACATTAATGAATCAGGAAAATATAGAGGTCGATTCATACAAAAAAATCGTAAGATTGTCTGACGAAGAATTAAAAAATTTGTGGGAGGAATATTATACTGACCGCACAAATAAAATTGTTCGCGACAAATTAATTGTTCAATATATTTACCTTACGCGTTATGTTATAGGACGTGTAAAAGTTAATTTACCGCCCAGTTTTTCTTACGAAGATATTGCCAGTTACGGTGTTGAAGGTCTTATTGATGCAATTGAAAAATTTTCTCCAAATAAAGGCGCAAAATTTGAAACTTATGCCCTTATGAGAATTAGGGGTGCAATTATAGACAGAATTCGTTCATCTGATTGGCTTCCAAGAACACTGCGGAAAAAAATTAAAGACATAAAGCTTACGGCAGAAAAATTAAAACAAGAGCTTGGACGTGCTGCTACAACAAAAGAGATAGCTGACGTAATGGGCATGGAAAAAGAAAAAGTGGAAGAAATACTGGCATCAGATACATCTGTCGATTCTTTATATGATAAAAAGGGTGTGGGCGAAGATAGTGTAGAGATAATAGATACAATTGAAGATAAAAATTCTCAACGTCCGGAAGAAGAAATGGAAAAAAAGGATGCTAAACGCGAGCTTGAATCAGCACTTAAAAAACTTCCCGAACGAGAACGCATGCTACTTGTTTTTTATTACCATGAAAATATGACTTTAAAAGAAATAGGCGAAGCAATAAATGTTTCAGAATCTCGTGTTTGCCAATTGCATGCACAGGCGATTATGAAACTAAGAAACATATTAAGTGCCAAACGCACAGAAAGAATGAATAAATCTATTATATAGCAGCCGTCACGGGCTTCACATCCTTGAAGTTTCGCTCGTCCTCAAGTTGCGCAGTCGCGCTAACTTTCGGACTTCGTTTAGTCGAGTTCGCCCTGTCCG
>CASFXY010000025.1 GCA_949298805.1 uncultured bacterium
TTCAGCAGCTTTTGTTTTTCCTGCTTTTGTATTGATTTTATTAATCATTACTCTTGTAAATTGTTGTCTGTGACCTTGTTTTTTTCTGTATCCTTTTTTAGGACGTTGTTTATAAACAATCACTTTTTTGGCTTTATCATGTTTAATAATTGTACCATCAACCGTAGCATTTTGAACATAAGGTTGACCAACTTTTGATTTTTTGCCGTTTACCAGCATTACGACTTTATCAAATACAACTTTTGAATCTGCATCAACATCTAATAATTCAATATCAGTATATTTGCCTTCTTCTAATTTGTATTGTTTGCCGCCTGTTTCGACTATAGCGTACATCTTTTGTCCTTCCTTTTTAAGGTGTCGCAGCTTTTAAGCATTTAGACGCGACTAACCTGTCTGCAAGGAATAATATAACCTGAACAAAATTAAGTGTCAAGATGTCTGAAATTTTTCCTCAAAACCCGCCTCCAATGCCTTAATCAAATCACCTTGAGTGAGATTTGGATTAATATCACACAAAGTTGCAATTGAGTCCTTTGCAACTTTTTGTCGGAAAATTTTTTCAACTAAATCATAATCCAAATCATAGAGTATAGAGCCATGTTGCAAAAGGTAACCCTTTGAACGAAATTGCGCCGAACCTATTAACTTTCTGCCCTTATAAGCAACATCCGCACCGCAAGATATATTCATACAGTATCTGAATTTTTGGGTCTTTTCACTTGCGTATTCAAGTTCAATCCCAAGTTTTTTAAAACCAAAAATTAAAGCATCGGATATTTCTTTATAAGAATCAATAACACTTTGACCTTGCTTAATAGGAGATACAAAACAATAGGTGAGTTCATTATCATGCAATAGCGCCCTTCCTCCTGTGGGGCGCCTAACAATATCAATACCTGATTCGTTATAAAATTCTTCGAAGGGCTGATTTTTTCCTAAACTTATACATTTTGGCGACCAATTGTAAAATCTGACAAAAGCATCTTTGCTGCTTGTCAAAATTGCATTCTCAAGCATTTTAAGGTCAAGTTCCATATTAACTCTGCCGGAATTTACAATGTTACAATCATTATTTATAAAATTGACATTCACAAAAATAATCATATCATGTAAATATGAGGATGATTCAAAAATTAAAAGCACTGGAAAAAGCCGTAGTATTTTTAAGATGGGCTACGGATGCGGAATTCGGAAAAATTAAATATGTCGGTGATGATTTTATTGAATTTGATATTTTAGATATGGATTCAATGGAGTACACAGAAACCGTACTTATTAACTCTCAACTCATTCTTGAAGTTATGATAAGCGGATTTGAAATTTCGCGTGTAATAGCCGAAATGTCTGCAAAAATTACTGTACATGACCTAGATGGACAGTTTTAGGCATATTTAATTCAAATAAAATTTTATCATCGGTCCTTTTTGTATAAAGGACCGATTTAATGCGTTTTGCAAGTCTTTTTGATATTAAAAGCCCCATCCCGAAAGAATTTTCATCACTTACCCCATTTTTATCAATCAAATTAGTTATCCTGAAAGCAACTTTTTTTATATGCTCGCAAAGTTCGACACTAACTAAGGTGTTATTTGGGGCATATTTAATTGCATTGGAAATCAAATTTGAACTTATGCGTTGAAATATTGCCTTATGAGAGCAAATAGTTAAATTTCCCTTGCAAGTAAATTTAATTTTTATACCTTTCTGTTTAACAATAGAACTGTAAATTTTATATTCGTTTTCTACAATATCACAGGGGTTAAATTGTTCAAATTTGATATTTCTAAAACCTTCTTTAAAACTGTACAAAAACAAAAAATCTTGTATCAGGCGTAAAATACTCAGGTTAATATTATAAATTTCTTCTTCAATCTCATTTCTTTTAACACCCTCAAGAGCGAATTTTATGCCCAGCATCGGACTTTTTATGTCATGCAAAATCTGAGAAAAAATATTCTCGTTTTGCATTTGGAGTTTTAAAATTGTTTTATACTTTTTCACAACATATCCAAACCCTTTTTTAATTCCCATTAAATTATCACAATAATTTGCTTTGCAATTGAATGCTTTAATATAATCATCAATCAGTAAAGCCGTTTTTTGTCGGTTAAAATCCTCTTTATTTAAATTTTCTCTTAATTTGCGGTAAAAATTTTTACTCATATAAACAGAATTTCAAAAAACAATTCGTTTTTAAATTGCGCGACATGGTAATATTTAGTGCTTTACATTAATTTCTCAGCAAGTAAAATAGAATAAGCTGACAAATTACCCATGGAGAACAGATGATAGAATTCAATTACAGAAATGTTTGTGCAGATATTTTAGGTCAAGACAAGGGTCTTAATCTTGAAGCTGTTTTTAACGAATATGAGAATAAAATCAGCAATATAATACTTGATTTAAACTTAAGGAAAGATAAACCTGGTCAATGGCTTCAGTGGATGAATTTAGGCTATAACGAAGAAACTGTTTGGTATGTAAAAGAATATGCCGCAATGGTTGAAGGGCGTTTCGACAATATTCTTGTATTGGGAATTGGTGGAAGTGCACTTGGCTCTATTGCAATGTGCGAAGCCCTTTTAAAGCCTTACTGGAATATGCTTTCAAAAGAAGAACGCGGAGGGCTACCAAGAATATTTTTCCTTGATAATATCGATCCGGATCAAATAAATGCTCTTTTGGACATGCTTGATTTAAAGAAAACATTGGTTAATGTCATTACAAAATCAGGCTCTACGGCTGAAACAATGTCGCAGTTTATGATAATTAAAGACAGAATGCAAAATATTTTAGGTGATGATTACAGAAAAAATATTGTTGCCACAACAGACAAACAGTCGGGAATTTTAAGACAAATCGCCAATGAAGAAGGCTATAAAACTTTTGTTGTACCGGATGATGTTGGCGGTAGATTTTCCGTATTTTCTGCAGTCGGACTTGTACCAATGGCTCTTGTGGGTATTGATATAGATGAAATTATGGAAGGCGTAAAAGTAATGGACTTAACGCTTAAAAATACCGATGTAAGAAAAAATATTGCCGCACAAAATGCTCTCATTCATTATCTGATGGATACACAAAAAGGAAATTATATCTCTGTAATGATGCCTTATTCGAGCAGGTTAAAATATGTTGCAGACTGGTACGTGCAATTATGGGCGGAATCTCTGGGCAAAGAAGTTGATCGCAACGGAAACAAAATTAATATAGGTCCAACCCCAATAAAAGCTCTTGGTGCAACCGATCAACATTCTCAAATTCAACTTTATAACGAAGGCAAGAACGATAAAATTATAACTTTTATCAGAGTGGGCGAATTTGACACTACCCTTGAAATACCAAAAATATTTGAATACACAGGCATTGGTTATCTTGGCGGAAACACAATTAATAATCTTATTAATGCCGAAGCTGACTCTACAGCTGTTGCGCTTACCGATTTTAAACGCCCGAATTTAACAATTACCTTGCCAAAAATAACAGCAGGAAATCTGGCTCAACTTTTCTATATGCTTGAGGTGCAAACCGCAATAATTGGCGAATTGTATAATATCAATGCTTTTAACCAACCGGGCGTAGAACAGGCAAAAAATTACACCTATGCTCTAATGGGTCGCGCAGGATATGAGGAGTCAAAAGAAGAACTGACTCAAAAAATAAGCAGATAGCCTATTTTTCTCAAGCAATTCCATAATGTCGATTACAGGATTACTTTTGATATTAAAAGAAAACTTTGCAGAATCGTTATGTACTTTAAACATTTTTTGAACTGAGCTTGTTTTTACTTCGCATCTGCCATCAGAATGTCTTATCAAACGTGTAAAAAAGTCAGTCACGCCATCATTAGTTTTGCTTCCTCTGCTCGCAAGAGTTTGAATTGTATCACCGTTTGGCAATATTGAATATGCACATTTATAAAGCCTGCCTTGCTTTTTATCAAAGCCAAGTGCGGCTACTGCACCATTTTTAGACTTAAATACTTGGTAATAATCAAAATTGTCAAACAAATCATGCAATTTATCAACCGAGACTCTTGCGGCTTCTCTTTGGTATAATTTTCTCTGAACGTAATTTGTGAAATTTTGTATCGGTTTAATCATTTCATATTTCCTTATTGCTACACTTAAATACAAAAGCAAAAAAAATTATTTTTTGCTTCCAAACAAACACCAGGTAGAGGCTCTGTCAATATGAACATTTACAAAATCGCCAATATTAATATTTTCGCCTGTAATATGCACAACTTTATTATTTCTTGTTCGCCCTTCAAATTTTCCGTTTTTTGATGACTCAACCAGAACTTCAAGTGTTTTTGCCACATATTTTTGATTTGATTTTAAAGACATTTCTTTAACTTTTTCATTTAAAATCGCAAGTCGGTTCTTTTTTTCATTTTCATCAATATACTTATCCGTCCATTTTGCCGCAGGGGTATTTGGACGTGGAGAATAAGCCGCAGTATTTGAATAATCAAGTTCAAATTCATCAAATGCACTTAATGTCATTTCAAATTCTTCACGAGTTTCGCTCGGGAATCCTGCTATAAAATCAGATGTTATTGTAACATTTTCAATATTATCTCTGATTTTTTTTACAATCGCAGCATAAGTTTTTCTATCATACCTTCTGTTCATAGCCTTAAGAACTCTATCAGAGCCGCTCTGCATGGGGATATGAAAACACTCGCATATTTTTTTTGAATTTTTAACCGTTTGAATTAACTCATCGGTAATATCAGTAGGATAAGAAGTTGTAAAACGTATTCTAAAATTACCCTCAAGCAAATCAATTTCTTTTAAAAGGCTTGCAAGGGTAGGCTTTTTAGGTAAATCTTTCCCATAGCTGTCAACATTTTGCCCCAATAAGGTAATTTCTTTAAAGCCTTCTTTAATTATACTTTTTGCCTCGGCAATAATTCTTTCAGGTTCTCTTGAGCGTTCGCGACCTCTTGTATAGGGCACAACACAGTAAGAACAAAAATTATTACACCCTTCAATTATAGGCAACCACGCATTAAGGGTTTTTGAACGTATTATGTTGTAGTTGCCTTCTGCAACAGGTTTCTCTCTAACAGCACAAATTCTGTCATTGCATTTAATAAGTTCGGGCAGTTCATATATATTTTGAGTACCAAAAACTAAATCAACATAAGGAAAACGTTTCAAAAGATTTTTGCCTTCCTGCTGGGCAACACATCCGCAAATGGCTATTTTAAGAGCCCTTTCTTTTTTAATTTTTCCCCAAACACCAAGTTTAGAATATGCTTTATCCTCGGATAATTTTCTTATTGAACATGTATTAACTATACAAAAATCGGCTTCATTCTCATTTTCACAAGGACAATATCCAAAATGAGATAAAATACCATAAATACGCTCGGTGTCAGACTTATTCATCTGACAACCAAGCGTTTCAATATACACATTTTTAAAACAACAATTTGACATTAAACTATTTTAGAACCTTCAACCACGTTATCAACTCTTTCAATTCTTTCTTTAAGAGCACCATGGGGTTTATAATAAGGTTCAACAGTCATTATTTTTGCAGCGATATTTGGATAATAATATATAAATTTCAATTCGCTATCGGTTAAAGGTTTTTGCGTATGCACATTAGCATAACGAACGAGTTCAAGAATATTTCTTGCTTCATCATCGTCATTAAATTCAAGTTCAAGATTTTGATATACGTTCCTAAAACCTTTAATCCCCGAATATTCGCCAACGGTAATCATTCTACCTGTTTCTATAATTTCAGGCTCACCCTTGCCCAGTTCTTCATAATCATACAATTCGTAATTGCGCCTGTCTTTAAGAGCACCATCAGCATGTATACCGCTTTCATGTGCAAAAGCATTATCTCCTACAGCAACCTGATTCATTGGAATTGGAACTCCAAAGGCATAAGATGTATATTTTGCCAATCGCCATGCTTTTGAAATATCAATTTGAGGATCAAACATATATCTTCCTTTGAAACCGCTTGATTTTTCAATTGCCAATATGCAGGATACCAAATCCGCATTACCCGCTCTTTCACCCATTCCATTGACTGCGGTATTAATCCAGGCATCAACACCGGCATCAATTGCAGCTTTAGCCCCCATAACCGAACAAGCAGTCGCCATGCCCAAGTCATTATGAAAATGCATCTCAACATCCATTTGCGCTTCTTTTGCAATTTGAAAAATGCGTTCGTATGCAGTTTGAGGATCGTCATAACCCAAAGTATCACAGTATCTAAAACGTGAAGCACCGTATCTTTTGCACTCTTTTGCATATTCGATTAAATACTCTAAATCACTTCTTGAGGCATCTTCCGCATTAACCCCTATTATTTTTGCACCTTGAACTATAGCCTCGTTTATGGCTTCGCAAGTTTGATTCAGTATTTCTTTTTTATTTTTTTTGCCCTGATATTTTCCTCGTATCATCTGCTCAGACGTAGACTGAGAAAGATTTATATACTGAAGCTTTGGAACATTTGCAAATGCTTTTTTAACATCTGATGCAATTGCCCTCATCCAACCCGACAATTTTGTCTTATCAATTAAACCTCTTTCAACGAGTTGCAAATTGCCGTTAAGATAGTTAATTTCATGCTCTGTTGTCGGGAACCCAAATTCAGACTGATTTATACCCATTTCATTTAACATAATGTTAATGATTGTTTTTTGTAGTTTTGCAAGCCCTAATCTTGAAGTCTGTACGCCATCCCTATTTGTGACATCCACAATTTTAATGTAATTCAATTGATTCCCCTTCGTTAATTTTTGTAAATATTGCTATATATTACCTGATACACTGGCAACTAATTGCAATTACAGGTATTAATATAATATAATAATATATAAAATAAGCTTTTTTGCAAATGCTTAGAAAGAAGGTTTTAAAATGGGTGCTCAGGTAAAACTTCTAAAAACTCCAATTTACACGCCGGAAACAGATGGCACAAGAGTAAAAATTTCACAAATTGCAAATATGTCCGACAGGGATATTTTGTTGAGCAGCGCCAAAAAAACAGAATATGATACAAATAAATCACTTACCGCAAAATTAAACAAAGCTCTTTTTCCTGCTACAGTAGGTTCTTTTGTATTAACAGATATTATTAAATATAAAATTAAAGAAGGTAATGTTATTAAAAATGCACCGCCATCATATAAAATTGCAGCAGGTATAGCCAGTCTTGCCTCTTGGCTTTTATTAATAAAATCATTCGATATTGCGGGAAATATATCACAAAAATTCGCTCAAAAGACAGATAACAAAGATTTGCAATCGGGCGCCGTCCTTGCAGGCACAATAGGCGGAGGTTTTGCACTAAATGCCGGAATAACAAAATTAATTGACACCGGTATTAAAAAAATTAGCAAAACAATGCCCGAAGCTACAGCAGAATTAAAACAAAAAGCAAAAGTTTTTGATACAAAATTTTTGGCAAACGGTTTTGTTAAAAAAATTAATAAACATGTACTCGAACCCTTAAAAGCTTTTGGCAAAAAACATCCCAATTTGACAAATTTTGCTTCAAAAAATGCAAGATTGCTTATTCTTGGAGGATATGTCTTGGGTACAATTTTGTTAGGAATAAAACTTAGAAATGACAAAGAAAAAGCTTTCGAAAACAATGTTGACAAAATGCTTGAAACAAGAGAAGAAGCAAAAATGGCTTCAGGTATTTTTTAGTGCATTGTACGATTTTTATATTTACAAAATTAAACCCTGCCTTTTTGCAAGCAGGGTTTAATTTATAAAAGCAATTTTATCCTTTAATATCTAAATTACCGCCGGCTTTCTTGCGTGCAGCTTGCGCATGAGCATCTAAAGAATCAATAAGCTGTTGATTTTCTTTTACTGTTTTTGCATCTTGTGCTTTAAGCGCATCTGATATAGCTTGAATTAAAACAGATGGGTCAAACTGTTTTTCAAAATCAGAGCTTAGCCTTAATGTCCAGTTGCCAACACTTGTACCGGGTGTATTATATCTTTGTTCCATGCCCAAAAGGTCGGTCCAAAAAATCTGTACACGTTTAGCCGGACTTGTGAACAACTCGGTAAATTTCATTTGTTCAAAAGCTCTTTTATTATCTTCGGGCTTATGCCTGTTTGTATCAAATCTGTATTTGTCAAACTTAGTTTGCTTTTGTTCATGAGTTGCATTTCTTGGTAAAGAATTTTCAACAGCAGGCCATAGAGCATGGTTAAAAGAATCTTTTCCATACGGACCATATAAATTATTCACATAAGTTCTAAAAGGCAGCGTATCATGTGAACCAAGCATAATTGTATCTTTATTTGTTGCACTCATGCCGTTGTGGTATTGTGTAACAACCATGCCTCCCAGACCTAATCTGGCAAAAACCTCTCTTGCATGATCGGGCATTGAGCCTAAATTTTCACAAATAATATCATTTTTTGTAAGCCCTGCATCTTTGCAAGCAGGTATAACTATTTTTTCAAGAATAGCACTGAAACGCTTTATTGAATCCGGCTTGCCTCTTGTTATGGCAAACTGTTTTAAATCCGGATTATGTTCTGATGAAAAAAGTCTGCCGGCAGTTGATTCAATGGGTGAATTTTTGTATACATAAGGATCAATCAAGCCCACTATGTGATCAATTCTTATACCGCCCTGATTGTCAGATGCAAGCTTTTTGCACTTATCATACAAGAATTTACCCGAAACACCTAATGAACCATCATTATTGAAAAGCAAAGAAGGATTTAATACTGCAAACCCCCAAGCTTGCCCCTGCGGATTGGTATTATCCGGAGGACAGCCCATTTTGTAATCCTTTAAAAAGGCATTTTGATGCGCCCAAACCTCTTGATTTGAAAAAGCAACAGGATTATCACCCATTGTAACAATTCCAACAGAACTGTATTCTGCAATTCCTTTTTCTCTTGCATTTTTTGCCAACATATCAACAAATATGAAACGCTCTATATCATCCTGATATTGACTCTTTATATTGTTAATCAGTTCGTTATTTCTTGGATTATATAAATTAGCATACTCAACAGGCCAATTTTTATAATAATCATTATTAAATTTATCTGATAAAACAGAATAAATTGCATAAGGCTCAAGGCTTTCTGCGTTTTCATCAAGATATTCATTGAACTGTTTTGTAAGCCTTTCAACTGCAATTTGCTCAGCGTAACTTATTGAATCAAGGTTAGTGCTTTTTGCTTTAAAATTTTTCCAAACGTTTGCAAGAGCCAAATCATAACTGTCTTTAGCATGTTCATAATCACCATTGCTTTTGCCTCTTGAAGGATTCAACTTAACGATTGAATTATATACATTTTTATCAAGCAGAGCACCGTTCTCTGGCATTGTTAAAGCTTCAAGGTCAATAATTAAGGGATTATATACAAACGAATTAGATACATAAGGAGATGCATCATGCAAAGGACGCATGCCTTCAGGATCCAATTGTATACCCGAAAAACCGTACTTAATCAAAAACGGAATTAATAAGTTTTTAGAAGACTCACTGTACAGAGAACCTACACCAACATCTTTTGAAACTATGCTCGGTGCGCTTGCATTGTGAATAATTAATTCAAGTTTTTTATCACCTAAAACTTTAAGCGCGTCTTGAATATTTTCTCCGACACTTTCTTGCATGTAGGGATTTTTTACTCTGTTTTCATTTCCGAAATTGAGCGTTTTACCCTCTGATTTGTTTTTGTAAACATTCGTACCAATCGCTCTAACTAACAAAATTTTCTCCTTTTCCCAAACCTAACAACTATTTTTAATTTAACACACGTAGATAAATTTACATTATCTACAATACACCAAAATAAAAACATGTGCTAATTAATTATGTAAACATTTGTAACAAAAAAAATCTTTATTAATAAAGATTGTTACCTATTTTTACTAAAACATATAGAATAAATTGTTAACTAATATAAATAAACTAAGACAAACTCAAAAAAAAATGTTATATTATTAACATAAAGTGTTCTTTTTACCATTAAAATTTAATGTTAAAAAATGTAAAATATATGTTAAAGGTAGTAGCAAAAAGGTAAATATTCTCTTGAAATAAGTTTTTAATTAATTGTGGTTAGTGAATTGAAATAAGTTTTTAATTAATTGTGGTTAGTGAAGACAATTTAACTATACTTGTGTGAAAGAGAATGTCTATTGGAGGAAGCAATGACAATTAGTGTGAACAATAGAAAGAAACAGGCAAAAAAATCCTTTGATGAGTTAGTAAAAGACTTAAAAGTAAGCAACTCTGAAAAAGTTCGTTATAACGCCGCAAGAATTCTCGGCGAAATGGGCGATTTTAATGCTGTAGAACCGCTTATTGAGGTACTTAAAAACGATAAAAACGGTTCGGTACGCTTATATGCAGCTCGCGCACTCGGCGAACTTGGTGACACAACTGCAACAGTTCCTCTTATTGAATCTTTAAGAGAAGATAGGAATGTTGATGTTCGTGTTCGTGCAGCTCGCGCACTCGGCAGACTTGGCGGAAAAATCGTTGTAGAACCGCTTGTTGAAGCACTTAATGACGAAAACCCCCAAGTATGCATCACTGCAACAGATGCTCTAATTGAAATTGGCGATGTTGCAACAGATGCCCTAATTGAATCCTTGGATCATCAAAAAGTCAATGTAAGATGTGATGCTACAAGGGCATTAGGCGAAATTGGTAACAAAAAAGCTGTTGATAAAATTATTGAAATGTTAAAAGATGAATGGGTAAATGTTAGAATTTATGCCGTAACCTCATTGGGTAAACTTAATGACACAAAAGCAGTTCCCGCGCTTATCGAAGTTATGAAAAATACTCAAGAAAATGATTTGGTACGTGCAGGCGCCGCAGCAGCTCTTGGGGTACTAAGAGACCAAAGAGCACTTCTTCCTTTGCGCGAATTAATTATGCAGGCGGAAGAATTAGGTGAGCTGGAGGATACAGCATTAAAATCATTCAAAAAAATCATGGCTGCAAACTGGGAATCAATCCCCGGTGCTGCACCGGTTAAAAAACCAGCATTATTCTAATTAAAACAAATATCAAAAAAGTAGCGACAAAAATGTCGCTACTTTTTTATTTGCAGTAAATTTTTATATAATTCCAATACGAGCCAAAAACTCTTTTTATATAATTTTGGGTTTCACTATACGGTATATCTTCGACAAATTCATCGAAATCCAAACTGTTTAATTTTTTAGACCAATTTTTTATATTACTTGGCCCGCCATTATACGACAACACTGCTAACATCTCATCGCTATCAAACATATTCTTTAGAGTAGCAAAATATTTTATGCCAAGATTAATATTAAAATCAGGATTTTGCAACATATTTACATCAACATCGCCAAACCCCAAAGAAGAAGCCGTAGAAGGCATAAGCTGCATTAAACCTGCAGCACCTACAGAGCTTTGTGCAAATTCATTAAAAGTACTTTCCTCGCGCATAAGTGCCAACATAAGATAAGTATTTTGCGCATATTTTTTTGAATACTTATTAATAACATCGGGATATACAATAGGATAAGAAAGCTTATATCTTGAATCATTATGCAAAGGCTTATCGGGAAGTGCTTGAAAAGCTTTTCTTGCAAGGTAAACACTATAAGGAATATTCCCATCCCGCAAAGCAATATAAGAAAGAGCAAAATTGTCATGCAAACGAAAGAGCTTTAACAAGTCGTTATCGTTAAGCATTGCAACAGTAACAAGTGTTTTATCATTATTAAAAATTTGTTTTAAATCATCTTTGTTAAAATCACCGAAATCTGCAAGTAAGCCATAATCTACAGAATTTAAAGGTGTTTGATGACCGTCTAATATATTATATGCGATAAAAGCATAATAACTGTCAGGCTCGGTTCTAATCAGGTTTTTAAACTCTTGTTTCGCCTGCAGCATCTTGCCCTCTTGCATAAGAATTTTGGCATACCAAAATTTTACTGCCGGAGTAGAATTTTTATTCTTATAATTATCTAAGTATTTTTTGGCAAGTGCTTTTGCTTTTGCATTATAACCATTTTGGTAAGTATATAAAAACACATTCCACAAAGATTGAGCAGCTTGGTAGGAATTCGGATATTTATTAAAAATATTTTCATAACACTTTATGGAATTCATTTTTGACAAATACGAAGCATATTCAAATAATACTGCAGGGTATGCAGCTGTTTTTTTTGTTTGTTTTAATAAAATTTCGCAAGCGCTCTTGGGGTCTTGGTTACTTAATTCAACATACTTTGAAACGCTTGTCGCAATGTCTTTTTCATCAATTCGCTCGTCACAATTCGTAAGGGTTTTTAAATAATAATTAAGAGCAGATTTTATATCACCCCTCAACTCGGAAATTTTAGCACAAATAAGTGCTGCTCGCGGGTCATTTAATTCTTTTGCAATGAAAAAAGCTCTTGAGAATTTTTCATTTTTAAAATACGCATTTGAAATAACATATTTTTCATCATCCGTAAAATAAAATTTTAAATTGTCCAATCTTTCAAGTGCATTCAAGGAGTATCTGCCGGATGGGGCATATTCTAAATACTCGATAAAATAATCTTTCGCAACGTGCGGATTTTTATTCACATACATAAGTCCGAGTTGATATGCGGCAGCTTTTTTATAATCGCTGTCCGGATATTTTTTATACAATTTTTTAAATTTTTTGTAAGCATGAGAATACTTTTTGTGTTCCAAATTAATTAAAGCAGCATTATATAATGCAACAGGGGCAATGTGCGCATCGGTTGAAAACATACAAAGGTGCTTAAATTTCTTATATGCGGTTTTTTTGTCATTTATATTAATAGCGCACATAGCTTGTTTCAAAAGAGCAATCTCATAAATTTTTGAAAATCCTGAAATTTTAGAAAAATTGTAATACGCATTATGGTAATCTCCGCCAGCATAAAAATACTGTCCTTGCCTATATAATTCCAATGCGCGCTTAGACGAATTTTTAGTTGCCGCAAAAAACATTGAAAACGCAGCCAGAATAAAAATAATAAAAGCAACTATAATAATTTTCAAATCTTTCATATTAAAAAAATTATAACATGCCACAAGCGCATAGGTGATTTAAAAAAGAATCTTAATAAATAATATTTATAAAGAGGGGAAAATGCAAAAAAAATCAACCAAAACTTCACAAAATATAATTAAATATTACTGCGAAACGAATAAAAAAATTACGCCGAAACCTGATAAGATTAAGCCTCGGCAAGTTTTTCAAGTTTTAATTTCTGGTCATATTGTATTAACAGATTAATAAGCTCATCAAGTTCGCCTTCAATAACAGTCCAGACATTTAAATTTTGTCCAATTCTATGATCGGTCAACCTTCCTTGCGGAAAATTATATGTCCTAATGCGTTCCGACCTATCTCCGGTTCCAACTTGTGAACGACGAAGGTCTGTTACTTCTTGCATTTGTTTTTGCACTTCCATATCATAAAGTTTTGCTTTAATTATCTGCAAAGCGCGTTCCTTATTTTGAAGCTGCGAACGTTCCTCCGTACAAAAAACCATTAAACCGGTGGGTTTATGCACAACACGGACGGCAGTTTCAACTTTGTTTACATTCTGACCGCCTGCACCACCCGAACGAGCAGTTGAAATTTCTAAATCGGAAGGATTTAATTCTACTTCTACATCATCGACTTCCGGCATAACCGCAACTGTTGCGGTTGAAGTATGAACTCTGCCCTGAGATTCTGTTTGCGGAACTCTTTGAACCCTATGGACACCTGATTCATACTTTAACTGTGAATAAATATTTTCTCCACCTTTTATAGAAATAACGACCTCTGAAACTCCACCTGCTTCGCATTCATTGATTGACAATATTTTTGTCTGCCAACCCTTTGATGAGGCATATTTCATATACATTCTCATAAGGTCACCTGCGAAAATATTCGCCTCGTCACCACCTGCACCACCACGAATTTCAAGCATAATATCTTTATCATCCATAGGGTCTTTTGGAAGCAATAACACTTTCATTTTTTCTTCATACTGCCTGATTTTTTCTTCATTTGAAGTAATTTCGTTATTCAAATAATCCCTCATGGTTTGGTCTTTTTCGCCATGAAGTAATTCTTTTGCTTCGTCTATCGCCTCTTGGGCTGCTTTATATGCGTTGTAAGTTTCCACAGTTTCTTCCATCGCCTTTCTTTGTTTTGAAAGATCGCGAAACTTGTTATAATCGGCAATTACGGCGGGATCAGAAAGTGTTATCCCTAATTCCTTATACTTTTCTTCGATTTTTTTTATTTTGTCCAACATGTCTTTCATCTCTGTGGCATCCTTCCGCAAGATTTATCTTCATCACAATAACCGAGGCGTTCGCACTTTGGAACAAGATGAGCCTTAAGCCAAGGTTCTTCTTTTATAACCTCGTCACACATTTTTTTAATCAGCATTCTTATTTCAAATTGTGCGCGCGTACAAAGTCTTAAATTTGCAAGGTGTATTAACTCTCTTAAATTTAAACTTGCCACAAGAGAGCTGGAAGTGGCATTAGGCAATATAGAGCGTGCATCTTCGGCTTTAATACCTGCACTAAGGAATTCTTGATATAAATTCGCAACTTCGCGCATGTGAGCTTCAAATTTATTTTTTAATTCGGGCTTTGATGCAATATCAGAGGGGATAATATAATCAAATTCACCTTGTTCTTTTACATATCGTTGAGATTTTTGCGAAAAAGACATGTGTCTGTGTCTTACAAGCTGATGAGTACATGCACGAGATACATTTGATATTGCAAATGATAATTGGATGTGCTCAATTGTAGAATAATGTCCGGAAGATATAACTCTTGTAATAAGTTTCAACATCTTCTCTGTGCCATCAGCAGCTTCAAATATTTCTTGCGGCAAAAGTGCACTATAACAAGTCCTGCAAGCAGTATAGACAGTTTTTAAAATATTTTGCGGTTTAGATATTAATTTAACGCTCATCTCTGTATTTGGCATTTATCCCCCCTCAGATACTCACCTGTTATACTTATAGGGCGAGCAAAATGCTCGCCCGCAAAAAGTTAATTTTTCTTTTCGTAGCGTTTTTTGAATCTTTCCACTCTACCTTCGGAATCTAATATTTTTTGGTTACCCGTAAAGAAAGGATGGCAAGCATTGCAAATTTCAACAGTAATATCTTCCTGAACGGAACCTGTCTCGATTTCATTACCGCAAACACATTTTATTGTTGTTTTTTTGTAATCCGGATGTATGTCTTTTTTCATAATTTACCTCATTGTAGTCTACCTTATGTGATAATATTATATTGGCTAAATATTTAATTTCAACAGATTTATTAATAGTTTTTAACAAATTATTCTTGACATCATAACTTGTCTTTATTACCATAAAACAAGTTGAAGTTTTATTTTGGCGGCATGGCCAAGTGGTAAGGCAGAAGCCTGCAAAGCTTTTACCCCCAGTTCGAATCTGGGTGCCGCCTTTTTTATTTTAATCAAGTGCATGAAGAATTTCTTTTTCGTCATCAACTATAGTAAATAAATTTTGAGGTTTATCATTTAATAAGCCGCTTTTATATATTGCTTCATACTGTTTGCTCAAACCATCAAAATAATCTTTGCCGACAAGCACTATTTTCTTTCTTTTTTCAGCAGGAGTATAATTATTTTTTGAAATTAAAGTTGTAATTTCTTGCATTGTAGCGGCACTTCCCGGAAAAATCAAAAATTTATCCGCATTATCCGAAAACATTTCAATTCTTTCTGCTTCACTTGAAGAAATCCCTTTTACAACACAATTATCCAAATCCTCGTCGCCCCATAAGGGTTCTTTTATTATAGCAAGATTTTGTTCCGGTTTACCGTTTTCATCTTTTGTTGAATATTTTGCTGCGCTGTTGTACGCAGAACCCATAATTCCATATTTACCACACCCATGAATAACGCTGTTTCCATTAATTACAATAGATTTTGTAACATCTGCACACAAAGACATATATTCCATTATAGAACTGTTCGCACGTGAACTGCCAAGCACAGCAATTGTTTGAGGTTGCTTTTGTTTTGCATTCGACTTAAAAATAACATTTGATTTTATTGCGACTTTGTTAACACTTAGTTTCATTATGCGTAACCAAAAATAATTACACAGAAATAATAGCATAAAAACAAGACATTAAACAATTTATATTCTAAGCCGCCATTTGCTGTGCTTCAATTAATGCTAAATCATCTTCTATTATTGAAACAGGATAAGCGGCATGATGAATTTTAGGTATTAAAAAATCCGCACTATATTCAATTAACTGCGATTTGTCATCATCGGTGTCATTGCATATAAAAGTTACTTTTCCGTTTTTATCTGTTTTGTAACCTACAATTGTAATTTCATGCCCGTTTATAATTTTATTTGGTGCATTATCCGGAGTATTAACATAAGAAACATTTTTTGTTTTTCCACTTGTTTCATTAGTCAAAACATAGCCTATAATTACATCTTCACCTATATTTAATGTGTCAATTATATGCTTTTCGATTTTACCAAAGTCACACTCCCAACCAACAAGATTTTGATTATCATCAACCTTTTGGTACCTTATAGACATTTTTTCGTTATTTTCAACAATTGATTCTATGAAAGTTTTTTCTGTTTCAACCAAACCTTGAGGATTTGAAGAAAATTTTCCGCCGCGAATATCCGTCAGCGAATCATAACTTTCTTGTGAACCCAATTGCATAAGCGTTGACTGCATAAGGACATCAACAATAGTGCGTTCGCCCTTATCCCAGTGTTTATCCTGAACTTGTGCTCTTATATACGCACCTTCGTCAGGTTTTAAAGAAAGTGTTGAATAATCAAAATTAAAATTCTTTTGTTTTGCTTCAAATATATCAAGAAAAGTTATTGCATCAAGAATATTCTTTGAAAGAGCTTCGAGCCTTACTTTTTGCTCAACTTCCTGCCTTTGGGAAGTCAATCCTGAAACCCAGCGTGCAAACTCGGCAGGGTGTTTATTTGCAATATGAAACTCGACACTGGCAGCAACGCAAGTACCTGAACCTTCTACATCCATTAAATCAGGATTAGCCTTTATGCTTTGAGCAATGTCTTCACTGCTTAAAATTTTATTTTTAATATCCTTTGAAATGTCACCAAAATTTTGCGTAATAATTGAAGGCTCATAAAGTACATCAATTACTTGTGCCAAAATTTTTACATTATTCAAACCAAGACACCTTGGGGTCAACAAAATATCATACAAATTTTTAAGGGTTGTAGTACCGTCGTTAGATTGCGAACTTAAAAGTTTTCCGCTTTTCAAAAGGGAATCTAATTTTGCCGCAACTGAAACATTGTCCATCGGTGAAACCGAATATTCGGGATTATTTTGCAAAGCTGAAAAAACTTTAGCATACATATTTTGTTCGTCTTGTGTTTTCAATTTAGTTCTTATCGGCACAATATTTGCAAGATTGTAAGGCAACAAACATCCTTCCTCAAACGGAGATTTATTAGAACTGACAGAACTGTTTTTGCCCGATGCGACATTTTGCACCCCGAAACTAACTGCCTTATTTACATTATTAAAAGAATTAATTTGCTGAACCATACACACAAATTTCCTATATATATTTTAAACCGAATCAAATATAAAAATTGCTTTTTTAAATATTTTTTTATAAAGTAAATTTGAAAAAAGTTAACAATGTATGAAATTTAAAAAAATCCCACCGGAATATATAAAAATTACACTGGACAGATTATTTCGCCTAAAACCTGCTTATGAGCGATATGGGCGTGTATTTTGCGACATCTTAAACAAATTTTTAATAAAAGAAAGAGAAGATTTAATTGAAATTAGTAATCTCAATCTTAATGAAAAAATCGAACTTGCTGTTAAAATTCTTAATTCAAGCGTAGATGAGTCTACAGAAGACAACTTCTTAACAGAATATATAAAAAAAGAGGAGGCAAGATTATTTAATAAAAATCCTCTCTCAGATATTTATCTTAATGCACAACTCAACTACGCAGGTGCATTCAAAATAATTGAAAAAGACCCTAATCTCAAGACAAACTTGAAACAAATAATTAAATTGTTGTCAAAAAAAGAAAATCCACAGAAATTAAGAAAAAAATATTCTTTAAGATTTCCCATTGAAAAAATTCTTCTTTGCGAAGGCGCAACAGAAGAAATATTGCTTGAAAATCTCTGTGAAATTTGCGGATATGACTTCAAAAAGGAAGGGGTATATGTACTTGGTGCAGGCGGCAAAAATCAAGTTGCGCGAAAATATTACGAAATGATTGAAGAATATAAAATACCAATTTTTATATTACTTGATAACGATGCTAAGCCTACAAAAGATTTAATTTTGCCAAAGTTGAGAGTCACAGACAAAATTTATCTTATACAAAACGGAGAATTTGAAGATATTTTACCAAAAAAACTTATTATAAATTCACTAAATGCAAGGTATAAAAACAGTTTTAAATGTTTTGAAGAAGATTTTCATCAAAATTCCAAAACAGCAAAAGAATTGTATGAAATATTTAAACAAAAAGGTTTTGGTGACTTTAAAAAGGCAGACTTTGCAAAAACCATAAAGGAATATATTCTAACATATCCGCCCGCAAAAGACGAACTTACTGAAGAAATAAAAAATATAACAAAAGAAATAAAGCAACTTTAATCCAAAAGTTTTTCCAAAGTTTGCGCGTTATTAAGTGCTTTTATTGAATTTGGAACACCGGATTTTCTTATATAAGCCCTGAGAGCTTCTCTTACCAATTCCGAACGTGTTCTTCTCTCGTTATCTGCTAATTTATCAACAGATTTTAAAAAATCATCAGGCATGGACACAAGAATTCTTGCCATTTAATTCCCTCCAAAGTTTGATGTATAATTTAATTATAACATATATTAAGGTAAAAATGAAAGAAACAAGAGGGAACAGACTGCATATAACAGTCTTAGGCAAGATGAACGTAGGCAAATCAAGCATAGTAAATGCTATTTTCGGGCATGAGATTTCAATTGTATCAGATTATGCCGGCACCACAACGGATATAAATCAAAAAGCAATGGAATTACTTCCTATAGGCCCGATAAGTATAATTGATACCGCAGGGCTCAACGATAGCGGAACTCTTGGTGAAAAAAGAGTGCAAAAAACTCTTGAAACGCTTAACAGAACTGATGTTGCAATTGTTGTATTTGATAATACGGGGATAAAAGATTGCGATATTAAACTGTTTGAAGATTTAAAACAAAGAAAAATTCCAATACTTTCAATTATAAACAAGACCGATATTGAATATCCGAAGCAAAAAGATATTGAAATTATAAAAAGTAATTCAGATGCAATAATTAAACTTTGCGCCTCAAAAGATACAGATATTACCACGAAAATAAAACAAGGACTGATAAAAATCGTACGCGATGATTATATAAACACTCCATCGCTTTTAAAAGACATCATTAACGAAAATGATACACTCATACTTGTAATTCCCATTGATAAGGAAGCACCAAAAGGGAGAATAATTCTTCCTCAAGTTCAAACCATAAGGGATATCTTGGACAATAAGGCAATAAGCGTGGTATGTGACGTAAAAAGGCTAAAAAAAACTATTGAAAATTTAAAAACCTTGCCTAAACTTATCATTGTTGATTCGCAAGCATTTGGCGAGGTTGATAAAATTATACCCGAAGAAATTCCTCTTACATCTTTCTCAATTTTGTTTGCGAAATTAAAAGGTGACTTAAAAACTTTTGAAAACGGCGCAAATGCTCTTGATTCAATAAAGGATGGGGATAAAATATTAATCTGCGAAAGTTGTTCGCACCACCCTGTTGAAGATGATATAGGGAGAGTAAAAATACCAAATTTAATTAAAAAATACACAAATAAGAACATAACTTTTGTGCATGCCTGCGGACATATTTTTCCCAAAAACATTGAAGAATACGCATTAATAATACATTGCGGTGCTTGTATGACAAACAGAAGGGAAATTTTAAGCAGAATAGAACTGGCAAATTCTAAAAACGTAGCCATTACAAACTATGGAATTATTATAGCCAAGTGTCTGAATATTTTACAAAGAGCTCTAAAACCTTTTAAAAATTAACTTTGTTTAACATATAAACCTGTGTTTCATAAGGTTTCAGTTTTACTACCATTTTGCCACGCTTAACAATTGGTGCTTCGCCCATTTTTACGGGAGAAATAAAACTTGTATCTCTTAAATTTCTTATATAAACATTTGAATCAACTTCGCTATCTTTATTGATATTACATATAACGACAACCGCATCATCACCATACTTGCGCGCAAAAGCAAAAACATAGGGATTATTTGCCGACAATTCAACAAATTTGCCTTCTACCAAGACGTTTTTTGCCCAGTATTTGAATTTCATAGCCTTGGTAAATTTTTCCTCAAGTTCTTTGTAATTCCCGCCCGGACGTCTTGAAAAATTAAAAATATCAAACTTTGCGCGATGGACAAAATAATAGTCATCATCAGTAAAACTTCTTTGCGCTTTTTTATTTTCGTAACGATAAATATAACTGTCACCTGTTACATAACCGTCCAAAAAGTAAGGATTCATGGGCAAAGTGATATTAAGCCAAGTTATCATTTCCCACAATGGAACTCCGCCGCGCACAATAACGCTCTGTTGGTCATGTGTGGCAAATGAGGACATTGTAGTTTTTTGGTTATTAAACTGTTTTGAAATCTTTAAGTCGGATTTAATTCTTTTATAGATATCTTTTGAGCGTGTAAAATCACTAAAACCGGCCCAATCTCCATAATATCCGTCAAATCCTGCTTCCAGAAGTTTATTAACCGCAGTATATCCTCCCCATTGTTTAACAGGGTTTGTCCAAGCAGGGCAAGCTTCTGCAATAAACAAAAATTGCGGATCCTTCATTCTTGCATATTCAATAATTTCTTTCCAAAATTCGTAAGGTTTAATTGCGGCAACGTCAGCACGTACACCATCTACACCCAAATCCTGCAACATTTTAATCATGGATTTATAGTTTTCAATTAAAGCTTGGTTTAATTTACCATTGTCATCATAAACTTTAAAAAGACGAACATCTGTCCAATCGGCAGGAACTACGGCATTGCCGTTTTTATCCTTTATAAACAAATCCGGTCGTTCAAGCGACATATCATAAGAACCACAGCTTGGAATATCAACTATAACTCTTAAGCCTAACCTGTGAGCTTCTTCAATAAATATTTTAGCTTCCTGTTCAACGCTTGAGGGATTGGTTTTATCATCGAGTTGCGGATTTAATTTATCAAAACTGTCAAGAGCATATAAGGAACCTGCCGTACCTATAGCCTTAAGTTTGCCTGTTTTTGTTATAGGCAACAAATATACAGTATTTATACCCAGTTTTGTAAGTTTTTTTAAATTTGGAACCGCATTTAAAAAAGTGCCTGTTACATCACCGTATTCGACCTCAATTACATCATCTCCATTTAAATCTTTTGCACCAAATGAACGAATATTCAGCGCATAGATGATTGCTTTATTAGAGATAAAAAGACTTCTCAAATCATTTTTCCACACCTCAGCATAAGAACTGCCTGCCAGCATAAAAAAAGATATTAATAATGCAAATCCCCTTATAAATCCTTTACTTTTCATGCTAAATAGTATATAACAAAAAAAATTATTGTATAATATTGTTACATTAATATAAATTGGTAGAAAAAATGACTAAGTTTGAAAAATTATTTGATAAAAACGGAGTGTTTCACTCATCGGCTTTCCTTTCAATTATGGCTTTCTTGACGGTTGCAGTTATAATTACTGCGATACTTTCATCAAGATACTACCTGTATCAAAACATTATTGAAAACGGGGTAAGCAAAAAACAAATAATTGCTAAAAAAAATATTGAGGTTGTTGATACACAAAAAACAGAATTAATAAAACGCGAAGTTTCCAACAAAATACGTCCTGTCGTGACACCTGTAGAAGATAACTATCTTAAAACAAGTCTGCAGGCACTACAGGATAATGTTAAACGCATAAAAAACCAAAATTCAAAATACGACTCGAAATTTAAAGAACTCTGTGTTTATTTGGAAATTCAGGATTCACAAAAGGAAGAAGCGGTTGCAAATTATCTCTTAAATGCCAACGCACAGACAATAGCAGCAACATTCGGAAACTCAAAATTTATTTTGGACGAACTTTTAAGAACAGGCATAAACGAAACTGATATAGACCTTTTGGCTTCTGATAATTACATAATATCCAAACTCGGTCAAAACCTTAGAAGAAGCCAAATAAGACCAATTTCCGGCATTTTGGAACATGTTATTATGCCAAATTTAATTGTAGATGAATATGCTACCGAGATTGCAAGAAAAAATGCCGTAAATTCAGTAAAGCCTTATGTTGTAACCTTTAAAAAGGGAGATAAAATCTTAGATGTAGGCGAACAATTAACACAAGTTAAAAGAGAGGCTCTTAAAAAATCGGGTTACAACGCATTTGAACTTAACAAAGGTGGTATTTTAGGCGTATTTTTCCTGACAAGTCTTACCATACTTTTTCTTATACTATATATGAAAAAATATGAAAAAAAATTTTTTACACCTCAATACATGTCAATTATAGCGGCATTTTCAATAATACTGACATATATTTGCGTTCTGATTACCCCTCTTGATTTAATACAAAATTATTACATGCCTTTCCCGGCTTTTACAATAATAATAGCAATTTTCACAAATCCTATTGTTGCATTTTTAGCATCAATCTTAATATTATCACTTTTATCCGTAACACTTTTTCTCGACTCGCAAATCACGACAGTTTTTGTATTCACAAGCATTATGGCAGCATACTCTGTTTCAAAAATTTGCTATACAAAACGCTTTGATATTATAAAATGCGGTCTTGAAGTAGGTGCAGTTGCCTTTTTCTCTATAATGTTAATTGCAATGTTTGAAGAACAATTTGAAATTTTTACAAATCTCTCCTTCCTCTCAAATGCAAGCGCAGGCTTCTTGAATGGTCTTTTTTCAAGTATAATCGCGCTTGGTGTATTGCCGATTATAGAAAACGTATTTAAAATAGTCACTCCATACGGTTTAATTGAACTTGCAGACCATAATCAGGAATTGTTATCAAAATTGCAGTATAAAGCCCCCGGAACATACCACCACTCACTTATGGTTGCAAATCTATGTGAAGCTGCAGCCGAAGCGATTGGTGCAAACCCAATATTGGCGCGTGTTGGTGCATTTTATCATGACATAGGAAAACTCAAAAGACCTCTGTTCTTTATAGAAAACCAATCTTATTTTGGAATTGAAAATCCCCACACAAAATTAAACCCGAGACTTTCTAAGATGGTAATTACCTCCCATGCCAAAGACGGTGTCGAACTTGCAAAAGAATACGGCTTACCTCAAGTGATTATTGATTTTATCCAACAACACCATGGAGAGGGGCTTGCCGGTCATTTTTACAAACAGGCTGTAGATTTAGAGGGTAAGGAAAATGTACAAGAAGAACAATTCCGCTACCCCGGACCAAAACCTCTCACAAAAGAAACTGCAATTTTAATGCTTGCAGATGCTGTTGAAAGTGCGGTTCGCTCTCTTAAAAACCCCTCTCAAGAACAAATAGAAAACATGATTAATAAAATTATTACAGAACGCTTAAATGACGGTCAACTGTCCGACAGCCCTCTGACACTTAAAGACATCAAACTTATAGCAAATACATTCAATCGTATTTTGCGCGGTATGCAACATGACAGAATTAAGTATCAGGAAAATATTTTAAGTGAATTCGAAGATAAAAATAAAATTAAACTTCAGCCAAGTCGCGAAGAAAAACTTGAAAAAAGAATTCAAGACAAAATAATTCAAAAAAAACAGGAACAAAATGATGAAAATCAAGGTTGAAATTAATACCATAGGCAAAATTCATTTGTGTGAAAATAAAACAACCTTAAAAAAACAAACAAAAAACATCTTTTCAATTCTGCTAAATATGCCTGATATAATAGAAAAGTCCACCGTTTTTCAAAAACAATTTTCAAACCTTTCTTTTGAAATTACATTTTGCAATGATGAAACAATTCGCGAAATTAATTCAACTTATCGCAGTAAAAATAAAACGACTGATGTTATAACTTTTGCCCTCTTTGCAGATGATGTAAATGCTCTTATAATGAACAATACCGCAGAGCTTGGAGAAATTATAATTTCAATCGACACACTGATAAAACAGGCACAGGAAAACAAAAACGACATAAAAACAGAACTCTACACTCTTATAACACATGGAATATTGCACCTTTTGGGATTTGACCATTTAACCCAAAAAGACTATGATTTTGTTGTGGGGATTCAAGAGGCTGCTATTAAAAACCTATGAAAAAATTTCAATCAAGAAGCTTTATGCGAAGCGCTATATATGCCTTAAACGGATTAAGACTTGCTTTTAAGTCAGAAAGAAACTTTAGAAAACATCTTGTAATAGCTTTTATTACGCTTGCAATTGCAATTTTTTTAAAAGTCAACGTGCTCGAATTTTGTCTTATAATATTTGCAAATGCACAAGTTTTGGTGTGTGAACTTTTTAACTCGGTTTTTGAATATATTGTTGATGCATACTACAAAGGCCGCTGGGCAAAACTTGCCAAACTTGCAAAAGACATAGCGGCAGGCGCAGTCCTTTTTAGCGCGGTAATATCAGTACTCATCAGCTCGTTAATTTTTGCACAAAAAATTTATCAAATCTATTGCAACAAAATTTCTTTTTAAGTATTATATTTACACTCACTAATCCTCTGCAGAAAAACAGTAGTTTATTATGCGAAAGGAAAAAACAATGGCAAATATTAAATCTGCAAAAAAAAGAGTATTAATTGCTAAAAGAAACACAGAAAGAAATGTTGCTTTTAAATCATCTATCAAAACTGCGGTTAAAAAGGCACTTTCTTTAGCAAAAGGTGACCAAAAAGAACTTGCGGCAGCACTTTCTAAGGTTTATCAATTGTGCGACAAAGCAGTAGGTAAAGGTATTCTTCACAAAAATACCGCTGCAAGAAAAAAATCCAGATTAACAAAAGCAATTAATAAACTTCAAGCTTAACTTTTTTATTTTACCATTATTCAAAACACTCCGCCTCATTAACGGAGTGTTTTTGGTTTCTGTGCCATATAATGATTATAAAGCTCAATTGCAATAACATCGCTATCGGTTATTATTTTTATCAAATCTCTTTTTATTTCTTCAATAGGAGAAATAGCCTCAAAAAGATACAATTCATAAGGATTTACGCAAAGAACACCTGCAATTTTTTGTAAAGTTTCAATGGATGGTGCAAATTTTCCACGTTCTATGTTGCTCAAGCTTTGAGGTTCGATATTAATTTTTTCCGCAAATTCTTCTTGCGTATAGTTTTTTGCCTTGCGTAAAAATTTAATTCTATTACCTAATTTAACTTTTATATCGTAATTATTACTCATTTTTTTATTCTTAATCATACCTGTTTAATTAACACAATGTTTAACATTAATTTTTCTTGATTTTTATTGCCTGACATTATATATTTAAATTACTACATTAAGATTTTAAATTTTTTAATGTTAAACAATAATTAGAATTAGGATACGAAGGGAGAGTCCAAAATGACTCCGGAAAAAAATTGCAAAAAAGCTTTTACTCTTGCGGAATTACTTGTTTCCGTGCTTGTTATCTCAATTATTATGGTAGTGTTAGCACCTGTGTTAACAAAAAGGGTAGCAGGT
>CASFXY010000026.1 GCA_949298805.1 uncultured bacterium
AATTAGAGAGCGCAAGCTCTCTTTTTAATGCTTTTCCCTGAGCGATTCGCTCGCTGTTGTCTTAGACAACCTCCATTAAAAACTTGCCCATTGGGGCAAACAGAACAAGTTATTTATTCTTTAGGGCAATAATTTCATTGATTTTTTTCTGAATATCTTCCGCCATATCAATTTGTAATTGTTTAATTTGACTAATGACACTTGCCATAGCAGGAGTGGGGTCGTCATTATTGATATTTGTACCGATAAGAGAAGACTTAAGTGCTTCAATCTTACCTTCAGTAATAAAAATTATATGCAAAACACTTTTAATTTCGTCATCGGTAAAATCAAGCGCCTTCAATTTGGAAGTCATTTTATCCTTAATTTTTTCGCGTTCGTTTGCAATTTTCAGGGTTTTATCATCATTTTCATTAAATTTGTCATCAAACATAAAAATACCTCATAATTTTAATCTATACTTACACAATTCTTTAACGGAATATTTAGTCAAATATAAAAATAAATATTCGCGATATCTTAAATACATCCATAACGGGTTATTATAAGCAGCAAGGCAAGTACTTGTGCACAATTTTAATGTCTCACTCAGCTCATCTTTACTCATTCCCAAGGATTCAAAAAAGTAACTTGGCATAAATTCGTCTAATGCGGGATATATTTTTGTAATACCGTATGTTTCGGGATCTTCCCTTAATTTAGTATGTTTTCCCATGGTAAAAACACTTCTACCGTAAGAGTGGATTATGTCTTTATTTTTAACAAGCATTTCAATGGTTTTGTAAGCATCGTCTTTTGTTTCCGCAGGAAAACCGAAGAAAATAAAGGCAAAATTCCAAATTCCCGAGTCAGAAGAATTTTTTAATACTTTAAATCTTTCTTTTGTATCAATTCCCTTATTAATTAGCTGCATAATTTTTTCCGAACCGGACTCCAAACCCCACAAAATCATTTTTAGTCCGTTTTTTGCAGCTTTAGTTAAAATATTTTTATCAAAACCGCTTTCAAGTCTGGCATCCATAAAATAATTAACTTTTACTTTCTCGTTTTCAAGAACATCTGAAAGTTCATCAAGATATTTGGGACCTACGGACTCATCAATAAATTCAAATTTATTAATATTGTATTTTTTAATAATTTCCTTAAATTCATTAGCAACCTTTTGAGGATTTTTCACATTGTAATTCTGACCAAAACCCTGATCACAGAAACTGCACTTTCCCCAGTAACAACCGCGCGAAGATTGAAAAGGCAAAATTATCTCCGGCGCAAAATATTTATCTAACTCATAACCATCCAAAGAAACATTTGCCATTTCATTTAATTTCATTGGAGTTTTTTTAGAATTCACACAAACATTTCCGTCTTTTAAATAAACAAGATTAGAAACATCTTCAATGGGTATTTCCCCATTTACATAACGCGCCAGCTCAACAACGGGAAGTTCGCCCTCCTCTATAAGCAAGCTATGGCAAAATAGCTCAAAAAAGTCAGCATGATTAGTTATAGCATCAACAACCCTGCCAAAAAAATTCCCGCCAATATTTATATGTGCATCAAGTTCGCTTTTTAACATGTTAGCAAGTGTTAAGCCGGCCACTATTTGACTTGATGAGTTAATTGAAATACCAATATATTTGGCACCAATATTTTTTATATCGTTAATTTTCTCTTTGTAATAGTCAATAAAAATGTTGGTATCTTTGTCAAATACATAGTATTTAATTGTTTCGTAATTAAATCTAAATAATGGATTTGAATATGTATCAAGACTAATTTTTGAAGGGTAAAAAGGCAATGAAACAATATCAAGAGCTTCATCAATAATGCTCATAGATTTAATTAAAATTTCGGGCTTATAAAACGCATTTTTGTCCTTTATGGCAGCTAATGCATTTCCCACAAAATCGGCAATATTGATGATATCGTCGGGTTTATGAGTAATATATTCCTTTATTTTTGAAAACTTTATAATTTTATTTTGGATATCAAAAGGATAATCCTCAAAACACTTGTTTTCACTATGAAAGCAAGATATTTCATTAAGCAAATCATCTTGCCCCAATATAGCTTTTTTTGCAGAATCTAAAACAGAATTTTTTGTTAAAATCTTATTGTAAAAATCAATGTTTAAATCAGAAACAAATGTTTCAAAACCTGCCCTTCTTAGCTGAGCAGAAAGGGAAGGAATTGCAAAATGCGGGCTTATGGGTGTCCATTGTGGCGGAAATAATAACAAAGTCCTCATTTTATAAGTATAATGTTGCAAATAATGATAAAAACCATACAAATGCGGTAATTTTGTAACAAAAAATTAATATTTACATTTATTATTTAATTTACTCGCCACTTATGCCGAAATATAGATTAAAAGTGAAGTAAGGCAAGGAGAAAATATGGGCACAAACGGCGTTGGAAAATCTTATGAAGAATTTTTACAAAGCATAAAAGCAAGAGGGCTTAATACTACAAGCCTGGGCAATGGTGAGGCAAATTTTGCCGATTATGCAAATGCACTCAGTAGTGATTTAAAAGAAGAATTATTACAAAGTATAGGAGATGAAGCCGGAGATGCACAATTGCAAAGCAAGGTGGCAGACTTATTTGGCGGTAAATCCGTAATGCAAAGCGCTGAAATTATAAGTGCAGCAAAAGCAGCAGGACTTAGTTGCAGTGTAGAATATAAATCCACATCCTATATAATTGACAATAAACAAGACGGACATTATGACAAAGATATAACAAACGGTGCAATTGCAATATATACATTTTCAGACGGCAATTCAACAATAAAAATTGCAGATGCAAACGGCAATGGGGCGCTGGAGGCAGAAGAAATATATTTAAATGAAATCTTAAGCGGTGTTACAAACAGTATAGGTGCAACAACGTCGCAAAATCAAGCTTTAGATAATATAAAAGCACAACAGGAAATGCTTTTAAAACAAATTGAAGAAAGCAGAAAAGCACAACAGGAAATGCTTTTAAAACAAATTGAAGAAAGCAGAAAAGCACAAGAAGAAATGCTTGAAGAACAAATTGAAGAAAGCAGAAAAGCACAAGAAGAAATGCTTGAAAAAACTGATAAAAATAATGACAAAAAAGTGACAGAAGATAGCGATGATGAAACACTAAGCAGAGAAAAATTTGAAGAACTTGTCCTTCAAGAAGCACTCTCAAACTACAATGGCGACGATTCTTCAAACATAAAAGATATTGAAAAAGCGGTTGAGATGGTTAAATCAGAACACAACGCAGATTTGGACTTTTCGGTACTTGATGTAATAGAGTTGTCAAAAGAATTGGAAAAAGAAAAAGAAAGAATGAGAAACGAAAAAGCTGAAGAATAAAATTTATAAAGACCTGCCTTTTGGCAGGTCTTTTATGTTCCTATCTTATGAACTCTGACAAAATTTGTTCGTCCGGTAATCAGATTTGGTGCAGAACCTGTAATTACAATATAATCGCCTTTTTTCAAACCTGCCTCATTTATCAAAAACTCGTCTATTTTAAGAAGTAAATCACCCGTTAGCACATTATCCCACTTTTTATGAAAAGGATAAACACCCCAAGCGAGCGACATTTTACGACATGTTTCTTCTAAATCAGATACAAGAATAATTGGAACCGAAGGTTTTAATTTAGACATAAGTCTTGTTGAATAACCAAAATGTGAAAAACTTAAAACAGCCTTTGCGTTAACATACTTAAGCATTTTATCCGCGCCAAAAACAATCGCTTGTCTTGTAAGAGCCATATCCTCAGACATTTCAAAATCTTTATCAAATTGGTAAAAAACACTATTTTCTGTATGTTCCGCAATTTTAGACATCGTTTGAACAGCCTCTATTGCAAACTTACCCACTGAAGTTTCACCCGATAGCATAACCGCATCGGCGCCATCTATAATGGCATTTGCAACATCTGACACCTCGGCACGCGTTGGTATTGGCTCATTTATCATGGATTCGAGCATTTGAGTTGCAACTATAACCGGCTTTTTTTGTTTATTACACTCACTTATAATTAATTTCTGGCAAATAGGAACTTCTACAGGCGAAAGTTCTATGCCTAAGTCGCCGCGAGCTACCATTACGCAATCGGCAACAGAGATTATCTCTTGCAAATTATCAATTGCTTGCGGTTTTTCAAGTTTTGCTATTACCGGAATATTAGAATTAAAATCATTTATATATTTTTTTGCAAGCAAGACATCATCCTTTTGCCTTACAAAAGAAAGTGCAATAAAATCAGCACCTGCATCAACTGCAAATTTTATATATTCAATATCTTTTTGCGTAACAGCATTAAGACTTGCGGTTGAGCCCGGTATATTTAATCCTTTTCGGGATTTAAGCACACCTCCATTAACAACAGTTGCACGTACAAGATTTCCGTCAACATCTTCAACAACAACAGCCAATTTGCCATCATCAAGTAAAATCTTGCTTCCTTTTTTTACATCATTCGCAATTCCTTGATAATCAACCGGTATAACCTTTTCATCCGTTTGGTTTAACATGTGTGAGAATATTACTTCCTGTCCATTTAGCAAATTAATTTCATGCAAAAGATTTCCGACTCGTATCTTTGGTCCTTGAAGATCAACCATAATTGCGCAGTATGTATCAAGTTCATTTGAAACCTGTCGAATTAAATCAAATTTTTGCTTATGGTCATCAAGTGTGCCATGGGAAGTATTAAGTCTAAAGACATTAGCACCGGCTTTTATTAAGCTTACAACAGCTTCCTTTGAGCTAACGGCAGGACCAATGGTGGCTACGATTTTTGTTCTTTTGGAATAATTGTTTTTCATCACATACCTCCATCAAAAAATAGGTGCAAATATATTACCACAAACATTTTAATTGTTGTAAAATTAAATTAAATTAAATTACCTGATAATAAACTTAGAGGCTAAATGCAAGAAATAAGAGTATATTTTTGCGATTTTTGGAAAGAACACACATTAGAAAATGATTTTTTTCTAAACATTCTAAAAAACAAATATAAATTTATTATAGACAAAAAAAATCCGGACTTTATTTTTTGCTCTTGCTATGGCAAGGAATACAGAAAATACAGTTGCCCAAGAATTTTTTATAGCGGAGAAAACATTACTCCTGATTTTAATATTTATGATTATGCAATAAGTTTTGACTATATTGATTTTGGCAAAAGATATTTAAGAGTGCCGATTTATCATTTTCTCAACAAATTAAGGGAGGAAATTCCTATATCTGAAAATTGCGAAAAAAGACCCTTTTGCAGCTTTTTATATTCAAACGGCATTTATGCCGACAAAAAAAGAGTTGAATTTTTCAAACTTCTTTCAAATTACAAGAAAATCAATTCGTCAGGAAAACTTCTTAATAATACCGGTCAATACGTTAAAAACAAAATAGAATATTTGAGCAAGTTTAAATTCACAATTGCTTTTGAAAACTCATCCAATGAAGGCTACATTACAGAAAAAATTTCCGATGCGTTTTGTGCCGGCACAATTCCAATATATTGGGGCGACCCTTTTGCGACAAAAGAATTTAATCCTGAAGCTTTTATTTTTGTTAATGAATTTAAAACACTTGATGATGCAATTAAAAAAGTTATAGAAATAGACAATGACGATAAAATGTACCTAAATATGCTTAATGCGCCAAAAATTAAACAACATAAGCATTATGACGAAAAAATAATTGCTTTTTTTGATAGTATTTTTTCAAACAAAGGAGTGATATTACGAAAAGATATTAACAAAGGATGGGACAAAAACGGCAAATATTTTTCATGTAATACTCATAATAAAAAAATTATTAAAACAATTAAAAAATTACTTAATCATTGATACTGCTTGCGCCTGTGGTATATCTTTTAAAAGTTCGTCCTTAAATTCTTTGCGATACAGATACCCTAAATGCGAACCTTTGTCAAACAGAACCAGATTTTTACCTGCATATTGACGAATTTTTTTTAATTGTATTTGGTTAACAAGGTAATCATCCAGAGTATGGAAAATCCTATAATTATCATTATTTTTTAAATATTCACTTATTGAATACAAACTTGTTTTATTGTCAAGCTCGTCTTGTGTATAGGTATTTGCCGATAAAATATATTTATCTATATAATCCTGATAACTCATATTATTAATCAAATTATACACATCCGTTCTTTTTGATGCGTTTGTATTTTTAAGTGTAAAAATTAAATCGGATAGCTTTTGTCTTAAGACAAAACAAGTTATAAGTCTTGCTTCATCTTCATTAAAGGGTAAGATATCGAATTTGAACTCAGCAGCATTTTCGCTTTTTTGTTGGGACAACTGAATAATTTTTGAAGCACTCGTTGCAACTCTTTTTTTAATACAATTTGAGTTATCTTTCCATTTTTCATTATTCTTATCAATTACATTGACCGCATAAAGCAATTCTATTGGCGGATTTATAGAAATATAACGTGAAATATTTAAAGTATTCTCTCTTGACTCCATATCTGCCAGAAAAAGTGTCGCAAAAGCCCCAAAGGATGTTCCAATTACTATTTTATCCCGAAATTTACACTGATTTTTATTTTCAAGTTTTTCAATAATTTTTCCGCTAATTTGCCTCAAATAAGCAACATCCTTATAGGGTATGCCCGGCACATAACCCTTGGGCAAACTTTTTACAAATTCCCAATGAAAATGACTGCCTTGTATTACAACCGAATAACCCCTGTCGTAAAACATTTTTGCAAATACAACCGAATGATGAGAAGTTATACCTTCACCTATTGAAGGGTAAATTATAACAAGCGGCGCATCTTTATCTTTCTGCAAAATATATTTGAATTTATATTCATCTCTATCCGGCTCAACACTTACCGAAGAAGTTTTAATTTTCTTTGCAAAAGACCTGTTCCATAAAGAAAGTTCACTCCATATTGAGTTATTTACCAATCCTTCCGTATCAAAAAGGGCAGTTCTCATGGCATCCGTTACGGGGCATTGGGGATTGAAATCGTCTAAAATAACATCGGGCAAAAGATTTGTGTTTGTTAAATCAAGATTGTTATCCTCGATTTTATCAAACCAAGCATACCCCCTTATTGTATCATCTACCGTTAAATTATCCGTTAAGTTTTTTTCATCTCCAACATTAAGCGCACTACCTGTTTCATCATTTTTAATATTTTCCCTGCATTCTTTAAATGCAAGCTCAAGAATTTCCTTTCTGTCATAGTTATTTTCTTTTATAAATCTTTCAAGCCCCCATATTTTTTTTGCAATATCATAAGGATCGGCAAAATTAGATTCCACCATTTTTATAACAGGTTGCAAATACGCTGTTCTGTTAATAAGCAAGCCTGCTTTAACAGCAGCAGTTATAGGACTGCCAATATACATCGAAGGGTCGAGCGGGCATTCAATAAGAGAACCCAGAATTGAGCGCGGCGAAGTTGAATTTATAAAAGGCAAAACCAGATAAGGTCCTTGTTTAATTTTGCATTTTGCAAGACCCTGAGCAACATCCTCTTTTAGCGGTTCAAGTTTAAACCATTTGTATGCCGGATCATACAAACCGCCGAGCCCGAGAGTAGTATTTGTAATAAATCTTAGGGTTTCGTGTCCTGATGCCTTAAAATCTCTTTGCAACAATGTACTTACAAGTCTTTTAGGGTATTCGATATTTGTGTAAGCACTCTGAATTCTGTCCATACCATATTTTGGCATAATAGATGCCCATATTACATGAATTGGCTTAAGCGCATACTTATTCAGTTTGCGATTAAAAATAAACATTTTCCTGTTAAATCCTTCAAATTTATCAACACCGACAAATTCTCCGGCATAATCAGGATATTTGGTTTCCTGTGGTAAGGATAAAGTTTTCTTTGCATAAACAGGTGAATTCAAAAAAATAATTGCAGCAAAAAATAGTGCAAATTTTTTATATAAGCTCATTATTTATCTAATCCTCTAAAAATCAATGCTTAATTTTATGAGGATAAAAAATAAAATATATCGCACAACAGGCTATATATAATGTGTCAAATAAATATTTTTGTATTATAATTTTTTAGACACAGGAAATTAAGAGGCAGTATGAATATAAACGAAAACTACTTAAATCTTGAACAAAGCTATTTGTTTTCAACTATTGCGAAAAAAGTCATTGATTTTAGCGCAAAAAACCCCGATAAAAAAATTATAAGACTTGGCATAGGCGATGTTACACTCCCGCTTTGTAAAGCAGTAATTGAAGCCTTGCATAAAGCGGTGGATGAAATGGGTGTACAAGAAACCTTTAGAGGCTATGGACCCGAACAAGGGTATGAATTTTTGCAGACAGCAATAAAAAAATATTATTTAAAAAGGAATGTTGAACTCAACATAAATGAAATTTTTATATCAGATGGTGCAAAAAGTGACCTTGGAAATATTTTAGACCTGTTTTCAAAAGAAAATACGGTACTTGTTCCCGATCCGGTTTATCCTGTATATGTTGACACCAACGTAATGGCAGGAAGAAAGGTTATCTTTTCTAATGCAAATCGCGAAAATGAATTTTTACCCATGCCTGATGCATCACAAAAAGTCGATATTATCTATATTTGCTCGCCAAACAATCCCACAGGGGCGGTATATAGCAAGGAACAACTCAAAAAATGGGTTGATTATGCAAAATCAATAAAAGCAATTATACTTTTTGATGCAGCCTATGAATGTTTTATATCGGACGATAAGCTACCCAAAAGCATTTATGAAATCGAAGGCGCAAAAGAATGTGCAATAGAATTTTGCTCTCTATCAAAAACAGCAGGATTTACGGGTACAAGATGTGGTTATACTATAGTTCCAGAAAGTCTTGATAAATTAAATAAATTCTGGTTAAGACGCCAAACGACAAAATTTAACGGAGTACCTTATATTATCCAAAGGGCAGCCGAGGCAGTATTTAGTGAAAGCGGACAAAAAGAAATTAAAGAAAATATACAATACTACAAAGAAAATGCCAAAATCATTTCTGAAACACTCGACAAATGCGGCATCTGGTACACAGGCGGAAAACATTCCCCGTATATATGGTTAAAATGCCCTAATGGTATGAGTTCATGGGAATTCTTTGACTACATGTTAAACAATATTCAAGTCGTGGGAACTCCCGGCGCAGGGTTTGGCAAAAACGGCGAAGGATTTTTCAGATTAACCTCTTTTGGTTCAAAAGAAAATACTATTGAAGCAATGGAACGTTTTAAAAAACTATTTAAAATTTAAAACAAAAAAGCCCTGATAACTCGGGGCTTTTTTAATAAAAGCAGAATTTTACCAAACTAATATTTATTATTAGGATTTCTTACAAAAGCGCATTATTAACTTTTTCAAGCCAAAGACATTGTTTTGATTTTCTTTAAGAGCATTTTCATTTTCTTTGTAACAAGTGTTTAATACTCTAAGCCCCTGTATTATTTTGTCTTGCACAGTCTGCGAATTGATATTAAGAAATCTTTCCAAAAAATTGTTTTCAATATTTTTATAAAGCGAATATGATAAGCGCAAAAACTTAGGATACATCTTATCAAAATATAAGTAAAAATCTTTATAAATTGTCGCATTAAATAAATTTTGTTCAATTTGACTTAGCCCCTGCCAAATACCCTCATCGGTTATTCTATAGACAGTATCATGCCCTTCTGAGTTATATGCAAAGCCTTTATTCAAATGGATTAAATTTCTGAAAGTATCTCCTCTGAAAGAAAATTCCCAAGACTGAACAGTAGGATTTAAAATTTTCTCTGGAACACCATCTTTAAAAATCACATTCCTATATACGCAAGCCGAAGTTTGAGTAAATGGAAAAACGCCGTTTAAGTATTCTTCAAAAGTTGTTTTTTGTGCTTTGAAATTTGAATATTTTTCAATTTTGCCATCAGGTAACATCTGAAGAACATTTGCAATATATATTGTACAATCTTTATTTTTTTCCAGATAATCAAGCGCATTTTGAACAAAATTGTCGCTCAAGTAGTAATCATCTGCATCAAGCACACAAAAATATGGAGTCTTTGTCAATTCGTATGCTCTTATGATATTTTTATATAACTTGTTGTTTTTCTCCGAAGTTAACAAAATAATCTTATTAGGATATCTTTCCTGAAATTCTTTAACAATTTCAATTGTCCTGTCGCAAGAACAATCATCCGCCACAATTACCTTATAGTTATAGGTCGTATTCTGTTTAAAAATTGATTCAAGTGCTTGAACTATATACCTTTCTTTATTATAAGAAGGCATAATAATTGTTAAATCATCGTTCATATCGCTTTCCAATCTGATAGTACTCAAAGCCTCTTTTAAACAAAACTTTTTCATCGTATTGGTTTCTGCCGTCAAAAATTATTGGCGACTTCATAAGTGAAATCATTTTATCGAAATCAGGCTGTCTAAACTCATTCCATTCAGTTAAGAGCAACATACAATCAGCATTTTTCAATGCATCGTATGCGCTATGGGAATATATAATTTTATCTCCGAAATAAAATTTTGCACTCTCCATTGCCTTTGGGTCAAAAGCTTGAATTTTTGCACCCAAAGATAAAAGCCTGTTTATAATGGTAATAGAAGGTGCCTCGCGCATATCATTTGTTTTGGGTTTAAATGCTAGCCCCCATGCAGCGATTATTTTATTATTTAACTGTGAATTAAATCTTTTTATGATTTTTTGTACAAAAATTTCTCTTTGATTTTTGTTTGTTTCGTCAACACAACGAATAATATTCATCTGGCAACCATAATCATCACCTGTCTTTATTAATGCCTTTACATCCTTAGGAAAGCAGCTTCCGCCATATCCTAACCCTGGGAATAAAAATTTACTTCCGATTCTGGAATCGCTGGACATACCAAGACGAACCATTTGGGCATCAGCGCCGACTTGTTCGCACAAGTTTGCAATTTCGTTCATAAAAGATATTCTTGTCGCAAGAAAGGAATTTGAGGCATACTTTGTCATCTCTGCAGATTTAACATCCATGACAATTATTCTATTGCCTGTCCTAAAAAACGGCGCATAAATATCTTGCATAATTTGCGTTGCCCTGTCAGAATTAGAACCTATTATAATTCTGTCAGGATGTAAAAAATCCTCTACAGCGTTTCCTTGTTTTAAAAATTCAGGGTTAGAAACTACATCAAAAGGATGTGCAGTTATATCCTTTATTATTTTTGTAATTTTTTCTGCGCTACCAACAGGGACGGTGGATTTGTTAACAATTACTTTGTATTCATTCATAGATTTTGCAATAGATTTCGCAACTTCAAAAACGTATTGCAAATCCGCAGAACCGTCTTCACCTTGTGGTGTGCCCACAGCAATAAAGCATACATTTGATTTTTTAATGGCAAAATCTAAATCATTAGTAAAAAATAATCTTCCTTCTTCGACATTTGATTTTACAAGCTCACCCAGTCTTGGCTCGTATATAGGTATAATGCCGTTTTTTAATTGTTGAATCTTGTCAAGATTATTATCAACGCATATAACTTCGTTTCCCATATCTGCAAGACAAGAGCCGGCAACCAGTCCAACATAGCCTGTACCGATAACCGCTATTTTTTTTTGCTCACATCCCTCAAGTCCAAAATATGCACACATTTTACAAATAAACCCGCTTGCTATCCCATGCTTAATGTTAGTATTATATCACAAAGGCAAATTTTTGTATTTAAAAACAAACTGCAAAAGCTTGCTTTATTCAAGCATCCTTGTAATATCGAATTTTAAGACAAACTGACAAATTGCCCTTTGATATCAAACATCCTGCATTTGTTTTGTATATTCAAATATAGTTCTTTTATCATGTCTGACATTTCTCTTTATGACTTTTGCCGGATTTCCCGCAATTATTGTATAAGGCTCACTAAATTGCTTTGTAACTACAGAACCGCTGCCCACAATAGTATCATGCGCAAGTTGTACATTTTTGTTTATTATACTTCTTAATCCAATCCAAGAATTATCGCCAATTATACAATCGCATTTTTGCTGATTGATTATTTCATTTGTATCATTATCTAAAATGGTATGTCCATCAGATGTTCTGATAACAATTTCGTATGAAAATCTGCAATTATTTCCGATATAGCATTTACTGCCATTTCCTAAAACAATTTTTGTCCCATTCATTCCCGTATTTTTACCAATAGACAACTCACTAAATTCACCATCCAAATAACGTACATCTATATCCAGCCCCGAAGCACCTTGTGAATCATCCAAAAAGCATTTACAATTTTTGGATTTTTTAGAAAAACCGATTATTATATTTCTTGCTATAAGATTTTTATGTATCCTTATAACATTACTTTTGCAAAAACAAAATAATTTTATGTTTTCAGGCAGCTCATGCTCATATTTCAGCTCTTTTTCGCCATTTTCATCAAATATATATACACTTGCCCCAAGTTCTTTGTGTTTCTGTCTTAATTTCTTAAAAAACTTCATATCTCCCTACTCTTTTTTGCCGGTCTTTTCATGCTTAACTTTATACCTAACACATTAAACTTGTAATGTGTTTTATACATTGTTTTTTTATTGGTAGGAGGCAAGTCTAAGGCAGATTTTAACCAGTTATAGCTATAATTTTTAAACTCTAAAATTTTAGCGTTAATTTCATCCCAATTAATATCTCTAAAAGCTAATTCCCCGGTAATTTCATCAACAGAATTAACTATGCACTCTTGGTTTATTGAGAATTTATTAAACAAAGACAGTATTCTTTCATTATCATCATGTGGTTTTTTTATATAAACAAAAGGCTTGTTATACAACAGCGCAAAACAAATGCCATGAAAAGAAGCTGTAATAACGCATTTTGAATGTTTTAGTAAATTTAACCACTGACCAAATGTTCTTGTTTTACCATAAGTATCCTTAAAAAGATTATATACGGGCAATCCTAATTTTATATCATAAGGATTCAACTTCCAGAAAGTATAATAAACCGCATAGTCGCCCTTAGGAATATCTGAATACTCACTGTCAATTATTTCCTGATAATCTTCTTGATTTAACAATAATGTAGGGTCAATAACATGTTGAGCTTCTACATTTGCGTATTTTTTACAAATATCAATTGCGCTTTTTTCTCTGACAGAAACCTTGTCAAACCTTTGCATACATTGTTTCTTATAAGAATCATTCTTAGGCATACAATTACTTAGAAAAGATGCTGCATAGGCAATCAACTTGTTGTTACCCGTGCACCAATCGGCAAAATAGACATAATCTCTTGTTTGTTTCCAGATGACATCAGATCCAAAGACAAAAGTTTTAAAATAACTGTTCAACTTAAATAAATTATTTTTATCGGTATAAAATCCATATAACGTAAGAAACTTTTCTCTAAATTTCCAAGTGGCACCTTGGGGGTCAAATTCCATTGTGATTGGATTTTTGTAATAATTTATTGTATATGGTTTATACCCCATTGTTTTTATAACTTTTTCCATTGCATACGCCAAAAGCAATGCCCCGTAATTATCTCTGGGATAATTAAAATTCAACAATGCGACTTTTTTATCGGAAATAATATCTTCAAAATCACAATCACTCTTAAGTTTATTAAAAAAATCTTCTCTGTCCGGATGGGGTAATGGAATATTATCGTTAATTTTATTTAACGGAGAATTTTTAGGCGAATTAATATCAAACGGCTGAATATAATCCCATTTAATTTTTTCAAATATTTTACGTGATTTATCGGAATTTAAAATCAAAAGAGAAATGCCGTCTTTGCGCATTTTCTTTGCCCATTTTGCCCATATATCGCCAATTATAAAATCAGCATTTCTTATTCTACCCATAAAAGGACAGTTCATACAAGATGAACGTTTTGTTTTACCTAATAAATAGTGCATAATGTATTCATTATCACCATAAACCGATTCAACACTTTTTGTTCCGTCATCAAAATAAAGGAATATTTTGTTCTTTGAATTTTGCACCTTACAATCAACAAGTTTTTTGCCATATTTTTTATTTGCAAAATCTACATATTTTTTCCAAAATTTAGGACTACCTCCGGCATGGCACAATATTTCTACAGTACATAAATTATCAAAATCACTGCCCAAAAAAGCGTAAAGACCCGCTATCTGACATGGTGTACCTGAATATAAAACCTTTTCGCCTGCTTTTAAAAGTTGTAAAGTCTTTTTATAAGAGTTACCCGTACCACCCTGAACATATTTGGAACACTTCATTTTTTCCAAATCATTATTATCGTTTGTAACTATCGTTTCAGGAATAAAGTGCTCATTCCAAACCGTACCCGCAATGTATCCTCCCGAATTCAACCAATACGAGGCAAGCTCGGCAAATGCACCGCCCGATGCACAACCTTGAGAATATTTTGATTTTACGGCATAGGCAAGCTCTATTGGCTTTAAACCATCTCTTTTTGATTTATAAACAGGACAACTTTTAACACATAAACCACAATTGGTGCACTTAGCATAATCAACTCTCGGAACAAGAAAACCTTGTTCATCTTCAACCATAGTAATTGCATTTGAAGGACAAACCGAAAAGCACGCAGCACATCCAAAACACAAATCTTTTTGAATTTTACCCTCTATCATAATAAAACCTTTTCCACATTATTTATATGATAATAAAAAAATACAAAAAAATGAATATGTGTTAATTAAACATTATGATATAAAAATGATATTTATTTTTCCCATAAAACCTTTATTTTGCAAGTATATAAATTATTATTCCTCCGTAATTTGTAAATATTTTGTCACAATTGATAAAAAATTGTAACTTTTATTTCGAACAAATACTTTATAAAAAGTAAGAGAGATTTTTTAAACGGAGGATTAAAGAGAATGACTTACTTAAACGCACTGGATTATTCGTATCAAATTAACAATGGGCAAACTTACCAAACACAACCTGTGGTTGATGATACAATTGACTCGATATACACTAATGCAAACAGCAACCAAGTGGTGGGCGACGATTACGCAGTATCGGCAAGCGGAGAAACTTGTACAGACGGAAAAGATGATGGAAAAATAGGTTTCTTTGATGCAGTTAAAAATATTTTCAAGGGCGCAGCCAAAACCGTAGTTAATGGAGTTAAGGGTATGTTTACCGACTCTGAAGGTAACTTTTCACTTGGAAAAACACTTTTAAGCGTTGGTGCTGCAGCACTATGTATAACATTCCCCGCAGTCGGATTAGCTGCTTGTGCAATTGGCGGTGTTATGGGTGCAGTACAAGTAGGCAAAGGCGTATATAACGCAGCAACAGCAGAAACCGATGCGGAAGCAAAAGAAGCTTGGCAAAATATAGGTGGTGGCACCATAACGGTCGCAGGCTCGGTAGTTGGCGCAAAAGCAAGCATAGGCGCAATTAAAGCAACTTCAACAGCAGGCGGAAATGTTAGCGCATTAAGTCAGCTGGACGACAGTGCAACATTGGCACAAAAAGCAGTTGCACTAGGTAAGGATGCAGTTTCATCTACAAAAAACAGAACAACACAAATAACAGATACATTAAGTGCACACACACCATTTAGAACAAATAGTCGTGTAGTAACAGATTCATCAACGCCCAGCACAGTAAAAGCGACAACAGCAGCAAATACAAGCACTGCAGCAAGCACATCAAGCAGACCCGTAAGAATAAATAGTACTATAGCACCACAAACTTCAACAACAGCAGCAAATACAAGCACTGCAGCAAGCACATCAAGCAGACCCGTAAGAATAAATAGTACTATAGCACCACAAACTTCAACACCCGGGACTATCGCAGCTGAAACAACCTCAAAAACACCTGTTGGAACAAGCACAAGCGCTTGGAGAAATATATTTGGAACCGAAGGAAACAGGGTTATTTCGCAATAAACTAAATTTTAAGGTTAAATATAACGGCAAAAGAGGAGGTTTTAATACCCCTCTTTTGTATTTTTGTATAAATAAAAATTAGCATAATTTAATTAATTACCATAAAATTATAGTATAAAATGTAAGTATATGTATGAAAGAGAAAGTCAAGCGTACACTGATTGACATAGAATATTTTATATACTATACTTAGTGTAATCTAACAATGGGAAGTTTACATGGTGGTTTAGTGGGAATTTTAAAGAGCATTAGAAAGAAAGTTTTTAAAAACAAAGTATTTAAGTACTTAAGCAATATTGTATATAAAAAAATTTTGCAAATTCAATATGAACAAAAATATGCAAATATAGCTCAAAGACTTGAAAATAATAAGGAGTTATATCAAAAATATTTAATTCCGGACGAGCCTATTTTTACTTTTTGTATGCCTACATATAATGGGCAGAAGTACATTGCAAGAGCATTAGAGTCTATTTTAATGCAAGAAACATCATACAAATATAAAATTTGGGTTATAGATGATTGCTCTAATGATAATACGATAAATATTGTAAGAGAATATGACAAAAAGTATCCGGGGGTTTTTGAAATTTTTGTCAATCCTGTTAATGAAAAAGGGTTGACCGTTGCACCTCGCATTTATAATAACGTAAAAACAAAGTATTGGATGAATTTTGACCAAGATGATTATTGGCTTTCAAAAGATAAATTGGAACGCAGTATAAACTATTTTGAAAATCATCCCGAGTGCACAATTGTTTCCTCGAATTTATTGATTAAGTCTTCAAATAAACTAACTCCTTCTTATTGTGGAGAAAAAGATAACTTTACTTTTGACTTTTTTGATTACCCAATACCCTTAAGTATTTTAATGCAAACGAGTTCTACAATGTATCGCAATGTATTTAATGAGGAAAATCTTGCTCATATAAACAGTTATGTTAACACGGATAAAAAACATTGTATCTTGGGTGACACCTTTAGAAATGCTTTTGCGTTGAGTTATGGCAACGGTTATTATGAGAATTCGGTCGATTCCGTTTATAATTTGACTGAAAATGGTGCTTGGTCAAAATTAAATGCAGGGCAACAAGAATTTTATAATTTACAGTACTTTTATGACAGCATAGAATTTTTTAAAGAAGAACGGTTTAAAATTAAAATGAAAGAGGTGGCAAAGTTCTATTTAAAAAATACTCAAAAACACGTCAAAATGTTAAATAAAAATGAACTTGACGAATTTGAAGCAATAAAAAAAGGCTTGTCATAATGAATACAATCAGATTTAATAAGCCTTATTTGACAGGTAACGAAATAAAATATATTGATGAAGCCCTTCAAAGCGGGCTTGTTAGTGGTGATAGAAAGTTTACTCTGCTTGCTCAAGATTTTATTGAAAAAAAATTTAAAATAAAAAAATCATTGCTAACTACTTCTTGCAGCACTGCTTTAGATATGTCGGCAATTCTATTAAATTTAAAAGAAGATGATGAAGTCATATTGCCTTCATTTACATTTGTTTCAACTGCAAATGCTATTGTAATGCAAAAAGCAAAACCGATTTTTGTTGATATAGACCATACATTAAATATTGATATTTCAAAAATTGAAGAAAAAATAACTCCTAAAACTAAAGCATTGTACCCTGTTCATTATGCCGGTTGCTCTTGTGATATGGACAAGTTAATGCACATAGCAAAAACTAACAAACTAAAGGTTGTAGAAGATGCTGCACAGGCTGTTGATGCAAAGTATAAGGATCGTTATCTCGGTTCAATAGGAGAAATGGGCACATATAGTTTCCATGAAACAAAGAATTTTGTTTGCGGCGAAGGTGGCGCACTACTGATAAACGATGAATCTTATATTCAAAGAGCTGAAATTATAAGAGAAAAAGGTACAAACAGAAGCAACTTTTTTAAAGGTTTTGTAGATAAGTATACATGGTGCGATGTAGGCGGAAGTTATTTACCATCAGATATTTTAGCAGCCATGTTGATGGCTCAGCTGGAAGAAAAAGATTTGATAACCAAAAAAAGAGCCGAGGTTTTTAATTTATACAATCAAGGCTTGGCAAATTTAGAAAAACAAGGAAAATTAAAACGAATAAAGATACCTTCCTATAATACAACAAATTATCACATGTATTATATTATTCTGGAAAATGAAATCATGCGAGATAAGCTTTTACAATTCCTTAAGTCTAACGGAATAGGTGCTGTTTTCCATTACATTCCATTGCATTTATCTTCAATGGGGATAACAATGGGTTACAAGAAAGGCGATTTTCCTATGTCGGAAAAGTTAAGTTCGTCTTTAATAAGATTGCCGATTTATGCCGGTTTGGAAAAAAATGAAACCGAGTATATTATTGATAAAATTACAGATTTTTTTAATTAATAAATAGGAGATTAAAATGACTGAACAAGAACGCTTAATTAATTACGATGAAGATGTTCAAAAGATAATCAAGAGTCGAATTCCGGAAGAAACGGATTTCCCTGGCGTAATCTTAATTGATAACATTTCATTGTGCAATTTAAAATGCAGCATGTGTTTTCATAAAAATATGAAAAGAAAACCGGGTATTATGAAAATGGATTTATATAAGCGTATAATTGATGAAATCGCAGAAAATAAACCTGATGCGCAAATTTGGATTACATTTTTCGGTGAAGGTTTAATGTTAAAAGATTTGCCCGAGAGAGTTAAATATGCGCGTGATAAGGGATTAACAAATGTCATTTTAAATTCAAACGGTAATTTAGCAAGGCCGGATTTCTCAAAAAGATTGATTGAAGCGGGATTAAACGGGTTTTATGTTGGTATTGACGCTTTTAAACCAGAAACTTATGAGCAAATAAGGGTTGGCGGAAATTTAGAAAAAGTTACAAGAGGTGTGCTTGGATACAAAAAAATGCTTGATGAATTTGGAAAACCTGATCAAAATGTTGTTGTTCAGTTTGTTGAAATGGATATAAATGCAGCAGAGCTACAAGATTTTACTAACTTTTGGCATGGCAAACATGGTATCAAATGCAAAGTAAGACCTATGGTAAGTTGGGCAGGAAAAGCAGGTAAACAAGCGACAAATTTAAAAGATGATGTTGAAAGGTTGCCATGTTATTGGGCAATGAATACAATTAACATTACCGATAAGGGTGATGTTGCGCTTTGCTCTGTGGATTTAGACTGCGCTTCTCCTATGGGTAATGTTCTTGAATCATCGATTAAAGAAGTTTGGAATACTACCTTAAGAGAGTTTAGAGATAATCAGCGTAACGGTAATTGGGACAAAATACCTCCAATGTGCCAAGCATGTAAAGATTGGCAATCCGGTTATGCTAAATATATGTAATACAAATGAGGTGTAATTTCGGTTTGCACGTGTAATATGTTAAATAAAACATTACGAAATATATATTATTACATTATTAATGTATTCGCGTTATCAAGAGAAAAAAGACACAAAGCAAAGCGAATGCTTATTAACAGGTATGAAGACAAAGGTACAAATAATAAACTAATATTCATAAAAGACGGCAAAGAATATGTACTTAATGATTATACCTTTTGTTGGGATGATTTATCAAATGTCTGTATATCTGTAACCGGAAATAATAATACTATAAAAATTCATTTACCAAATTCTTTAAAGTATGTTGACATTACCTGCTCATCAGACAATGTCAACATAGAAATTGGTAAAGATTGTATAATCAGAGAATCAAAAATTACTATATGGGGTGGCAGTAAAAAATCTTTTGTTAAAATAGGTGATGCCTGTACCATTTGGAAAAATTTTCAGTTATTTATCAGCAGTAGTGCATCTTTTGAGATGGGTGAAGATTGCATGTGTTCGTATGATATTCAAATATGGTGCGGCGACGGGCATAGGGTAATTGATAAAACAAGCGGCAGCGTAACAAACTTTCAAAAACGTCCGCTTTCAATCGGACGACATTGTTGGATAAGCAACAATGTACTAATGACTAAAAATGCCGTAATTCCAGATAATACAATTGTTGGTATGGGTTCGGTTGTTTCGGGAAAATTTGAACAAGAGCATACCTGTATTGCCGGAAATCCGGCAAGAGTTGTTAAAACAAATGTTGATTGGTGCAGAGAAAATATTTAAAACTCCGCATAAAACGCAAAAAATAAAGGGGTAAATATATTGTTATCATTTGTTATCAGGACTGCCATGCTGTATTAATATTTTTTCCCATTAAGCTTTAATTCTGCCAGATATGGAAATGTTTTTAACCGTTCACATTTTCAAACAACAGATTTTCTTTTAGAAAATTCATTCCATCTTCATTTTTATTTCCCCAGAATATCGGGCATCAAAGCTTTATAAACATTGTTTTCTTCTGTGTTTTCATTTATTACAACACCGGCACCAATAAGGGATTTTTCGGCAATTGTAATATGTTCCCGTATTGTGGCATTTGCACCTATAAAAGAATTGGCGCAAATTGTCACAAAGCCGTTAATGCAAGCATTTGAACCAATGAATACATTATCATTTATTATGCTGTCATGACAGATTGATGCAGATGACTGTACTAAAATATTGTTGCCTAATTTTGTAAATGGTTGAACAATTACTCTTTCAAACATAAATACATTTTCGCCAATTTTAACATCAGGGGAGATTATACATGTTGGGTGAATATATGATACACAAGTATAACCTTTGTTTTTAGCTTCATTATATATTCTCTCCCTTAGAGTGTTTCTTTTTGTATATCCCAGTGAAATAAACATTTTATACTTATTTGCAGGATAATATTTTTCAATTTTTTCAAAATCAATTAAGGGTTTTGATAAAAAACTTGTGGTTGAAATAAAGTCTGAATTTACCGTGTATGCACATATATTGTATTTTTGTTCAAGATAAATACTTGTTAATTTTGTAAAATCGGAATTCCCAAAAACAATTATATTTTCCATGCTAAATCTCCGTTTATTTGCATATTAATTTAATTTACACGTTCTTTATTTTAGATTTTAAAAATGTAATTTTTAGTGTCTTCGCCAAGGTTAAAGAGTAAATCCACTATGCTAACGCTGGGTTCAAACGGTTCTCTTATCTGTTTATATTCAGGATAAGAAGAATAATCTTTCCATATTACTTTAATGCCTGCATTTTTATATTCATCTTCATCTAAATAACACTTTGCCGCCGGACCCGATAGATAAACATCAGTTTTTGCAGATTTTAAAAGCGACAAGAGCTTCTCAGACCTTTGTCCTTCCGATTGGTAATCTCTACTGTCAGCAAACTCTGTTTTAATACCTAAAAATTCTTTTGAGATTTTTTTAATTAAATATCGATTTAACTCGTATAGAAACTCCCATTTTTTATTAAAATATACGTCATAGAAGAAATCTTTGTATAAATTCCAATAAGGAGAGTTTTTATATGCATTTTCAATTTTATTCCAATGGTCTTTTTGCCAATCTAAATTGTTTTTTATTTTTGTTTCAATAATTGTTTGACCAAAAGAGTATTCCACAGGAACACTTATCCATGACAAACCTTGTTTTGAGTATATTTTATTTCTATTGCGCCAATCATTTTTTGTATATTGTACTTCATCGTAGAAAATAAATAAGTCGACATCATTTATAATGTCAAAATAACCTCTCCAAGGTATGTAATTTGATTGCAAAACAGCTGTTTTCATTAATCTCTCCCGTATTTTGTTTCCAAAAGCTTTCCTTCGGTATGTATTTTTATTGTTTCATCATTAGAATCAATTTTTAAAACAAAAGTCTGATACACTGTTGTCCTACCCCCAAAACTTTCCTTTTGACTTATTAAACCATTATTTAGATATTGTCCGTTATCTTCGGTTGATATACCAAAATCGAAATATTTTTTATGATTTTGGAATTTATCAATCAAGTACTTTATCAGCAAATCCAAAGCACCCAATTCCCTGGCTTTCTCGTCAGCTGCCAAATATTGCGTATGTACCACATTATCCGAAACAAAAAGCAATGTTGCAGCAATGATTTTATCGCCGAGCTTTGCACACCACAGTTGTATTTCATCTTGAAATCTTAATTTTAAAAGGGTAAGCTCATCAGCACTATGAACCGCAACTGTATTATGATATTTTTTCAATATTTGATTCTCAAGCTCAATAAACTCGTTAAAATTGCAGGAATTTTCTATAATTATGTTTGATTTTTTCGCCCGTGCAATTTGAGCTTTTCTTCCTTTTGGCATTTTACAAGGAGATGAAAGCATAATTGTTGTAGAAGGTTCAATTTTTAATAATTTAGCATTATTTATATAAAGCGCATATAAATCCTCCTGGGATGGTAGACGGTGATATATATGCGGTATTGTTTTATAAACAAGTTTAGAAATATTATTTAGTTGCATATAAGTTTTCAAAGATTCGAAGCATTCAAGCATTTTGCGCTGTTTCATATTGCTATCAACTATAAAGCCGCCATATGTAAGACCTTGGTGAGAATACAGAACATTATTTTTAATATTTGCTGGCATCAAAGCAACAAGATTATCTTTTTCATCATAAAACATTAAAGAGTTATCAACAAATCTATCTGAATGATAATCCATAAAATTACGATCAAACATAAAAATACCGTTTTTGGAATTATGAATAAATTTATTCCAAATATCCTTGTATTCTTTTTTATATTTTGTTATCTTTATCATTTTGACCTACAATTTACAAAAATTTCGGCACCCATTTCTGGCATAAATTCAGTTAGTTTATACAGTCCATCCAGTAATTTTTTATCTATCACACCTAATTTGATAATTTCTGCCATTTTTGCATGATTAAACGGTTTAATAAAATAAGAACCTTTTTCAAGGATTGAAAAATCAACGCTGTTGACCATTTGGGTCAAGCTTTCTAACGTAAAAGTAGTATGTTGTTGAAAATGTTTTGCAACTTCTGTTAAGTTACCGATTTTTTCAATCAAACCCGCTTTATACGCCCATAATAAATGCATGCTTTGAGCATTTGGAACGTTTATATGAATCAATGTATTATTGCATAGTTGCTTTATGCATTTTAACATTTTTATTGGGTCAACTACTTCATGTAATAAGCTGCTAAGTATTATGAAATCAAATTTTTCATTTTTTAATTCTTCTGTTTTATTTTCAAGAAAATCATTAATAACAGTAATTTTTTGGTTGTAGTTTTTGGATTTTTTTATCATCTGGCAAAATTGTTCAGATGGTTCAACAACCGTAAATTTTTCATAGTTATCATAAAAATCGAATATCGATTGAATGCCACATCCAATTTCTAAAATATTTTTAGGCTGATATTTATTTAATATTTCTAAAACTTTTTTTCTTCTGTATTCAACCATGATATTTTCAAAATCGTGGTCAATATAATTTTTTGTATATTGATTAATGTTCCTTGTTATTTCTTGCAATCTATTAATCCTCCTTAAAAACTCATCGTAATTTCTTATATACTCTTTCTCATCATAATGAGTACTGGCAAGCACCATTAGTTTGCAACCATAGGAAAAATTACGCATTTCCCGCCACATATTTTTACCGATATACAAACCGACATCCGGACGATTTAGCCAAATTTCCTCTCTATTTTTACCATCATCAAGCACAAACTGGCAAGCACCGTCTATTGCAATAATTATTTGCTCTAATTCTTTGTGTGCATGTTTACCGCGTTCTTGGTTTGGTAGGGTGTCAAAAATATAATAAACTCTTTTAATTTCAAAGGGAATATTCTGCCCGCCTTCAATAGACACGAGTTTACCGCGCTCATCACCATGAATATTCATTTTTATAAGTTTGTAATTCATTTACAACCTCTCGCTATTGATTAATTGTAACATAAAAAATAAATTTATATATAAATTACTTTGTTAATTACACACACTGTTTACAATTTTTCTTATGCCGGGACAATTCGTAATAATTCCAATTTAACCGTAACAGCTGTTATAAAAAACCGATATCTCAATAATTGACTCTAAATTTACATTGATATATTATTAAAACACTAGGTCAAGCAGGAAGTTTTGATGATAAAAATAGAGCCCTTTAGCTATAATATGGCAAAACGTATAGCTAAAAAAATAGCAGGTTTTGATTCAAGTGCACAATCAAGATTTGAAGATGATGATTTGTCGACAACTCAAATAAATTTACCACCATTTTATCCGCTAAATAGTACACCTATAATTATCAAAAGTCCGCAAAGTAAATTTATAGAATTATGCAAGTATTCAACATTTCAAAATTATAATTCGTCTAACGAAAATATAAAATCCGGCACCTTTAGGATGGATTTGCATTCGCATTCAAATCATTCCGATGGATGGGGAGATGTAAAGCAGATATTGGATGAGGTTGCCGAGTACTCGAATAAATTATATGCAAAGACAAATAGAAAATTCACTTTTGCACTAACTGACCATGATGATGTTGCAGGTGTCATTGAAGCGCAACAATACATAAGTGAAAATAAAGAAAAATTTAGACACGTTAATTTTGTACCCGGTGTCGAGTTAAGTTTTGCATTTAACAGTAATGGAGAAGTTAAGTCCGGAGAATTACTTGCCTATTTTATTAACCCGAATTCTGACGAAATTAAACAACTAATTGGCAATGTAAGAACAAATCGGGGCAAAATGATTAAAAATTTTATAAACAGATTGGGTGATGGGTTTTGTGTTGATGAATTTAGAAACTATTTTATTAATTACAACGACGAAACTTATGCTTATAACTTACACTATAGATTGCGAAACTATGCTCAAATAAAAAACAGGATAAACTTGATGGCACAAGAGTATGGCATTGATAGTCGAGCAATGTATAGGTATTTAATGCGCGATTATATTTTTGATGATACAGGACGGCGCAAAGTATCAAAATCAAATGTTACTCCCGATAGTTTTGATAAGTACTTGCAAGAAAATTTATTCGAAACAAACACAAATATAATTGACAAAGACATTGATAAAATATGTCATGAGTTTTATCCAAAGATTATTGACGGAAAAGTAATCTCCGACACCGAGAATAGTTTGGAACTAATAATGGAAACCTTCAAGGACAATAATTCGGTTTTATTTGGTTTTGCACACCCATATTTCACTGCAAAAGAAATGCAAGATTTCAAAAAAGGATTTGATGAATTATTAAAAATATCAAAAGGTCGAATAGTATTCTCCGAAAATTATCATCAAGCCTACCCTGAAGAATTAACTCGGTCTAATCAAACAAGACAATATATTAGTGAAGTCAATAGTTATCTCATTTCCAAAGGATTAGTACCTATTGGCGGCAGAGATAACCACTCTCCGCATTTTTTAACAAAGCCTTTCTTGACTTAGTTTTCTTTATTTGCAAAACTTCTTGATATTTTTACCAATTTTTATCTTTATATTACACATTTAAACATAATAAAAGTTTCTTCAATTGGTACGCAACTACTTAACAGTATTTAAAAAATCCTGCATGGAAAAGGGATTGTAAACTTTTGAACTACTCAATATATTATTATTTTGCAAAGCGGAATTTAAAGAAGCAGCTTGACTTTGAGGATTTTCTTGTAATTCATTAAGCTTTTCTTTGTTTTTTCGGTGAGTAATATATGCAAAAATCGAACCGACAAAAGCAGCAATACCAAGAATAACTGCAATAATTTTATTATTTTTAGAGCTTGTTTTAATGTTTTTTTCCGCTTGCGTTTGTATAACCTCAGGCATTATTTCTTCTTTTGCACTCTGAACAGTTTTAATAAATAATTTTTCAACAAGATTATATTTAGAATCTAAAATCTCCCTCTTACTTCCTTCTGTCAAAGCATAAATCCCCGCTTTTAGTCTGTCAAAAAACGACAATGAATCATCATAATATCGTCTTAATACCGAGGAATCTTGTTCCCTGAATTCTTTTATCATCGAGGTTAAACTTTCAAACTGAGTTTGAGCTGCCTCTCTTTTGTTAAGAGCAACCCATCTCATCTGAATTTTTGCAAGCTCGGTTTTTAAGACATGCTCATTAATTTCATCTTTTGACAATAGCCCTGTAAGCAATTTTTCATATCCGACGGCATCCTTAATTCTCTTAAGAATAGTTCCCGTATCAGACCTGCAAGCATTTGCAACTTCATCAGGATTAAGACTTTCAAAAAAATCTGACATTGTTTTATGGTGTTCAAAAGCTCTTTGATGCAAATAACTTTTAAATATATCTTCTGCTGTTTGGGTTGAGCCTGTTGCATTTATTATATCTTGCAAATGATAAAATAAACTTCTGTATTCAAAGTTTGCAACATTTGAAAATGCACTAAAGTATGGGTTTGAGTTTCTTGAGATGAAAGTTGAATCAATATTGGAAAATCCTAAATATGGTTTTGTACTTTTAAGCAATTCTTCTAAATTAAATTCTTTAATACCACCTTCTCTTAGCGCACTAAAATTAGGATAAAAGGACTCATAATCCATAGGTACACCCATTTGTTTTAGTGTATCGAGTACGAATTTATCCTCTGCTGAAACACTAAAACCGCCAAAATCAATTAATTCGGCAGTATCGCCATTAAAAAATATATTTTCAAGCTGGGCATCATACTGCACAAAGCCACTTTTATCAAGTTGGGTCAGTTTTTTTAACACATCTTTTGCCTGTCTTGGATTTAGCATTCTGCCTTCTTGTGCGTTAAGCGGGATACCTTGTGCAAGATTTGTGATAATGTAATATCTTCCATCTTTTTCTATAAGGTCAACTAATTCTTGAGCATCTTCAACACCTGCTTGCTGAACTTTTCTAAGCGCAAAAGCTTCTTTTTCATACGTTGAATCATTTCCATAGTTCATTGCATCAGGCCTGAAAAAGCGTATGCCGTAAACATTATTGCCACTTGGATTCTTGACCTTGTAACATATTGAATTTGTTCCTACGCCCATAATTTGATATTCATTTGTATCAAATTTTTGCAAAATCGCCTTAATGTCATCCTTTTTCATTTGTTCGCCAGATGATTGCAAATGTTCATCAGTGATTTTTTTTAAGTTTTGATATATGGGATCCAAAAAGGCTGTAAATTGCTCAAAGTCATTTTTTGACAAGCTTTTTACAGGAGTTTTTATTCCTGTAAAACATATTACATCTTTACTTAAGGGAAATACTTGTTTTTGAGCAAGATTAGTGTATTTATTTTCAATTTTATATCGATTTAAACAAACTGAGTTCAAACTTATTGCATTAATTTGCATTGTTAAAACTTTCCATTTTTAAATACAACACATAATATCCCTACGGCTATATAAAACTACAAAAAAACATTTTTTGATAGCAATTTGTAAATATTTATTAATTTGCACTATAAATGCTATTTAAAAATAATTTTCAACGGGTTTTAATTATTAAAAAGTCAAAAAATTAGCCTAATAAAGAATTGTTGGTGCAGGTTGCGTATTGCCAATATCAGAACATCAAACATAAGTGTTGCATTTGGTACCGGAAAATCTTTTCTTTACTCTGATTTTGATGGCACATATATGCCATTTGAACATAAAGATATCTGTTTTTTTGATGCCTATAAAGACAATGAAGAAGTTCGAAGATTATTCAAGCATTGCTTTTTACCGTTTAAAGATTTTTTAAACAGATTTGGAGATAAATTCAATTTTGCAATCACAACCGGAAGAAATAGACCTGAATTTAATTACTTTTTAGACAGATTAAAAAGTCAAGGTGCTGATTTGCCTAAACCCGATACATTAATCACTTGCGATGGTAAGGATATTTTTTATAAACGAGATGGACAATTTCCAAGTGATACGGTTGATTTAAGTAAAAGAAATTCCTTAAGCACAATGTTAAACTGGACACCGGAAATGTTACTACCTCAGATAAGGGATATAATTTTAAGAACACCAACAACCGACCATAAAAGAGTCCATATAATAGAAAGCCCTATAAATAAAGGTATAGAGGATTACGGTGAAATATCGCTGGAATACAGATTAAAATACGGATTAACATTAGAAAGAAATTTTGCCTCCTTTAACGAAGGATATGATTTTTCCCCATATATAGTTTTTTCAAACAATGCAGACCTTAAAAGGACAAAAAGTAGATTAGAAGCTCTTTTTAGAAAAGAAAACATAAATGCAACCGTGAGCTTATGCCAAAGAGATTGGGATATCAAACAAGGTGGCTCATATCAATCATTATCAATAAAACCTCGCCCCAAAAATGGTTTTTGGAAGGACAAAAAAATAAATAAACTTATTGACACACACAAGAAAGTTGAAGATATATATAGAAATAGGACAAACGATCTGGTCATTGTTGCCGGAGATGCCGGTAATGATGAAGATATGCTAAATATATTCAATTATGTAGATATCCTGGGTCTTCAAATACCGCCAAAAAGCAAGTATGAGGAGTTTTTGTCAGACCCTAACAATAGAGCCCTTTTAAAACAATTACCCTTTATGGCGATTGTTGCAGGCAACAAGGAAGATTTAAAGCTAATAAGGCAAAATCAAGAACTATTAAGTAAATATGGTATAGAAAGTACCGTTTTTGTAGATTATGAAAAAGGGGAAATCTTATTAGACGGCATTAAACAAGCAATGCATATTTTTTCACAAAGAAACGAAATATATAAAGATGCATTAGGCGAAGAACTTCTAAGAGAAATAGAACCATCGAGCAATTTTATTCCAGCCAAATGCGCAAAATTGATTAGTGAAATAAAAGCCCTGTTCGGCAAAATTGATAAAATCAAGGAAACTATATATGCTTAAACTACCATTTCAAATGGAATTTGTTGTAAATTTAACCCATAGATGCAATATGACATGCAATATGTGCACACAATATGGCTCAACATTCAAGAATAATACATTAAATGAAATGACTTTCGAAGAATGGGATACATTTTTTGATAGTATAAAATCAGTAAGTCCAAAACCTCAAGTTACTTTAATGGGCGGCGAGCCTCTTTTGCATAAAGATTTTGATAAAATATTAATGTCCGCTACAGAAAAAAAATTAAAAGTACATATTGTAACAAATGGTTATCTTTTAAGGGATCACTTAGATGTAATTACAAAATCAAAAGCAAGCTTATCTATAAGTATTGATGGATTAGGTGAAACACACGATAAAATAAGAAATACAAAAGGAAGCTTTGAGCGTTCCATAGAATGTCTAAAGCTTATACAAAAAATTAACAAACCAAAAAGACTTATAAGAACTTGCATTAATTATGTAATGCTACCCGAAAATATACACGAAATACTAGATTTTGCTGAATACATGTGGCAATTTGAACCTGCGTTTATAGGATTTCAACATTTACAGTTTTCCTCTGATAAATTAGATGCTCAAAATAACAAAGAGTGGGTTAAATGTTTAAAGCAAAAATATACGACAACTTTAAAACCAAAAGTCACGTATGAATTCAATGAATGCTATGTAGAGGAATTGTACTCCAAAATTGAACAATTACGCAAAAAATATGGTCCAACAAAAGTTTATGATTTTCCATGTCACCATCAATAACTCCTGACGGCAAGGTATCAAATTGCATTTGCAATGAAATTGGGAACCTGAGAGAAAATGATTTTTGGACAATTTTTAATAATAAAAAAGCAAATAAAATTAGAGAACAGCTCGCACAGCATGGTAAATTCCCTGTTTGTTCAAGATGTTGCTGCTTTTACAAAAGTAATTTTTTAGTTGCGCCCAATAAAATAATTGAATTAAATGACGGTCAAAGACTCCTTTTACCGGAAGTATTGAATTACATTACCGCCGCTAAAGACGGAGTGTTTATATATGATTCGAATTTTATTTTTGAGAGCGACATGCAAATGGATCTAACACCTGTGATACCTTATACAGTGCACAATCAAAGACAAGAAAAAAGAATACAAAAAGATAATGTTATAGTTGGCAGATACAATCAAATGTTATAAAATAAAGTTAGATAAATGGAGAGACAGCAATGGCAATTAACACGCGCGAAAATTTATTATTTTCAAAGAAGCATTCCAAGCAAATGCTCAGTCAGAAAAGCACCAAGGTCAAAGCAAACGATATGCAAAGTTTTGGCGGAACAAGTATTTATGAAACAGGGAAAAAGAGTAAAATCGACTCTGCAAAATTAAAAAGTTCATTCCTATCAAACATATCTTTTGCGGGAACTTCTAATGCCGTTTCTTTCGGTTCCGGTGGTTACAGCGGCTACTCATCAAGCACAAGCAGCTCAGTGCAAAGTTCACAACAAAGTCAAACAACACAGAAAGCTCAACCGACCGTTGCGCCACAAAGAGTGCAAGATTCTCAGCCAATCGGGAGAGCTGAAACTGTAAATAGCGATTTTGATATTGATGGTTTGTATAGTAGTGACAAGGTGAAAAAATTGACAAATACAAAAAGAGATTTAATAAAACAATATAAGGATTTACAAGCAACAATAAAAGAACTTGATGCCAAAAAGAAAGAGGCTGTTGAAATGCTTGCTACAATAAGAAGCAAAGTACACCAGATAAATATTGATATTTTAACCGCCGAAGAAGAAGAATTATTTGGCTAAAGTTAAAATCATGCAATATTTTAAAAACTGCACTAAATTTGAATTAATTTCTCCAAATGATATTTTAGATGTAGATTGCAAGACTCTTAAGGAATTATTAATTGATATGCTTGGTGATGATGTATTTCGCCAAGCATATCAATGTGATTATCTTGTAAAAAGTCCTATTAGTTCATTTAAAAACTCAAATTGGTTAAAAAAATCCAAAATTATAGGGGTTAACCCAAGAGCACTGGGCAGTTTTATTAATATAGTCAAATATGCACTAACATTTAATGAAAATGCCATACACATAATGCCTTTTTTTGAAGCAGGACATCAAGGCAGTCTATATGTGCAAAATAGTTGGCGCATATCAAATGAATATTTAGACAAAGAATTATTTAAGGATGGTTTTGATACTCCTGAAAAACAGTTAAAATTAACGGTTAATCTTCTGCACGCAATGGGTAAAGCCGTAGGTTTTGATGTATTGCCACATGTTGACAGTTTTTCAGAGATTGTATTTTTAAATCCTAAGTACTTCGAGTGGGCAAAATTAAACAATGACAAAAGTTCGCAATTATTTGCACCTGAAATTGATTACAATAAAATATATTTAGAAGTTGAATATGAAATAAAAAATTTTGTTAAAAATAGACAACCTGAGCACAATTCAGATATTGATACTTTGTTTAAAAAAAATACGTCTGAAGATGAACGTCATTCCATTATTTTTGGCGATGATTCAACCAAATGGGAAGAAATAAGGATTGAATTATTACACTATATTCGCTCAAAAGGGTACGAAACACTTCCTGTAGTTGAACATGCACCTACTCGTCCAATAACTTTTGAAAAAATAATCAAAAACTCAAATCATAATTGGGCACAATTTAGGGTTAAAAACAAAGCTAGGGATGCTATTATCTTAGGGTGTGTAACACCATATAAATGGTACAAAATTGACTCCGAGGGTTTTGCTGATACAAGTAAGCCTGAGGATGAAGTATGGGATTATTTTATAAATAAATATAAAAATATTCAAAAAGAATTTAATTTTGATTTTATTAGAGCAGATATGGCACACAATCAAATCTCTCACTCATCAAAAAACGCTGAAAATCAATGCGGACGAGAATTTTGGAAAGAATTAAAACATTCAATTCAAAAAAAATCTCCTTATTTTGCAACTCTCGCTGAAGCTTTTTATAACACCTACTACATTGACGGATATTTGGATATGATAAATAAAGATTTTGATGTAGTATTAGGTAATTTAAATTATAAGTTTTTAGATAAAGATTACATAAACCATATAAAAGATTTTATTCAAATTTACCCGCAGCATTTTACCTTTGCACCTTGTATTTGCACTTTTACAAATGATGCAGACAAAAAAGAAAATAATATTTTTTATCAATCGCCTTTAGCAAACGAAATAAGGATTTTTTGTGCATATTTTCTTGAGCTTCCAAGTTATATGGGTATGGGGTATGAATTAAGAAATTTACTACCGGAAACGAAAAATGAATACAGTTTTAATTATATTAAAAAAATGGACAAACCTTACAAATGGGGTAAAAATGAAGAATTTCTATCCAGTGTATTTGAAATGAGAGAAATTTTTGCAAAAATTAAAGAAGAAATAAGCGAGCCAATGATAAAGTTATGCAATACAAACAGTGTCAGTTTAGCTTGGTTGTATTGTGGTAAAAATTCTATCCCTTTGTATTTATTCTGCTTTAATTTAGAACCTGATAAAAATGAATTAGAGATTAATTTGGGTAATAATTGTCAAAACAAATTCTTAAAAGGCTTGTATTCTAACGTATTTAGTGATTTTGACAAAATCAATTTTTCAATACCAAAAAGCAATAAAATAAAACTTGATAATTTCCCAATTGGCAGTTGTGCTATATTTGCTTTTACTTAAAAATTTTGTGTACCTTATAAAGCTTTTGTGGGCAAAAATAGATAATGAAGAAAAACATGCATTCAATTATGAGCTTATAAAAAATGGTAATTGGTGTGAAGATTTTATTAAAAAACCGGAAAAACAAATGCGTTCAATTTGGGCAATAGGGACTCCTGAAAGCCATGAAAAATAATTTGGTAAACACCCGACACAAAAATCCATAGAATTGTTAAGCTGTATAATCCTTGCATCAAGGAATATTGGCGATTTGATTCTTGTCCTTTTACAGGAAGCTCGACTACTGGTATAATAGCTTTAGAGTTGGAAAGAAAATTCATTGGAATTGATTTAGATAAAGAGTTTTTAGACCTTTCAATTAAAAGATTCAAGTATTTTCAAAGAAAGAAAAAGTATGGCAGTAGTTTTAGAACAATTGAAAAATGAAACATATCCGATTGTTAAATGGGTTGGCGGAAAGCGTCAGCTAATGTTTGAACTGCTTAAAAATATGCCAAAATCTTATAACAGATATTTTGAACCATTTATTGGCGGTGGTGCATTGTTTTTTGAGTTGCAACCCGAGCAGGCTTATATTTCTGATATGAACGAAGAATTAATCAACCTTTATTCAGTTGTTCAAAACAATGCCGAAGAATTGATTTTAGACTTAGAAAAACATAAAGTTTCAAAAGAATATTTTTTAGAAATAAGAAATTTGGACAGAACCGAAAAATATTCGACACTTTCAAATATAGAAAAGGCAAGTCGTTTTATTTACTTAAACAGGACTTGTTTTAACGGATTATATAGAGTAAATTCTCAAGGTCAGTTTAATGTTCCGTTTGGAAACTATAAAAATCCTCGAATAATTGATGAAAGAAATTTAAGAAATTGCTCTAAATTATTAAAAAAAACAGAAATTAAATGCGCAGATTTTTCGGCAATTTTAGAAAAAGTTAAAAAAGGTGATTTCATCTATTTTGACCCCCCTTATGTTCCATTAAATGAGACATCCGGTTTTACTTCATATACAAAAGATGGTTTTAACCTTGATATGCAATTTAAACTGAGAGAGGTTTGCGATGAATTAGATGCAATGGGTGTAATGTTTATGCTTTCCAATTCTGATACTAAATTAGTAAATGAATTATATGCAAATTATGAAATAAAAAAAGTTTTTGCATCTCGTGCAGTAAACTCTAATGCCAATGGTAGAGGCAAAATTACAGAAGTTTTAGTCAGGAATTATTAAAATGGAAGAATCTATTGATTTAAAAGATTTTATGACACATAAGGTACGTGGAGAGGACAGATACCTAATTCCACTCTTTGTAGAAAGAATAAATGGGAAATATATTTTAGCAGCATACCAAGGAAACTTTAGTAAATATGATATACTAATAAAATATAGGCAGTTGGAAAATGGATGTTGGTCAAACATAAGAACTCCAAAACACATACATTGGGCTGTTGATATCTTAATAAAAATGAAACAAGAATCGGAAAAAACAAAGAAATTTTTAGATATATTAATTGAACTTTGGAATACTACAAAGCCTATAAAATCAGAAGAAGAACGTATAGCAATACTAAATATTGATACCTTGTTAACAAGCCAAAAAGATAAATTTTCTGATTTAAAAGATTTAAATGATAAAGGAGAATACAGTTTAGATTTTTTAATACTATTAGCAAGGTTATTAATGTTGCAAGAAAAAACAAATTACGAACAAGCTTTTATGTTTAAAAATTTATTGATGCAATTACAAAATTGTGATACAAGTATTTACCGAATGGTATCAACTGCAACACATCACTAATGAGGAAGAAATTTGTGCTTAGAAATTTTAAAAAATAGCTATCTACTTTTAGACCTTGTATTGCGGATAGTTAAAAATTTGCAGATAAAAATTTTGACGAATTTAAAAACCGATTTGCAAGTACTTTACACTCTGATAACCCTGAATTGCAAATCTTGCAAAAAACAATGCATCCTTTCGATATAAATAAAGCAGTGGTTGTTCTTGCAACTGCCATATCGCAAGGCGAGGGTAAAAATCAATTTACTGTTAATAACAGTGATTTAACTCTTTTGAGCAAATTCTTTTACAGCTCAAATGACTATGAAGCAAAATTTTTTGTTATTGGTATGTTAAATAAAAACAGGGCAAAGGAGTTTTTACCTATTGCAGCATTTTTAACCGATGATTGTGTTTCTTTATTCAGGGCTGAAATTCTGTTTTTTTGAATATGATTTTTGTAAAATTAAAGACAGTTTACAATGGTCTGTTGAACATACCGTATATGAAGTTATCTTCTCTTTCCTCTTGTTCAGAGCGTGTGTTTAGAATAATTATCCCCATTTAACCATTACGCCGTTATTATGATCTATTGCTGCAATGTCAAATTCTTTATCCCTGTCGGCATCTTCTTGTTTATATCCGCCACAAGGCTTGTCAAATGGCAAATTGTCAATAATTCTTTGCCTGTTTTAGTTTAAATATCCCTTAACAACATTATTTAAGATTGTTTATTTATTCTAATTTTTTAAGATTTAGTACGTTTTTGATACTATCTTTAGTAACCATGGCAAAATGAGTAATTATGCCTGCAATAGCACCTATATTTAATGCTTTTAACCAGTGCGAATTTACACCCTTGCTTTTCATAATTAGCCCTGATGTAAGACCTGTAATCGCAAAGACACCCGCGGTGGCTACTGCGGTAACAGTAGCTTGCTTTGCTCTTTTCTTTGCAACATCAAACCTTTCTTCTTCAGGAACCTGTATAAAGGCATTTTTTACGAATCCATTATTGTTTCCAAAATTTACTTTTACTGGTTATTATCCTTAATAACTTCGTTATATTTTTCAATTTTCTTATTTGTATTTAATATGCCTAAGACAAAATATGTGCCAACAGCGATAGCACTACTAACCCCAACCGCAAATTCCAATAATTTGTTTGCAGGTTTTTTCATAACAAATCTGCCAAAAAGAGTACTTAATCCGCCTGCAGCAACACCATAAATCAAGCCTGTTCCCATTGCATCTTTGTCAAGCTTTGCACTGTATTTTTGCAACTCAAGAGTTTCGCTATTGGTAAGCTTGCGCTCTTGTTGATTGGCTATAAAAAAACACATGGTTTGATTATATTTTACAGATAGTTTGATTATTTCGGGCAAAATAAATTTAAAATGTTAAACAAATGAGCAAAGTTTTCATTAATACATTC
>CASFXY010000027.1:0-15522 GCA_949298805.1 uncultured bacterium
AGCTTCGATTTTTTCAGCTTTTTCAAGAGCTTCTTGATGAAGTTTTTCTGATTTTGCTTTAATTCTTGCAATATTTCTTTCCCTTGCAGCAAGTGAACCTTCAGTTGCTAATTCTGCTACATTATTTGGAAATAAGAAATTTCTTGCGTAACCGTCTTTTACATTAACCAAATCACCTGCTTCACCGAGGTTTTGGACATCTTTTTTCAATATAACCTGCATGGTTTTCTCCTTTTTTGACTTGTGTTTAGTTTAAATCTTAATTAAAACATGGCAAAAACACAAGTATTCACTTTAATTTTCTTTAACTTTAGTTTTTTTGTCGGAATTTGTTTCCTCTTTTTCTTCTTTGCTTTCTTCAGTTTCTTGCATTTCTTCTTCAGTTTCAGAGATTTCTTCATCCGCTTGGGCAAGTTCTTCTTCTTTTGCTTCTTCACTTACTCCTGCAAGCACTGCAGCACGTTCTTTGATGAGTTCTTCCAATTCTTCAACTATTTCTTGAGCTTTTGCTTGAGTTTTAATTGCCTGTTCTTTTATCGCCTCATCAATTTCTTCATCAGTTTTAGCACGAGTGACAGGAATTGCAAGGTTTAATACCGTACTTTCTTCAAGTGCGTTAATTTCAAGGTCAAATTTTTCTTCATCAATTTCCATGTATTTTGAAATTGTCGCAACAAGTTCTTCTTTAAGCATTTGCATTGCACGTTCGGAGAATCCGACTCTGTCTTGCATGAGCACAGTTTTAAGTCTGCTCATTGCAACCGCTTTTGTTTCATCATGCGGATTTTGATTTACAAAAAAACTTAAAACTTTATTATATAAATCCGAAAATATATCTCTCATTTTATGCCTTCACTTTCTTTGAAAAGAATTTTTTAACTTTTTCAATAAAAGTTCTGGGCTGGTCTATGTCAAGAAACGGGACTTCTTCGCCTTGTATTCTTTTTGCAACATTCATATATGCTTGACCTGCAAGAGAATTTTCATCATTAACAATAGGTTCGCCTTTATTTGTCGAAGTTATAACACCTGTGTCTTCAGGGATTACACCTATTAAGTCACAAGAGAGAATTTCAACAACATCTTCAACGCTCATCATATCATTTGTTTTAATTAGATTAGGGCGTACGCGATTAACTAAAAGGCGGTATTTTTCAACTTCTTCTTTTGCTTCCAAAAGACCTATAATTCTGTCGGCATCACGAATTGCGCTCATTTCAGGCGTTGTTACAACAATTGCTTCATTTGCGCCTGCAACTGCATTTTGAAAGCCTTGTTCAATACCTGCAGGGCAGTCAACCAGAATATAATCAAAATCTTCTTTCAAAGTGTCACAAATCTCTTTTAACTGTTCAGCTGTAACTGCTGATTTATCACGTGTTTGAGCAGCTGCTAAAAGGCAAAGATTGGGATTTTTCTTGTCTTTTACAAGTGCTTGTTTTAATTTGCAGCGTTCTTCCACAACATCAACAATTGTATAAACAATGCGATTTTCAAGACCTAAGAGCAAATCAAGGTTTCTAAGACCAATATCTGTGTCTATTAAAACAACTTTATTGCCGTCTTTAGCAAGAGCGGTACCAATGTTGGCAGATGTTGTAGTTTTTCCTACACCGCCTTTGCCTGATGTAATTACTATTACAGAACCTGTCATTTATTTTTGCTCCTTTTTTAGTTAATTTTAAATAATACAATTGAATCATCTACGATTCTTGCTTCTTCAGGTGTAAATACCGAAGATTTAATAATATATGGAATATTTGTGCCATCAGGTCGTCTTGAATAACAATCCGCAATTCTTAGTTGAACCGCATTCATTTTAAGTGCACGTATTTTAGCATCTCTATTACCCTTTGCGCCGGCATGTGCAATTGAGCCTAAGACACCCCAAACCGTAATATCGCCGGTGGCTTTAATTTCCGACCCCGGATGGCAATCTCCTATTATTACTATGTTACCGTCAAATTCTAAAACTTGACCTGAGCGCAGTGTTTGAGTTACATAAATTGTTTGTTTTGAATCAACAACAACGGGTTCATCGGTTGGAGGTGCGTAGTAGTCGACTTCTTCCCAGGTTTGCTTTTCTTCTTCATTTTCATCGTAAGCTTTTTTGTATGTTTCCATAATTTGCTTACCGTCTTCATTGAATTCAATAGGTTTAAATTCTTCAAAGCCGTTGCCGTTAGAATCACTAAGATTATTGCCGCCGAATTCTTTTATATATTGTGACGAATCTTCTTTGTCTTTTTTTGGTATTTCAAAAGCTATTTCTTCATCTGGTGTTGTATGTACATTTTCGCACAATTGCACATTGATACCCATATTTTCACATGTATCTTTTGTGGTTTCATTTGAAGTTTCTACATAATCAAGTTCAGAAGCATAGCTTGCTATTAATGATTGAATAGAAAGCATTTGTGCCTGATTTAATACTATGTTGCTTAATTTTAAACCTATTTTTCGTTCTTTTGCTTCAGGTACTTCAAAAGCAGTGCTTACACTTGTGATTATTTCTCCGGTGTTTGTACAACTGCTTAAATCTATAACAAATAAATCATTATTCATAATTAATCCCTGCTAATCTTCTCAATATCAACAATAACGTAAATTTGCAAGAATTACAATTAAATATAAAGTGATGTAAAAAAAATTTTATGAAATTATTCTTATTTCTTTTGATGCTTTTACTTCGTTAATGTTTTCAACAAAATGTGCCCTAAATTCTCTTTTTGCGTTTATATCCGTCCTCATTGTCTTTTGGGATGCATATATTTCCTTTTCTATGGGATTTTTGCTTTTTAAGAAAAATTTTTCAACATTTGCAAGAGTATATTCTTTTTCAAGTTCCAAAGGTTCATTTGTGTCTGTTTTTCTTATAAATTTAATTAAATCTTCTTTTTTAACACCAAGTTTTAACCCGTTTAGCAATAGAGTTCTTTCAATTTTAAGTCCGCTAAAATGCATAAGCGGGTTTCTGTCTTTATTTTTAGTATTTGCAGTTAAGTTTCCAAGTATGATATTTAAAATTTCTTCTCCGGTTACTCTACTTATTAAAATATTTGCTTCTTCTTCTTTTATTCCGTTTAGGGTGGTAAGGAGATTAATATTATTTATACTTCCCGAGTTTTCTGTTTTAAGTTGACCTCTTATTGCACTTGCATTAAGTGCAAAAAAGTCTGTTTGGGGATATTTTTTTCTTATTCTGTTTAAAATAACATCTGTAATATAATTTGCAAGATAACTGTTTTGATATCTTATACCCTTTAATTCAAGTTCTTTTATTCCATCTTCTGCAGGAATATAGAAACTAGTTTTTAAATCTTTTTTAAAAACCATTTCAAAAAAACTCGACATAGGATTTTTTCTGTCGGATTTTTGCGGGTAATATGCGCGAGTTCTTACGAAGTCTATATTGCCATCATCATCAAATCTTAATTTAATATTTTGCAGTTTTTTAAAGTTTTGATAAAGAGTTATTATATGCGTATTATTTATATGTTCTTCGAAATCATCGTGTTCATGTGCACCAAGAATGATGTCAACAGGCAGTTTTTGCGCTAAAAGTTCTTTTCTGAATATACCGCCAAAGTGATCAAGCATAACAATTGCCCCTTTGGGATTTTGATTTTTAAATTTATCAATTTCTTTTTTTATTTCTTTTATTGTGTTTTGAACATCTTGAGGTGTTAGTGATGCCTGAGGTTTAAATGCATTATCAAAAAAAGCTATACCGGAGAGTTTTTTGTTGTAATATTTCATATTGCCCGGCACTATGCCAACAAATAGAACTTTATGCATTTTATCAGGATTTTTATCGTCTTGTATTCCAACAACATAAGATTTTAAAATCTTGTCGCCGAGGGACTTTTTTGAATTTTTAAAATCAACATTGCTTGCGACAATTTTTGCATCCATTTTTCTTATACATTCTTCAAATTCTTTAAACCCTGCATCGAAATCATGATTTCCGGGAGTAAAAATTGTAATTGCCGAATTACAAATGTGTTTTATTTGTTTTATAAGTTTATTAAAAAATATAAGTTGAAACTTTTGTGAGTTATAATCGGGTTTTGATAAATAACCGCGAACATTTCCTGCCATGTACCAATCTCCGACTATAGCAGTGACATTTTTTACGCCTTTTTTGTTTTTCAGAAACAAATCTCTTTTATTTTGCTCTATGGTATTGAAAAAATCGCTGATATTGTCAAGCTGTCCGTGTGTATCGGAAAAAGCGTTAATATTAAGTGTTGCGCCTTTAAATGTTGTTATGCTCGAGTTGATTTTCATGATATTAATATTAAAACGCGTAAAAAAATATGTGCTACAATTTTTTTATGAAAAAAATATTTTTTTTGATTAGCTTGTTTATTTTAACGTTTTCAAATGCTTTTGCGGTTGAAAATTTAAAAGATGTAGGTATTGCTAAGTATGCCTTAATAGAGGCAAAACATGATTATACCCCTGTCCGTGTTGCGCCAAGTGAAAATGCAAAGCGATTTTTGCAAATAAGAAAAGGTTTTGTTTTGTATGCCGATAAGCAAAATGATGATTTTTACAGAATTGATTTAGGCGAAGATACACCTTTTTGGCTGGAGAAAAAATATGCTGATGTTCAGGCTGTAATAAATGAGAAAAGAATACAAAAGATAAATAAAATTGAATTTGATGAAGATAAAGAGCGGTATAAGATTTTTATACCGTTATATATTCAAAACGCATATTCATTTAAAGAGCTTTCGGATGGCTTGGAGTTTAAATTATATGATGTAAGTTGCGAAAATCTTGAGATTAAAAATAAACGAGGCGGCTTTAATATTATTCCTTCAAAAAATTCGGTCTTAACCATAAAATATATAACCCCTGCACTTTTTGGTTACGATGTTTTGCCTCACAAAAAGGGACTTGTGTTGCAAATAAGAAAAATCCCAAAAGTTAATCGCAAAAAACCTTTAAAAGGAATAAAAATAGTACTCGATGCCGGACATGGCGGCGAAGAAAAAGGTGTTTGTGCTTTTGGAGTCGAAGAAAAAGATGTTAATTTAAAAATTTCAAAACAGATTAAAAAAGCTATGAAAAAACGTGGTGCAAAGGTTTATATGACAAGAAAAAGAGATAAATATGTATCTTTGTATGACAGAGTCGCCTTTGCACAAAATAAAGATGCGGATATTTTATTAAGTATTCATCAAAATTCACTGCCAAACCCTAAAGATGTTATAAACAGGCATGGGGTAGGAACATATTATTATAACCCACAGGCATATTCCCTTGCAGATTCTTTGCAACAGGAATTGTTAAAGCAAACTCAATTTAAGGATGATGGTGTAAATTATGCTTCTTTTGCATTAACACGTCCTACAAACCCCATAAGTGTTCTTGTAGAGTGCGGGTATTTGATTGATAAAAATGAAATGGAAAAATTAACAAACAAAAAATTTCAAAAAGAATTTGCAAGTGCTTTTGCAAAGGGAGTTGAAAATTATTTAAGATATTTAGTTGTCTTTTAATGCGCCCAAAAATGCTACATTAAGCCAAAAAAGAATTTGCAGCTGAGGTCTGAACCAAACTGTGTCGAATAAGCCATGTATCATTGTAGGAAAAATGCTCAAAATCAATGAAAATATAACAATTTTTGTTCTTTTTGGCACCTTTTTTATAGTTTTTAAACAGTCCGCACACCATAATATAAGGAATGTCAAGAAAGAGATGAGGGCAAAAATACCGCTTTCAACAGCGATTTCAAGGGGAACACAATATGCGCCCAAGGCATCAAAGCCTGTTCTCATATATAAACCGTAAATTTCTCTAAAATTTTTGTTGCCAACACCAATGCCTAAAAAAGGGTTATCCAGAAACATTTTAAAAGATGAAGTATAAACGTTCATTCTAAAAGCTATTGAGGAGTCTTCTCTGAATTCGAATATTGATAAAATTCTATTTGTAATTGCGGGATTTGACATTATAAACACTAAAGCTGCACATATTAGCGTAAGAGCAAGATTTTTGTATCTTTTCCTAATAGCTTTAAATCCGCCCAAATAATTTTGGATATAATAAATTATGCCAAGTGCAAAAATTCCGTAAAATCCTGCTATTCCAAGATATCCTCCGCGAGAGCCGCTATAAATTATAGCAACTGTTGCAAGCAGCATTAAAATCAAAAACCCTAAAAATCTTTTGTAGTGTTTATTTAGCAGGTTTATCATAGAAAGACACCAAACTGATGAAATTCCTGTAACCAGATATCCTGCAAGCAAATTAGGGTTATATGGTTTTAAGGTACCGTAAGCGCGTGATATTACCTGTGTAGGGTCAAGATTGCTGGTATCTTGCCAACCTGCTATTGCTAAAATTCCCGAATTATTCTGGATAATTGCTATTATGCTTTCAAAGCTGATAAGCCCTGCTATTACAAGAATTGTAGGTAAAATTTTATTTTTATTGTTAAGAAAATATGAAAGCGCGCTAAAGTAAAAGTACATATAAATTGCTGTTTTCATAAATCCTTTTAAGCTTAGTGCAAAAAGAGTTGAGCCAAAAAGGCTCATAATAACAAATGCAAAAAATATTAATATTGCTTTATCATATAGAGATATTTTTGTTCTTGCGCCTTTTTTAACACATAGTTTAAAACTCTGCAAAACACTAAAACAAAGTGCAAAAATCCCGATGTATCCGGATTCGCAAAAAGCACAGGAGATAATTGTAAGCATTAGAAAAATATACAGAAAGGTATCTATATTTTCAAAAAATAAGCTGTCCCTTATGCCAGCTGCAATTTGAGTATTTTGAATATTTCTCAAAATACCGTTTTTTAAGCTGATAAAAATACTTTTTGTTCCAAATTTTCTATTGAACATCCTGATTTTGGTTTACCTGTTTTTCCAAATCACTGTTATCTTTTTTATCCGGAGTTGCAACAACCGTAATGTTTGATACAATGCCGTTTAATTTGTAATCTGCACCTTCAAGAGTAATCGGTAAGCCGATTTTAATTTTGTTACCGCCTACAACTGCGCCGTCGCGGTCTTTTGTAATTTTTGCTTTATCCAGAACAGTTACCAAAAAATCATATTGATAAGGTGCGGTTACATCATCAACTATGTTAAAAGGTTTTTTTGCGTTCAAAGTCGGAACTATTGCTTTTTTTCTGTCATATTTAACATCTTTTATTTTAAGTTTTGTGTATGGAACATTTCTTATTGTGATAAAAGTTTCATCTCCTTCTTCAAAGATGTTATTTGAAGCACTTATTGTAACACTTCTTAAAAATACTTCAATTTCAACATCTGCAGTTGTTTCAATTTGATTTGAGGAAGTTGCTCTTTTGCCAAAGAAAGTTAAAATACCAACTAAAAGAGCCACAATTATTATACCAATGATAATTAAATCAAAAGTTCTGAGTTTTTTAAGAAATTTCATATATTTCTTCTCCTTTTAAATTTTCAAGTTCTGATTTTAAATCTTCTACGTTGACACTATGGCAGCCAAAGTATCTTATAACAATACTTGCGGCAAGGTTACCGACGTACATAGCTTCATAAGGGCTGAATCCGGCACAAAGCGCAAGTGTAAATGCGGCTACAACGGTATCACCCGCGCCTGTAACATCAAAAACCTCTTTTCTGTTGAAAGCTTCAACATGATTGTATTTAATTTGTCCGTTTAAGTTTTCAAACAGTGCCATACCGCGTTCACCGCGTGTAATTAAAACATTTTGCAATTGCAGATTTTTAATTAAATCTTCACCCGCCCTTATCAGAGAACTTTCATCTTTTAAAAAGTAACCTATAAATTTTTCGCAATCCGGTTGATTGGGCGTAATTGCCGTTGCACCTTTGTATTTGTCCAAGTCTTTTTGGGCATCTGCAACAATTATTTTGTTGTATTTTCTTGCAAGCTCAATGGCTTTTTTTACCACGTTTTGCGTTAAAAATCCTAAGTGATAGTCTGATAAAATTATCCCATCGTAATTTGGAATTGCCTTTTCGAGGTTTTCAATAACTTTTGCTTCACTTTGAGGGCTTAACTGTTCGGTTGTTTGTCTGTCTATACGTACAATTTGTTGTGTTATGCTTTGTGAACAGGAACCTGAAATGCGCGTTTTTGTTGTAGTTTTGCGCATTTTGTCTTCTATCATATATTCTACGTTTATATTTTTTTCATTTAGCGCTGCAAGCAGTATTTTTGCATAGTAGTCATCCCCGTAAACTCCTAATGCTGCGGCTTTTCCATTATTTAAAGAGGCGATATTATTGGCAGCATTTGAAGCGGTACCAAGAATAATTTTTGTTTTAGAGTGTTCCAAAATTAAAACAGGTGCTTCACGAGAAATTCTTTGAGTATTGCCAAAGACCATTTCATCTATACCAAAATCCCCGACAATAAGAATTTTCGGTTCTTTAAGTTTGTCTAACTTATTTAATAATTCTTGTTTATGTATATACATTGCAACTAATATATTATCACAAAAATGATTATAAGACTAAAAGTAAATTTTATGCTAAAATATTGGTTGTAATTTTTTGGGGTTTAAACGTGGAAGAAAATTTTGACATAGATAAGCATATTGATAAAATAAAAAGTCAGATGAATAATGATAACCAGTCTGAAAATTTGAATATTTCGGATGTTCCCGAGGATATTTCGCAAGATGTTCCAAATAATGAACCTTCGCTTGAGGGATATGGCAATGAAACAGATATTTCGGAAAGTCAAGAAAACCCTGAAAATGTGAATGAAATCGAAGAACTTGAAAATTCTCAAGAAAACACTTATGACACACAGGAAAATGAATGGCAAGACCCTTTTGGTACAAATGCAAATGATGCGGTTAAAAAATATGTAATATATATAGCAAAAGATTTTGTACCATTAATTGACAGTATGGATAAAGATGCGCGAAGTGCATTTATAAATGAGTCTATACAATCAAAATTACAAATAGAAGGTAAAGACAAGAAATGGTATTCCTTTGTAAGGGTCTTAAGACACATTATTGTTTCTGTTTTTACCCTGCTTGTGGCTGTTCCTGCGCTTTTTTGGCTTGCAGACAAGTCAATTACCGCAACTGTACAGAATTACGAATATGTGCAGAAGAATTTTGAAAAATTATACAAAGAAAAAGTTGACAGAGAAAAAGCTGCAAGAGAAATTAAACAACTTCATTTAGGGCTTTAATTGATATATACAATACTTACTCCGTCGCCCCCTTCTCCTTCTTCACCGGAGTGGAATTTTGCAACGTAAGGAGAATTCGCAAGATAATTACGAACGGCTTTTTTCAGTGCCCCTGTTCCATGACCGTGGATTACAACAATTTCTCTTAAATTTCTTAAAGATGCCATGTCGAATTGCTTGTCAAGAAAATCTATTGCATCTTCAGCCCTCATACCGCGTATATCCAGTCTATTAGAGAGAGTTTGCGTAATATCGTCGAAACTTACGCTTACTTTTTTCAAGGCTTTGCTTATTTTTTTGTCCGTTTTTGCAAGTTTTTTAATGTCAACTTTTGTTTTCATAAGACCAATTGATACAAGTACTTTACCTTTTTTATCAGGTAAACTTTCAAGCTTCGCAACTTGTTCAAGCCCTTTTATAAGTACTGTTTGACCAATTTTTATATTTTGTAAATCAAGTGGTTCATATTTGTTTTGCAATTTTTCTTCATCAGACATAAATTCTTCTCTTGCAGCACTTTCAAGTTTTGCAAGACGTGAATATGAGCGCATTGCAATTTTTTCGGATTTTTCTTTTCTCATAACATCAAGTGTATCTTTAATTTCTGCGCGTGCTTTTTCAATTTGTGCCTGATATTTTTTCTTAAAAGTTTCGAGAGATTTTTTCTTTTGTGTTTTTAATTCTCTTAGTTTTTCTTCATACTGTGCTTCTATTTGCGCTGTCCTCAGTCTTATTTCTTCTGTTTCGCGTTCTTTTTGTGAAAGCTGGTTATGAGTCTGTTGTATTTTAGCAAAAACCTCTCCTTCAGGGCTTTTTGCCTTATTTAAAATATTTTTTGCATTTTCTATTATTTCGTTTTTTAAATTAAGATTGTGCGCGATGTCAAGCGCATTTGAGCTTCCTGCAAGTCCTAAAATCAGTTTGTATGTTGGTTTTAGCGATTTTGTATTAAACTCAACGCTTGCATTTTCAAAATTATTATTTTCGTATTTTAAAATTTTTAACTCACCCAAATGCGTTGTAGATACACATAAAATATTTTTTTCGGATAAATACTCAAGTATGGAACGCGCAAGTGCTGCGCCTTCTTCAGGGTCAGTTCCGGCACCGAGTTCATCAAAAAGCACAAGGGAATTTTTATCTGCATTTTCAATTATTGCAGATATATTTTTAATATGCGCGCTAAAAGTGGAAAGACTTTGTGAAATACTTTGTTCTTCCGATATGTCGGCTAAAATCATATTAAAAGGGTATATTTTAGCACCAAGTGCGCTTATATGCATGCCTGCTTTTGTCATAAGGGCTAAAAGACCTGCCGTTTTAAGCGTAACAGTTTTTCCGCCCGTGTTTGAGCCTGTAATTAAAAGTGAATTATACTTTTTCCCTAATTCAAAATCGTTTTCTACAATATTTTCAACATTTCCTATTAAAAGCGGATGGCGCATGGCTTGTATTTCAAGAATTTTTTCTTCCGTAATTTGTGCCGGTACGGACTTTGTGCGAATAGAATATTTTGCCCTTGCAAATATAAAATCAAGCTCGCTAAGAATATTTTGTATTTCTGCCAATTCTTGTTTTATGTTTAAAAACTCTTTTGTTAATTCCCATAAAATACGCTCGATTTCAGCATTTATTTCAATTTCTGTTTGACGAATTTTGTTGTTTAACGGCACAAGTGTACTTGGTTCTATAAAATATGTTTGACTGCTTGCACTTACATCATGAACAATGCCTGAAACTTTATTTTTGTCTGTTGCTTTGACTTGAAAAACGGTTCTGCCTTCGCGTGTTGTCCAAACTATGTCTTGCAGATGTGAAATAAAATCTTGGTTGCTTAAAAGCCTTCCAATCGCTGCTTTTAGGTTGTCTTTTGTGCTCTTAAGAGAATTTCTGAGTCTTTTTAATTCGGCACTTGCACTGTCTGCAATATTTAATTCGGAATCAAAAGTAGAAAAAATTTTGTCTTCAAATTCTTTATTTGTATATAAATTTAGTGAAAAAGCTTTCAAATTTGGGCAATTTTCTTCTTTTGAAAGAAAATTTTTAACAAGTCTTGATGTTTTTAAATTTTTTGCCAAATCAATAATATCGTTTGCGCCAAGTCTTTGATTTTCAAGGATTTTAATACTGTCACATAAAAATTCGAGCGGAAAACATGAAAAATTACCTGCATTATCATAGATTTTTTTTGCTTCGCTTGTTAATTCGATATGGTATTCAATTTGAGCTTTTTGGCTGTATATGGGCGCATTTAAGCATTTTTGCTTGCCTAAATCAGACACTGCAAAACCGGCAAGAATATTTAAAACCTTGTCGAATTCAAGTGATTGGGCATGTTTTTTAATTAAATCCGCTTTAAAATCGGTCATTTTTCTAACTTTGTACCAGTGATGACCTTATTCTATCAAGAGAAGCATCTTTGCTCAAGTCCCATTCCCGTTTTGTAATATGTGCGACTTCGTAGCCCAAGCGTTCCATTATAGCTTGTTTTTTTGTTTCCTTTACATTTTGTGTAAATTCATCTTCTATGCCGTCAATTTCAACTATTAATTTATCATCAATCATAATGTCTGCATTAATACCTGCAAAATCAACACCTGCGCGAAGTTGATGTGTTGCAAATTCTTCTTTCATTGCTTCAAAAACTTCTTTTTCAAAGGTATTTTTAAAAATATTTTTTCTTGCGGCAATTACTTTGTCTTGAGATTGTACAAATTCAAGATAATCCCTTAAAAGCCCTTCCGGAAGTTCATTTACGGGTTTTGAAATGAAATTTATAAGTTTTTTTCTGGCACGCGTTATTGCTACATTAAAAAGATTGGGTTTTTGCAGGAACATAAGACTTTGAGAGTGTGAATTTGCTGCTATTGCCCATGACATAAGCATTACATCTCTTTCATCACCTTGAAAAGTGTGCGCGGTGCCAATTTCAATTTGATGTTGTTGTATTGTTTCCTGAGAAAAAACTTTCAAAACGGCTTTTTTAATCAGCTCTACTTGCCCTCTAAAAGGGGAAATAATGCCTATTGAAACAGGTTCGGCATCAGAATTTTTTTCATTTTCATAAATTAAATCCTGAACTTTTTTTATGATAGCTTCGCATTCTGCCTGATTTCTTGTTATATCAGTATCAACTTTTGCCTCTTTAACTTCAATAAGTTCAACAGGCGAAACCATATCAAAATAAGGCTTCATAACTTTTATTCTGCCGCCGTAAAATTCTTTGTTTGAAAATTCAATAATAGGCTTCGGTGAGCGAAAATGTTCATCCAAAAGGGTTGGTGTTGTTGAATAATAGTTTGCAACATCAAACATTGAATTTGTTCTGAAACGCCAAAGCAATTGGTATCTGTCCTCTATATTATATTGATTTAAAAATGATTGTTCTTTTGCTTTTTCCAAGAATGACAAATGCGGTAATTGTTTGTCATCACCCACAATTACAGCTTTTTTGGCTCTAAAAAGTATGGGGAAACAGCTTGCAATATCACATTGCGATGCTTCATCGATTATTACAACATCAAATAACGCAGGTTTTAGGGGTAATGAATTTGAAATGGCATAAGTTGTTACGCACCAACAGGGAAAAGCAGCTAAAAGCGGTTTAAAATCTTCTTTTTCAAGCAATCTGTTTTGCTGATTTAATTTTCTTGAAACAAGTGACTTTGAGTGTATCATAAGCCTTTGGCGTTTTTGCTGGTCGCATAAAATATTTTTTAAGGCTGTTCTTCTTTTGTTTTTTAGAATATCAACCGCAAGTTTTTGTTGTTTTTTTCTAAGACTTTTAATTTTTTTCAGAATTTGATGTAAATTGCCTATTTTGTAAATATTATTTTCTACTTTGCGTAATTTTGCGTTTAAAAATTCTAAATCAAGTTCTAATGCTAATCTTTGAGATAATTCGTTTGTTTGTATTTTGCCTTTTAAATTTAAAATCTTTTTAATTTTTTTTAGTTTTATTCTTTCAAAAATTTTGTCAAAGATATTTTTATTTTTTTTATTTTCGTACTTTTCAAGTGCCTGCAAAAGTTTTTTTGTTTGATTTACCTCCTCAATGCTCAAAGGATTTTTAATTATTTCGCACTCGCCTATTGCCTCTTGCGTTTCTTGTTTTTCTTCATTTATTTCACTGTAGCGCTTTTCGAGTGAAAAAATTTTTTGTGCACCTTCTTCAAGTCGATTTATTTCATCATAAAGATTTTTCATATCATCAGGTTCGGCAAGGACTGCATCTTGATAATTGCTATCTAAATCAACTTTATTTGAAAGCAAATCTTCAAGTTTAAAATTTAGCATTTTTTGATAATTTGCGCGTCCTGCACGCAATGCTAAATAAGGTGCATTTAAGGAATTTAATCGTTCTGCCACAACGTCAACTGCTTTGTCCATACGAGATGCCACAAGAACACTTTTGCCGTTTGCAATCAGATGGGATACAAGATTTACAATAGTTTGTGATTTTCCGGTTCCTGGCGGACCATACACAGCAAGAAAATTATTTTCTTCAATTTTTTTAATTACGTCCTCTTGAGAGTCGCTCAATGACAGAGGTGTTATAGGGAAAAAGTCTTTTATTTCTTTTTCTTCGAGCTTTTCATTGGCTATTTTCCCTTTTTGCAGTAAATATTCATGATTTATAACTTCAAGCACAGTTTCGCGGTATACACCTTGCGGTTTTTCGGCAATTTGAGTAAGTTCATGCAGTACTCCTGCAGTTATACTTGGGCGTTTTGTTAAAATTACGGCATTTTTTCTTTGCAGGGTTAGTTTTTCAACTTTTACGCGCGGGCGTTTTGCAATTTCATCAATTGCATCAAAGTCAAAATCTCCATCTTCCATAACCTTTTCAAGATTTTCTCTTGAATAAAAATCTTCAAAATCTTGCTTAATATCATCAATCGGGGCACTTTCAATTTCTATTTCAGGAATTAGCGATTTTAATGTGGTTAAAAATATTTCAAGACTTTCATGAGTTAGCGGTAATTCAGGCACAACATCCAAAAGTCCCGATAGCATAGCATCTGCTTCCTGCTCATCATCACGTTTCATAAGTTGAGCCAAAGCACCCGTATTAAGTGATAAGATATCCTCTTGCGCCGTTAAAACAATATTAACTCCGCGTCTTTCCAATTTACACGGTGTGTATAAAAGAGGTGTTAAAAATTGATTATTTTTTCTTGCTTTTGAATTTTTCCCTACAAGAAAAAGATAACCGTAAATCAGATATTTTTCTTTCGAATTCATTTCACTTTGAATCATAAGCTCTGTCAGATAGCTGTTCGAGCCGTCTAAAAGGAGTTCTTGGTCAAAATTTGTAAAAAGTTTTTCTTCATCATCAAGAAAAACCCATTTGTTTTCCTTGTCCTCCTTAAGATTGCGAAAAGTTGAACTCTTGACTTCTTCTCTTACGCAGTCATGTAAATATTGAGCAAGTTTTTTTATAAAACTTGTGTTAAATGCGCTGGCTATTACTTTTTGAGCTTCTTGTAGCATAAGTATATTATAGCTTGCATTTTTAAAATCTTTTCATACAAAAGGTGGAAAGAAATTAAATTGTGCTAACTTTTTAATGTTTATGCGAATTTTCAATTTAAAAGAATAAAAAATAGCGGAAGACGAGGCTCGAACTCGCAACAACCTGCTTGGAAGGCAGGGACTCTACCAATTGAGTTACTTCCGCTCATAAGATAATATTTACTTGCCAACTTAATCAACTTAACTTTTATACCTTAAAATTAACATAATTTCAAGTGTTAATATAAAAAAAGACCTCAAATGAGGTCTAATTACTTTTAAACTCCAGGACACAGCGGCCGAATAGGCGCACAATTTCTGTGAGGGTTTCTGATTTTTGCCGTTTATGCAAAAATCCTATCCTGTTTTGATAAACCAATGATAAACCTGAGCCTGATTATTAAGGCTACCTCACACGAGTTTAAATATCCTACTCTATGTGTATCCTTAAATAGCACATACTCTGAGGATAATTTATTATATTCTATTTATTTTTATATAAAAATTCAAGATGAACATGTATTTTATATAAACACGCCCATACTAAACACCAGGACACAGCGGACCGAATCGGCGTTGCGAGGGTCCTGATTGTTCTGATTGAAACTACCGTTATTCAGGTTGAAATAGTAGTAATTGCTACCGTTAGGCGTACCTGACCAAACCTCTCTCGGGTAGCAGTTACCATTGTTAGACCCCGGGCAGTAACTGGAATTGTTGCACCTCGCCGCGCCGTAACCGCTGTTGTTGTCACAAAGTTTCTACGAAAGTTTAATATGATATACCGTTGTAAACCCCGATATATGGTATCTGTCAAGGAACAGA
>CASFXY010000027.1:15535-15915 GCA_949298805.1 uncultured bacterium
CAGAACTTAAGCCGTAATTATTCAAGCTATTTCGAACGAGTTTAGTTCCCACACTGCAAATATCCTTGAATATTTTGCACTCCGGGGAGACGTGTTTAATATAGAATAATATATTACAATACAATTGGCATGTTTGTTACAATAATTTTTATAATTTGAATATAATCTTGAAATTGTTTGCAAATATGATATATTAAAATTATCCGTAGAGTTTTATTGAATAGCTGAAAACAAAGGTCAGGTTTATGGCAGATTTGTTGTGTCGTAAAAACGGCGACGTTAAAAAAGCTTTTACTCTTGCGGAATTACTTGTTTCCGTGCTTGTTATCTCAATTATTATGGTAGTGTTAGCACCTGTGTTAACAAAAAGGGTAGCAGGT
>CASFXY010000028.1 GCA_949298805.1 uncultured bacterium
TCACCTGCTACCCTTTTTGTTAACACAGGTGCTAACACTACCATAATAATTGAGATAACAAGCACGGAAACAAGTAATTCCGCAAGAGTAAAAGCTTTTATTTTATGAGTTTTTCCCAGCACAAAATAAGCCCTTTTAATGGCATTATCAATATTTTTCATATTTTTACTCCAGGTTAACAATTTAAAACATGCATATTCTAACACCTAAGTTAACAAATGTCTACAAAATTAAAAAGTTTAAAAATACAAAACCTAAATATTATTCTTTAACATCTTGTTTTATCATTACCAAAAAGGGGTATATTATGACTATATTAGCTAAAGACATGCCTTTTTATCAAATTTCGCAAGTTTCAAAATTATTAGGCATTACATCTGACAGATTAAGGACTTATGAGGAAGAAGGCTTAATAAAACCATATCGCGCTAAGCACACAAAAGACGGCAAAAGACTTTTTACTTTAGAAGAAATAGAGTGGCTTGAAATTATAAGAGAGATGATAAAACTAGGAGTTACAATACCTGTTATAAGGATTCTTATATCTTCAAAGTTAAAAATAAGTAAAAATTTTGTGCAAGAAAAAGATGAGCAAATAATACACTTAATAGAAAAATTGTATTCTCACCCCGTATATAAAAAACTTTTATCTTCAATATAGCCCCGACTGTAACAATTCTCTTGTGCCTTATTGACTTAAAAATATGTGGATTTGATAATAAAAACATAATTACAATATGAAAGTTATTTTATGTTTAAGAAAATAAGCGCCTCATTTATTTTGTTTGCATTTGTATTTTCATCTTCTTTGTTTATGCAAGTAAAGGCTGCAATGCTAAAAGAAGGTGTTGAGCCTGCAAAAAATCCTATTACAAAAGAAATTACAACAACTTCAAAAACTGTTAAATTTAGCGACAATATTTTAAAAAGAACCGTTGACGATGCGATTGTTCCAAAAAAATTGGAAACTGCCATGAAAAATTCAATCGCGCACATTTACGGACGCGATAAAGTTGATATAATTTATGCCAATGTATACGAAATTATAAAGAAATCAAAAGATAAAAGAAGTCTTGAGCTTATGAAAGAAGACTTGTCCAGACCTTGCGATTGGTATAAAGATGAAGTAATCTATATGTTTTATCCCGATCAATTTGGTGTGAGCGATGATAATAAACCGAATACTTTTAAAGATTTAATAGATATGTTGGATTATTTAAAAGATTTGGGAGTTACAACAATATATATTATGCCTTTTGCAGATTCTCCCATGAATGATTCCGGTTTTGATGTTAAAAATCCAAAAAATGTAAGAAAAGATTTGGGTGGAATGCCTGAATTTAAAGAGTTTGCCCAAGCTGCAAGAAAAAAAGGATTTAAAATTAAAGCAGATTTAATTTTAAACCATTTTTCAGATGAACATGAGTGGTTTAAAAAAGCTCAATCAGGCGATTTGGATAAATTACATTATTTTATTGTAAGAGAAGAAATGCCCGAGTATAAGGTTTATAAAGATGAAAAAATAGGTTATGTGGCGGAGTATAAGGAAAAAGACGGTACAATTACAAAAAGGCGCTTGATTTTTCCCGAGGTGTCGGATAACCATTGGCGAAAAGTGACAATTCAAGGCAAAGACTATTATTTATATCACACTTTTTATCCTTTTCAACTTGATATAAATTGGGAAAACCCCAAAGTTTTGTATTATGTTCTTGAAACAGTTGCTTTTTGGGCAAATTTAGGCGTAGATATTTTTAGGCTTGATGCTATTCCCTATTACACAAAAGAAGAAGGTACAACGGCAGAAAATTTGCCAAAAACTCATGAAATAATACAACTTTTAAGTGCATTTTTGCAAACAATCGCGCCAAGGTCTATTATTCAGGCAGAGGCTTGTCAGCAGCCAAAAAAAATCTTGCCTTATTTTGGTACGGAAAGAAAAGTTGAACATAAAATTTTAGGCGAAACAAAAGAAATCCAAAGAACATCAGAAGTTCAAATTTGTTATCATTTTCCTTACATGCCTGCAATATGGGCATCACTTGTGACTGCAGATAATAAATATTTTTGGGATGCGTACAAACAAACACCAAAAATCCCTGAAAGTGCAGCATGGGCAATGTTTTTAAGGGTACATGACGAACTTACTCTTGAAATGGTTGACCCGCAAATTCGTGAACTTTTATATGACAGCTTAACTCCTAAAGGGGCAGCTTTTAGGAAAGGTTGGGGTATAGCAGGCAGATTGGCTAATTTTTTGGATAACAATCCCGACAGAATTACAATGGCCTTTTCTATAATGCTTTCACTCCCCGGTGTGCCAATTATTTATTATGGTGATGAAATAGGCGTGCAAAATAATTACGCAAATGCAAAAAAGAGCGCTAAAGACAGAGAGGCAAAACAAAAATCACAAAAAGACAAAGTAAAAATGCTTAGCTATTTTGACTCTCGTGATATTAATCGCGGACCTATTAAAAAAAGCGTGTTTTATGGTGCTATAAAAGACTCTGTAAGCTTTAATCACAGGGTTTATTCGCGTGTTAAAAAACTTATAAAAGTAAGAAAACAGACACCCGTACTTTCCCATGGTAATTTTGTGGAATTAAAAACCGAATCTCCGGAAATTTTTGCTTATGTTCGTGAGTATAACGGAGAAAGAATTGTTGTTATAAATAACCTTTCAAACAGCAGAGAAAGGGCAACGGTTAATTTTATAAATGATAATTTTGGGAAAAAAGGCAAAGATGTTTATTTTAAAGACCTTTTGAGCGATAAAATGATACGCGCAAGAGCGCAAAACAAACAAATAACAGTACGTTTGAAACCTTATGATGCACTTTGGTTAAAACTATAAATCAGGAAAGAATTTTTTCTTAAGTTGTTTTAGTGCAACACCGCTGTAGGTTGAAATTACCATTGTAAGGACAAAATACAAATATGTTGTTTGAATTGGATTGTAAATCCAGTAAATATCATGATTTGCCCTTTCCTGTATCGGAATACCGTTAATATATAAGAAAATTGCCGTAATTATATACATTACAAGTAAATGATTTGCCATAATATGATATGTGGTGTCGCCCATATAGTAGAAAAATTTCGAATCTTTAACGTAAGGATAAATGAGTTTTAAAACAAGCAACGATGCCCAGATGCCGGTTAATGCGGTTATAATCGGAACAATAAGTTGCTGGTCAAATCTTGCCCAGACAAGGACATAACTTAAACCAATGCCATGTTCAGGGTCATAGTCGCGATTAAACAGCCACAAAACCGATTGCAGAGTAATAATTACTCCTGCCCATTTTAGTGTAAAGATGTCAATTTTATTTTCAATAAAATTTCTGTAATAATAGCCAAGGTAAACAAAAAATAATGAAAACATTGTTCTTATAATAATAAGTGTAATAGGGTCAATGGTTATAATTTTTGATAACGGAATTGCAAAAAAGCCCAATATTGCAAAAACCGTAAGGTGGAAAATTTTGTTATTATAAGATTTTTGAAGTACCCTGAATAAAAATAAAAATACAATCATTGTAATAAACAATTGCGTTACAAACCAAAGAGGGCAAGAAAGGTCAAATTGGTGCCCGTTTAAAAAAGGAGTTATAAAAAAGTTTTTTAAACTAATCGGTTGCCCCCAAAATTTACCAGTAAGGCGCGCTATAAGTATAGTTACGCCTAAATAAAAAGTGTTGTATAGAAAATAAGGTACAAGTAAACTCTTAACGCGTCTTTTTATAAATGTAGACACATCATTTAAATATTTGTCATTAAATAAATATCCTGAAATAAAGAAAAATAATGCCAATTGAAAAGAATAAGGGCTAAACATTCCAAAAAGAGAGAATTCCAAATGCCCTGATACAACAAGTAAAATTGCCAATGCTTTTAAAATATTTATTTTATTAGAAAATTCTTTATCCATTTTTCCCCCATGAGAAATTATTTTTGCATAATTCTTGCATATTTACAACAATTGTGTATAATATTTTTTATGTTCAAATTTAATTTTGAAAAAATTCAAAAACGTTGGCGCAGCACAGGTCTTTTTCCTGTTTTATAGTTTTTTGTGCTTATTTTAGCACATTAGCACCAAGGTATAGTTAGATAATATTGAGGCATAGAAAATGAGTAATACAAAATTTGGTATCTATGGCGGGCAATATGTACCCGAAGTTTTAATGAATGAAATTATTAATCTTGAAAATTCTTACAATAAATTTAAAAATGACACCAAGTTTAATTCAGAGCTTGAATTTCTGTTGAATAATTATGCAGGACGCCCTTCTTTATTGTATTTTGCAAAAAATATGACACAGGATTTAGGTGGCGCAAAAGTTTATTTAAAGCGTGAAGATTTAAACCATACAGGGTCGCATAAAATAAATAATGTCTTAGGACAGGCACTTTTGGCAAAGTATATGGGCAAAAAAAAGGTTATTGCAGAAACAGGTGCAGGTCAACATGGTGTTGCTACAGCAACTGCTGCAGCACTTTTGGGTCTGGAGTGCGAAATTTATATGGGCAAAGAAGATACGCAACGTCAGGCTTTAAATGTTTATCGGATGGAACTTTTGGGGGCAAAGGTTCATTCTGTTACAAGCGGTACAATGACTCTTAAAGATGCGGTTAATGAGGCGATGAGGGAATGGGCAAGAAATTCCGAAGACACTTTTTATCTTTTAGGTTCTGTTATGGGTCCTCATCCTTATCCTACAATAGTCAGAGATTTTCAAAGTGTTATATCAAAAGAAGCAAGAAAACAAATACTTGAAATTGAAGGCAGATTGCCAAACCTTGTAATGGCATGTATTGGCGGAGGCAGCAATGCAATTGGCATGTTTTATAATTTTATAAATGATGCCAATGTTAATTTAATCGGTGTAGAGGCTGCAGGCAAAGGTGTTGAAACAGGCATGCATGCTGCAACTCTTACAACGGGAAGATTGGGAGTATTCCATGGGATGAAATCAATTTTTTGTCAGGATGAAAATGGGCAAATTGCCCCTGTATATTCAATTTCTGCAGGCTTAGATTACCCAGGAGTCGGCCCGGAACATGCGTGGTTAAATTCAATCGGTAGAGCCCAGTATGTTGCGGCTAGTGATGATGAAGCAGTTGATGCATTTGAATATCTTTCAAAAGTTGAAGGAATAATTCCTGCAATTGAAAGTTCTCATGCAATAGCACATGCCAGAAAAATTATTCCTGAAATGAACAAGGATGATATTGTAATTATTTGTTTATCAGGCAGAGGCGACAAAGATGCCGCAGCCATGGCAAAATATAGAGGAAGAAAAATATATGAGTAGATTAACAGAAGTATTTAAAAATAAAGCATTGACCGGTTTTTTAACTGCAGGCGATCCTGACATTGAATCAAATGAAAGATACATTATGCAGATGGTTAATGCAGGTGTTGATATTGTTGAAATTGAAATACCTTTTTCAGATCCGATTATGGAAGGTGAAATTATTCAAGCATCAGCTCTGAGAGCTTTAAAATCAGGAACAACCACGGATAAAGTTTTTGACCTTGTCAATTCAATAAGAAAAAAAAGTGATATTCCTATCGTTTTTTTAACTTATCTAAATCCGGTTTTTAATTACGGGTATGAAAAATTTTTTCAACAATGCAAAAAATTAATGGTCGATGGTGTGATAATTCCTGATTTACCTTATGAGGAAAAAACAGAAGTTGAACTTATTGCAAATAAATATGACACAGATATAATTTCTCTTATTGTAAACGCGCCGAAAGAAAGGGTGCAAAAAATTGCAAAAAGTGCTAAAGGCTTTATATATATTGTGCCCTCTGCAGATTCAACGGAAGAAAATACACAAGATTTAATTTGTACAATAAAAGAAGTTACAAATGTGCCTTGTGCTGTCGGGTTTGGCATTTCTACTTTAGAACAGGCAAAAAAATATGCCGTTATATCAGACGGTATTATTTTAGGGTCTGCAATTGTCAGAATAATAGCTCAATATGGAAAAAATGCAGACACGAAAATCTATGATTACATAAAATCGATTAAGGAAATTATTCAATCTTAAATTATCTTTCTTCGAATATTAAAAGAGAGTGAGGATTTTGAATATAATTGTAATCAATTTTTTCATCTCCTTCAATAAAAGAATGCTTTCTTGAAGTATCACAAACAAGATACCATTTTTTTCCTTCTTGTGCTTGCGGCAGAATTACATTTATCCTATTTTCATCCGATGAGGTTGAAAAGAATAAATGACTGCCATCCTTTATTTTGTAGCAAATAATATTTGAATTGACATTGTCCCAATATCTTTTGTCCCAAGGGTGTGCAAAAGAACCGTCAGGCTTGTAGTATTGAATATTTTTATTAAAAATACCGTCTCTTAGCTCTAAGTGTTTTTTGCGAAATTCAATCATTTTTTTTGTAAAATCACAAATTCTTCCTTTTCTTGTTTCTAAATTTCTTATCTTTGAAAAGTCTAAATAATTTGTGTCATTATCTTGATTGTAGCTGTTGTCTTCTCCGCCTTTTGAATGTGCTATAACATCACCTACTTGCAACATTGGAGTTCCTTTAGATAATAAAGTTAAGGCGATTTGTTTTTTCATTGCATTTTCCTGACGAGTTAAATCACCGTTAAAATCTGTTGCGTAATGCCAGCACTCAGGCGCTGATTTGTAAGAATTGCCGTCATTGAGATTAAATCCGTCATGGGAATATGCGTAATTAATTGATTTATTTCCCGCACCAAGGATGTCATAAGAACCTTCGAGTACATTTTTCAACGCTCTTGGTGTAATTGTAAAAGGAAAGGTTGAATCTTTTTTAATTGTTTCTCTTGCAATATCGTTCCATTGAGCCCATTCATCAGGGAATTTGCCAAGTTGATATGAATTTTCACCTCCGCAAGTCCAAGGTTCCGCTATTAAATATATACCATCACCTTTTTGAGTTGGTTCAAGAACTTTTATGCCGCGCTGTTTCAACATTGAACTTAATTTGCCGACAAGACTCCTTGAAGCATCATAGTAAACTTTTTCGCTTTTATCGATATCCATTAATCCTGCAGCAAGGTCAAACCTGAAAGCATCTACACCTTGATGCGCCCAATATGCAACGGAATCTGCAATAAAATCCATTACTTCTTCTTCTGCTACATTCATATCGTTGCCACAGCCGGAATTTGAATTGTAAATGCCTGCTTTTTGTTTGTAATACATTTGATTATCAATTAATGAAAAACTTGTTTGCCTTGCTTGTTTGATGTCATTATTAACAAGTCCTGCCTCCCCTGTATGGTTGTATACAACATCCATACATACTTTTAAATTTTCCTTATGAAAGGCTTTTATCATTTCGCGAAATTCTTTTAATGAAGCACCTGCAGTTTTATCGTGTGAATATTTTTTGGAGGGTGCAAAATATCCTAAAGTCATATAACCCCAGTGATTTCCCCCGCCTTGTTTGTCATCAAATTCATTCAGCGGCAAAAATTCTATCATGGTAAAGCCAAGATTTTTAAGTTTTTTTGCCATGTTTTGTGCGCCTAAATAGGTGCCTGCGCCTTCAACATCTTCGTTTATACTTAAATCTTTTATGTGAACTTCACCTATAATTTCGTCTGTCAGTGTTCTTTGTGAAGCCTTTGGGATTATGGTTTCTTTTTGTATCGTAAAAACACTTTTTGGTGCATAATGCGCGTTGTCTTCAAGATAATTTTTGTCATTAACGATAAAGGCATTTTCGCCATTGGGATTATCAGAAGGCAGATGACTTAATTCTCTTGAATACGGGTCAAAAGCAAGTTTGTTAGGATTAAAACGGTTTCCGTCATCATCAACTAAACTTTTGTAGCCTTTTGATTTATCTTCAAAATAGCTTTCGCTAAATTCCCAATTTGGACCAAAAACTCTATAAGCATAGTATATAGGTTTATCTTTGCCGCCAAGAATATCAACAGGAATGGAAGTTTCCCAAATATTGCTGTCGTCTTTTTTGTTCATTTTTATATTTAATTTTGCATCTTCTCCTTTTGGATTTTCAAAAATACATAAAATTACGCTCGTTGCATTTTTTGATGCTAATTTAAAATCAACTGAATTTGTTTTTGCATCGTAATTTGCACCAAGTCTTGTTTTGCTGTTTGTTATCATTGAATGTTTGGTGTTTATCATGGCTTGCGAAGTTATTGCATTTGCAGCTTCAAGTGAACCGAAAGAAATATCGTTATTTTTGATATATGTTGAATTTTTAGGTTGAGTTGAAAGTTTTGTTTGTTTTAAACCGTATTGTTGAATTGTGGGTTTTATGGCAATTAACATATTTTTCCTTTGATATTGATTTCTGACGATTTTAATATTATATTGTTTCTTGGTTGGGGCGTTAGCGCACCGAGTGAGCGTTTAGCTTGCGAGTGTTATATTTAGCGCGGCGCTACCAACGGTTGATAATTTAATAGTTTTTCTTGGTTGGGGCGTTAGCGCAGTTGGTAGCGCGCAACACTGGCAGTGTTGAGGTCACGGGTTCGACTCCCGTACGCTCCATTTTATTCTTTAATAAATTGATAACCCGGTAAGGATATTTCTTTTGAATTCGCAATTGCTATAGCATACATAATGCAGTATATTACATTTATTATCCATATAAGCGGTCCGCCTATAAAACTTATCATTGGACCTATGAACGGAACTAAGAATAAAATGCATACACATAAAAGTGTGAGCTCAAAATTCAAAAGTCTTTTTGTTAAAATTTTTGCATAATCCGAAAGTTCGGGTTTTTTCAACAGCCATAATATAAGCGGTGCAAGAAAACCTGTGACAATGCTTAAAATTACAATAAGCAGCACAAGAGTTTTTTCACTTTCGTCTTTGAACAAAGTTTCTTCCGACATATCAACCTCTCTTTTAATATTAACAACACCTTAAAAAAGAATAGAATATATCTGTTTTTATGTCAAACCGTAAATTTATTTCATGCTTTTAATTGTTCTTAATGTGTCGTTACCGAACTTTTCAAATAAATCGGCCCTTGAGGTTAAAAAGTCACTTGCTTTTATAAGTATTTGTCCTAATAAAGAGGAGTTTTGTGCATTATACGTTTCAAATAAAATGCTTTCACCGTCTTTTGCATTTAAAATTTTCCCTCTTATTGCAACAAGTGTATTTCCGCTTTCTTGTCTTATTTTTTCAAATGAGTCCGACATTACTCTTGCCGTGTCCATACAGTCGATGTATCTTGTTATTGCTTTTTTTGTTGCTTCATTTTGCATTATTTTTAATGAACCAAAACTCGTATTGTTTTTAATATTATTTAACATTTCCAACCTTTCTTAATTGCTTTTTTATAAGGATTGTGAAGAATTTATTTTGCTTTATTGATTTTTTGCACTTGTTTATTGTTAAATTATAATATGTTTGGGCACTTAGCGCACTGAGCGAGCGTTTAGCTTGCGATTTTTAAAAAATAGCGCAGCGCTACCTGCTTGTTGAAAATTTAATAATTTGTTTGGGCGGTTAGCGCAGCTGGTAGCGCATCACATTGACATTGTGGGGGTCGCTGGTTCGAGTCCAGTACTGCCCAAACAAATTTTTGTATATTATGGGTAACTTAAATAACATTATCCTTTTGGCTATTTGTTTGCATAATGTATTTTTTACTCTTTTTATGTAAATTTCACGAATGAAAAAAATTTTTATTTTATTTATTGCATTAATTTGCGCACCTTCTTTCGCGTTTGACCCAATAAAAGTTGTTAACCCTGATGAAAATACAAAAATAGAAATTATCCTTAAAAAACCTGCAAAAGAATTTGGCGGCAAATTGGACTTCGTTGTTTCAAAAGCCGAGCTGGACTTGGTTTTGTGCGATGAAACAGACAGGGAAATTAAAAGGGTAAAAATATCCGACAATGGCGAATATAATTTTGGCGAACTGCCCGAAGGAAAGTATTTTCTTCGCTTTGATAACTGTATTAAAAAAACCGAACCTAAGGAAGATAAAGCTCAGCCTTATATTATGGACTTGCCGTATGTAAGAAAACAATAATTTTATTGGCAAGTTGCCTTTAAGATTTTGTAAATCAATCTGATTTTTTCTTCATCGGCGTTTTTTATCATTGCATTAATTTCATCAATAATGATGTTAATGTCTTTTTCATGTGCAATTTGAAGTAATTCGCAGGGCTCTATTTTAAATGCTTTTGCATATTTTTCAATCAAATCGGCAGAAGGATAATTTTTACCTGTTTCAATGCAGCTTTGGTGTTTTGTTGCAATGTTTACTTTTTCTGCAAGTTCCGATTGTTTAAGTCCGTGTTTTAATCTTAATTCTTTTATTCTTAGACCAAGTTGCTCTTTAATATTCATTTTTCGCCTCTTTGTCAATGTTAAATGTAATATTTTGATTATTGAACATTGTTAAAGGTTATATAATTAACTTGAAATCTATTTTTTATGTTATATTATTCACGCTATGTTATAAGTTATATAAATAATAATTTTATTACTTATAAAGTAAAATATAGAAAGGTAACTTATGAAAAAAATTATTTTTACTTCTTTTTTTGTTTCTTTGTTTATAGCTTTAGCGCCAATTTGTGTTGTTTTCGCCACTCAAGATTTTACAACAATTCAAAGGAGTGGTTGTTGCTCTCATCATGGCGGTGTTTGCGGTTGCTCTGCGGGAAGGGCATTGTGTTGTGATGGTTCTTTAAGCCCCAGTTGCGGTTGTTATTAGAGGTGTGATATGAGGTTAAGAGCTTTAATATCTGCATTTGTTCTAATTTTTGCACTAAATACCTGTGCTTATGCTGAAGGCTACGGCAGGGGTTATAAATACGTTGATGGCGGCGGTATCTTTACAAATTCGGTTATTCCTTTGGGTGCGGCAAAATATAAAGATAGTGAAGATAATTTTGTAAATGTTTCAAATGTTGATTTGTCAAGACTAAAGGTCGGAAAGTCCTACAAAACAAATATCTTAAAACTTATTGAGATAGGCGATGCAGGAATTAATGCTGCTGCAAAAAATGGACATATAACTAAAATTCATTACGTTGAAACAAAAAAGAACAAAGTTTTTATTCCTTTGTTATTTTTCCCAATTCATGTTGATAAGGTTGAAACTGTCGTCTATGGCGAATAGAAAGGTGAAATATGAAAAAAATTATTACTTTATTTTTATTGGTTTTTGGAATTTTATTATTTCAAAATGCAAAAAGTTATTCTATGGGCTTATTCTATACGGATGCAAATTATCCTGTTACGGCAACAGGGGTTAAGGTTAATAACTTATCAGAATTAAAAGAAGGTAAGTCAGAGGCTATTAATGTTTTATGGGTAGTTGAAGTTGGTGATGCCGGAGTTGACAAAGCTGCAAAAAACGGAAATATCAAAAAAATTAGCTATATAGATGTACATGAAATGACCGTTTTTATATTTTTCAAGAAAATAACAACAACGGTATATGGTGAGTAACTCCAAGACACAAATATGCCCGATAATTAAATTATCGGGCAAATGCTTTTTAAAACTTTAAAAGAACTTTTAGGATATCTTTTTGTTTATTTTTCTCAAAAGCCTCAAGAGCCTTATCAACAGGATAAATTTCGCTTATAAGAGGTTTAATATCCAATTTTTTTGCCCCCATAAGTCTTAAGGCAGGGGCAAATTGTCCGCAGCGAGAGCCCAAAACCGTAATTTCATCAATAACAACAGGGGCAAGGTTTAGGCCTTCTTTTGCGGCGATTGTGCTTTTTAAAACCAGCACTCCTCTTGGTTTTGTAAGGCTTAATGATGTTTCAAATCCGCCTGTTGAGCCTGTTGCTTCAATTACAACATCAAAAGATTTATTCTCCTCGGGTCTTAAATCTTGCAGCATTTTTGTTTTAACTCCTGCTTTGCGCGAGATTTCAAGTTTGTTTTGATGCTTCCCTATGTGTAACAAATCAACGTTTAGGGCATTTAGCACAAGTGCTATACAAAGACCCAGTTTGCCATCACCTAAAAGCGCAACTTTATCTGTCGGTTTTATGTGTAATTGTTCGGTTATCTCCATTGCAGCAGCAACAGGCTCTACAAATGTTGCCTCCTCATCACTTAATGTTTGGGGTACTTCAAGTAAATTTTCAACGGGCAAGGTAAAATATTCACTAAAACACCCGTCTTTTTGCCATATACCAAGAGTTTGACGGTTCGGGCAGTGTCTTTGTAAGCCTTTGTAGCACCATTCATCGTGGTTGCAGCCGCAGTTAATTTCGCCTACTACCCTTTTGCCTATCCACTTGAAATCGCACTCATCGCCGACTTTAATAACTTCTCCTACAAATTCATGCCCCAAAACTCCCTTGTAGCCCATATACCCTTTTGTTATTTCAAGGTCGGTGTTACAAATGCCTGACATACGAGTTTTTATAAGGACTTCACCTTTTTTTGGTGTCGGTATTTCATAATCATCAACAAACTTTAAAGTTTCATCAAAAATTACTGCCTTCATTTGCTATAAAACTCCATCTATACTCTTGCTTTTTGTTCTAAAACTTCCTCTACATATTTTATTGCATTTACACCTGCAATTGCCCCGTCTGCAACAGCGGTAATTACTTGCCTTAATGGCGTTACGCGAACATCACCTATTGCAAATACCCCGGGGATTGAACTTTGCATATTTTCATCAACTACAATAAAACCTCTGCTGTCTTGTTTTAGTTGACCATTAAAATCATCACAATTGGGAGTGAAACCAATATAGGGGAAAACACCATCTGTTTCAAGCTCTTGAGTTTTATTTGTTTTAACATTTTTAATTACAACTTTTTCAACTTTATTTTCGCCTTTAATTTCCTCGACAACGCTGTCCCAGATAAATTCAACTTTATCATTATTAAAAGCTCTCTGTTGAACAATTTTATCAGCACGCAGGGAATCTCTGCGATGAATTATATAAACTTTTTTTGCAAATTTTGTTAAATAGCAGCCTTCTTCAACTGCAGCGTTCCCTCCGCCTACTACAACAACTGTTTTGTCTTTGTAGAAAGCTCCGTCGCATACTGCACAGTAGCTGACACCTTTTCCTGTCAATTCTTTTTCGCCTTTAACACCAAGTTTTGTTGACTTCGCACCTGTCGCAATAATTACGCTGTGAGCTTTATATTCGCCTTTTAGGGTTTTTATTACTTTAGGATTTGAAATTAAATCAACACTTTGAATTTCTTCCATAGTAAACTTTTGAACATTAAATTTATCAAGATGTTGTTCAAATTTTTCGCTCAGTTCCCAGCCTTCAATTGTTGGAAAGCCTAAATAATTTTCTATTTCAAGGTAATTTGTCGGTTGCCCACCCAAAAGAGAGGTGTCAATTATGGCGCAATCAGAGTTTCCTCTTGCACAATACACGCCTGCACTAAGTCCTGCAGGACCTCCGCCCAATATTATTGTATCAAAAACCTTCTCCATTTATCCTAAATCTCCTGATATTTTTTGTCCTACTACTTTATATTTTACTACATCTTTTTGAATTAGCTTATTATTTACATATCTTTCAATAATATATGTATCATAAAAAATATTACCGTTTAACTTAAATTCGGGGCTTTCCCTTTGGACAATTTTCATATTTCCGCGGGTATTTGATTTTACCCTTTGGAATTTTAAGGTCTTGCCGTCCAAATTTTTCTGCGATTCGACCTGAATAGAAGAACTTGCACCGGTGTGTACGTTCTCTAAAATTAAAGTATTGCCATATCCTCCCAGTGTCCATATATCGACGCTTATGGTATTAAAAAGTTCCGGATTATTTGTTTCAGTGAGTTTGGATGTTACATGCCAAGTGCCAAAAAAACCTTTGGGTATTTCATCTTTTGTAACTGTTGCACGTAAAACTTCCGCTTGAGTGCAGTTAATCGTAAACAATAAAATAAGTGCAATTAAAAATTTTTTCATATATCAAAATATAATAATTTTTTTACAAATATCATACTTTGGATTGAGGCAGATTTTATCGGTTATTGTACTATATAAGAGAGGAGTTTTAATTTTGAGAAAAATAATAACACTAATTTGTCTTGTGATGTTTGCAATGTTATGTATTATTAACTATACAATGCCTGCAGATGCTGCAAGAAAAAATACAAAAGAAAAACAAGAAACTCCCAAAGTCGATGAAGAACAACTTAAGGATATGACTCAAAAAATCGACCTTTTAACAAGAAAATATTACACTCGTGAATTATATTCCCCCGAGGACAGTGATAATTTAATAAATCTTAAATTACAGCTTGATGCAATTATGAATACCACTCCTGAGCCTGTGTATGCACCATTATATTATAAATTAGGCTCTCTTTATAAATTAAGAGGTATGAAAGCTGAATGCATAGATTGTTTAAAAACTGTTATAGAAAATTTTTCTGATACCGCTTATGGACCAAAAGCGCGTGAAGTTTTGGCTGAAATGGGCATAGAAATTAAAGAACCCGAGCCGCTTTTAGGTGAAGACGATGAAGAAGAAGATGAAGAATTTTACTAATTTAAGTTAAATTCAAATCCATCATATTCATTGTACCAAGCAGAGAAAGTCCTATCATATAAGATGTGTTGTTATTTATGAAACTTGTTGAAGTGCCTTGATTGTATTCATTAAAATATTCTTCGGCACGTATTCTCATATCGTTATATTTATCATATTCTTCTTCGTCTTGAGCGTTTAGAATTCTGTAATCAAGTTCTTCCATAATATCGTCATAATCTTCTTGCACAGAGTCGTTTTGATGCAGACCAAGCTCCCACATAATGTCATACCATGGGCGTTCTTCATAGCCTTCTGTTTCATTCATTTGCTCTTGTTGCTCTTGCATGCGCTCAATTTGTTCCATTATCATGGCTTGTCTTAGGCGCTCTACGTCCCTGTCGTAGTCATCACTTGGTATAAGATTATATTGACGCATTAAAAGATTAAGCTCATCTTGTTGCTTCTTTTTATCATCTTCAGAGCTTATATTATAAATATATGTAAATGTTGAAATTGAATCTATAGGAGAAATTGCCATAGTTCTTGCCTTGCCTTATATTTTTTTTATTCCCCATAAGGTTTAATAAATAACGATGTTTTATGAAATTTTTATGTAGTGTATAATAATTTTCATAATGCAAAATGATTTACACAATCCAAAATTTAATAAACACGGTTATATCCAAGTTTATACAGGTGATGGCAAAGGCAAAACAACAGCATCCTTAGGACTTGCACTAAGAGCATTGGGCAGAGGCTGGTGTGTGCTTATTGTTATGTTTACAAAAGGCGGTAGTGATTATGGGGAATTGTATTCCTTTGCAAATTTATCAGATGAAATCAAAAAATGTTTTAAAGTGGTAAATGCCGGTGCGGATAGGATTGTTTACAGGGATAACATAGAAGAAATTGACCGACAAGAAATTAAAAAAGGTTGGGATATAGCACTGGATGCCATAAAAAACAATAAATATCAACTTGTTATATTGGATGAAATTAATATTGCAATAGATTTAGGATTAATTGATTTAGATGAAGTGCTTGAGGTTTTAAAAAATAAGCCGCAAGATATGGAAATAGTCCTGACGGGAAGAAATGCAAAAAAAGAAGTAGTTGATATGGCGCATTTAGTGTCAGAAATTGTTCCTGTAAAACACTACTGGAATATAGGTGTCAGTGCAAGAGAAGGTATGGAGTATTGAATAAAAAGCAAAAGTGGCTGGAATTAAAAAGAAGGCTGAACAATGCGGTATTTATAGAAATTGTTGTCTGGATTTTAGTTATTGCCATATTATACGGCGTATCTTACGGAATCTTTTATCATAAATTTATTAAACCGAATTTGTATACCATAACTTTTAATGATATTGACGGCCTTATAAAAGGTTCTCCTGTAAGGTTTATGGGAATTGTCGTCGGACATGTCAGAAATCTTGAGTATCATAAGGATTCAATAGAGATACAAATTATAATTACCAAAAAAGGAGTAAAAATTCCTTCAGGTTCAATAGCTTCTGTTGAATTTAGCGGAATAGCAGGTTCAAAATCAATTGAAATAATGCCTCCAAAAAATAATTTATCTGATATAGGAATAATAGCAAAACCAACATTAAGAATAGGAGATGTATTGGATGAATATGCGGGAATAGGAAAGATTTTTGCTTCTTTAAAGGATTTTGTGGATTTAATAAATCAAGACAATGTCTACAAGATTTTTGGCGCGGTTAAAACTGCATCTTCCAACCTTAAAAAAATTGATACAGAGATTAATAATAAAAATATAAGACAATCTGAAGTAAGTCAAAAATTAAATAATATTATAAACAGTGAAAAAGAATTTGAAAAAACTTTAGATAGGGCAAATGCTCATGCCAAAAAGATTGGCTCTTATTTTAAAAAATAATTTTTTTGTGATAATATTTTTTTAAAATGGAGATTTAAAAAACGGCAATGTCAGAAAATTTAGTTGAAATAGTGGTCGATGTTGAAACAACAGGGCTTGATTATACAAGAGAAAAGATAATTGAATTTGCAGGCGTAAAGCTTGTAGATGGTGTAATAACAGATAGTTTTGAAACTTTGGTCAACCCTCATCAGCATATCAGAAAATCTTCTCAGGCAATACATGGAATAAGTGAAGAAGCACTTGAAGGCGCGCCTGAGGAGGAGGAAATTTTCCCAAAAATTTTTGAATTCATCGCAGATGGTGTGATTGTTGCTCATAATGCAATTTTTGATTTCAGTTTTTTAAATCGCACGTCAAAAAGGCTTTATAATAAACCTCTTGAAAATCGCTATGTTGATACACAAATGATGTTCAAAGAAGTTTATCCTCAAATGGATTCTTGCGGATTAGAGTGTTTAATGAATACATTTAATGTTGATTTTTCAACTCGTCATCGTGCAATGGCAGATGCGATGGGGCTTGCCCAGTGTTATCCGAAGTTAAAAGAAATGTATTTTCAAAAATATGATTGGCAACTTTCGCAAATTCAAAATGCAGATTATCTTTTTGAAAGGTATTTGAGGTTGCAAAATGCAATTAGCGTTATGCAGTCTGAAATTCAGGATTTAAGGTCAATTTTCAAAATTTATTTTGAAAAAGGAGGAAAAGATATTATTGCAAACTCGGGCGAAGTTCTTTCTTACAATTCAAAAAAAACTTTTTCTTATGATTTTTTGCAGATAAAAGATATTTTGGATGAAATAGGTGCTCTGCCAAAGGCGGTAAGACTAAATAATGCTTTTGTAGACAGGCTTGTTATGGGCAATGCTCTTGATGAAGAAACAAAAGACAAAATTAAATCAGCAAGAATTGCAATAAGTGAAAATAAAACCTTATCAGTTAAAAAGCCTGACAATAGCGCATCTTAAAATATTTTGTAAAGAAATGTAAATAATTTTTGTTTATTTAGTATATAAAAAGGCAATAATTTTTGCATGCAATTTTTTATATAAGTACGAGAGAGAAAACCATAAAACCACCACACACGAGAGAAAAGCTACAACACACACGAGAAAAGAGAGAACTACCACACGAGAACTTGAGGATTAAAACCAAGTTTACCCCTTCCTAAAAAAGGAAGGGATTTTTATTTGCTGGCAATTTTTATTTTTTTTTGTTTTTATATAAAATATAAAGGTGTACAAAAGAAAGTTTTATTAATGAGTTATTCGATACCAAGTGTTTTTAATAAAGTAGTCGGAAATACAACTGTAGAACCTGTTGCGCGACAGGCGAACACACCTGTTATTACTCAGAAAAAAGACAGTTTTGAAAAAAATAATTATAAAACCGTTGTTGCCACTTCTGCAGGTGCTCTGGGAGGAGGTATTGCAGGTGCAATATATGCCAAAATGACCGAGATGAGAAGGTCAATACCCAGGGCTGTACTAGAAAAGTTTGATAAAGATTTTAGCAAAAATCGATTGGCAAGAGCTGAGTTAGAAGAACAATTTTGGAAAGATAATTTTGGACCTTTGCTCAAAAGTATGGCTGATAAACTTTTAAGTAATGAAGAATTAACTCCTGAAGAATTGAAGCTTGCTAAAAATTTGGATTTAGAGCCGAATATGCTTAGATTTTTTGATAATGCAAAAGAAAGAGCAAAAATGCTTACAGAACTGTTTAAAAATAATTCGGATATTGGCAGAGGAATTATGGGTTTGTATACAATGGCTGCAAGTATGTATGACAAATATAGTTCGACAAGTCAACCAATTTTGTCTGAAAGACTTAGCAGTATACAAAAAAATGGTATTCATTACTTGGATAATCAAGAGTTTTTAGATTATGTCAGCTCAGAGTTTTTTAAAGATATTACTTTTAAAATAAAGTATGACAAAGAGGGTCTGGCAAAAGGTATTGTAACAAGTCTTGATTTCAAGAAAATTTTGCCTGAAGGAGATGTGCTCTCTGATGCTACATATACTTTTAAAGAGTTAGTTGATGAAATTATTTCTCAAAATGGGGTTAACCCCAGATTTAAAATCGGTTTATACTGTTTATCGTTTTTACCCTTGAATATATTGGGCTCTGAAAACAATAATATTCCTTCAAGCGGTAATAGGTTAAATCGTTATTTTGATGAGTTATTAAGTCTTGTTTTAGATAAAGCAAAAACTGCAAACGAAGAATTGAAAAACGGTGCCATAAAAGCATATAAAAATAAGCAAATCTTGAAGTATGCAGGTATAGGTGCATTGTTTGCAGGCATTTTAGCAACGTGTAGCAGTTTAATATATAAAAAAGTTAAAGAAAAAAAATCTTAGATTTTGTTTGAAAACACATAACAAAAATTGCCAAACAATAAGCAAATAAGTTGTTTTTAAGGTCGGTGATTTTTGCCGGTTTGTTTTTGTTAGATTAAAACATATACAATCGGGTAATTTTCATTTTTGATTTAAAAACTAATATTGAATTAAAGATTGCAAATATTGATTTTAAAAAGGAGAATGAAGTGCAAAATATTGAGGGACAGGCGCACAACAGTTTTTGTGCTACAAAATTTATGTCAGCACCTGAAGTTGAAATGAAAGAACTGAACAATTTGTTTTTTGAACTTTCTTATAAAGCTTGTAATTTAAAATGCAAACATTGTTATATAGAAAAAAACCCTTACAAGCAAGAAAAAGATTTTATACTTCTTGATAAAATTAAAGCGGCACTTTTGCAAACAAAAGGAGAAAATCTAAGTTCTATTTATTTAACAGGTGGCGAACCCCTTTTACATCCTGACTTTAACACAATTTTAAGAATGTGTTTGAAATTTTCAAATGTAACGGTTATTTCTAACGGAGTTTTAATTAACGATAAAAAAGCTCGTTTTTTAAGAAAAATTGACGATGAAAATAATTTTGAAACGATTTACAGAATTAGTTTAGACCATTTTGATGAATTAAAAAATGATGAAATACGCGGGCGCGGTAGTTTCAGAAAGGCATTGAGCGCAATATTAAATCTTGCTAAATACGAATTTAATCCTATAATTTCTGTTTGTAATTATTATCAGGAAACAAGAGAGGATTTATTTAACGGGTTTTATGAATTGTTTAAAAAACATAATTTTGAAATTGAAGATATTAATTTAAAAATTATGCCCTATTATGAAAAGGGTAGCAAAGATGAGCTTATAGAAAACTTTGATTTTGACAAAACAAAACTTGATTGTTTTAATTCGCGTATTTTAACTGTAAACGGAGTGTACTCCTGTCCTGCTCTTTCAAATGATTTTCGTGCAAGAGCAGGCTCGGACATGTCTAATTATTCTAAGCGGACATTTTTAGATACTCAAAAATGTGCAAAATGCATAAAACATTTTAGCAAAAATCAAGTAAATGATTGGATGTAATAATACCTTTAAGGTCGTAAAAATTCTTTTATATCACGCACCAAATCTTCTTTTGCAGTGGGTTGGAAGAATTTGAAGTTGTCAAGCAAAACTTTTTTGTTTGTTTTTACATCAACAACATAAACGGTCGGAAATCCTTGTACATTGTATTCTTCCATAAGCTTTTTATTATCTTGATTGTCACAATTTACAAAAGCAACTGCAAAGTTTTTCTTAATATTTTTGTCTTTTGTAACTTTATCAAAAGTCGGTGCAAATTTTTGACAGTAACCGCACCAATCTGTGTAGAACCAAACAATTACAGGTTTATTTTTCTTAAGTGCCTTTTTAAAAGTACGTCCTCTGTCATATTTTTTGGAAATTGGCAAGTTGGCACCTATTGAAATCGAAGGAATATTGCCGTTTACACCTAAAATTGTAAATAATGAAATTCCAAAAGAGGCAATTGAAAATACTAAAGATGCAATAACGCCGCCTATAATCCATTTTTTATAACATTTTTGTTCTTCGCTCATAATTTTCTCCGTTTTTATTTTATTTTACTATATAAATTTATACTTGGGCAAATTAATTTGCCCCACAACATTTTTTGTATTTTTTGCCGCTGCCGCAAGGACATGGGTCGTTTCTGCCGATATTTTCGTATTTTGGAGTTTCTTCTTCGTCTTTAATACCTAAAATGTCACTAAAAATTTTTGAATTATATAAAATAATCATAGGACTGAATTTTTGTTCATCCAAACCCTTAAACCTGTCCAAAATTTGAGATGTTGAATTAAAATCCGTTTCAAGTGCAAAATTTATTACATCTAAGAAATTTTCATATTTTTTTGCGACATTTGCAATCACACTTTTTGGAACCTTGTCACTTTTTAAAAATTCTTTTATACATTCCTTTGCACCTTCAATTTTAAATTCTTCATTTTGATAAGTTTTAAAAATTTCATAGAAAGTTCCTAAAAATGGCACTATATAAAGTCCTTCATTGCAATCAAAGTGCAAACCAATGTCGTAGATGCAATTATGGCTTGAAAATCCTCCTATTGCATTTTGAATAAAATCATCTTCTCGAGAATATTCTTTTATATCAAAAAATTTATATTCATCAACATTTTGAATGTATGGTGTAGGGTCTGATTCTTCTCTGAAAGCATTTATAAGATTATCTGCAAGTTTATTTGTTGTTATTATGTCATTTTTGTTTTTAAAAATATTCTCAAAGGAACCTTTAAAAGTGTTTATGGAATTTTTAATTTTGTTTAATTTTTCTTTATTTTTAAAAATTGCACATTTAGGGTTTGATATGAGGCATTTAACTGCTTCTGAGGCGGCTTTGTAAAAATTAAGCGAGGAGATTACATCATAAATTTCTAAAAGATAAAATTCTCCTTCAAATTCAATTATTCGTGCTTGAATAAAGTCGCCTTTGGCTATGCCTCTTAAGTTAACCATTTTTACAAGCGGTATAAGACAAAATTCTTTTTCGCAAGTCAGCGAATATGTTTCATAGGCATTTTTTAAGACTTTTGTTATTTCAAATACTGATGTGATGCTGTTTTTGTATGCTTCTATTACAAGGGGATTCTTTTGTTTATTTTGCGCAAGATAATAATCTAAAACTCTTGTGTTGTCTTGCATTTTTCCGTCTAAAAGGTATTCGATTAGGGCTATATTGAGCTGCGATTGTTTTTCAATTTTTATGTTGTTTTCTTCAACATAGGTTTCAAAGTCTTCTCCAATTTTGGTATCAGTTGCCATAAAATCAAGTAAAGACTCCATTTCTTCGGATAATGCATTTAATTTATCAACAATACTTAATGCCATTATTTTCCTCCTTGCTTAAGATAGATTAGATATTCAACATTGCCATGTTTTGCCCCTGTTATAGGACTTTCGATAACTCCTAAAACTTTAAAATTAAGATTTTGACAAAAGCATTTTATGTCTTGAATTATTTTTTGGTGGATTTTTTTGTCTTTAACTACGCCCCCCTTTGAAATATCTTCCCTTTGTGCTTCAAACTGAGGTTTTATAAGTATAACAAGTTCGCAATTATTGCAAATAAAATTTTTACAATTTTCAAGAACTTTTTTAATTGAGATAAAAGATAGGTCCATGCTCAAAAATTCGGGTAGTTCTTCATCGAAATTTTCTCCAAAAATGTCATAAAAAGAACATGTTTTTATATTTACATTTTCTTTTGAAATAACTCGTTCATCCTGTCTTAATTTCCAAGCAAGTTGATTTGTTCCGCAATCCACTGCCCAGACTTTTTTTGCACCTTCTTGCAACATGCAATCAGTAAAACCTCCCGTAGAGGAACCTATATCTATGCAAATTTTATTTTTCAAATTTATTTTAAAAGCATCAATTGCCCCTTTTAGCTTTAAACCTCCGCGAGAAACATAAGGAAGTTTTTTTATTTCAATCTTTGAGGGTTTTTCTTTGTCAAAAAGTTTGTTTTCGTCAAATAATTGCCCTGCTTTTGTAACGGTAATGTCATCTATTTTAACATTACCCGCTAAAATAGCCGCACTTGCAGAGTTTTTTGTTTCAAAAAAACCATGCTCAAATAATATTAAGTCCAATCTTTTTTTCATTATGCAAAATACTGTTCTTCTTGTAATGCAACAGCTGAGATTTGATTTGCATTTATACAAACTTTTTTAATAGGTCCGTTAGGTTCAAATTCGAAAATTTTTGAAACCGGTGTGTTTACAACTTCTTTTATTTCTTCATAAATTTCTTGCGGGTTTTCAAAGTATAAAACCAAAGGTGCTGCAAGGTTCTTTAAGAAAACAAGAACTGCAGTTTTGGTTTTTATGTTTGAGGGGCTATACTGCTGACTCATCATTATTCTCCTTTATATTAAAAAAGCTTAGTGCATTTTGTGTGGTTATCTTTTCTACCAGCGAAACAGATGTGTCCTTAAGGTTTGCTATTTCTTTTGCAACAAAATTAATATATTTGGGCGCGTTTTCTTCGCCTCGATACGGATGTGGCGTTAAATAAGGTGTATCTGTTTCAAGCATAATATACTCAAGCGGTATTTCTTTTGCCACTTCTCTAACTTTTTTTGCGTTTTTAAAAGTCACAACTCCGCCAAGTGCTATATACCAACCTTTATTAATGCATTGCCGTGCAAATTCTTTAGAGCCTGAAAAACAGTGCATAAGAACACGTTTTGCACCCATTTGCTCTAATATTTCAAAAGTATCCCCATGGGCTTCTCTATCATGAACAACAACGGGCAGATTTAAAATATTTGCAATTTCAATCTGTATTTTAAATACTTTTTTCTGGATATCTACAAAAGTCTTATCCCAGTAGTAATCAAGCCCTATTTCTCCTATTGCTGCTACTTTTTTATCTTTTGCCATGTCAATTATTATTTTTGCAACATTATCGTTGAATTTTTGCGCTTCAGAAGGGTGTACACCAATTTGTGCGTATACGTTTTTATATTCTTGTGCTATTTTTAAAACTTTTTCAAATGTTTCAGGCTCAACTCCGGGGATTATTATTTTTTTAACCCCCGCCTCAAAAGCCTCCTCAATTGCTTTCTTTGGATTATCAAGCATATCTATATGTGCGTGTGTATCAATTATCATAGATATATAATATCAGAAATTAATTTCGGTGTATAATGTTTTAAGAAAGCAGGCTGATAATCGCGCGAAATTTTTATTTCGTGAGGAAAGTCCGGACATCCGAAAAGGCAGGTTGCTTGGGAAATCCAAGTGCGCGTGAGCGTGAGGATAGTGCCACAGAAAAGTAGTATGCTTGGCGAGGGCTTAAATGCTTGTTTGACAAGTGTGCAAGTCTTATCGCCGAGTGATTGTGCAACGGCGGAGTAAGAGCCCACCGCTGAAATCGTGAGATTTCAGGCATGGTAAACCCCAACCGGATGCAAGTTTGAATTTGCAAAAAGGGTGCCTTTTCCCGTTTCGCGCAAGCGAAAATTGCATAAGAAAACGCATTAGACAGATGATTATCTTAAAACAGAATCCGGCTTATTACCTGCTTTCTTTTTATATGTATATGACAATTAGTCCGACTAGAATACCTATTATTACAAAGAATGCAGGCAACTTGCTGCGGTACATCAAAATGGATTGAGGTAAAATTTCTCCAAATGTTACATACAACATTGCGCCTGAAGCAAAGCTCAAACTCAAAGCAAGTCCTAAGGCACCTATGTCGCCGATTAAAAATCCTAAAAGAGCACCAATTATTGTAGGAACTCCGCTTAATGCGGTTAAAAGTATTGCCCTGCGCCTGCTTATGCCACCATTAATTAATGGTACGGATATTGCCATGCCCTCCGGAATATTGTGTAAACCTATTAAAATGGCAAGAACAAGTGCAGAGCCTTCAAGAACCCCTTTTGTATTAGCAAAAGAGGCGCCTATGGTCATGCCTTCCGGTACATTATGCAGGGCAATTGCGCAAGCCATAATTAAGCCTGCAATAAAAAGAGAAAAAGTTGTATCTTTTTTTTCAATGTGTGCACTTAAGTGATTTGAATGAATAATTTCATCTAAATCATCCGCAGTTTGCGGGTGGTCATGGTTTATATGATGCACTTCATGGTTTGTAGTCCTATCTATAAAAAGATTTAATAAATATACAACAGCAACGCCAAAACAAATTCCAAGCGAAACTATAAATACATTGGTTTTGGTATTGAGCGCACTTATAATAAGGTCAAAACAGACAATGGCTGTCATAACTCCGCCTGCAAAACTTAAGAGCAGGCTTACCGTTTTTTTTGAATCTTTTTTAAATAATGCACCAATTATGCCGCCAAGACCTGTACCGCCAATGCCTGCAATTGCTGTTGCTTCAATTAAAGTAATTATTTCGTTCATATTTCTTTCTAAAAAGGTTGGGGCAGATATAATAATTTTTGGCGCAATGCACCACAACTCAAGCTGCAAAGCCGCTTAATTTCTATAGACTTTACCCTTGAAATTCTACGCTTAGCGTATCGGTCAAATCACAAAATCAAAGATTTCGGATTTGTGAGAGAATTCTCACCTGCATTGAGAGCTTTTATCCTACAATGCAATATTTAATTTTCAAAATTCGGAGAAAGAGGGATTCGAACCCTCGATGCAGATTACTCCACATAACACCTTAGCAGGGTGCCGCCTTCAGCCACTCGGCCATTTCTCCAAATATTCAATTTTCAATAATAAAATCCTATCAAAAATAGTTTCAACAATCAAGAATTTAAAATTTTAAGTAAAAAACTATATCAAAATATAACAAAATTCTATATTTGTAGTATTTGCTGTAATTATTTCTGTGAGCTTATTTTGACGATATTACAAAAATTAAGGGGGTTGCAAAATTTAATTTTTAGTGTATAGTAATTTTGAAACTAGGGTTATGTCGGTTTCGCGAATAGTATGTGTAGTAAGTAAGCAAAATTCGATTTTTACCCTGTTTAAAAAAAAGAGAATAAAGAGGATGAAACCATGACGAAAAAGCTAATGGCAGCTTTGCTAGTGAGTTTTTGCCTATTTTTAGGCTCATTAGACAAAGCACAGGCAGCCCAATCGCCACAAGAAGTTCAAAAAGCAATTGCTCAAACTGCGCTTAAAATGGGCGTTGACCCTTATGTTGCGCTCAGCATTGCAAAACTTGAATCTAATTTCAACCCTAATAAAAGAAATCCTTCGGGCGCAATAGGTTTATTTCAACTTATGCCCGATACGGCGCGTAGACTGGGCGTAAATCCGCATGTACAAAATGAAAACATCAAAGGCGGAATTATGTATTACCAAATGATGTACAAAAAATACGGTTCAATGGACCTTGCTCTTGCTGCATATAATGCAGGACCGGGCAATGTTGCAAGGTATAAAGGAGTTCCTCCGTTTAAAGAGACAAAAGCTTTTATTTCCAGAATTAAACAGGAGTATAATACTCTAAAAGCAGACCCGCAAGTAAAAAGTGTTGTCACAAGTACATTATAAAAAATTAACCGCCCTTATTTGGGCGGTTTTTTAGTTTGTTTTTTATTACTTTTATTTCCGTGATATAATACAGCTGAAATGCAGGAGTAATAATATGTCCGTTTTAATACTTGGTGGCGCAGGATACATAGGTTCTCATACCGTTTTGGAATTTTTAGACAGAGGTTTTGAGGTTGTTATTGCGGATAATTTGCAAAGCGGTCATACGCAAGCAATTAATCCTAGTGCAAAATTTTATAAAGGTGATATTCGTGATGAGATTTTTTTAGATAACTTGTTTAAAAATGAAAAAATAAGCTCGGTTATTCATTTTGCGGCAAATTCTCTTGTAGGCGAGAGTATGAGTAATCCTTTGAAATATTATGATAACAATCTTTACGGTACTATGGTGCTTTTAAAGTCTATGGTAAAAAATAATATTAAAAATATTGTTTTTTCCTCAACTGCTGCGACTTATGGCGAACCTGAAAATATACCAATCTTAGAAACCGATAAAACAAACCCGACAAATACTTATGGCGAAACAAAACTTTCTATGGAAAAAATGTTTAAGTGGGTTTCGGCTGCCCATGGGCTTAATTTTGTTTCATTAAGGTATTTTAACGCATGCGGTGCGCATAAAAGCGGGAAAATAGGTGAGGACCATACTCCCGAAACGCATTTAATACCAATAGTTTTGCAAGTTCCTAATAATCAAAGAGAGTTCGTGGAAATTTTTGGAGATGATTATGCCACAAAAGACGGTACTTGTGTTCGCGATTATATCCATGTGTCGGATTTAGCTCAAGCACATTATTTAGCTCTTGAATATTTGAACAAAACAAATAAAAGCGATATTTTTAATCTCGGTAACGGAGTTGGATTTTCTGTAAAAGAGGTAATTGAAGCTGCAAGAGTTGTTACGGGTCATAAAATCCCTGCAAAAATTTCACCGAGAAGAAATGGTGATCCTGCAAGCTTAATAGCTTCGGCAGATAAGGCGAAAAGTCTTTTAAATTGGCAGCCTAAGTATACCAATTTAAAAGAAATAATCGAAACTGCTTGGGTATGGCACAAAAATCATCCGAAGGGGTATAACTTATGAATGAAACAACAATGCAACAAGAGTGGAAACCTACTATAAATCCTTGGTTGGGCATAGTTCCTGTTATGCTTGCAATTTTTATGTTTGTTTTGGATGAAACCATTTCAAACGTTGCTCTTACTTACATTGCAGGCTCGATGTCAGTTTCGCATAATGAGTCTACTTGGGTTTTAACAAGTTATCTTATAGCATCAGGTATTGCAATACCTTTTGCGGGTATGATGGCTAAAGTTTTAGGCAGAAGAAATTATTTTATAATATCAATAATAGTTTTTACGGTGTCGTCTTTTTTGTGTGCGGTTGCACGCAGCATGCCTGAAATTGTTTTATTCAGATTTATTCAGGGGTTGGGCGGTGGCGGACTCTTGCCCTTAGGGCAGTCAATTATGCTTGAAAGCTTTTCAAAAGAGGACAGACCTAAATCCATGGCTTTGTTTGGTATGGTAATAGTTTTTGCACCTCTTTTAGGACCTGTTTTGGGCGGTTGGATTACCGAAAATTGGTCTTGGCCTTGGATTTACCTTATAAATATTCCGATAGGTGTTATTTGTGTAATTCTTGCAAGAAAATTATTGGAAGACCCGCCTTATGCAAGAAGACAACAAGGTGTAAAAATTGATGTAAAAGGTCTGACACTTTTATCGCTATGGCTTATAAGTCTGCAAATCGTTCTTGATAAAGGTAATGATGCAGATTGGTTTGGTGCTGCTTGGATATGCTGGTTAAGCGCATTTAGTATTGTTTGTGCGATTTTGTTTTTTATTTCGCAATTTAAAAATAAGGAATATCCTTTAATTGATTTAAATATTTTAAAAAATAAGACTTACTTCTTTGGCACATTAATCCAAGTTATTTTAATGGCAGTATTTCTTGCTTCTGCTGCACTATTGCCCTCCATGTTGCAAACACTTTTGGGCTATAGTGCTTATTTGAGTGGTCTTTCAATGGGCTCAAGAGGTATAGGCAGTATTAGTGGTGTAATTGCCTATTTAATACTTTCAAAACGCATGGGCGATAGGCGTATTACGATGATAGGACTCATACTTTTAGGATTTGGAAGTTTATTCTTTGGTATGATAAATTTGCAAATTAATTTAAGCATTATTGCAGTGCCAAATATTTTATACGGGCTTGGAATTTTTCTTGCTTTAACACCCCTTGTTCCGCTTTCTTGTTCTACAGTTAAAAATGAAGATATGGCAAACGCATCTTGTTTGCAGAATTTAGTTAAAAATATAGGCGGTGCAATAGGTACATCAATTGGTACAACAATGGTGTCAAGATTTGCCCAAGCGCATCAACACATGATGTCGGGTCATTTAAATTTTTCCAATGATGTTTATGTTGCAAAATTATCTGCAATGACACAGGCATTTATGCAGACAACAGCTGATTTTGCTACAGCTCAAGGTATGGCTATGGCAAATATTTATCAGGAATTGTTGCAACAGGCAAGGCTGTGGGGTTATGTTGATACATTCAGATGGTTTGCATTTGCAACATTTTTGTTGATACCTATGCTTATACTTGTTAAAAAGCCAAAGGATGTATAATTCCAAAAGAACGCTTACTTTGATTTTGAATAAAATCTGGATTAAGCGGAATGCTAAAATCTGCATGGGCGCCTGATATTTAAGCTAATTTATAAATTTGTATAACTCTTTTTTTGCGAATACCAAGTAACTTAAACAAGGTAAAATAAGGTAAAAAGAAACCGCCAAAAATAAAATGCGCTGACGCAATTTAAAAGCACCTTTTTTAAGAATTTTCTTTGCCAAAAAATAAAGATAGAAATTTTTTAAACAAATATGTAATAGGGGTATAAGTGCCATCAAAACAA
>CASFXY010000029.1 GCA_949298805.1 uncultured bacterium
ATTGACAGGAGTGTAGATAACAATGGCAACTCGTAAGATTAATCCAACTTCCCCCGGTCAAAGAGGTATGACAAGAGCTGATTTTTCTGAAATCACAACCGATACTCCGGAGAAATCTCTTTTAAAACCACTAAGAAAAAAAGGCGGAAGAAATAATACAGGCAGAATAACAACAAGGCACCAAGGAGGCGGTCATAAACAAGCTTACCGTGTAATTGATTTTAAAAGAAATAAAATCGGCGTTGTAGGTTTTGTTAAAACTGTTGAATACGACCCAAACAGAAATGTTAGAATTTCACTTGTTGTTTATGCTGACGGTGAAAAAAGATATATTTTAACACCTGAAAACCTAAATGTAGGTGATACAGTTATTTCAGGTCCCGATGCTGATATTAAAGCAGGGAATGCCCTACCGTTAGAGGCTATCCCGCTAGGCACCATGGTTCATAATATTGAATTGTTCCCCGGACGCGGCGGCAAAATGGTTCGCTCGGCTGGTATGAGCGCTCAATTAATGGCAAAAGAAGGCGACTATGTTACAATCAAACTTCCGTCTTCAGAAATGAGAATGGTAAGAAAAGAGTGCTATGCTACAGTTGGTACTTTAGGTAATTCAGAATTTAAAAACCTTTCAACAGGTAAAGCAGGCAGAACCCGTTACCTTGGTGTAAGACCTACTGTTCGTGGTGTTACAATGAACCCTGTTGACCACCCTCACGGCGGTGGTGAAGGTAAAACAGGTCCGGGTGGTAATCCAAAAACTCCTTGGGGTCGTCCGGCACTTGGTCAAAAAACCAGAAACCCAAATAAAGCATCATCTAAATTAATTGTAAGAAGAAGAAAAAAATAAAATAAGTAAGGAGAACACAACTAGATGGCTCGTTCGTTAAAAAAAGGTCCATTTGTACATGAATCTTTAGAAAAGAAAATAAATAAACTAAATGAAACTCAGGAAAAGAAAGTAATTAAAACTTGGTCCAGAGCATCTATGATTGTACCTGCTATGTTAGGTCATACAATTGCTGTTCATAACGGTAGAATTCGCTGCGACGCGTTCATTTAGAGGTCATGCCGGTCAAGATAAAACAGCTAAAAGGAAATAAGTTTTAAATAAGCCATAAGGAATACAAATTATGCAACAAGCGACAGCTAAACAAACAAATATAAAAATGACTGCAAGAAAGTTACGTAGAGTAATTAATCTTGTAAGAGGGAAGAACGCTCTTGAAGCTCAAAAAATGCTTAAATTCATGCCTTATTTTGCAGCAAGAGTTGTTGAAAAAAACCTCAACGCAGCTATTGCAAACGCATCTGAGAAATTCGGCGCAAAAGCTGACGTATTAAAAATCTCTGAAATATTTGCTGATGAAAGTGTTACTTATAAAAGGGTAAGACCTCGTGCGCAAGGTAGAATGTATAAGAGATTTAAAAGAACATCACATTTAACAGTTAAGTTAACAAGAAACTAGGAGAAGAACTTTGGGACAAAAGACACATCCAACCGGATTTAGAATCGGTAGCAGAAGATGCTAAAATTAGAAAGTTTGTAAAAAAGAAATTGTACACTGCAGGTGTATCAAGAATTAATATTGCAAGAAAAGCACAGAATGTTAACATTACTGTTGTTACTGCTAAACCCGGTATTGTTGTGGGCAGAGGCGGCCAAGGTATTGACGAGTTAAGAGTTGCCGTTCAAAATCTTATTAACAACAAAAATGTGTCAATTGATGTAGTTGAAGTTGCAAGAATCGATGTGGATGCTCAATTGGTTGCTGAAAACATTGCACTTCAATTAGAAAAGCGTATTGCTTTCAGACGTGCAATGAAACAAGCAATGCAAAGAACAATGCGTGCAGGTGTTCAAGGTATTAAAGTTATGGTTTCAGGTCGTTTAGGCGGTGCTGAAATTGCTCGTTCCGAGTGGGCAAAAGAAGGAAGAATTCCTCTGCAAACTCTAAGAGCAGATGTCCAATACGGTTTTGCTGAAGCAGATACTGTAATGGGTAAAATCGGCGTAAAAGTTTGGGTTTTCAAGGGTGATTTAATGCCCGGCGAAAAAGCCGATCAAAATATCAAAACAAAAAAAGCAACAAATAAAGATAACGTGCGTTTTACTAATAGAAGAAAACGCAATGAAGAAACACAACAAGATAAGGTAGAAGCCTAGTTTTAAATAAATAGGAGCAAATTAAAATGTTAATGCCTAAAAAAACTAAATTCAGAAAAAAAATGAAAGGCAATATGAAGGGAACCGAAACAAGAGGTACTACCCTTGAGTTTGGCAGCTACGGTCTGCAGTCTCTTGAGCCGGCTTGGATTACAAGCAGACAGATAGAAGCGGCACGTCGTGCTATGACTAGACAAATCAAACGTGGCGGTAATGTTTGGATTAAAATTTTCCCTGACAAACCTATTACCGCAAAGCCTGCTGAAACTCGTATGGGTAAAGGTAAGGGTAATCCTGAGTATTGGGTTGCTGTTGTTAAGCCCGGAAGAATGCTTTTTGAAATTGAGTATTCGGTTAGAGAAGATGCTATAAAAGCTCTTGAGCTGGCTGCTCAAAAGTTGCCTATCAAAGTAAGAGTGGTAGAAAAATAGGTGAATAAGATGAAACTTCAAGAAATAAAAGAAAAAACCGTTTCTGAACTTAAAGAATTAATTCTGAATTCCAAAAAAGAATTATTCACTCTAAGAATGAAACACAATAAAATGAATCAGTTGGAAAATCCTGCACAAATTAAACAAACAAAACGTTTGATTGCTAGATTAAAAACTGTTTTAAGACAAAAAGAATTAAATGTATAGGTTATAAAATAACAAAGGAAATAATGAAATGCCCAAGAAAGTTAAACAAGGTACAGTCGTAAGTGACAAAATGGATAAAACCGTTGTTGTGCAAGTGGCTGAACATAAATCTCATAAGAAATATAAAAAAGCTATGATTTTTACTAAAAATTATAAAGTGCATGATGAAAATAATGTGTCAAAGACAGGTGATATAGTTACAATTATTGAATCAAGACCAATTTCATCATCGGTAAGATTTACTCTTGATAAAGTAGTTGAAGAAGCTAAGTAAAACTAAAGGGCAGTATAATATATAAGGTAATAAAAAGATGATACAACAAGAAACCAGATTACAGGTGGCAGATAACACAGGCGCTAAAGAACTTTTAGTTATTCGTGTTATGGGCAGTTCAAATAAAAAATATGCATCAGTTGGTGACGTTGTTGTTGCAACAGTAAAGGTTGCAACCCCAAATATGACGGTCAAAAAATCTGATGTAGTAAGCGCTGTTATTGTTAGAACAAAAGCTGATATTAAACGTAACGACGGTTCAGTTATTCGTTTTGATGACAATGCTGCAGTTATAATTAATAAAGACGGCAATCCCAGAGGCACTCGTGTTTTTGGACCAGTTGCAAGAGAATTAAGAGATAAAAACTATATGAAAATAGTTTCTCTCGCTCCGGAAGTAATTTAACGATAATTAATAATAATAGGAAATATAAAAATGTCAAAATCCAATTCAGATAAAAAAACTCAAATTCACACAAAAGTTGGTGACAGAGTTATTGTTACATCAGGAAAAGATAAAGGCAAGACAGGCAATGTAAAAGAAGTTATTACAAAAGACGGCACTGTCCTTGTTGAAGGTGTTAATATAGTAACAAAAGCTCAAAAGGCAAACCCCATGGCAGGTATCCAAGGCGGCTTAAATAAAATTGAAGCACCTTTGAATGCATCAAAAGTTATGGTTGTATGTCCGTCTTGCGAGAAGGCAACAAGAGTAAAACACGAAGTGAGAAATGATAAAAAAGTTCGTGTTTGCAAAAAATGTAACGAAACAATTGATGTATAGACCGCAAACCGGCGGGGCATTGAGGCTTGACAGGCGAAAGCAGAGCCTCAAAGGCTAAGTAAAGGAAAAAAGAAATGGCAAAAACACTTACAAGAAACTTAAAAGACAAATATAACGAAGAAGTTCGTGCTAAATTAAAAGAAGAATTTAAATATGGAAACGATCTTCAAATTCCTAAATTAAGTAAAATTGTTATAAATATGGGTGTAGGCGAGGCTTGTCACAATTCTAAGCTGGCTGAATCAATAGTGCAACAACTTACAAAAATTGCAGGGCAAAAAGCAGTGGTTACTAAAGCAAAAAAATCAATTTCTGCGTTTAAGTTAAGAGAAGGCATGCCGGTTGGTTCAATGGTTACACTTAGGGGGGACAGAATGTATGATTTTCTGCAAAAGCTAATCTGCGTTGTACTCCCCAGAATTCGTGACTTTAGAGGTATTTCGAAAAATTCCTTTGACGGTCGCGGCAATTATACCTTTGGTCTGAAAGAGCAATCACTTTTCCCTGAAATTCACTATGAGGAAGTTGATATTGTTAAAGGTATGAATATTTCAATTATTACAACAGCAACTACCGATGAAGAAGCAAGAAGTTTACTTGCGGCTTTAGGTATGCCGTTTAAAAAATAAGTAAACAACAGGAGAAATTAAAAAAATGGCTAAAAAAGCAATGATAAACAAAGAACAAACAAGAGAAATGCTTGCTGCAAAGGGTAAATATCCTAAAGTAAGACTTCATAATCGTTGTTCTATCTGCGGCAGACCTCATGGTTTTCATAGAGATTTCGGTCTTTGCAGAATCCACTTAAGAGAATTTGCACATCGTGGTTTGTTACCGGGTGTTACAAAGTCTTCTTGGTAAATATTTATCAGGCACGCTTGCATTTGCTGTGCCTTCGTAATAATATCAATTTGGCACATTAATGTGCACTGTGTTACGCTAAACTGCAAGAATTGCTTGCAAGTAGGAAGGAAAATTAAATGACAGTTACAGATCCGATAGCTGATGCACTAACACGTATCAGAAATGCAAATCAAGTTAATCATTCGAATGTTACCATCCCCGCATCTAAGTTAAAAGTCGAGTTAATCAAACTTCTTAAAGATGAAGGTTATATCGAAGATTTTAAATTAGTTGAAGAAAACGGTTTTAAAGTTATTGACGTTACCTTAAAATATTTTAATAAAAAACCGGTTATAACAAACTTGAAAAGAGTTTCTACTCCTGGTTTAAGAACTTATTCAAAGGCAAAAAACCTTCCAAGAGTTTTTGACGGAATGGGTATTGCCGTTATCTCTACAAGCAAAGGTTTAATGACCGACAGAGCTGCACGTACTCAAAATCTTGGCGGCGAAATACTTTGCTATGTTTGGTAATTAATAATGTTGTACAAATGGGTTGATTTGCCCTCAAACTTTGGGTGAAGCGTTCCCGCGTAATTGCAAAAGGAGAAAATATATGTCCAGAATTGGAAAATTGCCCGTTCAAATTCCTGACGGTGTAGAAGTTAAAGTAGAAAATAATTTAGTTACCGCTAAAGGTCCTATGGGTACTGAATCGGTACAGGTGAGAGAAGAAATTGAAGTTAAACTTCAAGATAAGGAAATTATTTTAACAAGAAAAGCAGATGATAGAAAATCCCGTTCGCTTCATGGGCTTTCCAGAACACTTGTCCAAAATGTTATAACAGGTGTAAAAGATGGTTTTACAAAAAAACTTGAAATCCAAGGTGTTGGCTACAGGGCTCAAATGCAGGGTACTGCTATTAACCTTCAATTAGGTTATTCACATCCGGTAATAATTGAGCCGCCACAAGGTATTAAAATTGCCGTTGAAGCAAATACAAAAATTACTGTAACAGGTTCCAATAAGCAAATGGTTGGAGATGTTGCAGCACAAATTCGTTCAAAACGTCCTCCTGAAGTATATAAAGGAAAAGGTGTACGCTACGAAGGTGAATATGTAAGAAGAAAAGCCGGTAAGGCAGGTAAAAAATAATAAGTAAGCCAATATGAGCCGAGCTTTTGAGAGATTGCGGCTCTGGTGAAAGGAAACAATATGATTAAACAAGTAAACAGAAAAGAACAAACTCAAAAAAGACACAGACGCGTTAGACTTAAAATTGAAGGTACTTCACAATATCCCAGATTGGCAGTTTATCGTTCGATTAAACATATTTATGCTCAAATTATTGATGATACAAAAGGTGTAACACTTGTTTCATCCTCATCAAAAGTTAAAGAATTGGGCTTAAAACATGGGGGTAATGTAGAAGCTGCAAAAGTTGTCGGTGCTGACCTTGCAAAAAAAGCCTTAGCAAAAGACATTAAAGGTGTTGTATTTGACAGAGGCGGTTTCTTATTCCATGGTAGGGTTGCAGCATTGGCAGATGCAGCGCGCGAAGCCGGACTTGAGTTTTAAAAGTGTAATAATAAAATTACCCGCGATATTGCGGGTAATTTTATGTCAAAAGTTGCATATTTATTAATTTCTATATAAAATATTCTCATGGCTGGAAAAATTAGGAAAAAACAAACAAAAAGGGGAGTTAAAAAGAGAAATATATTTCTTTATTTCTCAATGATGGCGTTGTCTGCGTTTTTAGCTGCAGTTGCCGCATTCAATCTTTATCTCGCATCGCTTCCTCCTATTTCAAATTTTGATGATATTAAGCCAAACCCTGTTACAAGCATATATTCACTTGATGGCGAAGTAATAAAAACTTTTACAGTTTTCAGGTTTGAAAAAGTTTCTATTGATGATATCCCTGCTGATTTAAAAAATGCCGTAATATCAACGGAAGATAAAAATTTTTATAAACACAGGGGGTTTGATACTCTGGGTCTTGTACGTTCAATATTTGCAAATATCAGGGCGGGCTCTTTAAAGCAAGGTGCAAGTACAATAACTCAACAGCTTGCAAGAATTCTCTTTTTATCGAACGAGAGAACTTTTGACAGAAAAATCAAGGAATTAATTATTGCGCACAGAATTGAAAAAACTATATCAAAGGATGAAATCTTAGAATTATACTTAAATTCTGTTTATTTGGGTTCCGGAACTTATGGTGTATTAAGTGCATCAAAAACATATTTTGATAAAGAACTTAATGAGCTTACGCTTGCCGAAACTGCACTTATTGCGGGCTTACCTCAGGCGCCCAGTGTTTATTCACCTTTTCAAAATCCGGATGCAGCTGTCAACAGACGAAACCAAGTATTGAAAAGAATGTATAAAACAGGTTGTATTACAAAAACGCAGTACGAACAGGCAAAAAATGAAGAATTACACTTAAGCAAAAAGCCTCGTTTGTATTCTTTCAATAAAGCACCTTATTTTATTGACTTTGTATTAAACGAATTAGAGCGTTTGGGTTTTGAAGAACAGGAGATATCGCAAGGCGGGTTGAAAATTTACACAACTCTTGATATGAAATCTCAAGAGGCAGCGCAAAATGCTATTGTGAACGATTTGAATGCATACGGACTAAGGGCTGATAAAACTCAAATGGCACTTTTTTCTTTTTCACCAACAACAGGCAGAATATATTCTTATGTTGGCGGTAAAAATTATGAACAAAGTCAATACGATAGGATTGTTAATGCTATAAGACCTCCGGGGTCTGCATTTAAGCCTTTTGTTTATACTGCAGCATTACAACAGGGTGTTGGAGTTGATGATATTATTGATGATTCCCCGATTTCATTTAAAAACTGGTCCCCTCGAAATTATGGCAGCAAATACAGGGGAAAAATGCCTATTTGGAAGGCACTTGCCATATCTTCAAATGTTGCCGCGGTAAGACTTATTAAAAAAACAGGAACAGATGCGGTTATTGCTACTGCAAGAGAGATGGGAATCACAACTCCTTTGCAGAATGATTTAACAATTGCCTTAGGTTCAAATGGTGTAAAGCTATATGACATGGTTGTTGCATACGGTGCTTTTGCAAATGGTGGGTTTAGGGTTAAGCCTTATGCGGTAGAACGTGTAGAAAATTCTCGCGGTGTTGTAATATATGAAAATTCGGGTCCTAAAATTGTAAAGGTAATAAGTTTTGATACTGCAGCCGGTATGACTTATATGTTAAGAAAGGTTGTGGAAGTAGGCACCGGACGTGCCGCAAATATTTCAAAGGCAGCCGCGGGTAAAACCGGAACAACAGATGATTATCATGATGCATGGTTTGTAGGGTATACACCTGATATTGTTGCCGGAGTTTGGTTGGGCAATGATGATAACACGAAATTGCCGGGAATTACAGGTGGTGGTTTGCCTGCCAAAGTTTGGGCTGATTACATGAGAGTTGCGACAACAAATTTTGCAGATTCAGTATTTGATTATCCGAAATTAGACGGTTCTGATGCAAATCCTCAAGAGATAAAGGATATTGATGACAGTTCTCAAGAAAACAGTTCGGATTTTGATAGCTTTGATGAGGGTTTTGATGATACTCAAAATGTCCAGCCGCAAGCAAACCAAAGTACTAGTGCAAATCTCGGTGTTCAAATTCCTTCTGAAGAAAAGATTGAAATACAAAAGCCGCAAAGACCTTTTTCCGCAGAAGAACCTCAAAAACCTCAGTCTGCCCCGCTTCCAAGCAGTGTTCAAGATAATGCACCTTTGCCGGGCATTTAAATTAATTTTTTTGCAAGTTGTGACAAATCCGTTTGATTGTGTTTAATAATATCCAGAATTTTTAAATTGCAATAATTTTCAATCATTTCTTTGGCTCTTAAAATAGCAGGGTCGCAACTTTTTTCCGGATAATTGGAAATTACAAAACCGAGTATTTCGATACCTTCATTTTGTGCGCATTTTATTGTCATTAAGGTGTGGTTAATTGTACCCAGATTTGGTCTTGAAACAATTATGATTGGCAAATTTAAAAATTTTATTACATCACTCATTAAAATATTTTTTTTAACAGGCACATACAATCCGCCTGAGCCCTCTACTATAGTAATATCACAAAATTTATTAAGTTCCTCATAGTCTGCCTTAACTTTTTCAAGATTATATTCGATATTATCGATTTCTGAACTTATCAGCGGTGTGCAAGGGGTTTTTGTTATATATGAACTTTTTGTAATTACTTTATCTGCGGTTTTTTTAATCTGTTTTGCATCAATTTCAATGCCTTCTTCCATGCCGCTTTGAAATGGTTTTAAATAACCTGTTTTTTTGCCAAGTTTTGTAAATTCTTTTGCAAGGTGCTTGCATATATAACTTTTACCGACATCCGTATCTGTTCCGGTTACAAAAAAATTCATACCAGATACCTTTCAAGTTCTTCTTTGTCAAAAAATTCAATACTGTCTTTGTTGTGAATAAATACAAGACATGAGATAACTGATTTAAACATAGAGAATTCACTAAATTCAAATTTTCTTCTTAAATCCCCCATGTTATCTGCAAGGAATTCTGTGATAAGTGTTTTGTTTTTTAGGGTTAGTGATGTAAAAAAATCTAATCCTTCTTTTGTCGTAATTCCTTCAAAGTATATTATATCCGGACTTTGAAATTCAATAAATCTCATAGCTTTATCAAGGTTGAAACCGATGTTTTCATTCAATTCGCACTGCGAAACATTATTCAACTTGTATTTAGCTATAGATTCAAGGGACATTACGGTCTTGTCTTTCGGAATAATGCCTGATGATAAAATTGAGTATATAAGGTGTGTCTTTCCGCTTAAAGATGACCCGCAAATTAATATAATTCCTGCTTTATTTAAATTTGTTCTTAAAATATTAATTTTATCCGGAGAAATACCAAGTTCAACAAGGCTTTTTGGCGGATGATAAATTTTAAGCGAAATTCTTTCTCCATTAATTGTTGGGAAGGCGGAAATGCTTGCTGTTAATTCACAACCGTCAACATTAAAGTTTAGCTTTCCAAGCTGGGGTATTTCGTAAACATTTGGGTCAAGTCCGCATAAGGTTTTTAAAATTTGTATAAAAGGGTTTATTAAAAGCTCAGGTATTGTGCCGGTAAGATAAGCGTTTTGCGGCTTCTTGAAAAACACACTCAAACCTTCGGGTGTTGATTCAAAGTATAGCTCATGCATGCCTTCAATTATTGCATGTTTTAAAATTGCCCTAAAAAGAGTTCTTATATGTTCTTCACTCAAATCTTCTTTGTGCAACTCATCTTGCCAGTGATAATTTTGAATACTTTCTATATTGATATCCCTGACCTTGCTTTTTGTTTCATAGTATTCATTGATTTTTTTTAATATACTTTTTTCACCTGATATAATAGGATCAATATTTTTTCCCGTTCTTTCAATAATTTTGTCTATTGCGAATAAATCAAGAGGATCTGCCATTGCGACAGAGAGAGTGTCTTCAATTAAAAATAAAGGAAGAATTTTATAATTTATTGCTTCTTGATAGCTGATTAAACTAAGACATTTTTTGTCTATTTCATAATCGTCCAGATTTACCGAGGGGATGTGCAATTTGTCTTGCAGAAATTCTAAAAGCTTTTCTTCGCTAATCATTGATGAAGAAATTAGAACCTGACCAATGTTTGTATTTTGAGCAATTGCCATTTCCTGAGCTCGCTCTAAATCCTCAAATGTTACAAGGTTGTCGCGCACAAGGTCATATTTTAATTTATCTATTGTTTTATTGTCTACTTTAGTATCAGAGTACATTATTTTAAATACCTGTTAATTGCATCAATTATGTCATTAAATTCAAAAGGTTTTGTTATGTATTCGTTTGCACCTGTTTCCTCGCCTATAAGTTTATCTTCTTCCTGACTTCTTGCTGTTACCATAATAATCGGTATGTTTTTGTATTTGCTGTCATATTTTAAAAGGCGACAAATTTTATATCCGTTAATTTTTGGCATCATAACATCCAGTATTATCAAATCAGGATTGTTTTCTTTTGCCAATTTTAATCCTTCTTCTCCGTCGTAAGCACAAATACATTCAAACCCTTTTGTTTTTAGCATAAAGGCAAGTGTTTCAACTATATCTTTTTCGTCATCTACTATTAAAATCTTTTTCATGTTTTTTCTTTCTAACGTGTGGCTATATATTTATTTTATTTAAAATTTTTAAAAGTTCTTTTCCGTCTTTACTTGTATGTGCCTTTTTTAATACTATATCACAATTTTTATCGTTACGCTTTTGTATTTGCGATAAAATGGCTTTTTCCATAAAGTCTAAAGCACTTTGTGATGTATCGGGCAAAAGTACAAAATAGTCATTACCCTTTTTGTATTCTTTTGATTTTTTTGTTAATTTTATCAGATTTTCCTTTATAACTTCGTCAATAAAATTGCAATTTTGATTTTCTTTTATGTGGATGATTCCTGTTTCTTCGCAAGAGCTTAGAGCATGGTTTATATCCATCATAAATATTTTCTTTTCATCAGGCAGAGGTATATAAAAAGAAAAATCAGAGCCCTCATTTTCTTTGCTATATACAGTTATTGCACCCAAATGAGCATCGAGCAATTGTTTTGTTATCGAAAGCCCAAGACCGACACCTCCGATATTTCTTGTAAGAGAATTTTCAATTTGTGAAAACTTTTCGAATATTTTTGGTATATCCTCTTTTTTGATACCAATACCGGTATCTTTAACCGAGATTTTAATATAATCTCCCTTGATTTCACAAATTGGTGCTACAAGCAAAGATTTTTCAATTTCATTTTCATTTACTCTTTTGGCATTTATATTTATACTGCCTCCTTTTGGTGTGAATTTAAGTGCATTAGTAACAAGGTTTGATATAATTTGTTCAATTCTGTGACTGTCGGCATAAACTTCATTGATATCGTTGTCAATTTGCAAGGTTACTTTTATATCTTTTTCTGCGGCTGTTTGCTCAAAGGTTTTTTGAATTAATTCAAGCGAAGGTATAAGACTTGTTAATTTGTATTTAAAATCAAGTTTTCCTGTTTGAACACGCGAAAGGTCCAGTAAATCCTCTATTATGCCAGATAATCGTGTAACGTTTCTTTTTGCCATATTAATAAAATTTTTTGCATCATCAGAAATAGGTCCTGTTTGTTCACTCAGAACTATTTCGAGTGAATTATTTATTGGAGTCAGCGGTGTTCTTAGTTCATGTGAAACAATTGATACGAAATCTGATTTTAGTCTTTCGAGTTTTTCAAGTTTTATATTTGTATTTTTAATTTCTTCATAAAGTGTCGCGCTTCTAAGGGGCAAAGCGACCTGATGTACTATTGTTTGAAAACAAGTTACGTCTTCTTTTGTGAACGGAGTTTTTCTAAAAAGCTCAATTACACCAAAGAAATGTTCGCCTACTTTAATTGGCGCAAAAAGGGAATCGTAATTTAATGCACGCAAATCATAAATATTTTGAATGTGCGAAGGTTTGACGTTTTTTACAATTTCAAGCCCTTCCAAATCTGTTTTGTGCGGTAACGGTTGGTTTTCAAAGAGATTTTTATATTCAAGTACAACCCTTAAACCAAGGGCTTCTTTTAGGCTTTCTGTGGGTTCACAAAGAGAATTTATATATAATTTATTATCCCCTTGTGTACTAAAAACAAGCGCACAAGAAATATCAAAACTCAAAGTTTTTTCAAGTGCTTCAAGCATTATTCCGTATAATTTTTCTTTATCCAAAGTTCCTGCAAATTGTGAACTTGTATTATATAAAACATTGAGCTGATATAAACTGCGAGCAAGCTCTCTATTATTTTCTCCAAGTTGTTCAAGGGATTTTTTGATTTTAATATGAGAGTTTATTGTATGAATTAAAATATTTTTGCATACAGGTGTTGAAACAAAACCGTCTGCAAAATTTAAAAAATTAATATCTTTATCCTTTTCAAGCAACAAAAGTATTTGAATATTTTGTTGCTGAGTTTTTGTTTTAAGTTGTTTTGTTAATATTTCACAATTTTCAAAATTTGTATCTATTAAAATAATATCGGGTTCATAAATTTCAACTTGACGAAAAATATTATCGGGTGTTTTTTCGCAAAACAAACACTCCACTCCGCCTTTTTGAATTTCTTCGCTTATTTCTTTTTGAAATTCCGATAATTCGGATATAATTAAAACTTTAGACATATTAAAATTCTAACAAATTCATACTCTTTGTGCCAAATTTTAACATTTATTTACCCTTTTCAGGTGTTTTTTAAGGTCATCTGCGTTTTTAATTTTATCTTCAATGATTGTATCTGCAATGCATTTTCCTTCTTGTAAAAGTGCTAAGGCGCAATTAAGGTAATGTTTTTCTTTAATATCTAAATTTTCCGATGCTATTTTAAAAAGTTGCTTTGTAAAATTTTTTGCATCAAAGTCTTTGTATTTAAAATCCAGTCCTTTTTCTGCTGCCAAAAAACCCATTTTATTAATATCATTTGAATTTATTTTTTCAAAATGCTTAAAAATCTCACTAAAATTACTTTGTAAAATGCCTTTGTAAAACGCACACAATGCAAGAGTCATTTCAAGACTTTGACTGTCGTGATTTCTTATTTCAATACAATTTTTAAGTCTTACATCAGGAAAACAAAGGCTCGCATGAAGTATATAATCTTTCATGGTTGCTCTATATTCTTTAAAACCGTTTTTCATAAATTCCCTAAAAGTAATTTTGCAATCAGTAATTATTTTTTTTCCGTCGCGTTCAATAAATAACAAAGGTATATTTATAATTGCATTTATATAGTCGTCAAAAGTTGAATTTTTATTATCTAAAATTGTGTTATAAAAAATTCCGCAACGTTCTTTGCCTGTGTATTTCCATGCTAAGGCGCGGAAGCTTTTGTAGTTTGTAAGTTTGTTGTTTCTAATGGGTGAGTTTGCAAAAAAACCTGTCAAAAAAGGCGAAATAAAACAAAGCAGCCTGATTTTATCTATGGCATCTTCTTCGCTTTTGTAGTCTATGTTCAGCTGTACTCCGGCAGTTTCTCTCATCATTATTGGTGCAAATTTTCCATTTTTTGGCAGCGAATTTGCCATAATTTTATATCTTTGTTTTTCTACAATGTCTATGTTTTTATATGTAGACAATGGTGTTATGCCTATGGGCAAAAAATCTACATTATAAAATTTTGCTATTCTGTCTAAAAGTGTGCAAATACTCTTGGTGAATTTTTCTATTTCCGGAATTTCTCTTTTTGGCTCTAGGCTTAATTCAAATTGGCACCCCGGTTCCAAAGATACTGATGAATTTTCGCCCATAGCCCCAATTAATGTATTTTCATCATATAAAAGCCCCCACCCTTTTATATGTGCAAAGTTTTTTATAATTTTTTCTATGATGTTATAATCAGCATTTTGTAATGTGTCTGAATTTATAGAAATTCTTTCATATTCAAGCCCAAATTTTAAATCCTCTTTGCAAGAGTTTTTATAGTATTCTCTTATTGTTTCATATTCAAGAGGACTTATTTGCAGTTTTTCATTTTTGTAATTAAGCATATCTTAATTTTACCAAACTCAAAATTAATTAACACCTAGTCGATTGTTTATGTATAATAAAATTATGGATTATTATTTTCGTGCGAAACAATTTAGAGCAAAAAAACGCTTGGGACAAAATTTTTTAGTGGACGAAAAAATTATTGACGAAATTATATCTTGCGTAGATAAAAACGATTTTGTTTTTGAAATTGGTCCGGGGCTTGGTTTTGTTACCGAAAAACTTGTTGATAAGGCACAAGATGTTGTTGCGGTTGAGATAGATAAAGATGCAATACAAATTTTAAATAAAAATCTGGGCGATAAGAAAAATTTTACCCTTATAGAAAAAGATATTTTAAAGGTTAACTTTTGTGATATTTATCCAAACGGCAGAAAAATAAAGATTATAGCTAATATTCCATATTATATTACCAGCCCTATTCTTGTTCATTTGCTTGGAGAGATAGATGATTTTAATAATAAAAATCGCTCTTATATTGATGAGATTATACTTATGGTTCAATATGAAGTTGCAAAAAGGATTTGCGCAAATGAAAATTCCCAAAATAAAGAATATGGCATGCTTACAATCCTTTCTCAATTTTTTTGTGACACCGAGATAATAAAACATGTGTCAAGGCGTTCCTTTTTCCCTTCTCCTAAAGTTGATTCCGCCATTGTTAAAATTAAAAATAATTTTAGACCAAAGGTTGATAACCCTTCTCCTCTCTTGAAAAAGACTATAAAAGCCGCATTTAATACAAGAAGAAAGAATATAAAAAATTCACTTTTATCGGCAGGTCTGCTTGGTGTGAATCAGGCACTTGAAAAACTCGGTTGGGATTTTAACGTTCGTGGCGAAAAACTCTCGCTTGATGATTTTAATAAATTGGCATGCGCCTTGCAGGAGTACAATAAATGAAGATAAAAGTTAAGACTCCCGCAAAAATAAATCTAACCTTAAAGGTCGGTAAAAAGCGTTTAGACGGATTTCATCCCATTGAGAGCGTTATGCAGGCAATAAGCTTGTTTGATTATCTTGATATTGAGATTTTTGAAGGTACAGGAAAGATAAATATAAATGGCACAAGCAAAGAAATACCTTATGATGAAACTAACTTGGCATATAAGGCGGCACAAAAATTTATGCTGGCTGCCAATTTAAAATTTGACGTAAATATTTATATAGAAAAAAATATTCCTGTTTGCGCAGGTTTGGCGGGAGGTTCTGCAAATGCTGCAGGTGTTATTTTTGCTTTAAATAAATTGAATAATAATTTATTATCAGACAAAATAATTCATGATATCTGTGCTTCTTTAGGCTCTGATTTGAATTTTTGCATGAGAGGTTCAAAATGTTTGTGCCGTGGTAAGGGTGATGATATTACTCCGCTTGATTTTGAGGAATTTGCGCTTACTGTTGTAAAGCCTAAAAACCTTAAAATATCTACAAAATATGCTTATGAAAAATTCGATGCTCTCTCTGTTCAATCAGGCATGCCAAATGATTTGGAGTTTGCGCTTTTGGATGAATATCCCGAGTTAAAAAAAATGCACACACTTGGCTTGCAAATGTCGGGAAGTGGTCCTTCTTATTTTATTTTAAAGCCGTGTTTGAATTTTTCTTTAGGCGACGAGTATCTTGTAATTGAAAATTTGCATGCCATAAACCATGGCGTAATAGAGATTAAATAATTTTTTAAGGAACAAAAAGATTTTTTATGCATCTATATTATAGTGCCTTGTTTGCCGTGTGTTTAGGATAATATTAACTTTTGTAAATATAAGATAATAAAAAGACTTGCAAAAAAATTTTGAAGTTGTACATTTATTAGAGTGAACAAAACGCACATTGAAAATTTCAGGACTAACTAAAGACCCTTCGGAACCGGTTAATCAGAGTTCCTGAAATCTTTTGTTTTAACTAAATAAAAAGTTAAAAAAATAATTTGAAAAACACTTGACATTAAAAATTCAGGTGTTAACATAATAAATACGGCGTTAACAACGCTTAAATAAACTGGAATGGTTCATCAAAGTTTATTTTTCTACGGAAGTAAAAAGCTTTGATTATAAAACTGGAAAGTTTATGTAAAGATTTTAAGTCTGAACATTGAAAACAGAATAACGCAAATGCAATTAGTAACCTAACTAATTGCAGGTTTACAAACGACAAATACCTGTTGATTTCTAAAAAATATTGACAACTTCAAATTGAGT
>CASFXY010000030.1 GCA_949298805.1 uncultured bacterium
TCCCCATTAAAAATCTTTTCCAATTAGTATTGTATCATAAATAAATAATACAACAAGTTTTTGCTATTCTTAATATTCAATACCTCGTCTTGCCATTACCCCAATATTAAAATAATGCTTAACGGGTTGCATTTCGGTAACCAGATGTGCCATCGCTATTAATTCCTGATGAGCATTTCTGCCTGTTAAAACAATTTCAAGGTTTTTAGGCTTGTTTAAAAGAGTATTTTTAACATCTTGAACTTTTATCATGCCCATATCAATACAAATATTAATTTCATCAAGAATAACCAGACCGTATTTACCGCTCATGATTGCTTCCTTGGCACATTCCCAGCCTTTTTTTGCTTCCTTATAATCATCAATATTCATATTGTGCGAATAGCACACTCTATCCAAACCAAATTGGCGCACTTCCAAATTATCACTGAAACGATGAGAAGAAGCAATTTCACCATAAGTAGTGCCTTGGTCGCCTTTTGCAAACTGAATAATCATAACCTTCCAGCCATGACCGAGAGCCCTAAGTGCCAGACCCAAAGAAGCTGTGGTTTTGCCTTTTCCATCTCCTGTATAAATTTGAATGTAACCGTTTTCTAACAATTCTGCCTCCACAAGGTCTTATGACCTTACCGCAACTCACCTAATTCGTATTTGTTTTTTAATGTTTTAACTACACTTATATAGTAAATCAAAACTTACTGTTTAGGCAACGGATAAATTCATATTTTCCCTTTTGTTTACATTTTACACTTGTAGAATTACCTCTACCTCCATTCATTAGAGGATTTTAAAAAATTCAACAAAATTAACATAAACAATTCTTCATTAAACTTAAAATATACTTGAAATGCACATTTTAAGTTAATATAACCATTATTGCAATAAACAAACAGCTTTAGTTTTGTAACAATTTTTCCATGCCGGTGTGGCATGCGCTTTTAATAAGGCAGTGCAAACAAATTCATAGAAACCGGTCTGGACTGTTTTACAAAACAATAGACTCCTTCTTCCTTGCATTCTGTGGCGGGTGAATATCCAAAGCGCGCACACTGCGTTCTTGTTAAAACATTATTTCGCGCTATGCAGTCGGCTTCGGCAAAGCTTATTTCCGCTTTTGATTCATCGCCAATTATAAGAGGTTCTGTTATCCTTTCTCCTGATTTATAAGAACCCGCATTAACCTCAGCTTCGGTTGCAAGTCGCGACCTGTAGACAGTATATGCAAAAGGTTCTTTTTCATTAATAAACATGGTTGTAACCGTAGCGCAATCAGGATGTTTCGTAAAAGTAGGATTATTAAAAGTTTCACTGCCACACTCGGAAGGAGTTGCCCCCGGTGCTATATCCGTACAAGTACCCGGTATTACTTCGCCTGTTTGCAAGAGCTTTATTGGAAATTGGTCAACACCTATTTCATTTTTACCGTCATCACCATTTATATCCACCATAACGTCTTTCATTTTTGTTTCCAATGTTGCACATTTACCTGCATCAGAGGCGCCACCGCGATATGTAGATACAAAATCTTTTTCTAACCCCGAATATGAAATAAGATTTGCGGTTCTGAAGTTGGGGTTGCCCGTATTGCCTTCCCCGTTTGCAGGTTTGCAGTTTGCGGTCTTAACACAGTTGTAATCACCAATAAGGCTCATTGCTTCTGCCATAGCAACACAAGTTTCATTAGAATCCGCAACAGGATAAGCAACGGGGCCATCAGGCAAACTCGCTGTACCTTTTTCATTTAGCACGTACTTTGCTGCTTCATTAAGATTTTTTACCGCAGCATAGGCAAAAGGAAGGGTTTTTATTTTTTTAGTCCTAACCGCCTGAACGGACAATATCATAATAACTGCCAAAACCATCATTGCAACGACCAGTTCTGCCATTGTCCACCCGTTAATATTTTTTCTCATGTATTAATCCTTTTTTATATATTCAAGACACTCATCATAGCTATCAAAGCAAAGTATATCACTACTTTTAAGCTTGTCACATCCTATATTTAATTTAGAAGGATTTTTAACGGCACAAACCTTTATATTGTTTTCTAAGGCAGCCAAAACACCTTTAGAGCCCAAAGCAGCATTTGGCACAATCATATACTCAATTTCTTTACAACCAATGCCTTTATCGGAATATTTTGGTGCATATTCAAGCCCTTGCAATATGCACGGTAAATAAGTAGACGAAATGCACTCTGAAGCAACTTTAGGATTTTCAATTTTTTGAGAAATATCGACATCAAAAAATGCAGGCGCATGAGCACAAGGAATTTTAAATTCCTTTGTAATAAAATGAGATATTACTGCTTCTACCCCTCCTATGGGATCAATTCCCGAACCGTTTGAATAATCCTCATCATCTGCATCTTTACCAAAATAACAAACAACAGCAAGTGCTTTAGCACCATTTTCAATAAGATTTTTCGCGCCTTCAAGCAATGTTTGCGGGTTTAAAATTGTACCTGAAGACACGTTATTTTTAATCGAGAACTCAACCCCCACTGGAACTTTTGTCATCATGGGGCTTATTATATCAAGTCCTTGAACAACTTTCATTGCGTTTATTGTATTAAAATGTACATTCAAAATATTTTTAGGTATCGCACAATCAAACAAAACACCAATTTTATTTGGTTTATCAGGATAGATTAATTTTATATTCCCGCACAAAAATTCATCAAAGGCATAACCCTCAACATAATACATATTAGAATTAATTGCACTCAAAATACCGCCGTTAACCGCATTTGGATTAACCACAACTTTAAAATATTTTGAAAACTCTCTTACAATATACCCTATATCACCGGCATAACCTCCAATTTGCGCACCAATTCCGGTTGGAAGGGAAAAAGCAATATACCTCATTATGTACCTCTTGCAATTTTTAAAAGTAGGGTATCAAAAACATTTTTTTCCAAAATTGATGCTGAAAAATACTTTTTGGCATCAGCAACAGATTTAATATCATTTTGAAGTTTTAAAATGTATTCATTATTGTTTGTAACTTTTAGTTCTTGTATAAAATATGCAAGTATAGAATCCAAAACAACATCAGTGCTTGTTTCGCTTTCTTTAATGTAGTCTTGCAGATTTTCGCTTATTAAAAAAGCATCTTGAAAAGTTAAGTGCGGATATTTTTCAAACATCTTTGCAATTTCAGCGACCTGTGTACATTTTATTAAAGTCGGCAATTTAAAGCATTGAGAACGTGAAACAATTGTTGAAATTAAATCTGCTCTGTTTTTTGTTAAAAATACAAAAGTTGTCTTTTTAGGCGGTTCTTCAACACATTTTAAAAGAATATTCGGTGTAAGCGTGCTAAAGGTTTTAACATTAATGTGATTTAAAGACCAATTATTTTCAGGAAAAATGTTATAACCATCGGGCGAATATTTTTCAATTGATTGAAGATGAATTTTATCCAAAGGAGTTGGCTTAGCATCAAAAAATATAAAAAATCTGTGATAGTCTGATTTTTCCCTCAAAGATTTTTCTATATTTTTTACCTGCGGAACAGAAATTACTGTCTTAGAATCATCACCTTGGGTTTTATAGTGTAATTGTGAAATAAAATTAACCGCAGGATGTTTATTTTCTCTTATCCAGCGACAGTTAAGACAATTGCAATTCTCATCCCCTGTTTGCATACAATTGGAAATCCTCGCAAGTTCCATAGCAAAAAAACACTGAGCATAAGCATCCAAACCTTCAAAAACAATGGACTGAGGGAATCTGTTTTCTTTTGCCTCAAACAACATAGAAAAATAATTTGAAATAAAAGGAAAATTTTCAGCAATTTTTTGAGCTATCATTTTGCCTCCTTCAAAAAAATATCGCAAAATGCACTCATTGGTTCAATTTGTCCTATTTTAAGCAAATATTCGGCATTTGTTAAATTAATTTTAATTCTTAAAAGTTCATTTATATCAACATTTTTGAGTTTCTCTAAATTTTTCTTTACAACAAATTCATGTTGTCCTGTTTTTCTTGAAATATCAAAAGAAGAAAGTGTTTTTGAAAATATTTTTGTCTTTACCAGATTAGTAAAAGCTGTTTGCAAAAAAGCTACAATCTCAAGATAATGAGATTTTTCCAATATCTTTGAAATATTCTCCAAAGCATGCGTGTAATCTTTATTAATTATCAAATCAGGCAACAGAAATATATCATCACCTGCGAAACAAATTTCGCTTACCATAGCTGTGGTAATTTCTTTTTGAGGATAACAATATAATTTTAGTTTTTCCAATTGCACATCAAGATTACGGATTGAAGGACCGCAATGCCTTATTAAAAGAGAAATAACCTCATTTGAGGCAATAATGTTTTTTTCTTTAGCTAAATTTTTTAAAATTGGTGCAATCTTATATTCCTCATACGCTCTGTATGCCGGAAATTCCTTTATTACGCCTGCCTTTGCAACCGCTTTATATATTTTTTTTCTGCTGTCAGGTTTTTTCTTTTCGCCACGAGGAATTAAACACAAGAGTACAATATGTACACTATCTGCAACATTCTCAAACGACTCACAAAGTACCTCGATTTGCTTATCATCAAGTTTTGGTTTATTTTTAGACTCCAAAAAATATTTATCACATTTTATAACATATAAAATGTTGCCAAAAAACATTGGTGATGTGCGCAAAGCTTCATCAAAAGTCAAGAAATCAGGATTGTCAAGCACTCTAAAATTAAGGGCATCAAGACTGTCGCCCAAAACCTTTTTTTTAAGTGTTTTTACTTCTTTTTCAATTAAATAATCTTCCTCACCCCAGAAAAAATATAAGGGCATAAGATTTCCTTAACTTTCTATAAGTAAACTTGCGCCTATTACACCGGCTGTATTGCCAAGCTGCGCATGGACAATTTCCACACTTGCAGCCTGAATAGGCATGGCACGTCGCTGTATTGTATCCTTGATGGGATCAATTAAAATATCACCCGCATCAGCTACACCTCCACCTATTATAACCCTTTCGGGGTTTAGCAAATTAATAACGGAAGTTAAGCCTATGCCTATTATTTCACCCATTTTTTTATAAATTTGTTTTGCAACAACATCTCCTTGAAGTGCAGCTTGAGCAACAATATAAGGACTCAGTTCTTCTGTTGCAAGCTCTTTAAATTTAGAAGATTTACCGCCTCTTATATAATCCCTTGCCATTGCAACTATTGCAGGACCTGAAGCATAAGCTTCAAAACATCCAAAATCCCCGCAACCGCAAAGAGGACCTTCACCCATAGTCATTTTAATATGACCGATTTCACCTGCGGCATTTTTTGCCCCGCGAACAAGCTTGCCATTCATAACAAGTCCTGAGCCAATACCGGTGCCTACAGTAATGCAAACAAGGTTTTCACAACCCTTGCCTGCGCCATATTTAAGCTCGCCAAGAGTTGCAACACGTACGTCATTATCAAGTCTGACAGGAATTTTAAACTCATCTTCAATTATTTTTGCAAAAGGTATCTCAACCCAACCCGGCATATTTGTTAAAAGGCGCACAATGCCTTCTTTGTAATCAACTTGACCCGGAAAACCAAAACCAATTGCCTCAATTGTAGTTTTGTCCGAATTTGTTTCTTTCATTAAATCTGCAATTGCTTGTTTTATATTTGCTATTGAATACTCATAACCCATATCGGCACGTGTCGGAGTAGTATTTGAATATACAATTTTACCCTGCAAATCTACAAGGGCTATTTTAATATTTGTTCCGCCTATATCAACACCAATTCTGTATTTTTTCATGTCCTCTCCCATTGAATTATTGTCGTAAGAGGATTTTAGCATAAACAAAAAATATTTGTAAAGGATTGTAAAATTATTTAAACAAACCGAAATTAGATATTTTTTATATACTTTATATATATGTAAGAGGCAATTAAAGAAACGGATAAACACAATTATGATGTCAGCAGTAAGCGATTTAGACCAAAAACTAGCAGAGCTTTATTCAACAAAAGTAACCGTAAATCTCGATGCAAAATCAACATTAACACCGAATGAATTCTGGAGTTCAATGGAATTAATAGCAATTAATAATAAAGCAGTTATAAACTTTCAAACAAAAAGAAAAGCATAAAAAAAATAAAAACGGATAAAGGAGTTTAACCCCGATACGGTAATGGTATCGGGGTTTTAAATTTTTCTTTATATAAATAAAGGTTAGTGGTAAAATTCTTATATAAACACTTTAAGATGAGGAAGTTATGGAAAAACATGAAGAACTGCAAATTTTAAGACACTCAACTTCGCACATTATGGCGCAGGCAGTGCAAAACCTTTTCCCTAATGCAAAACTTGCAATAGGTCCTGCTATTGAAAACGGTTTTTATTATGATTTTGATATTGAAGGTACAACACTTAGCGAAGAAAACCTAAAAGATATCGAAAAAGAAATGAGAAAACTTGTTGAGCAAAATTTAACCTTTGAAAAATATATAATTCCTGATGTTCAAAAACAAATTGATGAGTTCAAAGCTCAAGGTGAAATATATAAAGCCGAGCTATTGGAAGAACACAGAAATGACAGTCCTACACTGTACTTGACAAAAGATAAAGACGGAAATGTCTTATTTAACGACCTTTGCGCAGGTCCACACCTTGAAAGTACAAAAAAAATCAGAGCTTTTAAACTCCTTTCAGTTGCAGGTGCATACTGGAGAGGAGATGTCAAAAATAAAATGCTGCAAAGAATTTATGCAACAGCATTTGAAACAAAAGAGGAATTAAACGAATATTTAACCATGCTTGAAGAAGCAAAAAAACGTGACCACAGAAAGCTTGGTGCAACTCTTGATTTATTCTCGGTAAGAGATGAAATTGGCGGAGGGCTTGTTTTATGGCATCCTAATTTAGCTGTTGTAAGAGAGGAAATTGAAAACTATTGGAGGCAAGAACACAGAAAAAGAGGCTATGTAATAGTTAACACTCCTCAAATTGCAAAATCTAAACTTTGGGAATTATCAGGACACATTGACCATTACAAAGAAAATATGTTCTTTATACAAAAAGAAAATGAAGAAGACGAGCAATACATTGTAAAACCAATGAACTGCCCCTTTCACATACTTATTTATCAAGCAAACAGACACTCATACCGCTCATTGCCGCTTAGGATGGCAGAATTGGGAACTGTTTACAGAAAAGAAAAATCAGGCGCACTCTCGGGCCTGACTCGCGTACAAGGTTTCACACAAGATGATGCACACATTTTCTGCACGCCGGAGCAACTTGTAGATGAAATTAACGCTATAATTGATTTTGTAGCCGATACCATGGATATTTTTAATATGAAATTTGAAGTAGAATTGTCTACTCGTCCTGAAAGTTATGTTGGTGACCTTAAAAACTGGGAATTGGCTGAAGCAGGGCTAAAAGAGGCTATGGACAGGCGCGGCATGAAATATGAAATTAATGAAGGTGACGGCGCGTTTTACGGTCCTAAAATAGACTTTAAGGTAAAAGATGCTATTGGCAGAACTTGGCAATGCGCTACCATTCAGCTTGATTTTAACTTGCCTGAAAGGTTTGATATTAAGTATCAAGACAAGGACGGACAATTAAAAACTCCGGTTATGTTGCATAGAGTAATTTTTGGCTCAATGGAAAGATTTCACGGCATATTAATTGAGCACTATGCAGGCGCTTTCCCAACTTGGCTTGCACCTTATCAGGTGGCAATTGTTCCTATTTCAGACAGGCATGCCGATGCTGCAGCCGAAATTACAAACAAAATAAAAGCACTTGGAATAAGAGCATTGCTTGACGACAGGTCAGAGAGCATGAATTACAAAATAAGAGAAAACTTGCAACAGAAAAAAATCCCCTATGTCCTGGTTGTGGGAGATAAAGAAATTGAAGACAAAACCGTTGCAATTCGTGCGCGCGGACGTGGTCAAATAGGCACAAAACCGCTGGGTGAATTTATTTCAATGCTTGAAGAAGAAATAAAAACAAAGGGTAAAAAAATTGTTGAATAACTTTAAAATCCCGATAAGGCAATAGCTAAGTCGGGATTTTTTATATTCCAAAAATAATAGATACCGTTAAAATTTTTATACAAAATTTAAAAAGGCGAATTCAATTTGAATTCGCCTTACACATTTAAACTTCAAAAAACTATTTTTTGTTAACAAGTTCTTTGAATTTTTTACCGGCTGAGAAAGCAGGAACTGTTTTTGCAGCAATTTTAATTTCTTTACCGGTTTGAGGATTGCGACCGGTTCTAGCTGCTCTTTTTCTTGCTTCAAAAGTACCAAAGCCTACTAAAGTAACTTTTTCACCCTTAGAAACGCTTTTTTGTACAGTTTCAACAAAACCGTTCAAAATTTCAGCAGCTTCTTTTTGAGTAACTTTAGCTTTTTTTGCAATTTCTTGTACTAATTCTTCTTTGTTCATTTTGTGAACTCCTTCCTTTATCATTTGTGATTATATAAGGGTTTTTAGCATGTGGCAAGTACTTTTTTAAATATTTACTACATTTTATACATTTTTTTAAAAAAATTTGATATAATGTATATATGAAAAATTATATCAGATGGTATGATAAAGATAAGTATTTAAGCGCTTTTATGCGGCTATTAGAGGATTTAGACCCAGAAGCACAATGTGAAATTGCTGTTGATATTATTCTAAAAGTGCCTAAAATTATTGAAAAAGATTATGAAAAGTTTGTAAAGATTATTGCAGACTATGACCCTCGAGAGTTTCAAAGATGGTATGACAAAAATCCCAATCTTCATGCTGCGGTTGAAGCTCTTAGAGATTTAAACGAAAAACAACGCGAAGAATTAATAAACCAAATATCAGACATAGTTCTCAAGCATGCGGAAGAACAGTCATGAAAAATGTGCTTATAACGGGCAGCACAAAAGGTATCGGACTGGCAATAAAAAATGAACTGGAATTGTCAGGATACAATGTTTTTGGTTCGGGCAGAAGTAAAATTATTGATAAAAATTATTTAGAAATTGATTTATCCGAAACAGAAAATGTAAAACTGCTTTATCAAAAAGCAAAAGAGGTTATGGGTAATATTGATATATTAATCAATAATGCGGGACAATTTTATTATGAGTGCATAGAAAAAATTGACACAAATAAAGCTCAAAAACTTATTAGCCTGAATTTTATCACACCATGCCTGCTATGTTCTTGTGTTGCAGAGGATATGAAAAAAAATAATTTTGGTAGAATTATAAATATTGGGTCAATTTCAGGAGTAGTGGGAGAAGCTTATGCTTCAATATACAGTGCCACAAAATCAGCCCTTGTCGGATTAACCAAATCTCTGGCACTTGAACTTGCGCAATATAATATAACAATAAATCAAATTAACCCCGGTTGGGTAGAAACAAATTTAACAAACAACGCGCTCAACAAAGAAGAAAAAGCACAAACAATTGATATAATTCCTCAAAAACGCTTTATTGAACCTGTAGAAGTAGCAAAATTATGCAAATATTTAATAAGCGATGATGCAAAAGGGTTAACGGGACAGTCAATAAATCTTTGTGCCGGCTTAAGTTGCGGTTCTTAAGAATTATAATTCAAATTTTCATTCTAAATATTATTTATTTTACTTATATCCTGTTGCTCATCCCTGCCTGAAAGCATTTTGCCTATCTTTTTGCCTGCACCGAATGAAAAAATTGATACACCGACAAGGGCTAAATCGGCAGCGATTGCTACCGCAACTTTTTTACCGCCTGTTAAATTTTTTGTTGAATCCTGTACAAAATTCGCCAGTTTATTCGCCCATTTTGTCGATGTTTTAATTTCTTTCTGCGCCGCAGGATTTGCAACAAGATTTTTAAACAGGCTTTCTGCAGCAAACATGCTTCCCATTGCACAACCTTCCTCGATTAATGCGGCATATTGGTCATCATCTTTCAAAACCCTCATGCCTGAAGCAACGCATAAAAGTGGATTTACGGCCTTTGAGGCAACATTTGCAACTTTCGATGCAGCATTTGTAACACCAACAATTTTGCCTGCATCGTCTACACAATTGAATACGGAATTTGCCATCTTGCTCACAGGTTCAATAGAAGATTTTGAAGCCGCACTGACAAGATTTGTTGTCTGTGCCGCAACCGCCCCTATTCTTCCGGTGTCGCCGTGGCTTGCCTTGTTCATATTCCTTATATCAAAAATTGCCGTAGCATAAACGCCCATATAAATACTAACCTTTAAAACCTTTCCACAAACAAATAAAGTATTTTTCGTTTGCAAAATTGCCAATAAAATGCAAATTTTAATATTTTTTTACAAAGTAAAAAGTCGCTTTACATCGTTGTTGATATTTACTACAATAAATTTGCTGACAATATTTTTTTGGAGGATGTTTTGGACATAAAACCTATAAACGCAATAATTTATAATCAGGATAAAGTAGAAATTAACGATGTTATAGCACCGCCTTATGATGTTATTACAAATGCACAACAAGATGAATTATATCAAAAATCACAGTACAATATAGTACGTCTTATTCTTACAAAAGGCGAAAATCGTTATGAAGATGCAAACAACTTTTTTACAAAGTGGCTTGAAGAAGGTATTTTAATACACACGCAAAAGCCTTGTATTTTTTATTTAATTCAAAAATACACAACTGAAAACGGTAAAAAAATTGAAAGAAAAGGATTTATTGCAAAAAATAAAATAGAAAAATTTGAAACAAAAAAAATCTTACCGCACGAGTATACAATGGGCGGACCAAAAGAGGACAGATTAAAACTTACAAAAGCTTGTCAAGCTAATTTTAGTCAAATTTTTCTTGTATATAATGACCCTGAAAAACAAATTGAGAACAAAATTCTACCAAAATACAAAGCCAAAAAACCATTTATTGATGCAACAGATTCTAATGGTGTTCAAAATATTGTGTATTTAATTGATGATGAAGAAGATATTAAAATATTTGAACAAACTTTAAAAGATAAAACAACATTAATCGCAGACGGGCATCACAGGTATGAAACCGCAATGGCATATTCTGAAATTTCTGATAATCCGGAAGCAAAATATGTTATGAGTTACTTTACAAATGCCGACGATGAAAATTTAATAATATTCCCCACGCATAGAATAATCACAAAATTCATAGAGCCGTATATACTTTTAGAAGCGGTTAAAAAATATTTTGATATAGAAGAATTTGTATTTAACAGTTCAAATAAAGCAAAAGTAAAGGAACAATTCCTTGCTGCAATTGAAAAAAATAATGAAAAAGTTATTTCAATGGGGCTTTATATGAAAAATGTCAACAAATTTTATTTGTTGAAGCTAAAAGAAGGCATGACCGACTTGGTCGATGCACCCGATGTACTAAAAAAATTAGATTTGACAGTATTGCACGATTTAATCATCACTAAAGAACTTGGATACAGTGCACAAGAACAAATGGCGCAAAACGGCATCAAATATATTAAACAAGAGTTTGAAGCATTTGATATGGTTGACCTTGGAAAGGCTGAAGCGTCGTTTATTATGGCATACCCGAAAATGAAGGATATTCTTGATATATCTTCACAAGGGTACAGAATGCCGCAAAAATCAACGTATTTCTATCCCAAATTATTAAGCGGAATTGTTATTAACCCGCTAAAATAAGGACAAATTAATGTTTCATATTCCGGATTCAAAAACAAATCTCGGTGCAAATATGTCCTCAAACGGCAAAGAGGTCATATTTAGGTTGTATTCAAAAAATGCAACCAAAGTAATTTTGTGCATTTTTGAAGAACCGTTAGGCAAAGACCCTGTCATGAATCTCGTTATGAACAAAATACATGACGATATCTGGGAAACGTCGGTTAAAACTTATGCCCTTAAAGAACTAAAAGAGCCAATATTTTATGGTTACAGACTTTTTGGACCGAATTGGGATTATGATGAAAAATTTGAACCAAACAGCAACATAGGTTTTATTACAAAAGTTGACAACAATGGAAACCGTTTCAACCCAAACAAACTTGCTTACGACCCTTATTCAAAAGAATTGAGCCACTTACCTTCAGATGTTTGTCCCAACCTTGAAATTTTTCGCTCGGATGACAAAAATTACCTGAAAGACAACGCAAAATATGCGCCAAAATCAGTATTTTTCACTGATAATAATAAAAAAGCAATCGAAATTGTTGAAAAACGACCATTCAACAGTGAAATTATAGGAGAAGTTCATATAAAGGATTTAACATATAATCTGCCCCTAAATGAACGCGGAACATATATTGGCGCTGCAAAATTCGCCCCTGTTTTAAAAAGAATGGGTTTTACAACAATAGAATTTTTACCGCTTCAAGAGTTTGATTATAGAGAAGACGGGCAAAATTATTGGGGTTATATGACTCTCAATTTCTTTGCACCCGCACGACATTATGCTTACAACAAAGAATACGGAAAAACATTGGATGAATTTCGAAAAATGGTTGACATTTACCATAAAAACGGTCTGAAAATTTGCATGGATGTTGTGTATAATCACACCGGCGAAGCCAGGATATTTAATAATGATAATGATGATGCCTGCCTATTTTCATACGCTTTAATTGATAATCAAAGTTATTACAAATTAACAAACGGCAAATATTACAGACAAAACTCGGGCTGCCACAATGATACAAACTCAACAAATCAAGGCTTCTGCGATATGGTGGCAGATTCTGTCGCTTTTTGGGCAAAACAAGGAGTAGATGCCTTTCGTTTTGACTTGGCTGTTTCGCTTATGGATACTTCAAAAGGTGATGAAGCAAATTACTGCGAACACACAAGTTTATGCGCAAATTTAACTTACGAACTTGAAAAAAGGGGGGTAAAAGTGATTTCTAACCCCGCAGAGGCTCAAGAAGGAATTATGCTAATTGCTGAACCCTGGACCTGTGGAGGGTCAAATTCTTACCAATTAGGGAACTTTCCAAACAATTGGATGGAGTGGAATGATGTTTCGCGAGACACCATAAGGCGCGCAGCACTTTTTGGAAGTCATATAAATTTATATGATGTAATTAATATTTTTGAAGGCACTAAAAGCAGATTTAAAAATAAATATGGTGCAATAAATTATATATGTTGTCATGATGGTTTTAGTCTGTATGATTGCAACAGTTTTTCAAGACGCAATCCCGATACAACGGGTGGTTCGGATTGGGAAATTTGTTTTGATAATAATAACAACGAAGACACAAAGGAGAACTCCATCAAAAAAGAACTTGCAATGTTGTTTTTATCAAAAGGTGTGCCTATGATGCAAATAGGCGATATTATAATGCATTCAAAAGAAGGCAACAATAACAGTTATAACCTTGATAACAAAATAAATTACTATAATTACACAAAAGCAAATATGAAAGAATCTTTTGAAAATCGAATTTTTGAATTTTGCAAAAATTTAATTGATTTTAGAAAAAATAATACTGTATTTTCATCGGAAAATTTTAACGAAAAATTAGTATATTATAACGAGCATGCGCAACTTATGGATATTAAAAGCGAAAATCTTAAATCAGATTATGGTAAAAATTACTTAGGAATAAGGGTTTCAGACAACAACGGCGATTTTTTTATAGCATTTTCAAAACATCCTCATAATTATAATTTTAAATTACCACATGCAAATAATGAAAAAAATTGGTATATCTTATTTGATACGTCAAATAAAAAACATATAACTTTTGAACCCAAAACCTTTTTTGGGATTGATTATACACTTAACCCTAACAGTTTGGTGGTTTTTAAGGAATGCTAATTATTCCCTTCAATAAATACGAGCATTAAAAAAGAGGGTCTATGACCCTCTATATGGTGGGCGAGAAGGGACGTTTTGAGCCCTTAGGCTTGAAACAAAAATGTTCAAAGGTGGTGGGCGAGAAGGGACGTTTTGAGCCCTTAGGCTTGAAACAAAAATGTTCAAAGGTTCGATTCCCTTCAATAAATACGAGCATTAAAAAAGAGGGTCTATGACCCTCTATATGGTGGGCGAGAAGGGAATCGAACCCCCACGCATTGCTGCACAAGATCCTAAATCTAGCGCGTCTACCAATTTCGCCACTCGCCCAAAATCATTATTCAATTTTCAATTTTACTGTTCAGGCGAAATTGGTTTTTGAGATTCCTCATATCCTCGTACTACTCGGATAGTCG
>CASFXY010000031.1 GCA_949298805.1 uncultured bacterium
AATTTAAAATATTTTTTATAAACTTCCTCATATAATATATAAAAAAATATTTTATAAAAAATTGCGTAGAAAAAATTTTTTATGGGAAAATAAAAATCTTGAGAGGTTTTATACCAATAAAAGCCAAAGCTATGAAAATAAATTCAGTAAACAACGTTAATTATAAAGGGCATATCGGCATAATAAAAAATATTAAACGTGCCGCAGGAGATAAATTTGCACAAATTGACCAAATAGGCGAGGGCACAAATATTGCACTTGATTTTGCTGGTAAAGCGGTGCTTGTGCCTGCAACTATTATGTTAGTTTCAAAAGAAGACAAAGAAAAAAAGGAATATTCCGCACTTAAAAATCCTATTGCGGCGACAATACAGCTTTTAATGGAAGTTCCGATTTTAATGTTAGGGTCAAAACTAATAGAAAAGCTTGCCAACAGTGATAAATTATACAAACCAAAAAGCGGCATTTCATATAATGAAAAATCAGCAAAAGATTTATTTTTAAGAACAATTGACAATGCTTCGCAAAATAACGAAAGTTTAAAAAATGCTTGTAGCGAAGTTTTGAAAAAACTTGAAAAAAAAGGGTTTGGAAAAAGTATAAAAGAAGATTTTGAACAAATAATAGAAAATTACGGTGCTCAATACAAAGAAGAACTTAAAAAGGCGCTTTTAAATCTTGATAAAACACATAAAAACCTTTATCATCTGCAAAACAGACTATGTTTTCTTGCCGCAATAATACTTACCCCAATTTTGTGCAAAGCTGAAGATTATTTATTTCCAAAAATAATGAATTTAATTATTAAAAATCCTGAAAAAAAACAAAATACGCAAAGATTTTTATCACTCCACCATTTTAAAAACCAACTTAAAAAAGGAGGGATAAAATGATTAAAATTGTAACAAATAAACTTGGCAATTTTGCAAATTCTCATTTTGTTAAAAATCATATTGAAAAATGTATAAAAAATCCCCAATTTTTAACAAATACATTACTTGCAACAAGTGTTTCAAAGGATGTTTTTGCATACGCGCTAAGGGTACACAATACATTAAAAAATGATGAAATTCCAAAAGATAAAAAATCTTTTGTTGCGAAAATGGATGCGACAACAGGAATTGTAACCGCACTGGTACAAATAAGCACAGGGCTTTTAATTTCAAATGATAAAATTCAAGAAAAAATATGCAAACATTTATTTTCCGAATTAAAAGATAATCCAAAGAAATTCAAACAAGCAAGCCAAGGTTTTAAAACAATATCTGTACTTATAGGGGCAACTCTTATAGCCAAAAGGGTTTTGGTACCTTTAATCGCAAGCCCGATTGCGGGTTATTTGGAAAATAAAAATAAACAAAATGGCAATTCAAAATAATTTTTTGTTTTAATTAAAATATGACAGAAGCTGTAAAAAATAACACACAAATGACTTTTGCACCTCCAAAAGTAGGCGTTATACCAACACCGCCAAAAATAAGCGGCGGAATTTCCAAAGATACGCTTGAAATTTTAAATGCACAAACACCCCAAGATTTAAAAACCATTGGAATTAAAAAGAAAAAAGGCCCAATTGATGTTATTAATTATATGTGGCTGGGTGTTGGTGCAATTTGTGCTGCAGTGGCAGGAAGCGAATTTTTTAAACTGATTAAAAAGCATTAATCTTATTGCAATATTTAAAAAATATGCATATAATATTATTGTTTTAGGATATTTGAGATACGAAATATATGAAAATAAAAAAAGGATTTACTCTGGCAGAGGTATTAATTACACTGACAATAATAGGTGTGGTTGCTGCAATTACAATACCTTCATTAATTTCAACAATTGATATTGACAAAAGACAAGCTGAAACGACAATTAAAAAAACATATACAGCGTTTAATGATGCAACTGTATAAGAGATTTATACGGAAAATATATTGCATATATGAAAACCTGTGATGCAAATTCACAAGAAGAATGTCTTAATGGCGCACCGGCAGAAAGTGAAAATGTTACTCCGCCATTGTTAGGTTTAAATATAATTCCCGCAGCCTGGGCTATAAATTCAACCTTAGATGATACCTCTGGACTTGCACTTGCATTTGCAAGCATAGGTTTCGCTTCAAAATCATTGGCAATACTTGCTGATGGCACATTGGTTGGTTTTCAATATGATTCTGCTTGCAATCTATCGGCAAGCACCATATTGGAATACGATCAGAAAACACCTATCGAAGTTAAAAAAGCTTGCATAGCAGTTACGGTAGATACAAACGGTCCAAAAAAACCTAATAAAGTAAGCCGTGACAGATACCAATTTGCAATAGGTAAATTAGGAGTGGTAACAAAGGATGACAAAACAAAGGATGACAAAATATAACAGCAATCCAGATATTAAATTAATAGTTGTTTGATTACTTAACTATTTTGCAATCTTATTGCAATATTTAAAAAGCCCCCCTATAATATTTTTATTGAAAGTATTATAGGTATGATTTGTATGAAAATAAAAAAAGGATTTACTCTGGCAGAGGTATTAATTACACTTACGATAATAGGTGTAGTTGCTGCAATTACAATACCTTCATTAATTTCAACAATTGATATTGACAAAAGACAAGCTGAAACGACAATTAAAAAAACATATACAGCGTTTAATGATTGCTTGAGACAACTTCTCATACAATGGCTTCTGTAGGTTGTTCGGATAGCAACTGTATAAGAGATTTATACGGAAAATATATTGCATATATGAAAACCTGCAACTCCGATGCGCAGGATAACTGTCTTGATGGCGCACCGGCAACCACAGAAGGTACCACAACAACCATGCTTATGCAGCCTGTTTGGGCAGCAAATGCAACTGAAATTGACTTTACTTCAAAATCTTTAGCAGTTCTTGCCGATGGCACATTGGTAGGTTTTCAATATAATTCCACATGCCAGATGAATGTAAAATCATCAATAGAATTTGAACAAACACCTATCGAAATTGAAAAAGCTTGCATAGCGGTTGCGGTAGATACAAACGGTCCAAAAAAACCTAATAAAGTAAGCCGTGACAGGTATCAATTTGCAATAGGTAAATTAGGGGTTAAGTTTAAAGCTGCAACAAGTACAACAAGTCCATAAAAAAAGCCTCCAAAGGGAGGCTTTTTTATGAGATTGGCTTCATTGAATCTTCATAGATTTTTGCAACCCTTTGTTTTGTTGCTTCATTTGGTGCAATTGCAAGCAAACCGTCTAAAGATGGAGTTGTAAAAGCAAGATTGGTAAGTTTTTCAACGTCAGACATTGAATAACCCATATCCTCAAGCTTTTCTTTTACACCAACTTCGAACAGCCATTTTTCAACAGCAGCTGCAGCTTGTTTTGCTTCACCGGCTTCGCCTTTTAAATTAGGTGCAATAGGTTCTAAAATATCAGCCAAGGTTGCTGCCTTGTCAGGATAAATAGTTTCAATTACCGATGGTAAAAGAATTGCAAGCCCCAAACCATGGGATAAATCATGTTTTACTGCACTTAATGGGTGTTCTAAGGCATGAGTATAATGCAATAATCCGTTATCAAAGCATATTCCGCCCAACAGAGCAGCATACATTAAGAAATATCTTGCTTCAAGGTCGTCAGGGTTTTTAGTGGCAAGGGGAAGATATTTTGCCACAAGCCTGATTGTTTCTTTTGCAAGTGAAATTGAATACGGGGAAGCAACTTTACTTGTTGCAGCCTCAACAACATGGTTTATAGCATCAATTGAAGTATAAAGAGTTTGTTTTAGACTTAATTTTGTACAAACTTTAGGATCATCAATTGAATATGTCGGATAAATACATTCATAAGCAATTGCGGGTTTAAAATCTTTCTCAACAACTGTCGCAACAGCAAAACGATTTGCTTCAGAGCCGGTGCCATGAGTAAGATTAACCGCAACAATAGGAACTGCGCTATCAGGTGCAAATTTATACTCGTATAATTCATTTGCCGTTTTACCTTGATATTTTTCATCCATCAAAATTGCAACGCTTTTAGCGGTATCTATGGGAGAACCGCCACCAATTGCAATTACCGCCTTTGCGCCAAAATCAAGTGCTATTTTTTTAGCCTCGTCAATTCCATCTGTTGTAGGGTTTGGTGTTACTTTATCATAATTAACATAACCGATTGAATTATCTTTTAAGGATTTTTCTATTATATCCCACGCGCCTGTTGCTTTATAGGCGTTTCTGCCTGAAATTACAATAACTTTGTCTATTCCTTTTGTTTTAAAATCAACTAAAATATCGTTAATTTTATTTATTGCACCAACTCCAAAGAATACTTTTGTCCGAGAAATAATTTCCCTTACCTCATTAACATTGATATCCTTTTCCCACATACAAACTCCTTTCTTATACCATAAAATAAGTATAGCATTTTTTTAAAGTTATGTAACAAAAATTTTATTTTTGAGTAATATACTAGCGAAAAAAAAGATTTAGAGGAGTAATAATAACATAGCTTGAGGAAGAAATGAAAATAAAAAGTATCAGCGCGTATAAATATAAAACAAAAGCATTTTTGGGAAATAAAGAAGACGACACAACTTCGGATAAAAAATTTGACTCTGGAACATTTCAAATAAAGCCACTGAACTATCCTACATATAGTTACGCTTTCCCTTATCTTTCGCATAGTTTTTCATCAATAAATCAACCGATTAATTTTCCTAAAATACAGTTTCCTGCTGAAATAACCGACCCTATTCTAAGAAATAGAGCAGAAATAGCAGAACAGAGAAAATTAGCAAAAAGCGACGGTTTTTCAAAAAAAATAAGCCATCTCAAAAAGCAGAGCGAAAAAACTTTGGATATGGAAAAAATTAAATCAATAATTCTTCCTCCGGTTGAAAAATCACAGTTACGCTCATTTGAAAATTCCGACAAAAAATTTATACTTGATACATATCAAAGTGATGCCATAGATGCTTTTGTTTCAGGTAAAAACATCATTATAACCGCACCCACCGGAACAGGAAAAACTCTTATAGCCGAATATGGTATTGAGGATGCACTTAAAAAAGGTAAAAGAATAATATATTTATCTCCACTTAAAGCATTAAGCAATGAAAAATTTGTTAAATTTTCCGAACTTTTCGGCAGATACGACAAAAACGGGAACTCTATAAACTCTGAAAATGTGGGCATAATAACAGGAGATATTATAATTAATCCTGATGCACAGCTGCTTATAATGACAACTGAAATCTATAGAAACATGGTAAATGTAGATGATGAAGTTACTACTGCAGAGGCATTTAAAGATTTTTCAGCTGTTATATATGATGAATTTCATTATTTAAACGATCCCGATAGAGGAACCGTATGGGAAGAATCTGTTATGCAAACCCCAAGGCACATGCAGCAAATGATGTTATCCGCAACAGCTTCTAATGCCAAAACTATTGCACAATGGCTTCAAATTACAAATCCCGAAAAAGAAACCGCACTTATTGATGTACCGGAAAACGAAAGATATGTTCCATTAAAAGAATATTGTTTCGGTTTTGATGGCAAAGACGGTTATGTTATAAGGCCTTTATATCAAAGAAAAATTGATATAGAATATGTAAAATCATTAAACAGTGACAGATTAATTGAAATTATTGAAGAATTAGAACAAATTTTTGACGGTAAGGATTTTCTTGAAATACTCACACCCTTAGCAGATGAAAACGGATTAATTGATACTGACACATTTAGCGAAATGCTAATATCACAAAAAGGATTAACAAAAGAAAAAGCCGAGCAAATTGCTCACATACTATCAAATCCGGACAGGACCAAAAAAACAGATATACGTTTAAATTTTGCCCCAAAAAATCCTCCAATTGTCAATTTAGTGAAAGTTCTACATGACAAAAATAAAACTCCTGCCCTATTTTTTATTTTTTCCAAAAAGAAATGCAAAAAAGAGCTCGATGAAGTTTCAAAAAAACTTGGAACTCTATTAACCCCTGAAGAATCAAAAAGAGTACTTGATGTTATTCAAGAAGCAAAAGAGAAAGAAATATATCTGGGTGAAGATTTTGATGAAGAATATTTGCCAAAATTATTAATGGGCTATGCTGTTCACCATGCCGGAATGTTACCCGCGTATAAAAGTTTAGTTGAGAAACTATCAAGAGAAGGGCTTGTCAAAGCATGCTTTGCTACAGAAACACTTCTGGCAGGTATCAACATGCCATTTAAAACAACTGTGTTTACCTCTTTGGAAAAATTTGACGGAAGCAGAAGAATAAAAATACCCCCTACAACATACAAGCAAGGTGCAGGCAGGGCAGGCAGAAGGGGAATAGATGATATAGGAAATGTTATTATTTGCCCAAAATCCGATAAAGAACTTAAAGCCTTCAGGTCAATAATAGAGTCAAAAGATACTGATATCAAAAGTGCGTTTGAACTGTCCTATGCGACACTTATTCAAACCAATACTCTTGAAAATTTAGACTATTTCATTAAAAACAGTTTTTACACTTATCAATCAGGTTCAGAGCAAAAAATTAAAGCAGATATTAAGAAAAAAATTAATTACCTGAGAGAAAAAGGTTATGTATATTTTGAAGACGGAAAATTCCACAGAACGCAAAAAGGAGATATGGCAAGAAATGTTTATGGAATAAACCAAGTTTTATTTTGCGAATTAATAAACAATCCTAAATACACCCAAGACCTTACCCCTCAGGAACTTGCCGCCCTTATGGCTATGTTTGCGGATATTAAAGATGATAAACCACGAAATACATTTGATGATGATTTAGCAGATGTTGCGGAAAAATTAAGCCCTGCAATTGATTTGGCAAAAGAAATCTCAAAAGAACAATCCCAAAGAAAAATTAACGAAGAAATCAAAATGAGTACAAATCTTGTCGGGGCAATTTTAAGTTTTGCTTATGTGCCAAATACAAGCGATCAGGAGTGCCTTGATGCTTGGATGGAAATATTCACAAATTTAAAAACAAAATACATCATCATGCATGAAGGCGACCTTTTAAGAGTAATTAATTCCACGATTGATTTGCTTAAAACTGTAGCAGAGGTAAGTGAAGACCCAGAACTTGCAAAAAAAGCCGATCAGGCAATAAAATGCCTTTATAAACCCCCTATAACAGACATTTTAAAATACGAGCTTAATATTAAGTAGAAAAAACCCGCCAAAACAGGCGGGTTTTAAACTTTTAAGCTATAACAGGCGCAACAAATGTTCTTGTTGCAAGTTCTCTGTCTAAAAGCAAAAGTGCTCTGGGGTCATTTTGTGCAAGTTTTAAATTGCCCAAAACATTTGAAACATTTGCTTCTTCTTCAACTTGCTCTTTAATATACCATTGCAAAAGCGAAATTGCTGCGCGGTCTTTTACTTCTTCCGCAACACTTGTTAAATCATTAATTGAAGATGTAACATATTGCTCATGCTCAAGTACTTTTTCAAAAACATTTAACGCAGATTCCCAAATGTCGTCAGGTTTTTCAACATTCATAAGCGTTACTTTTCCGCCGCGCTCTAAAACATAATTATACATACCCATAGCATGAGCTAATTCTTCCTGAACCTGCACATTCATCCAATTTGCAAAACCTTCAAGATTCATTTCTTTAAAATATGTTTGCATAGAAAGGTATAAATAAGCACTGTATAACTCTTTATTTATTTGAACGCAAAAAGCATTTTCGAGTCTTTCATTCATCATTTTTTACTCCCAACAAAATTACATTGATATTCTAACACAAAATTAAATTATAAATTTATTTACTATAAAACCAAACCCTATGAGCCAAATAAACATAATAAATGCAAGTAAAAGCGGTTTAATTCCAAGATTTTTAATTTTTTCAAAATTTGTTTCAAGTCCTAATGCAAACATAGCAAGTGTTAGCAAAAATACATCAAACTCTACAATACCTGATACAACAGTTTTCGGGATAATATTAAGAGAATTTATACCGCACATAACAACAAAGAATATTGCAAAATAAGGAATTTGCACCTTTGACATTTTCTGATTTGATTTTTTTGCAAGATACATACTAAGCAAAAATAAATAAGGAACAAGCATCATAACACGGGTTAATTTAACAATTACCGCAGTATCCATAGCCTCGGGATTAACTGCCGCACCCGCTGCAACAACTTGTGCCACCTCATGCACTGTTGAGCCAATATAAATACCAAAAGCATTGGGGTCTAAAAGCCCGATTTGATAAATCAAAGGGTATAAAAACATTGCAACTGTACCAAAAAGCACAACCGTTGCAACCGCAAGAGAAACTTTGTGCGATTTTGCCTTTAAAACGCTATCCGTACCCAAAACCGCAGCCGCACCGCAGACAGAAGAACCTATTGCAGTAAGCATACAAAGGTCTTTATCAAGTTTAAAAACTCTTGTTCCAAGATAATAACCTAACAGATAGGTAGTTGTAAGCATAATAACATCTGCCACAAAACCGCCCATACCGACGTTAAAAATTTGAGCAAAGGTTATTCTAAAACCGTATAAAACAATGGCAAATCTTAAAACTTTTTTTGATGAAAAAGTAATTCCTTCCCTAAAATTTTCAGGAATAAAGTGATTTAAAGTATTACCCAAAATCATACCTATAACTATCGCAATAGTTAAAGAATTTAAGTTAAATTTTGTGCAAAAGCCCAATTTTGAAAGCATTAGAGCGCCAAAAGCAAATATTGCACAGAAAATTATACCCTTTATCGGAGAGGGTTTTTTGCTGCGCGAAAATTTGGGTAAATTTTCGTTTTTGTTAATTTGTTGTTTTTCTTCGACTAATATTGGCATAGAGAAATATTATCACAAACATCTTTTTTAACAAATAAGTTGTATAATAAAGCTATGTTTGAAACACTAAAAGAAGCGCAAGAAGCTTGCAAAAACTGCACAAAATGCAAACTAAGCAAAACAAGGACAAACACTGTTTTTGGTGAAGGTGTTGTAAATAATAAAATAATCCTAATCGGCGAAGCCCCCGGGTTTTATGAAGATAAGATGGGCAGACCTTTTGTAGGCAAAGCAGGCACGCTTTTAGATAAAATCCTTGCAAGCGTAGGCCTATCAAGAGATAAAAATATTTATATTTGCAATACCATAAAGTGCAGACCGCCTGAAAACAGAGACCCCGAGCCTGATGAGAAGGAAGCATGCCGAGAATTTTTAGATACCCAGATAAACATCATGAAACCGAAAATAATTTTAATCTGCGGCAGAGTAGCACTTGAGAGTATGTTTAACAAAAAGATGAGCATAACAAAAGCAAGGGGGCAGTGGTTTAAAGGTCCGGATGGGGCGAAAATGATGCCAATTTTTCACCCTTCTTATCTTTTAAGAAATGATTCAAGGGAAAAAGGAAGCCCAAAATGGCTTATGTGGCAAGATATTCAAGAAGTTAAAAGGGTTTATGACAGCTTGGAGGATTAGTGCCACGCTCTGAACGAATACCTGTCACCCTGAACGACCACCTTTCGCCCTGAATGAGCACATGTCACCCTGAACTCGTTTCAGGGTCTCATAAAACCACATAGCAAGACATTATTCTTTTGTAAAAATATCCTTGGGCAATTCTTTCTCAAGGAGTTTTGCAAAATCTGTAAGCGAAATTCCCATACCTTTCAGGACACGCATTAAAGTGAAAAGCTTTGGGGAACTTTTAGCACTCTCGAGCATTTGCAAGGTTGATGAAGGAATTAAATTTTCATCTAACTTACAGAGGAAATTTCGATGAAACCTTAAAAGAGGTTGAAAATTTTATTCCTTATTGGAAATCAGAACAAAATCACAACGGTTGAGCCTAAAAGCATAATTATTGCCCCAAAAGATTTTTTAAACATATCTTTTTTACTGAAATATCTCCAACCGAAAAACACACTTACAAGCGAAGAAAGCCCAAATAAAGCAAAAGGAGTTTTGGTGAAAATTTTTCATCAATGACTTCAAAGATAAAATAAGAGCCGAAAATTATTAATATAATGCCTGAAAACTGTGCTAAAGAATGAATTTCGCCTAACAGAAAAAATGCAAAAAGAATACTTACAACGGATTTATAAGAGTTAATCGGACCCAAAACGGACAGCTCGCCAGACTTTATCGCCTCGACTAAAAACCAGTTACCAAGAGCACCCACAACTCCCGCGAGGATTACATATTTGTAAAAATCTAAACCAAAAGCCGCCCAACTGACCCCAAAAGAGGGAATAATGCAGAAAATACTCAGAATAAAGTAAGCAAAAAAACTTATCCACAAAGACTTAAAACCCCTTTGCCCCAAGCGTTTTTGAATAACGTTAGAATAAGGGTTTGAAAAAATTCTTATCAGCAGCGCCAAAATTCCTATCATTTTAAAATTATACGCAAAAATTTTTGTATATTATAATAAAATCATGCAATTAAATTTAGATTTCAGAGAGAATATAGAAATACCAAAAACACCAAAGCCAAAAGGCAAATTGATTGAGGTTATGCCAAATGATTTTTGCATTGTTGACATTGAAACAACAGGCTTTAGCTTTGCAAGTGATGAAATAATTGAGCTTAGCGCAATTAAAGTCAGAAATTTAAAAAGGGTTGAAAATTTTTCAATGCTTATAAATCCCAGAAAGAATATAAGCAGCTTTATAACAGGGCTAACGGGCATAAGCAACGCAATGGTCAGAAATCAACCAGACATAAAAATTGTATTGAAAAAGTTTAAAGATTTTATACAAAATGATATAATTTTAGGTCACAATGTAAGATTTGATGCAGGTTTTATACATCGTGAAATGAAAATAAATTTTAATGAAAACTTTTCAAATGACCTTGTAGATACAGTTGCGCTTGCAAAAAAAACCTACAGGCTTGAAAATTATAAACTTTCAACCATAGCAAAACATCTGAACATTGATACTAAAGGCGCACACAGAGGACTAAAAGACTGCGAAATGACTTATTTGATATACAAAGATATTAAAAATCGCTTGGGCTAGTTTGTTTTTCTCTTTCAAGCTTTTTAAGTTCTTTTTGCTTTTGTTTTTCTTCTTTTTTTAACTGTTTTCTTTGATATCTTGCATATTTTTTCTTTCTTTTTTCTTCGAGTTTTTCAAGTTTTTTATCGTGCTTTATCATTTTTTCGGGATTTTGTGCCCGTTGTTCCTCTATATCTTCATAATAAATTAAAAATTCCTCAAAACTCTCCGTATCAAAACCTTTTTCTATGTATTGCGGATAAGCTTTTGCAATATAATCATATATATAAAGCGTTCTTTTTTCGCCTGAAGGATGTGTTGAAAGAAAATCTGCATATTTATCTCCCGTAATTTTTTGCAAAATTGAAATCATGCCAAGCGGGTTGTAGCCGGCGCCAACAAGCAAATCCACCGCGGTAACATCAGATTCATACTCATCCAATCTCATCCACTTTTTTAATCCCGCTTTATAAGCAATGACTGCAGGAAGGGCAACTATCGGCATTTCACCCGCAACTTGTAATGAAGTATAAACAATAGCATTTACGGCATTTAACTTATAAACATGAGCATTTACAAGATGCCCCAACTCATGTGCAATTACTCCCGCTAATTCATCATCATTCTCACAAATTTTTACAAGCCCGCTAAAAACAATTATTTCACGGCTCATATTAGCATAGGCATTAACTTTATTTGTTTTGCGGAGTCTGACCCAAACTTTTGTATCAATTTTATTTTCTTCAAGAAGTTTATCGCAAATGTCATTTATGTGCCTTGCCATAGTGGGTTTTTTATACTTTTGCACTCGGGCTTTTTTTGCACTTGTATCACTGTCAATTTCCACAGCATAAGAACAAGGGGCATAAAATAAACCAAAGATAACAAAAAGCAATAATGTCTTTTTCATAAAATCCCGCTGAATAATGATTTTGATTTTACCATTTTTTTTAAATTTGCTCAAGATTGTACTTTTAGGCGCTTGGTGTGACTAGGCGAGTAGCGCAAGCCTATGCGATATCGAGAAAAATTTTCAAACATAACCAAAATAAAATAGGTTACAGCAAAAACTGTAACCTATTTTTTGGGGCGGGTGATGGGGCTAGGCGAACTTTGTGAGCCTATGCAAACTTGCAACGGGTTTGAACCCCATGAAAAAAAGACCCCTTGTTTGGAGTCTTTTTATGGGGCGGGTGATGGGGCTAGGCGAACTTTATGAGCCTATGCAGACTTGCAATAGGTTCGAACCACATGAAAAAAAGACTCCTTTGTTAAGAGTCTTTTTATGGGGCGGGTGATGGGGTTCGAACCCACGAATATCGGAACCACAATCCGAGGCCTTAACCACTTGGCGACACCCGCCATAAAACTTATTCAATTGTCACTTTAATATCGGAACGTATAATCCCTCAAGGCCGGGTAACCACTTTTGGCGACACCCGCCATANNNTATTCAATTGTCACTTTAATATCGGAACGTATAATCCCTCAAGGCCGGGTAACCACTTTTGGCGACACCCGCCATAAAACTTATTCAATTGTCACTTTACTTGGCGATACAAAAGAGTTATTGAAAGCTGCAAGCTTGAAATTTACTCTTTTGGATACCCGAAGGGTACACCCGCCATAAATTTAATATATTTCAAACAAAAACATAATTCAAGATTTTTGATATAATAATTAAATGAATACATACAGTGCAAAATTTGACACATATAAAATACAAGAGTACAAAGCAATTTTTGAAAAAGAAAATGCAACTTTTTCAATTCCGCAATACATGTATTTTCAAGCACGTGGCGAAGGTTTTACAGCCTCTTTTTATAATAGCGGAAAATTTATAATTCAAGGAAAAAACACTGATAAAATAATCTCAAAATATTTTGGAGAAAACCCAGCACCAAAAGAAAATATTTTAAACATCCCTTATCCACACATTGGGATTGACGAATCAGGCAAAGGAGATTTTTTTGGTCCGCTGGTAATTGCAGGGGTTTATTTAACCGAAGAAATTGCAAAACAATTTGAAAAAATAGGCATTTGTGACTCTAAAAAATTGACTGACAAAAAAATTCTTGAACTGGAAAAACAAATAAAATCTATTGCAATTTTTGATGTAATAACAATAACCCCTAAAAAATATAATGAGCTTTATTTAAGCTTTAGAAACTTAAACAGGCTTCTTGCTTGGGGACATTCGACTGTTTTAGAAAATCTTCTGAAAAAAACTAACGCCAAAATTGCTATTTCAGACCAATTTGCAGCAAATGAAAATGTTATCCTATCTGCGCTTAAAGAAAAAGGTAAAACAATTAAACTAATTCAGCAAACAAAGGCGGAAGCCGACATGGCAGTTGCTTCCGCTTCAATTTTGGCACGTGCGGAATTTGTAAAAAGAATTTCAAATTTATCTTACGAATATGGAATAAATTTTAAAAAAGGTTGCAACAAAGAAGTTTTAGTTCAAGCAAAAGAAATTGCACAAAAACTAGGCAAGGAAAAATTGAAAAATATTGCAAAAACACATTTTAAGACGTATGAGAGTGTATAAAATCTTTTATCTTATCCAAATTCTCAACACTGTCTGATTCTATATAAAATCTTAAAAGTGGCTCTGTGCCCGATGGGCGCATTAAAACCCAGCTTGACTTATCTTCGCCCAAATAAAATTTTGCCCCATCAATTTTTAAAACATCATAAATATGAAACCCTGCTATATCAAACATTTGCAAAAACTTTTGTTGCAGAGTATACATTTTATCTTTATTTTCAAGTTTTACATCTACCCTGTCACAATAAAAATTAACACCTGCAAACTCTAATAATTCTTCACGCAAATGATATAGCGGTTTTTGCAACTTGGATATCATTTCCAAAATCAAAAGATTTGCATAAATTCCATCTTTTTCAGGGATATGATTTCCTGTTGAAAGACCGCCTGAGTCTTCGCCTGCAAGAATTGTTTGATTTTCACGCATTTTTTCACTTATCCATTTGAAACCAACAGGTGTTGTTATAGTTTCTACATTTAATTTTTTAGCAACAACATCAACAAGAGCGCTTACACCGACTGTTTTAATCATTACGCCTTGCAATCCTTTATTTTGAACTAAATATTTTAATAAAATCGCCAGTATTTCATTTGGTGAAACCCACTGTCCGCTTTCATCTATAACGCCATACCTGTCTGCATCTCCATCGTTAGCAAAGGTCAACATACCTGCTTTTTTGTATTTCATAAATTTTTCTTTAGGTTCAGGCAAAAATCCGCCAAAATTAGGGTCATAATAGTTATTTACAATCTCAAAATTTATACCATGTCTTTTTAAAATCTCATCAAATGTACCTATTGAAGCACTAAAAAGTCCGTCAAATATAAATTTTATGTTAGCTTTTCTTATTGCCTCAAAATCAATTAAATTTTTAATATGCGAAAAATAAACTTCTCGAAAGTCAGAGTTTATAAGTCCGCCCTTGATTTCTGATATTGGCGCAATATAATTTTCTTCAATATTTTTTACAATCTCATCCGTTATTTGCTCTGTTGCAGGCCCGCCGTAATTTGGTATAAATTTCATCCCTAAATAAATTTTAGGATTGTGCGAAGCCGTAAACATAATTGCGCCCGCAGAATTTTTAGCAACTGTTGCGGCATAAGCCACAACAGGAGTCGGACAAACTGAATTTGACAACATTACATCATAACCGGCTTTTAAAAGTATATTTGAACAAAATTTGGCAAATTCATCCGCCATAAACCTTGGGTCATAAGCAATTAAGACAGATTTTTTATCAGGAACAAAATCTTTTAAGTATTTTATTATCCCATTGGTAATTTTTTCTACATTTTCAAATGTAAAATCACGTGCTATTATTCCCCTAAAGCCGTCTGTGCCAAATTCTATTTTTTTTGTTGCCATATTAATTCCAATCATAATAAAATGTGTATATGAATAATTCTATCAAAAAAATACTTTTTTTAGGACCAAAAGGAACATACAGCCAATTTGCAACCGAAAAATTTAAAGAAAAACTTGGCTTATGCCAAGAATTTGAACCTGTTTCAACTATTACTAAAATTATTGACATAATTGACACCGACCATAAGCTCGCTGCAATTTTACCTATCGAAAATTCTATAGAAGGTATTGTAAGGGCCACGCTGGATGGACTTTTTAGTGCAAAAAATAATGTTAAAATTCAAGCCCAAACGCAAATTCTTATTCAAAATTGTCTTATTTCATATTCAAAAAAAGAAGAAATAACGCATATAATATCTCATCCGCAGCCGCTATCACAATGCCAAAACTATATTAGTGCAAATTTTTCAAAAGACATTGTGCTTGAAGGTGCATCTTCAACAGCAGCCGCAACAATCTCCTTAAAAGAAAAGGGCAAAGGATGGGCATCTATCGGAAATGAATATTGTGCTAAAATGCTTGGTATACCTATTTTGGATAAAAATATAAATGACAATAAAGACAATCAAACGCGTTTTGTACTTGTTTCAAGAGCCGATTTTAATTTTACAAATAAAACAAGAACATCTCTCGTTTTTTCAACAAAACAAGAGCCTGGTGCGCTGGTTAAAGCACTTGAAGTGTTTAAGAAATATAACCTAAATTTGATTTATATTGAAAGTCGTCCTTCTAAAAGAGTTTTAGGAGAATACAATTTCTTTGTCGATATTGATAAAAGTCTGGAAGAATTAAATGAAGCACTTATTGATTTAGATAAAGTTACTCAGTACTACAAAATTTTAGGCAGTTACCCCGTAGTTTAGAGCTTGAAAATGCCTTAAGGGATGTTATAATTTTATATGCACAGAACTTTGAAAATTTAATATGGGGACGTTTTGGTTTCGACAGGGTGCTTTATCATCTACAATGCAAGCCGCGCGGATGTTGCGCGTTACCAACAATCAAAAAAATAAACGCTAATAACGTTGTAAAAGCTGACTTTGCTCCTAGAGCAATCGCTGCATAGTTTGCGCGACAGCCACTCTATTCGCTGCATAGTTTGCGCGACAGCCACTCTATCTTGCCAGCTTGCCGCAATTTAGGGTCAATTATGCAAGCCTTGGCGTCTGTTTCTTGAGGTGCAGACGTTAAAGTATTTAGCCTTAAGGGGTTGTCTTTCCTTACAAAAAAGACTTTGATACTTAATTTGGTTAAAGATATCTTTCCTATTTAGTATTGAGATTAAAAGATTCTAAGCTTGTAGATTTGTATTTGTTATCATTTTGGACGCGGGTTCAACTCCCGCCGTCTCCAGTATTATTTTAATGTAATTAAACGACCAGTTTGATAAGTGCGGATGGTTTGATTATTTTGGTATAGTCCAGTTATGCAAAGAACTAAAAAATATCTTCTTTTTTATTTTAAGGGTTGGAAGTTTTATTCCAGCCTTTATATCTTAACTACCATACCTTTATTTTATTTAATTTTATTTATCTTTTTTAATTGTTGAATTTATATCTTTTAAAATCTAACAAACATATTTACATTATTTTCTTTAGTGTTAGAATGAATAAACAATCTTTAGTAATGTTGTTAAGTGATATTTTAAAAAGGGATATTTAGACAATGAGAGTAGCACCTATTAACTTGGCGTCATGCCGTAATTTTCAACCCCAAAAAAAACTAAACTTTGGAAAAATTGAATAAGAAAACAGACAAAGAATTATTGACAATTTGCCATTTGACAAACCTTGTGGCGGATATAAACAAGAAGATGCCGACAGGGACAAAGAATTTGACATTGCAGCAATAGACCATAATAACGGTGTAATAGTTAAATGGGGAGGCAAAGGACACCCCAGAGGCTTAATCTATGCTGATTTAATTAGAGAACATGTGGATAAAAGCCCTGCTAAAGAAAGCTATATGGAATTATTACCAGAAACATTAGGAATTGATTTTTTAAGTAATTTGGAAAATCCAAGAATTTATAACGGCTTTATTACATTTGTGCGCAATATTAACCTTGAAGAAATACCCAGTGACCCAAAAACACAATCATTAAAACCCTCATCAAATAACGCATACTCTGAACAAGAAGAAAGAGAAGATAACTTCATATACGGTATGTTCAACAGACCATTGTAAACTTTTGTTTGAGGTAATACTTGTGCTATAAAGAGCATAAGGAGGGTAAATTAAAAGGATATTATGATATGCTTGATAAGTTGACAGAGTGATTATTGATTTTGCAATATACTTTTTTCTTTTTCAAATCTTTCCAGTTTTTTTCTTGAAATTGAAGGCGGTATTTGCTCTCTTGCAACAAGAATGTAATCATCAACTGTCGGGAATTCAGTACTTTTCACTACTTTATCTATAATTGCCGCAATATTGGCATTAGAGTATAACAAATCCGGGTTAGAAAAAAGTGCATTAATAAATGAATCAATACCACTAATTTTCCTG
>CASFXY010000032.1 GCA_949298805.1 uncultured bacterium
CTCTTTCGATAGTGTCAGGATTGTAGTTTTTGTGTGTCCTGTGATAATAACTTGGCATAGTTACACCACCTTTCCGACATTTTTCATAACCCATTCATTGAAGTCGTTAGCAAGTATATATTTCTTGCCGCCGATTTGGATTACAGGAAAGCCTTCAAGTTTACATAATCTGTAAACCGTATTTATGCCAATTTTGAAAGTTTTAGAAAATTCTTTAACTGTGAACATATTTGCATAAATCCTGCCCTTACAGTTTTGCCTGATGTCTTCCATAGTATCAAGCATTCTAAAACGGTTTGGCGGAAGTCGATTTTCCATAAAAATTTTCTCCTTTCTAATTTGTATCTAAGTATTCACTGACACTTAGAAAGAAAGGATAAGTTATTTATTATTTAACTAAATATTAGCGGGCGCAAAATTTAACAATACTTAAACCTCTCTTCTAAGGTGACCTCTGTTTGATAACCGAGCATGAAGTCAAAACTGCTGGGGAGTATTTAAGTAAGGGAAATACCCAAAATCTAATATTCAGTTTTCAATCTGCAATTTGTGTTCACATCTTAACAGGTCGAGTAAAAATTTTCAAGGGGTGTTAAACCCGAAGGGATGTGTGAAAATAAATTTAAAAAATCCACTAGATGAAAGCTTTAGGGTATTTTTAATTGTTACAAAACTTAATCATAAGCACAAAATTTTTCTATTTCTCCATAAAATTCCCTATTTTACGCGCCTAAAATCGGGAGAGAAATACTGCTCAAATTCATATACGGTAAATATGTCTATATATTCATCACCAATTTTTGCCATTCAAATAAGGGTTAATATATTTTGTATAACAATAAAAAGTATCATTTTAATAAATTAATCCCTGTGTCAAAAAGAGAAGGTTTGTTTATTTTTATATCTAACACTTGTTTCTGTTCAGGACTTATTCTTTGCAAAATAATATTTTCAAGTTTAATTATAGTCATATAAACATCAATATCGTTATATTTTAGAGCTAATGATTTGGCTTTATTTATATCAATATATGCTTTCTCAAATTCATTATTTAAATATTCCATATAGGCGATATTGTTATACACTTCCCCATGAAAAGTTGTAACGTAAAATGTATTGTCATATTTTTCATATACCTTAAGAGTGTTCAACAATTTTTTAGCCTTAATAAAATCTTTTGACAGAAAAGCTACATACGCTTTGGTAAAATTATCACTATATTGATTCGTTATATTAATCGCTTCCTCGTTTTTATTTAATGAAAATAAGCATTCTGCTTGCAACACTTTTATGTCGGTAATATCAGTTTTAGCGTCCATATATTTGTATACTTTTTCAAAATAATCATTAATTACATTAATAGCTAAATCATATTGTTTGTTCATAAAGTATGCTAGCGCAAGATTATAATACATATTTTGCTCGTGTGGAGTTTCTTTTATTGCAATCTGCATATGCTTTATTGCGTCTTCATAATAACCATTTCTTATTAAAGAAACGGCATAATCATTATGATTTTTCTTATTGTTTTTTAATGTAAATTTATTACGAATAGGGGCAAACAAAAAATAAGTAGAAGCGTCCTCATAAGTTAGTGGGCTTTTTGATGTTATTATTAATTCTTTGATATTTTTAGGACTTTCTTTAAATTCTGATACATCTAAGGTTTTTAATCCTAATTTTAAAGATTCTTCATAGTCAGATAATGCACCACTGTAATCACCAATTGCATATTTGATTAAACTTCTTTCATAAAACAACATAGCAGTTGCTGGGTAGTTATCCAGATAAAGATTATATAGTTTTAAACTATCTTTATACTTCTTATCTAAATATAATTTATAGGCATTAGTGAAAAACTTTGCCCTATTGTATTTCATCTCTGTTTCTAATCTCCACATTTTTAATTCAAATGTCTCTAATTTATCTAGCGCTATCGAACCATTTGCAGATAAAACTGTAAAAAATAAAAATAAAACAAGAATATTTTTAAAATTACGCATACTAACCTCCATTTTAAATCATTATTGCAAAATAAATTGAGTACAATTTAATAATATATGAATTGAAATCATTTTACAACTTTTAAATGAGTTCAATTAAGTTCATTTAACAAATTTTCAATCTACCATGAAATAGAGGGTTTAAAATGAACAAAAAAGAGCTATTAGGTAGAAGATTAAGAGAATTAAGAAAAAGAAAGGGTATTAACCAAGAAAAGTTAGCAGAACTAATTAATGTCGACCCGACAACCATTAGCAATATTGAAAATGGCAAGAATTACCCTTCTATGATAAATCTTGAAAACTTACTAGTAGTTCTTGATAGTTCATTTTTGGATGCATTTGATTTTGAGCATAAAAATACTGATGCTGATTTGCTTACCCAAATTAATCAAAAACTAAAAGACAACCCAGACAAAATAGAAGATTTTTATAAAATTGTTGTTGCGCTTACTAAATAACAATCTTTAGACTTTTTATTTTTAAATGTAATTTTATACCTCGCCGCCGCAAAACATTTCATCATTCGCCCGAGAATGCTCTCATCTGAATTTATCAGGGCGGGGTTTTTCAGACCGAGAAAAATCTCAGAATGGGAAAACTTATTTCCTCGACCAAGAAACCTCATCACACAATGAGAGGGGCTGTATGGGGTGGCTTTTGAAAATCTTTACATAACTTATTCGATTAAACTTAGGCTGCAAGTGATTTTAAGTTCATTTAATTCTATTGTGTTGTAAAATGTGTTGTATTTACTAAAAAACTGGCTTTTAGTAAATCTCTAAAAGCCAGTTATTGTAAAATGTGTTGTATTTACTAAAAAACTGGCTTTTAGTAAATCTCTAAAAGCCAGTTAATTCAAATGGTTGCGGGAGCTGGATTTGAACCAACGACCTTCGGGTTATGAGCCCGACGAGCTACCAGACTGCTCCATCCCGCGATAAAATTATTCAATTTTCATTTTTACAGTCTGGCATCTCGTCGCCCGACTCGTATTTTCAACTTGACCCTCGACGGGTCAACGGGACTGCTCCATCCCGCGATATTATCGCTTACATCCCATTATTAAACGCTAAAAAACAAAAATCAACCCCTCTTAATTTTCCTTAATTTTAATCAACTTTACTAAACTTTTTTATACACTTTATGTTAAAATAATGCCTATCATGGGCTTGAGTAAGAAAAAAATCTATTTAATAGTTTTTTTATCAATCGCAATTTTATGTACCGCAGGTTTTTTATGGGCGTGGTTTGTAACGCGTGATATAAGAAAAAATGTATCCGGTGCGCTCAACCAATCTCAAAAAGTAATTGTAAAACATCTTATTTTAACAGAAACAAAAGACCACAAAAAATACTGGGAATTATATGCAAAAACAGGAAGTTATGAAAGCTCAAAAAAAGTTGTTGTCCTAACCGAAATAATAGGCAATTTTTATGACAAAGACAAAAATGTAGCGCTAAGTTTTGAATCGCCAAAAGGAACTTACGAAGATTCTACAAAAACAGTTACTTTAGAAGGGGAAACTTTGATTGTATCAAAAGACGGATCTTCGATACTTGCGGATAAAATTGTATGGGGCGGCAAAAATACTGACATAACAGCATCCGGAAATGTAAGAATAAAGAGAAATGACGAACTTGCTACTATAAGCAAAAAAGCTGTTTTTAACTCAGATCTAACTTTCTTTAAAATTATAGGTGACTCACAAACTATGATATTTACAAAAGAAGGGCAAAAACAAGAAGAATTAAACTTATTTAACACAAAGGAAAATAAATGAAAAAGATAATATTGGTACTTATAATATCACTATTTACAACACTTTGCGGCTATTGTGCAAATGTGGTAATAGAGGCAAAAAAACAAACAATAAAACTCGACCAAAATAAAGGTTTTTTTGAAGGCGATGTACAGGTAAGCGTAGGCGATATTAAAGTAAAAAGCCCGCGCGCAGAATTGGATTTAGATCCTGTAAGCAAAAAACCTTCACTTGCAACTTTTTTGGATAACCCATACGCATTTCAAAACAAAGAACATAAAAAAAATGAAATCAAAGCCGATATAATTAAAGTTTCATTAATTAAAAAAACTGTTTTGGCGCAAGGAAACTCTCAATCAATTATGATGGAAAATCGCCAACCAATTATGACAATTAACGCAGATTCGCAAGAATACGACACAACTACAAAATTAATGAAGGCTAACGGCAAAGTAATTATTCATTATCAAGATTTAGAAACATTTTCGGATAAAGCAAGTGCAATAGTTGATAAAAGCGGGAATATTCAGAATTTAAAACTCATTGGCAACGTCACAATGAAAGAAAAAGCAAACATTATAAAAGGTAATATGTTTGAATACGTCCCACAAAGAGAAGAATTTCAGGTTTCTGGGAACAGCTCCTCCGATGTTACTTTTGAAGACGGCACAAGAGTATATGTAGAGGCAAGATACCAACAATTCAATAAAGCGACAAACACTCTTGTTGCAGGCGGAAATGTAAGAGTCAAATACAAAGATTATTTTGCACAAGGTCCAAAAGCTCAATTACTTGTAGACCCAAAAACAAACAAACCCAATACAATCATTTTTACCGGTCGTTCAAAAATAACAAATGAAGGCTCGACTGTTGAAGCAGATAAAATCAGAATGACACTTAATCCTAAAGCGTTTTTTGCTGACGGAAACGTAAAAACAAGCATATCACAAGAAGGTAACATGGAATTATGAGTATAACTTTAGAAAATAAACAATGCTTAATAGCTGGAGATGGACTTTTGCCTGTAAAAATGGCACAAAGCGCTAAGGAAAACGGTTTTGAAGTTATTGCAATTTCACTATCATCGGATAATTGCAAAGAACTGCAAAAACACTGCTCAAAAGTTGTTTCCCTAGGGTTTGGACAAGTTGAAACAATTGAAAGACTACTTAAAGATGAAGATATAAAACAACTGACCTTTTTAGGAAAAGTTTCAAAAACAATGTTGTTAAAACGACCTAAACTCGAGCCAAAAGCTGTTGAATATATTAAAGAAGCCTTTAAGTTAAATGACGATGCTATTATGCTAAGAATTGTAGAGGAGTTAAATTCTATCGGAGTAAGTGTTCTGGACCAAACAATTTTTATTAAAGATTTGATGGTGCAAAAAGGAGTATTGACAAAATGTACACCAAACGAACAGGAACTGTATGATATTGAATACGGTTTCAAAACAGCAAAAGAAATGGGTAAATTAGACATAGGTCAATCAGTTGTTATGAAAAATCGTATGATTATGGCAGTTGAAGCAATAGAAGGCACTGATAAATGTATTAAAAGAGGGGCAAAACTTGCCAGAGGCAAAGGTGCAGTTGTTGTAAAGGTTGCAAAACCAAACCAAGACAAAAGGTTTGATATCCCGACAGTTGGCATCAGAACTTTAAAAACAATGCGCAGATACGGTGCAACAGTACTTGCACTGGAGGCAGGCGAAACAATCATAGTTAATCAAAAAGAAATGATTGACTATGCAAATAAACATAAAATTTCAATAATAGCAGTATAAAAAACGGTAAGTATGGCATTAAAAAAAATTTTCATAATCACCGGCGAATCTTCAGGCGATAAGCACGCATCAGGAGTTGTAAGAGAATTAAGAAAAATAAATCCCGAGGTAATTATCGAAGGTATCGGCGGACAAAATCTAAAAAATCAAGGTGTGAAACTATTTTCAGACCATTCAAAAATGGGCGGCATAGGAATTACACCAAAGCTTGTAATTGACCATTTCACATTAGGAAAAAGAATAATTGAATATTTGAAAAACGAATTTAAGCCTGATATGGTCTTGCTTGTTGATTATGGAACTTTTAATCTGGCAATTTCAAAATTTCTCAAAAAAGAAGGCTTTAAAGTGTTTTACTTCATACCTCCGCAAGTCTGGGCATCGCGCAAATGGAGGCTAAAAACAATTAAAAAAAATATAGAAAAAGTTTTTACTATTTTTCCTTTTGAAAAAGAAATGTATGAAAAAGAAGGTATTAATTCGGTATTTGTAGGACATCCGCTAAATTTTGAATTACCGCAAAAAGCAGATAGGGATGAATTTTTTACCCGTCACAATCTGGACAAAAACAAACGCTTGGTATCAATTTTCCCGGGTTCAAGAATGTTTGAGATAAAATACCTTCTAAAAATATTTACGGGTGCAGTTAAAATTATTGAAAAGAATTGCCCTGACGTACAATTTGTATTTTCACACGCACCAAACCTCCCTGATAGCGCCTTTAATACCACATACAAAACAATAAAAGGAGAAAATCAAGCGCTTTTAAGTATCTCAGATGCCCTCATACTTGCATCCGGAACTGTTGCCCTTGAGGCCGCTATGTATAATACACCAATGATTATAGCTTATCGGGGACCATTTATATTTTATCTGATATATCTTATGGTAAGAAGTATCAAAAATGCTTGTCTTGTAAACATTATAACAGGCAAAGATATCGTAAAAGAGTTTTTGATGTACGATGCAAAGTCAGATAAAATAGCACAAGAAATTATAAAATTATTAAACAACAAGCAGCACAGGGAAAAACAGCTTGAAGGGCTAATGCAATTACGTTCTTTGATGGGAAATAAGCACTGTGTTGAAGAAGTTGCAAAATATATTAACGAGGAGTTAAAAGGGGAATAAAATGGCAAATATTATTACACTTTCAAGAATTTTTCTTGCTTTTATTGTTGTTGCGCTTTTATTTTTAAAAAACGATACAGCAACCTTAACAGCGGTTATTCTAACAATTTTTGTAATGTGGTTTGACGGACTTGACGGCTTTATCGCAAGAAAATTTAATGAAACATCAAAACTTGGTGCAGTACTTGACATTATGGGTGACCGAATTGTAGAAAATGTTTTCTGGATTACATTTTGCGCACTTGGCTGGATAAATGTCGCAATTCCAATCATTGTACTGACTCGCGGCATAATTACAGACTCGTTGCGCTCTCTTGCTCTTGCACAAGGTTATACGGCTTTTGGGGAAAAAACAATGATGCAAGGTAAGGTTGCAAAATTTATTGTTGCTTCAAATTTCTCAAGATTTACTTACGCTCTTTGTAAAGCTATAGCCTTTCTTTTCTTAAGTTTGGGGCATTTGCATTTCAACTGTGACCATATAATCCTTTCAATAGGGTTAATATGCACATATATTGCCGTTATATTTTGTGTTTTAAGAGGTCTGCCTGTTATACTTGAAAGTAAAAGATTTTTTGAAGACAAATAAATGAAAAAGAGTTTTTTAAATATAGTTATGGTAGAGCCGGAAATACCTCAAAACACAGGCAACGTTGCAAGACTGTGCGCTTGCAGTGGTGCCAAGCTATTTCTTTGCGGACGACTGGGTTTTTCACTGTCAAATAAATATCTGAAACGTTCCGGACTTGACTATTGGGATAAAGTTGAAATAGAACATCTTGTAAGTTTTGAAGAATTAGTTAAAAATTTTCCCGAAAATGAAAATAATTACTATTTTTTTACTACAAAAACAGACAAATTATACAGTAAAATAAAATATAAAGAGGGAGATTTCCTTGTATTCGGACCGGAAACAAGAGGTTTGAATAATGAGATTTTAAAAAAATACGAAAATAACCTTGTAACAATACCAATGCGCAAAGAAACCAGAAGTTTAAATCTTTCAAATTCGGTAGCAATAGGTTCTTACGAAGCTATAAGACAACTTGGGCACATAGGAGAACAAAATGGATAGTAATGTATCAATCACAAATCTAAATAAAGAAATTGTAGCAAAATTTTTACCCCAAAGAATTCAAATATCAAATAAAGGCACTTATGGAAATGTCTTAAATATTGCAGGTTCAATGTTTTATCCTGGCGCAGCTTATTTAAGCTCAATTTCTGCTCTTAAAGCAGGGGCAGGCGCCACAATGCTTGCAACAGCAAGCGATGTAATACCATTAGTTGCTGCAAATTCTCCTGACATAACGTTTTTAGACCTTGGGCAAAGTCCTCTTGGCACGATACCAAAAGATGGCATCAAGTATTTAAACAGTGTCGCCAATTCGCATGCAATTTCTATAGGATGCGGATTATCCACACTTGGCGGTACAAAAAACTTTGTAATGAATTTTCTTAAAAATAATATCGACACACAAATCCCAATTGTTATTGATGCAGATGCTATAAATATATTAGCTTCCGAAAATAAAAAAATATTCCCGTTAAACTCCATAATAACACCACACCCGCTTGAATTATCAAGACTTTTAGAGATTGATGTAAAAGAAATTCAATCAAACAGAATAAAATGGGCTTGGGAGGCAAGCAAATACTTCGATTGTATTGTGCTTCTAAAAGGACATGAAAGTATAATCGCAATACCTAACGGTAAAATTTTTATAAATCCAACCGGCAATTCAGCGCTTTCAAAAGCAGGCGCAGGCGATGTTTTAACAGGCATGATAGCAGGTTTTTGTGCGCAAGGTGCGACATTAGAGAACTCTGCCTGTCTTGCAGCATATTTGCATGGACTTTGTGGAGAAATCGCAAGCAGAACTCAAGGAGAATATTCCGTTCTTGCATCAAACCTTCCAAATGTAATACCTATGGCAATTAAAGAAATCTTAAGCATATAAAGAACTATTTGCAAAAAGTTTGCAATAAAATTTAATCTTTGTGTCTGGAAATATAGCTTCAAATGCCTCATCGCAGCCGTCACGGGCTTCACATTCTCAAGACTCGCTTGCTCTCGGCTGGTGTAAACACCGCCTCGAGCTGCGCTCGTAAAAAAAACGGCTCGATGCTACTGCATTGAAGCCGTGATGGATAGAATTAGTATTACGGAGTTTATAGAGGAGTTTACATCAGCATTAAAGCATGTAAATTTTTTTATTTGTTAGTTTTTTCTAATTTTTGTCAATTAATTTTACAAAAATTTACAAATTTGCCTCTAAAAGCTCATCACCGCTTGTTTCAATATATTTTTTGTCAATCGAATTTGATGGCGAAATACCAAATTCCCTGAGTTTTTCTGTTTGAGAAAACAGTCCGCCTCGTCCGCTAAGAGTTATGAGGATTTGAGAAAATGTTTTTTGTACTGTGGTAAAATTTGTTTGTAATTTTTCAAGATGCCCTATTAAAGTTACAACTTTAGAATAAACATTATCCGACAATTTCAAAATTTCACGCACATTCTTTTCCTGATTTTTTTGCGCCCAAGAATATTTGATAACTTTCAAAGTAGCAATTAATGAAGCCGGACCAACAATCACGACACGTTTTTTATATGCATCTTCCACCAGTTTTATATTTGAATAAATATAGTTTATACAAGCCTCAACAGGCACAAACATAAGTGTAAAGTCAGGCGTTGCAAGCCCTTCAAGATTATCATACTTGCCACTTAATTCATTTACTCTCTCCTCGATTGATTTATAAAATTGCTTTAACAGTGCCTGTTTTTCATTTTCATCGTCAGATTCAATATAGTTTAAAAAATCAACGAAAGACATTTTTGAATCAATTACAATATTTTTATCATCGTCAGGATAGTAAACAACAGCATCGGGTGTGATTTTTGCGCCATTAGGATTATCATTTGAGCGGAAACCCTTTTGTGTAATATATATACCGCATTGAGGATTCTCATTTTTATTTTCCATGCCCGATGATTTTAAAATATTTTCCAAAATCATCTCTCCAAAAAGTCCACGCGACTTTGAATTTTCTTTAAGAGCACGAGTAAGGTTTTCTGCCTGCATTCTGATTAAATTATTCTCATTTGTCAAAGATTTAATTTGCTCTTGAATAATATTTGTATTTTTAACTCCTGAAACATTAAATTCTTCAACTTTTTTCTGAAATTCTAAAATTCTTTCCTTAAGTGGATTTAGCTGGTTATCAAGTTTTTTTAAATTTTGTTCCTCAAGCATTTGCTGTTTTTCAAGAATAGCTGAATTAGCAATATTTACAAACTCATTTTTTATAGTTTCGCAGAGTGTTTGCGATGTATTTTGAGTATTTTTTAAGTTATCAATTTCGCTTTGCAATTTTGCACTTGTAATTTCAAATTTTAATTTTGCAAACACAAAACCTAAAATAATACCAATAATTAAAGCCAAAATTATATACATATTTCCCCCTATATTTGCGCCCGACGGGAGTTGAACCCGTGACCTTTGGCTTCGGAGACCAACGCTCTATCCGACTGAGCTACAGGCGCACAATAATATTCAATTTTAAATATAATTATAGCTCAGTCGGATATTTTTTTTAAGTCGCAAACTTCGTTCACTCCGTGAGCTACAGTGAGCTACAGGCGCACAATAATATTCAATTTTACCATAAAAAATGCAGCCCTAAAAAAGGACTGCATTAATAATTACAAAATATATTAGCTGCAAATTGCAAGCAATACACCGGCTGCAACAGCTGAACCGATTACACCTGCTACGTTTGGACCCATAGCATGCATCAACAAATAGTTATTTGGGTTATATTCAAGACCAACCTTGTTAACTACACGTGCCGCCATAGGAACAGCACTGACACCGGCTGCACCGATAAGCGGATTGATAGGTGTTTTAGAACATTTATTCATAATCTTACCAAAGATTACACCCATGCCTGTTGCAAAACTAAATGCCAACAATCCAAGCACAAGAATGTATAGTGTTTGAACAGTCAAGAACTGACTTGCCTGAAGTTTTGAACCAACTGACAAACCAAGCAAAATTGTAACAATATTAATGAATTCGTTTTGCAACGTTTTAGAAAGCCTATCTACAACTCCCGATTCCTTACATAAATTACCGAAAGCAAGCGCACCAACAAGAGGACAAGCATCTGGTAACAAAATAATGCAAAGACCTAATACCAAAAGCGGGAAAACGATTTTTTCACGCTGCGATACTTCTCTCATTTGTGTCATTTCAATAAGACGTTCTTTTTTGGTTGTAAGCATTTTCATAATTGGCGGTTGAATAATCGGAACAAGTGCCATATAAGAATATGCAGCAACTGCAATTGCACCTAATAATTCAGGCGCTAATCTGGATGTAACAAAAATTGATGTAGGACCGTCAGCACCACCTATAATACCTATTGATGCCGCTTGAGGCAATGTAAAGCCAAGCAAAAGGGCAAATAATAAGGTAGAAAATATACCGAACTGCGCTGCACCACCCAATAGAGCGGTTTTTGGATTTGCAATAAGCGGACCAAAGTCAGTCATAGCGCCTACACCCATAAAGATAAACAGCGGGAATAATCCTGCATGAATACCTGCTTCGTATACTATACCTAAAAAGCCTTTAGGACCTGCAATATCGCAAACCGGAATATTTGCCAAAATACCACCAAAAGCAATTGGCACAAGCAAAAGGGGCTCAAATTCCTTTTTAATACCTAAATACAAAAGTACAAGGCAAACAAGGAACATAATTGGCGCACCATACATGTGCATAATTTGTTCAGCCCCTGACAAATTCGGGTCTGCAGGTAAAATCATATTGAAAATACCTGTTGATTTCCATAAGTTTTGAAAAATATCAATAAAATTCATCAGTCAAATCCTCCTTATGCCAATGTTACCAGAACTTGACCGTTTTTAACCTGTTCGCCAACATTAACGTCAATCGAAGCAACTTTGCCTGATTTTGGAGATTTGATTTCGGTCTCCATTTTCATAGCTTCAAGTACCATAAGTACATCGCCTTCTTCAATCATGTCACCTTCGGAAACATTAACTTTTAAAACAGCACCCGGGAGAGCCGCCTTGATAGGTGTTGCATCAGATGAGCTAACACCTTCTTTTGCTTCAATACCGTCTTTAACTGATATATCATAAGTTTTACCGTTAACAACAGCTTTGTTGCCTTCGATTCTAACGGCATATTTTTTATTATTAACGCTAACTGTGTAACCTTCGGGTTTGCCTTCCATATCGCAAGCTGCTTTCATATTCGGATCAACTTTTCTTACACCGATTTGTCCTTTACCTTGCAAGAACATAATACCTTTTTCTTTGCAAGCTGCAGCAATAAAGATATTTTCTTCCGTTTCTTCAAGATTTGCTTCTTTAAGCATTTTCTTAGCAGCTTCAATGCCTTTGTTAGGATCTTTGTCGTTTAAGTCAACAACTAGTTCGGTTGTCGGCTTAAGACCGAGCTGTTCTTCAGCCATTTTAACAACTTCAGGATCAGGTTCGCATGGAGTTTTGCCAAAGTAGCCAAGAACCATTTTTCCGTATCCTTCAGTCATTTTCTTCCAAGCACCAAACATAACATTTGAGTAAGCTTGTTGGAAATAAAACTGTGATACGGGTGTAACAGAAGTTGCAAAACCGCCTTTTTCAACAACTTCTTTCATAGCAGCAACAACCTCGGGGAATTTATCCATTGTGCCGTTATCTCTCATCATTTGAGTATTAGCAGTTAAAGCACCACCCGGCAGAGGAGATGAGATAATAACAGGGTTAACTGCCATAGCTTCAGGAGGCAAGAAGTA